>JAKPSI010000138.1 GCA_029555415.1 Bacteroidota bacterium | reverse complement strand
TGTGGGCATGAGTTTCGTGGCGATCAATTGCCAGCATAATATCACTATTGGTAACCATGTCATGATCGGTGGCGGTACCTGTATTTATGATACCGACTTTCATCCTTTGTCCGTAGCCGAAAGGAACGCGAATGAGAACGGATCCACGCAGAAAGCGGCGGTCGTGATCGGGAATAATGTTTTCATCGGCGCCAATTCAACCGTCCTGAAAGGTGTTCAGATCGGTGATGGCGCGGTGATCGGGGCTTGTTCCGTTGTAACAAAAAGCATTCCTCCGGGTGAAATATGGGCGGGTAATCCGGCCCGGTTCATTAAAAAAATGGCATAAATGATCATTCTACGTTTTGATGCGGGGCTTGGTAATCAGATGCTGCAATACGCCAGTTACCGGGCTTTGCAGTTACGTTATCCCGGCATAAAGGTGAGGGCGGATATCCGCGCTTATAATTATGCCCGGATCCATAACGGCATGGAACTGGAAAGGATCTTTCCGGTACAGCTGGATGTGGTGATCGGAAAACGTACGAAGCGTGCTTCGGGGATCAGCCGATACTGGTATTTCGCGATGTACAAGATCACACACGCGTTCCTCAAACTCGGTCTCCCAGGATTCCGTTTCATCAAGGATGCAGGCCGTTACAATGCGGGCCTGCGTGAACTGAAGCCGGGAACGCTTTATTATCTGGAAGGACAATGGGGCAATCCGGCCTATTTTGAAGAGTATGCGGACATCATCCGGAAAGAACTTACTTTCAAAATCCCGCTGGATGAAGTGAATGAAAAAAGGGCGCAGGCGATCCGTTCAGGCACATCGGTGAGCGTGCATATCCGCAGGGGTGATTATGTCAATAACGCGCTCGGCTTCTTTGAACTCAGTTCAAGTGATTATTATCCGAATGCATTTAAATATATTACTGAAAAGGCCGGCGATGCCGTCTTCTATATCATATCCGATAATCCGGAATGGTGCCGTACGAACCTGACCTGGCTTGCTGATTATAAGCATGAATTCATCACCGGAAATTCCGGCGATAACAGTTACAAAGACCTTCAGCTGATGTCCATGTGCAGGCATAATATCCTTGCGAACAGTACATTCAGCTGGTGGGGCGGATTTTTGAATCCGAATAACGATAAGACCGTTATTTGCCCCCTGCGCTTGTTCTCGGATCCGGAAAAGAGCAAAAGGATCACCGAAGAGTTCTATCCGAAGTCATGGATAAAAATGTAAAGACCAGAAACCTTATCCGAATTTGAATGTCAACTGACCTGAACATAGTGATCAATGCCGATGATCTGGGTTATTCCGGCCCGGTGAACCGTGCTATCCTGCATTGTTTCAGGCAGGGTTTGATCCAGAGTGCTTCACTGATGACGGGCATGCCCGCTACCTCAGAAGCCATCGCTATGTTCAAAGATTCCGGTTTCGGGTCATCATTGGGTGTGCATGTGAACCTCACAGAAGGCAGGCCCGTTACAGATTTCAATATCAGAAAATTTCTGAATGAGGACGGTACCTGGAATAAAGAGGTCACGACCAAAAGCCTGTTATTCCTGGGAAAAAGATCCCGGGACGCTTTTTATAAGGAGATATCAGCTCAGATACGGATCGCGGAAGATGCCGGACTGATCCCCTCACATATCAATTCACACCATCACGTTCATACACAACCTGCATTTTTCCCGCTATTCCTGAAATTGGGTCTTGAAAAAGGCTATCCGTTGCGGATCGCACAAACCTATCGTTCCGGCTCCCGGCTGAAAGGCTTGTACAGAGGACTGATCAACCGTAGGCTGCAGAAAGAAAAGGCGGGATTCTCCGGATATTTCGAAACGCTGCATTCCTTCATCGCGGATGCGGACAGGATCACAGTGGGAAAAGTGGAACTGATGGTCCATCCCGTTTATTCTGCTGATGGTTCGCTGACCGATTCTCTGGACAGACAAGGCACCGATCCGGTATACAAACGCTTCTATGAGGGCGGCTATGCCGGGACGTTGAAATTTAAATTAAATGAAAGGGTATGATGCCAGAGAAGAAACAAAGCCAGCTCATATTCCTGTCGTTCCTGTGCCTGTTCGTCTATGAATTCGCATATATCCTTCACGACGCGGAACTGGATATCAATTCCGATAACTATTTCATCCTTTTGTATGTCACGATCGGCTGCCTGATCGCCTTGATGGCAAAAACGGAGTGGAAAATGGATATTCCGCGACCGGCTTTAGTGATGTTCTATCTCATGCTGGCCTGGAATTTCGTGGCAATCGTTCACGGGATGATCACAGCAAACGGATATCAGGATTATAAGAACACACTGATCCATACGGGCGGCGGACTCTCGCTCATCATTCCCCTTGCCATGATGGCGGGTATGTGTTTTGAATGGAGCGGAAGAATGATCAGGCTCTGCCTGCTGATCTTCTTACTGAGCTTTTTTGCGATACCGCTCGCTGTTAAATATTTCAATGAAATTTATCCGAGGATCGTCACACCGGTGGCCTTCTTCATCCTGCTCATACCGTTCCTGAAAGCAAAGGACCGGCTCGTCGTATTGGCCGTAGCGGTCGTTGCGGTAGGTATCGGTCTTACCTGGCGGGCCAACGTGCTCCGTATCGGGATGAGCGTCGGTTTCCTGATGCTCTATTATTTCAGGAGTCTGATCGGGTCTGCGTTACTTACGATTGCGCAGGTCGCCATTTTCGTAGTACCACTTTATTTTCTGTATGAAGGGATCAACGGCAAAAGCATCTTCGCCAACGATGATGATAAGGAATACAATGTCGTAACCAATGGGGAAGAGTCCAACCTGGCCGCTGATACCCGCACGATCCTGTATGAAGAAGTGTTCAAGGACCTGGTAACGACCGAATCACTCTGGTTGGGGAAGGGGAGTAATGGTAAATACAAGACCGAACTTGATTTTGAATTGCTTGCTGAACTGGGAGATGAAAGGCCCAGTGTGGAGGTGGGCTTTCTGAAGATACTTATCCATACAGGCATTCTGGGCATGCTGATCTATACGGTACTGCTCGGGATGGCCATTTTTTACGGGACCTGGCGATCGGCGAATTTCCTGTCCAAGATGATCGCGATGTTCCTGGCTGCACACTGGTTAATGCTCTTTATCGAAAATTCCATTGATTTCAGTATGTATTTTTACTTCAGCTGGTTCGCTGTCGGACTTTGTTTCTCGGAGAAATTCAGGGCAATGAGCAATGATGATATCCGGAACTGGGTCCGTGGAGTACCGGTTGAAACCGAAGAAGAATCATGAAAATTCAAAAACCTGACATTGCCGTCCTGCTGACCTGTCATAACAGGAAAGAGAAGACCTTACGGTGCCTCGAAAATCTTTTTTTACAAAAAGAAGCCGGCACCGGCTTCTCCATGAAGGTCTTTCTGGTAGATGATGGAAGTACCGATGGCACAAGTGATGCGGTCCGGCAACAATTCCCGGATGTGAATATCATCTTGGGTAACGGACAACTTTATTGGAACAAGGGCATGCATCTGGCCTGGAAATCTGCCGCTGCAGCAGGAGACTTTGATTTTTATTTATGGGTGAATGATGATGTGGTGATGTTCACCGATGCGTTATCGGTCGCCATCAATTGCGCCGGTGATATTGCGGAACCAGCGGTCATTTGCGGTGCAACGCAATCCGCAATAACAAAGGAGTTCACTTATGGCGGACTGGAAAAAAATGGCGCAAAGGTGATCCCTGACGGGCAACTGAAACGCTGCAGTGTCATCAACGGTAATTTTGTCCTGATACCAAAGGCGGTTTTCCTGAAAACAGGGATGAATGACCCGATCTTCCCGCATTCCATAGGGGACCATGATTATGGATTGCGTGCGATCCGGGACGGTTTCAGTGTGTACACCCTGCCTTCATATATCGGCTATTGCGAAAGGAATGAAAAGCCACCTAAATGGTGTCAGCGGGAAGTTCCTTTTTCCCAGCGTCTCCGTTCCCTTTATTCACCTTTGGGTAACAGTCATCCTTATTATTATTTCATCTATGAAAAAAGACATTTCGGGATACTGACGGCAGTAAAGCATTTTTTCACCATCCATCTTCGTGTATTATTCCCAGCCATATGGAGTTAAATCAACCATTTGTCTTTCAGTCCGATTCGGAGATCGTCAATACGGTTTACCGGAATGACCCGAATTATATCATTGAATACAATGATGATAATCCGAAGGAGTATTGTATCATTTATTTCAGCAGCCACAATATCTACAATCCGAATACCGCGGAGGATTTTGAACGGGATGTGCTTCGCAAGAACCGGTATGAATGGTATGGCCTGCGCCTCCAATACGGGCATAA
>JAKPSI010000109.1 GCA_029555415.1 Bacteroidota bacterium | reverse complement strand
GGGCATTCCCGCCGATGGCATCGACCCGGTGCTGAACTATGACCTCACGACCTTCCTCTCCAAACCCGGCGTGATGGAGAACAAATACGATATCATCTTCTCTACTTCCGTGATCGAGCACGTGGAAGATGACAACCGCTTTGTAGCCGAGATCGCTGAACTGCTGAACCCCGGCGGATTTGCGGTACTGACCTGCGATTACAAACAGGATTACAAACCCGGTGATAAGATCCCGCGTGTGGACTTCCGTTTCTATACGAAACAGGACCTCGAACAGCGACTGCTTTCGAACATGAAGGACATGTCTGTTTTTGGTACAGCCGACTGGGATTGTCCCCAACCCGATTTCTGGTTCGAGAACATCAATTACACCTTCGCGGGTTTTGTAGCACAGAAAAAATAATTCAGGAAAGCGGGCGCTGATCACGGATATAATTCCGCAGTACGAATCTTTTCACGATCCCTAAAGAACGGCCGAATTGCGCCCGGCGGAAGAACATGAAACTGTATTTCAGTAATGAGATCAAACGCGGTTTCAGGTTTTGATGATACTGCGGTTTGCAGGCAGCCACTCCTTTTTGCAAAACTTCTTCCAGCAATTGAATGGCATGCGCCTTGTCCGGATCCGTTGTTTCCAGGATCTGAGTCGCGTCCAGTCCCCAGTATTGATGATCATACGCCACGGAAGCGAAAGTAAAACCCTTTCCTCTTTTCAGGAATTGTACCATGGGCAGGCGTTTAGCCGCATCACTCACCGCCATCCAGGTGATACCACTGGAACAACCCACTACTAAATTGCAGTAATGTGTCAGCGCCGCATTCTCCCGCAACCCCAGTGTATTGGCCACGAGCAAACGGGGATGATGAGAAGGAATATTCTCGTGCGTGGATAAAATGATGAGCAGGTCCTTATGATTTTCAAGCAAGGCGGTACAAATGTCCAGCGCCCATGCGCTTGTTACGAATGATTGTCCGCTGAAGGATGAACACTCGAATAACATCACTGTTTTATGATCAGCCAGTCTATTCGCAACAGCATATTGTTCCACTTTCAACTTCTCATCGGCTGTGAGCCGGAGTACCGGACGCGCGTCCACTGTTACGGGATGCGGATAAGAAGCATAGATCGTACCGCGGGTGGTGCCGTCGAATCCATGCACATTCGTGGGATAGATCTGTGTGAAGAACACTTCATCGAATTCGCCGGCCGCTTTACGCTGCAGGGCAGCTGCCTGAAAACTGAACCAGCCTTCTTGCTCTCCTGCTTTTTTATTGATGAGGGGAACGATCCAGACATCATCCACGAAAGGATTGTTGGTGATCACGGAACTGCAGAGATCGCTGATGGCCCAGGTCAGGTGACAACCGGGATAGTCATGCTTGATCTGTCGGGCCAGGACCGTTGCCAGCAGGCAATCGCCATTGGCTACGAGCATGCCCAGTAATATTTTCGGTGGGTTATTCGCCATGGCTTGTCCCGGATGATTGAAGCATCAGCGCGGCCAGTTCATCAATAGAGGTCTCTGCTTTCCAGCCGGTCGATTCCAGGGAAGAAGGGTCGCTGACCAGTCTTTTGAAATCCGAACGGAAGGCCGGGTTACGATCCACATGATCTTCCCAGTTCTTACCGATACTGCTGAAACAGATATCCAGCCATTTGGATATCGGGTAGGCCTTCCCGGTACCAATACAGGCTTCAGTGACCGTATCCTGCTGCACCAGATGGAAGATCCCTTTGGCGATATCACCCGCGAAACCGAATTCCTTTTCCACGGTCACATCTCCGATCTGCAAACGCGCGTCTTCACCCGCCGCGATCCTTTTCACGGTATCCACGATCTTACGGTTAAGATGATGTTCAGTGCGGAGCGGACTGTCATGATGGAATAAATGTCCTGCAAATGTCCTAATGCCCAGCGAACGGTAATAACGGGCCGCGTACAAAGACTGAATGCGCGCGAGCGTATAGGCATTTCCGGCCAGCAGTTCATCTTTTTCAGAGATCGGGGCGCCTGTATTCACGAACTGGAGTCCACTACCGGTGATGAACACACGACTATGTTTGGAATGCCGGTAAACGGATTCAAGGATGTTCTGGGTGCCTTTCACGATGGTGGACTGATGTTCCCACAACAGTCCGTGATGCACGGCTGAATTGGCGGCCAGGTGAAAGACATAATCGGGTTTGCGGCTTTCGATGAGTTCTTCCGTGAAAGGAAGGTCGCTCACATCACCCTGCAGCCAGGGTCCGGCAGAACGGGAAACACCCGTTACACTGATGCCGGCGCCGGTCAGTAACTGTGTCAGGTAATAGGCATCCTGACCCCTGCTTCCGAAAATGATAGCTGCTGCCATGATTATTGTTTGGAAACGACCAGTTCCTGGAACCTGCGGTCGATCGCGTCGATACATTTATTACGTTCCAGATTCAGGACGGCCAGGCGGTTCACGACCTTGTCCTTTTCCTCAGCCGGAACGCTGGTAAACTCATACACTTTCTCCTGTTCATGCCACAGATCGCAGTTCACGGCAGCCAGTTCGGCGAAAACAGTACCGATCTGACCACTGAAATCCCGCGTTTCATTGCCTTCTTTCTTGAACACTTTATTGGCTGAAAAGACCAGGCGGTCGGCCGGGATATCCCCTGCCAGCGCGGCTCCCACGAAACCATTGATCTCATCGGCCAGCTGTGATTCCTGCTTGGCCAGACTCTCTAAACGGGCCGGATCGGTGGAATGGTACTGTTTCAGCTTGACGATGGTCAGTTTATCACATAGAGAACCCAGTGTTTCAGCCATTTTTGTCCGGTTTGGTGTTAAAATGACTGCAAACTTACCATCTATGAGGTTTGCCGCAAAAATTGTATTTTCGCCGCCATCAAACCTTTACCCAAACCCTTATACATGAAAAAAAAGGCACTTATCACGGGAATCACCGGCCAGGACGGCTCCTACCTTGCTGAACTGCTCCTGAGCAAAGGATACGAAGTACATGGTATCCGCCGCCGCGCTTCCCTGATCAATACCGACCGTATCGATCACCTCTACCGTGACATCCATGAAGACAACGTTAACTTCTTCCTTCACTATGGCGACCTGACCGACTCTGCCGGCATCCTGCACATCGTGCAGAAAGTACAGCCCGATGAGATCTACAACCTCGGTGCCATGAGCCACGTACACATCAGTTTCCAGACGCCTGAATATACCGCCAATGTGGATGGTATGGGTTCACTGCGTATCCTGGAGGCAGTGCGCATCCTGGGCCTTGAAAAGAAGACCAAAGTGTACCAGGCATCCACATCCGAATTGTACGGACTGGTGCAGGAAACTCCTCAGAAAGAAACCACACCGTTCTACCCCCGCTCTCCTTACGCGGTGGCAAAACTGTATGCATACTGGATCACGATCAACTACCGTGAAGCTTATGGCATGTTCGCCTGCAACGGTATCCTGTTCAACCACGAAAGCCCTGTACGCGGTGAGACCTTCGTAACGCGCAAGATCACCCGCGCCGTTGCAGAGATCGCGCTGGGTAAGAAACAGACACTGTATCTGGGTAACCTGGATGCCAAACGCGACTGGGGTCATGCCCGTGATTACGTAGAAGGGATGTGGCGCATCATGCAGCAGGATACTCCGGATGATTACGTACTGGCAACCGGTATCACCAATACCGTACGCGATTTCGTTATCAAATCATTCGAACATTGCGGCATCGAACTGCGCTTCGAAGGCACTGAAGAAAATGAAAAGGGATATGTTGTGAAATGCAACAACCCGCTGTACCAGCTTCCTGTTGGACAGAATGTGGTGAGTGTTGACAAACGTTACTACCGCCCCACTGAAGTGGATCTGCTGCTGGGTGACCCCACCAAGGCGCAGAAAAAACTGGGATGGGTGGCCACTTGTTCACTGGATCAGCTGATCAGTGAAATGATGACCTCCGACCTGAAACATTTCAGTAAGCAATAAGACTTAATCCAAACTGATCAAACGAAGGAAGTGCGCAAGCCCTTCCTTTTTTTTATCATCAAGCTTGTAACTGAGATGGAGTTTGTAATAACGGGCCAGGTCGAACAGCGGGAAAGGATTCTCCGCCACGATCTCATCGATATGCTCCAGCCCCATCGCATTGGCCTTGTCGAACGCTTCGATGAATGAAGCGGGCAGTTCCCTTCGGCTGATCCAGGCGGCAAACACGAATGGCAGTCCGGTAATGGCGCGCCATTCCGAACCCAGGTCATAGATATAATTGGAGATCTTTCTTTGCTCCAGCGCGCGGTCGCCGATCACGAGTCCGGCCGCGGTGCCTTTGATCTTTTCGCGGTAATCCTCACCAGTGGCCTGAATGATCTCCGGATGGATGCCCCAGTAATCCTTCATCAGGTATTTGAGCAGTGCCACGGAAGTGCGGCTCTGATAATCGAGATAAACGGTTTCGATCTCCTCCATCGGCACATCACTGAACAAGGCCACTGAAGCGATCTCCGCTTCCGCACCGATGCAGTAATTCCCTACGATGTGGTGATCGGGGATCTGGGGCAATGCCGCGACAGGGATCAGACCCAGGTCGATCTCATCGTTCAGTAATTGTTGTACCAGACGCGCCGGGTAATCCCCCTTCAGGATGATCTGATCACTGATGGGAGGTCTGCCCAATCCGTACAGCAGCGGCTTCGTATTCAGGTAGTTCACGATACCGACCCTAATCTTCTCCAATTGAGTTATTTTTGTGCGGTCAAAGGTACGCCTTGACATACAAAGAACCTGATATGGAATTAACACCACTTACCGCTCTCTCCGCCGTTGATGGCCGTTACCGTAAACAAGTACAGCACCTCGACGAATATTTTTCAGAGTATGGACTGATGAAATACCGGGTTCAGATCGAGATCGCGTACCTGCTCTTCCTGGAGAAGAAGAAATTCTGCAAGCTGCCCGCCAAAGCCGTGAAACACCTGCAGGTGCTGGCCGAAAAATTCGGACCGGATGAAGCACAGGCAATCAAACAGATCGAAGCCACCACCAATCATGATGTGAAAGCGGTGGAGTATTTCCTGAAGGATGAGCTGGAAAAATGCGGTGGTGCTGAAGCGAAGGAATGGGTGCATTTCGGACTCACTTCACAGGACATCAACAACACGGCTATACCCTTACTCTGGAAACATTCCATAGAATACGAATACCTGCCTGCCCTGCTGAACCTGAATACAGAACTGAGAATATTAGCGGAGAACTGGAAGGACATTCCGCTGCTCGCGCATACACACGGACAACCCGCAAGCCCCACCCGATTAGGCAAAGAGATCATGGTATTCGTGGAACGCATCCAGAATCAGGTGGAACAATTCATCTGCATTCCCTTCACGGCCAAATTCGGCGGCGCTACCGGTAATTTCAACGCACACCATGTGGCCTTCCCGAAAACGGATTGGGTCAAAGCCGGGAATGAATTCGTGACCGGACTCGGACTGAGCCGTCAGCAATTCACGACACAGATCGAACATTACGATAACCTGGCCGCACATTTTGATTGTATCAAACGCATCAATAATATCCTGCTCGATCTCTGCCGCGATATCTGGACCTATGTATCGATGGAGTACTTCAAACAAAGAACGAAGAAAGGAGAAATCGGTTCATCCGCCATGCCGCACAAGGTGAACCCGATCGATTTCGAGAATGCGGAAGGGAATCTGGGTATGGCCAATGCGATCCTGGAACACCTGGCGGCCAAACTGCCTGTCTCCCGCCTGCAGCGCGACCTGACGGACTCTACGGTGCTCCGTAACATCGGCGTGCCCTTTGCGCATACCATCATCGCGCTGAAGTCGATCGAAAAAGGACTGGGCAAACTGCTGGTGAATGACGCGAAGATCCATGAGGACCTGGAGAATAACTGGGCTGTGGTTGCGGAAGCGATACAGACGATCTTAAGGAGGGAGAAATACCCCAATCCTTACGAAGCACTGAAGGACCTCACGCGCGGCAATAACCGGATCGACAAGAAAGCGATGCATGATTTCATCGATGGACTGAAAGTGAAAGCCGAGATCAAAAAGGAACTGAAGAAGATAACGCCGCAGAACTATACCGGTATCTCACCGCGTTACTGAGGCCAGCCGTATTTCTTATAAAGGAACAATTGCATTTCCTTCTCCCCTTCGGTTTTGTTTCCGTTTGTACGGAAGCCTGCCTTCAGCAGCACGTGCTGTGATGCGGTATTCGCTTTTTCGGTGACCGCCCATATCTGTTTGGCACCTGTCTTCGCGAAGTAATATTTCAACCCGCCTTTGGTGAGTTCGGTCGCGTAACCTTTTCCCCAGAAAGGTTTCAGGAACGCATAACCCAGTTGGATATCCGAAGTGCCTTCAATGGGAATGATGGCGAATGTACCGAGGAATGTTTCCGTGATCTTATCTTCCACCGCCCATCGGCCAGTTACGATACCGGGATGGGTGGCGGCCACGATCTCATCCAGAAAGGCATCCGCTTCTTCCCTGGTCTTGGGTTTGCGGATATACTGCATCACTTCCGGATCACTGTTCACCAGAAAAAAATGATCGCGGTCCTTATCCGGCTCAAAACCACGGACCCGTAAACGCTCGGTGCTGAACAGGACCATACCTTATTTATGGATTTCGGAAGTGAAGTGGAATTCGATATCGGGGTTATTGTTC
>JAKPSI010000023.1 GCA_029555415.1 Bacteroidota bacterium | reverse complement strand
TGACTCGCATCGACCAGTCCCATACTGATCGCCGATACGTTACTGCCGCCGCTGCCACCGAAACCCGGGGCAAAGGCCAGTGTGATATAGCGTTCCGGAATGGAATCGATCAGCATCTGCGTGATCTCGTAGTTCACTTTATCGGTATAATCGAAGTCCGTTCCTTCCGGACCGGTGATGGTCGTACGGATACGGTTACGATCCTCCATCGGTGCCATCTCCGAAGGGATGTTCTTACCGATCACGTAGATCATAACGATCGAAAGCAGGATGATGACGAACGCCGCCCACCGCACTTTCATGAAGGCACCGAGTGAATTACGGTACAGGTTCTCCATGCCTGCGAAGAAGGGTTCCGTTTTCTTATAGAACCAGGAGTGTCCTTTCTTGGTATTCGTCAGGAAGATATTCAGTACTGGGGTAAGTGATAACGATACGAATGCGGAGATCAGCACCGCGCCGGCCACCACGATACCGAATTCGCGGAACAGCCGTCCCACAAAGCCCTGCAGGAACACGATCGGCAGGAACACGATGGCCAGGGTGATGGAAGTGGCAATGACCGCGAAATAGATCTCTTTCGATCCCTCCAGCGCTGCCTTGCGTTTGCTCATGCCCTGTTCCATCTTCTTGAAGATGTTCTCCGTCACCACGATCCCGTCATCCACCACCAGTCCCGTCGCCAGTACGATCGCCAGCAGCGTCAGTACGTTGATCGAGAATCCGAAAATGTACATGATGAAGAACGCGCCAATGAGCGATACGGGGATATCGATCAGCGGACGTAACGCGATGGTCCATTCGCGGAAGAACAGGAAGATGATGAGTACCACCAGGGAGATGGCGATGATCAGCGTTTCCTTCACTTCACTCACGGCCTTACGCACGAAAGTGGTACGGTCGTAACCCACTTCCAGGATGATATCCGCAGGCATATCCTTCTTGATCTCTGCCAGACGTTTATTCACTTCATCCGCGATCTCGATCTGGTTCGAACCCGGCTGGGCCACCACACCGATGTTCACGGAAGGCACATTGTTCTTGCGGGAAGCGGATTCGTCATTATCAGGACCTAATTCAGCGCGACCCAGATCACGGAAACGCACCACACCATTCGCGTCTTCACGGACGATCAGGTCATTGAAATCAGTTTCATTCGTCAGTTTGCCATAGGTCTTCACCAGTAACTGCGTCTGGTTACCCCGGATCTTACCTCCGGGCAACTCGATGTTCTCCCGGTCCAGCGCATTGCGGATATCACCAATGGTCATGCGGTAGGCCGCCAACCTGGAGGGATCGATCCACAAACGCATGGAATATCTTTTACCGAAGATGGAGACGGAACTCACACCCTGTACGGTCTGTAATCTTTCCTGCACCACATTCTCCGCAAAGTCCGTCAGTTCCAGCAATCCTTTCTTCTGGCTCTGCACCTGCATGAACATGATGGGATCGGAATCGGAGTCGGCCTTCGAAACGATCGGAGGCGCATCCACATCCTGCGGCAACTGCGCCACGGCCTGGGATACTTTATCGCGCACATCATTCGCCGCTTTTTCCAGGTCCACACCCAGATCGAACTCCACCGTGATGTTGCTGCTGCCCTGCGCGCTGTTGGAAGTAATGTTCTTCACACCTTGCACACCGTTGATCGCTTTCTCCAGCGGTTCTGTGATCTGTTGTTCAATGATCTCCGCGCTGGCACCGGTGTAGGAGGTACGCACATTCACCACCGCCGGGTCAATGGCGGGGTATTCACGAACACCCAGGAATTTATAGCCGATGCCACCAAAGATGATGATGACGATGGAACAGACGATCGCCAGTACCGGCCGCTTTAAACTGATTTCTGAAAGATTCATTAGTTACAATTATGTCTTGACACCAGGATCAATTCGTTTTGGTCAGTTTCACATCCGTGTTCGGTTTCAGGAACAGGATGCCGGTCGTGATCACCGTATCGCCCTTGTTCAACCCTGTCAGCACTTCCACATTGGAAGAATCGCGGACACCGGTCGTGATCTCGGTCGATAATGCCTTACCACCATGATACAGGTAAATGATCTTCTTGCGTCCCTGCGGTGTAATAGCGCCGGTCGGGATCATGAACGCATTATTGTCCTTGTTCAGAATGATCTGCACGGTGGCGAATGCGCCCGGGATCAGCAACGGATCACTGCCCTTGATGACGGAACGAACGGACAAACTGCGTGTATTCTCTTCAATGCCCACTTCGGTAGCGGATACATTGGCGTGGAATGTTTTATTGGAACCATCGATCACGAATTCGATATCCTGGCCGGTCTTGATCTGCGCGCCATATTTTTCCGGGACCGTGAACTGCAGCTTCAGCTGATTCACTTGTCCGATCGTGGCGATGATGGTAGAAGGGGTAACGAATGCGCCCGGACTGATATTCTTCAATCCCAGCTTGCCGCTGAAAGGGGCGAGGATGACGGTTTTGGAGATATTCGCTTTGGTGATCTCGATATCCGCTTTGATATTGTTCACACTCAGCAGGGTCATGTCATAATCCTGCTGACTGATACCCTGGATCTTCAGTAATTGCGATGAACGGTTCTCATTCGCCTGTGCGATGCTGAGCTGTACCTGTAATTTATTCAGCGTAGCCTGCAGATCGCCATCATACAATTTGGCGAGCAGGGTACCCTTGCTGACCACGGTACCTTCTTTCACATTCAGCTGCACCACGCGTCCCGACATTTCCGGATGGATCTCGGTGGATTCAAAGGCGAGGATACTTCCCGGCACTTCGATCTGATTACTGAGACTTCTCGGATTCACGATATACGCTTCAACGGCAAGTGGAGGTTGTTTGCCAGGGCCGCCACCGGTAGTAACGGGCACGTCTTTTTTATCACTGTTCCCGCAGGCTGTCAGTAAAAGGACGAGCGCCAGACTTGAAATTCTTCTCATGATGTTGGTAATGTGTAATGGATAAAGGGTCAGGCCGTTAAAGGTAACGGTTAATCCAAATAGTTGGACGTCAAACACTCAGCGAACTTTCGCCGGTCCGAAATTCAGCCTGTATGAGCGGTTGCAGGAGTGGATAAGTGGAATCAGGCCTTGACCTTGAGCAGGTGCTTGATCTTGTTCGATTTATGAAGCAGGTCTGACTTCTCTTTGTGGATGATCGTCACATGTCCCATTTTACGCCCCCCGCGGGTTTCTTTCTTGCCATACAGATGCACAAATGCATTGTCGATCTTCAGTACTTCTTCAAGTCCTTCATACACGGCCGGACCGGAAAATCCTTCTTCACCGATCAGGTTGACCATGATCGAAGGAAGGATGGCATGCGGGTTGCCGAGGGGATACTGCAGCAGGATCCGCCACAGCATATCGAACTGCGAACTGTAATGCGCTTCAATGGTATGATGGCCGCTGTTATGCACCCGGGGTGCGGTCTCATTCACCAGCACTTCATCATTTTTGTCGATGAACATCTCCACCGCGAATAATCCCGGCGATTTGAAACTCCTCGCCACCGTCAGCGCAATGGCTTCCGCGCGCCAGAGGATCTTTTCGGGTATATCGGCAGGGCATAGTTGAAAGTCGAGCAGGTTCAGCACCGGATCGAAGATCATCTCCACGGGAGGATACAATGCCGTTTCACCGGTTGCGCTCACCGCCACCATCACCGCGATCTCTTTCTTGATGTCCACCATTTTCTCCAGCACCGAAGCACCGATGAAGGCTTTGTTGATATCCTCATGCGTGCGGATCAGCTGCACGCCCTTGCCGTCATAACCGCCTTCGGCCAGTTTGTGAACGGCCGGCAGCATATAACTTCTTTCCTGTACATCTGTGCGGTTATGTACGATCTCGAATGCGGAAGTGGGAATGGAGTTATTGACGTAGAACTGTTTCTGCAGGATCTTGTTCTTGATCGTTTTGAGTACCTCCGGCCGCGGATACACTTTCACGCCATCGCGTTCCAGCTGTTCCAGCGCTTCAATGTTCACGTGTTCGATCTCGATCGTGATTGCGTCCAGTCCCTTGCCGAAGGCGAGCACATCATCATAGCTCTTGATATTCCCCAGGGTGAAATGGTCGCACAAATGCGCCGCCGGACATTCCGGATCATTCTCCATCACAAAGGTCTCGACCGGATAATTGGCCGCTGCCTGCAATAACATTCTTCCGAGTTGCCCGCCACCGAGGATACCGATGCGGGGAAGGGATTTCTGCGCCATACTGCGAAGATAAGCTTTGCAGAATTTTGAGTTTTGAATTTTGAGTTTTGAGTGAAAGGGCACGGAGTTTTAAGAGATTAAACACATAGGATCATAGGTACATAGAAACACATAGAAAAAGGGCACAAAGCAATCGACTGCTCTGTGCCCTAACTATGTGAGCCTATGATTCTATGTGCCTATGTGGTTAAGTTTTAGCTCTGTGTCCTTTTTCCGGCCTTCATTATAGATTTCCTCTTAATTCTTGTTCTCGTTCAATTGCTTCAAACAAAGCCTTGAAATTTCCCTTCCCGAAACTCTTCGCGCCCTTGCGCTGAATGATCTCGAAGAACAGGGTGGGCCTGTCTTCTACGGGTTTGGAGAACAATTGTAAAAGATACCCTTCATTATCACGGTCCACCAGGATGCCGAGTTCTTTCAACGGCTCGATATCCTCATCGATCTTACCCACCCGTTCCAGCAGATCATCATAATAAGTCGTCGGTACTTTCAGGAATTCCACCCCGCGGCTCATCAGTTCCTTCACGGTCTTCACGATATCGTTGGTGGCGAGTGCCACGTGCTGGCATCCTTCACCGTTGTAGAATTCAAGGTATTCTTCCACCTGCGATTTTTTCTTACCCTCCGCCGGTTCATTGATCGGGAATTTCACGAAGCCGCTGCCGCTGCTCATCACTTTACTCATGAGGGCGGAGTATTCAGTGGAGATGTCTTCATCATCAAAGGAGAGGATGTTCTTAAAGCCCATCACTTCCTCATAAAATTTCACCCAGGGATTCATCTGGTTCCAGCCCACATTGCCCACGCAGTGGTCCACATACAGCAAGCCCGTATCCGTGGGTTGAAAAAGCGGATTGTTCCAGGGCCGGAAGCCGGGCATGAAAGCACCGGTATAATGGGTCCTTTCAATGAAGAGATGCACGGTATCACCATAGGTATGAATGCCACTCATGACCACCACACCATTCTCATCCTTCATGTGTTTGGGTTCCATGAACGAACGCGCACCGCGGCGGGTGGTTTCTTTCCACGCGCTGGTTGCATCGGGTACCCGCAGCGCCAGGAATTTCACACCATCACCATGTTTGTAGATATGGTCGGCCATATCGTTATCACTCCGCAACGGGGTGGTCAGTACGAATGTGAGTTTATGCTGACGCACCGCATAGCTCACACTGTCTTTGCGGCCGGTCTCCGGACCTGCATAGGCCAATGCCTGAAAACCGAAGGCGCTCATGTAATAATGCGCGGCCTGCTTGGCATTGCCAACATATAATTCAACATAGTCGGTGCCTTCCAGCGGAAGGAAATCGTTAACGGGGGTCTGAACGGGTTGTGTTTTTGTTTCCATGATCCTGAATTTTGAAATGAAAAGAAGGGCGAGAGGCTCGCCTGTTACCAAAACAAGATCAGAGGCTGTCCATGGCAAGCGCCACCATCAGCAATATGAAGTTGCTGCGCTGATCGGCGAAACGCTTTTGTGGGAAATCGGGACGCATACTCAAATGTAGAAAAATTCCTGAACTGGATGATAATTTGGTTTGGGGAGTATTTGTCTAACGTCTTGTTAGTTAATCCACAACTCACTGTCATCCCGAGGCACGAGGGATCTTCTCGTGTTTTTTGCAAGATGCCTCGTTCCTCGGCATGACAGACAAAAGGTTATCCATTGGGATTTTAGTATCCAGGTTATTGTCATCCCGGGGCACGAGGGATCTTCTCATGTTTTTTGCAAGATGCCTCGTTCCTCGGCATGACAGGCTATAGGTTATTCATTAAGATTTTTGTGTCCAAGTTATTGTCATCCCGGGGCACAAGGGATCTTCTCATGTTTTTTGCAAGATGCCTCGTTCCTCGGCATGACAGACTAAAGGTTATCCATTGGAATTTTAGTATCCAGGTTATTGTCATCCCGAGGCACGAGGGATCTGTCACAATGGCGGCCAATTTCCACATAGGTCCTTATTATAAAATTTTAGTTCAGGATTCATTGTTCTGGCCAGCTCAAGTTTCTTTTGTCTTCGCCAACTTTTTATTTCTTTCTCTCTTGTAATGGCGTTATGGATGTTATGATAATGTTCGTAATAGATCAGGTTGTAACAATGGTATAGGCCTGCAAAGGTTTTAGGATTACCCCTGTTTTGCCAATGCTCAATGATTCTTCTTTCCAGGTCATTTGAAACACCTGTATAGAAAACGCTTTTTTTAGAGTTTGTGACAATGTAAACGTGATAGTTGTGTGGCTGTTTCAATTTATTTCTATAGATGCCTCGTTCCTCGGCATGACAGGTTATTAGTTAATCAAAGGGCTTTTTGTGTCTAGGTCACTGTCATCCCTAGGCACGAGGGATCTTTTCGTGTTCAATGCAGATGCCTCGTTCCTCGGCATGACAGACTTTCTTTTGCTTTTCAAAACCAGTTCAATTTAGAGTATCATGTTTTTTTGAAAACCGTGTTATAACTGCCAGAATGCAAGAAAAACACTGGAAAACAACGTAAAGAGACCGATCTGCGGGAAACCTTATCTTCGGCATACTTTTAGTTTATCTTTGCATATGCCCGCCAATAAATTACCGGCTGGCCCGTTGAACAAGTGTAATGAACATGAAAAACTGTCTTCTGGTCCTGTGCCTCCTGATCTGTGCCGCGGTGCCCGCCTCCGCTCAGCCCGGCGTCTCCAAAAGCGGACCCTCCGCTTCCTTCATTGAATACCAGCGATCCTTTCAGCGCCCCGGCGAAGCCCTCAAAAGAAAAGAAGATACCCTCCAGAAACAATTCGAAGCCGCCAAACTCGACTGGCCCGCCAAATACATTTATATCCGTTCCTTCAAATACGACAGCCAGCTGGAAGTATGGGTGAAGAACGAAATAAAGGAACCTTTCAAACTCTTCAAGACCTATAAGGTCTGCGCCCTCGCCGGCACTCTCGGCCCCAAACGCATGGAAGGCGATTACCAGGTGCCCGAAGGTTTTTATTATATCAACGAATTCAATCCCAACAGCAGCTACTATCTCTCCCTCGGTATCAACTACCCCAATGTTTCCGACCGCCTGCTCAGTGATTCACTCAAACCCGGCAGCGGCATTTATATCCATGGCAGCTGCGTAACCGTTGGTTGTATCCCCATCACCGATCAGCAGATCGACGAACTCTATATCCTCGCGGCACATGCCAAGGACCAGGGACAGGATTTCATCCCCGTCCATATCTTTCCTGTACGCTTCAATGTGACGCGCAGTGTGAATTACCTGGAAGGACTCGAAAAAGATAATCCCGAACTCAAGGCCTTCGCCAGCCCGATGGAAGATGCCTATAATTACTTCGAGAAGTTTCATCAGTTACCGGTGGTACTCATCGGCGACAAAGGCGAATACATCATCGAGAACGCGCCCCCGAAAAGGCCCGCGGCCGCCGTGGCTGAGAAAACTCCGGTGAAGAAAGCTCCCGTGCAGCACCGCGTGCGCAATGTTCCTTCCGTGGCGGAAACCGTGAATCAATGGCCCCAGTTCCCGGGTGGCGGTGATGCCTTCATGGCCTACCTCGACCAACTGGCAAAAGATATGGCCGACTACATGCCCAAGAACATGACCAAGGCCTATGTGAAAGTGGAATTCATTATCGACCGCGACGGCGTGCCCGTCAATTTTAAGGTCGTGAGTGGTATGAATAACCAGGAGTTCATCGACGAACTGATCACCCGCATGGAGAAGATGGGCACCTGGCAACCCGCCATCCTGGCCGATAAACCGGTGGCGAAGAAAATGGTGCAGACCGTTTCGGTCGAAGCGCACTGATCTATTGTAACAATAACTGGATCGTTTCCGGCGTCTGCTGACGCAACAGGATCGTTCTGCCCTCTGTCAATTTTTCAAACACTTCTTTGGTGTAATGCCGGATCGTGAGGAGTGATAATCCCTTGGATACATGTACTTCCAGTTCCGATGCGGCCGCTGATGCCAGCTTGCCGATCTTCTCCGCATGATCATCCAGTACCGCCGTAAAATGGATCGCGCCGTTTTGGGTCAGATTGGGTTTCACATGCAGCTCACCGAACCATTGATAGATATGACTTACATGGGATTCGCCGATGAAGGAGAAGTCCGTCGTGCGCATCGTCACCATCACCTGCTTTTCTTTCAGTACGATAATGGGAGGGAGGCCTGCTACATGACTGTTATGGATCACCGTGCCGGGTAACTGCGGTTGCAGGAAACATTTCACCAGCAACGGAATACTTTTATTCTGCAGCGGCTTGATCGTTTTGGGGTGGATCACCTGCGCGCCGTAATATGCCATCTCGATCACTTCATTGTAATTCAACTCCGCGATCGGCTGTGCATCCGGGAACTGCTTGGGATCCGCATTCATCACACTCTCCACATCCTTCCAGATCGTCTGACTCTCCGCATCCAGCAGATTCGCGAATACCGCAGCGGAATAATCACTGCCCTCGCGGCCCAGCGTCGTGCTCTCATTCTCATCCGTCGATCCGATGAATCCCTGCGTGATGATGAGATCGGTTTGCGCGAAAAAAGGTTTCACATCCTGTTCCACTCTGGCTGTCGTGTAATCCCAATCAATGGAAGCATCCCGGAAATCATCATCCGTCCGGAAGATGTCACGCACATCCAGCCATTGATTCCGGATCCCGCGTTCTTCCAGATATGCGCTGATGATACCTGTCGATAATAATTCCCCGGCACATACCACCTGATCGTAATAGTAATCGTAATTCCGCACCGGCTTATCATGCAGCAGCCATTCCACTTCCGTGAAAAAATCATTCAGCTGCGCCGCGCATTTCAGATAATGCGTCACCAGTAAATATTTCGCCGTCGTGAGATGCTGCTGTTTTACCTGATTGAACAATTCCAGCGCCTCTTCTTTTCTGCCCGCATAAAATGCCTCTGTCACTTTCTCCAGCGCATTGGTCGTTTTACCCATCGCGGATATCACCACCAGGATCTTTTCACCGCTGAATCCTTTGAGGATCTCCGCCAGGTTCTGGATCCGCTCCACACTGTTCACCGAGGCACCACCGAATTTGAAGACTTTCATACTGTTCATTTAAACGGAAACGGGTGCAAATGTCGGGATATTTGGGCTATTTGTCTTCCCCTGCTAACGATCGTTTCGCTTACATTTGTAAAGACCTTAAACCTCCTGCCATGAATGTGAACCGTAAAGTGCTGACCCTGGATGAATTCACCATCCAGCAGCTCCGCGAATTTCCCCATGCCACCGGTGAACTCTCCAGTCTGCTGCGCGATATCGGCCTCGCCGCCAAACGCGTGAATGTGGAAGTGAACAAAGCCGGCCTCGTCGATATCCTCGGTGACGCAGGCAGCGTCAATGTGCAGGGAGAGGACGTCAAGAAACTCGATGTATTCGCCAACGACCAGTTCACCGGTGTTCTCCGTCACGGGATCAGCTGCGCCGGTGTGGCCAGTGAAGAGATCGATGACTTCGTGGCCTTCGATGATGAGGTCAGTAAGAATTCCAAATACGTTTGTCTCTATGATCCGCTCGACGGCAGCGGTAATATCGATGTCAATGTTTCCATCGGGACCATTTTCAGCGTCTATCCCCGCCTGAGTCCCCGTGGTACCGCTGTGACACGCGAGGATTTCCTGCAACCCGGCGTGCGTCAGGTTGCCGCAGGATATATCGTGTACGGTTCATCCACCATGATGGTCTATGGCACCCGCCGCGGTGTCAATGGTTTCACCCTCGATCAGTCCATTGGTGAATTCACGCTGAGTCATCCTGATATCAAATGCCCGGAGGACGGCCGCATCTATTCCGTCAACCACGGCAATTTCTTCCAGTATGAACAGGCGGTGCAGGATTATATCCAGATCTGCCAGCGTAAGAATAAGTCCAATGGCGGCCCCTATACACAACGCTATATCGGCAGCATGGTGGCCGATGTGCACCGCAACCTCATCAAAGGCGGCATCTTCATGTATCCGCCCACCATCGATAAGCCCAAAGGCAAACTGCGCCTGATGTACGAGTGCAATCCTTTTGCGTTCATC
The DNA here is from genome assembly GCA_029555415.1 of Bacteroidota bacterium. GTDB lineage: Bacteria > Bacteroidota > Bacteroidia > Chitinophagales > Chitinophagaceae > JAKPSI01. The sequence continues at coordinate 352 of JAKPSI010000023.1, read as the reverse complement.
GTGACCATTGCCGGCGGACGTGCCACCAATGGTAAGATCCGCGTACTGGATGTGGAACCTACCGAACTGCACCAGCGCAGCTCCCTGTACATCGGCAGTTCCAAAATGATGGATGAACTTGAAACCTGTCTGAACCCCGCATGATCCGCATCATTCCTTACGAAACAAAATACCAGCCCGATTTCAAAAGACTGAATCTGGCCTGGCTGGATCAGTATGGCCTGACGGAAAGCCACGACCTCAAAGTGCTCAACGATCCCGATGGTACCATCATCGACCATGGCGGTTGCCTCTTTCTGGCCATGGATGATGACAAAGTGATCGGGAACGCCGGGTTGGAAAAAGAAAAAGA
>JAKPSI010000043.1 GCA_029555415.1 Bacteroidota bacterium | reverse complement strand
AATTTAGATAGGCTTGCATTTCATCTGCAAAAACGGATCGAAACATAGGAATTTTCATCTATAGCACATCCCTTCTGTAATGAACTGAGCACAGTTCAGGGATAGGGAGTGTACATTCACGCAATTTTTCAATATCAACAGATAGATATATTATTTAGGAAACAAACACTAGGAATATTACTGGCTTTGTGATACACTTATCGCATGGATTATATTGACTTAAGAAAACTGAATCAGGACGAGCTCGCAACGGTACGCAGGCAGGTCGTACGCCTTAAGAAGAAAGGATTGAAGGGTAAGGAGATTGAATCTCTAACCGGTGTACGGGTGAATCGCATCAGCGAAATATGGTCAGCGTATCAAAAGGGCGGGCATGAGGCGATTGTGCCGCAAAAGTCAGGACGTAAACCAGGCACAGGAGCCTTGCTGACAAAACAGCAAGAAAAAGAGATTCGGAGCATCATCATCGACAAGACCCCGGATCAGGTCCGGATGTCGTATGTGCTCTGGACACGGCAAGCAGTCTGTGATCTGGCCAAACGCAAATATCGGGTCAACGTCTCGTTGCGAAGCATGACCAATTACTTGAAACGGTGGGGGTTTACCTGCCAAAGGCCGACGAAGAAGGCGTATGCACAAGATGATGTCAAAGTGGATCGGTTCATGAAAGAGGAATATCCGACGATCGCAAAACGTGCGCTTGCAGAAAAAGCCGAAATTTACTGGGGTGATGAGACCGGGGTCAGCAATCAGGAGTATTATCAACGCGGTTTTTCACCCAGAGGTGTCACACCGGTCATGCGGGTCGAGTCGAAACAGGAACGGATCAACATGATTTCAGCGATCACAGGACGCGGGAGCTTACGCTTTATGATCTATGAAGGGACCATGAACCAGCAGCGCTTGATCGAATTCATGAAACGTCTCATTAAGGATGTGGTGCGAAAAGTGTATCTTATCCTGGATAATCTAAAGGTTCATCACGGAAAAATGGTAGCAGCCTGGCTTGAGAAAAACAAAGATAGGATCGAGGTCTTTTTCATACCCCCTTATTCACCGGAACTCAATCCCGACGAGTACCTGAACCATGTGCTCAAAAAGGATGTCCATGCAGGGATCAGACCCCGAACCAAAGCGGATTTGCACCACAAGACAGAATCTTTCTTACGGCGGATGCAACGCAATGGTGAGAAGGTTAGAAAGTTGTTTCACCACCCCAAGTTAGCCTATATCCGTGCCTGCGCTAGCTGATCTGATACCGACTATTCATTGCCGGAGTAATAGTACACTTCGATCATATCCGCTAGGTTGTCCGGGATTATGGTGCCGCCATCTCGCGCAAACAACAGTGGTGTTTCGCTGCAGACGGGATTTAGGCAAACGGTTTTTCACAAAAAAGGCTCAAGTCGCCCTATTAAAGCTCCAGGTAATGCCGGCTTTCTGATGATTTGGTGTTTCTGTTCCCGAATGCCGTTCAGCAGCCATGCTGTGGTAGAATAGGGATGAACGTCAAAAAGGAGGCCGAACATGCAGGTGCCGATTTACCCCGGCCGTGGAACCTGGCCTGACTGGAACAATCCGGAACTGCTGGAACGCAACCGCTTGCCTGCTCATGCCAGCCTGATCCCGTACCCAGACCAGGCCAGCTGCCGTCACGCCCTGGAAAACCACCGCCGCTACCTGTCGCCGTCCGTCCTGTCGCTGCGC
>JAKPSI010000020.1 GCA_029555415.1 Bacteroidota bacterium | reverse complement strand
TTCATGGACAAATCTTTAATCTGACATACTATTTCAACAAAAGTTCGTGTGGTGTTGGTTGACAAATATGGTAATATTGATTATTGCAGTTCTTTATAGCATATTGCCACATTAATAATCACTATGAAGGAAGAATCATTAGCTCAATTGCCTAACAGAAGAAAATTTCTGCATCTAACTGGCTTGTCCGCCGCAGCACTGGCGATTTCACCCCGTTTTGCGTTTGCACAAAACCGTTTTAGTGAAGAACGAAAGATCCGGATCGGTATAATCGGCGGCGGCTTCGGCACCAGCTTCTTTTTCCATGAACATCCCAACTGTACCGTGGAAGCGGTCAGTGATCTTCGTCCGGAACGACGTGAGCTGTTGATGAAAGTGTACAAATGCAAACGGACTTATCCCTCACTGGAAAAGCTGATTCTGGATCCGAAAATTGATGCAGTATTTATTGCCACGCCGGCGCCAGATCACCACCGCCACGTAACTGCTGCTTTGTTAGCGGGGAAACATGTGCTCTCTGCTGTACCCTGTGTGATGACGCTGGAAGAATGCGCCTCCCTGCGGGATACGGTAAAAAAAACAGGACTAACGTATATGATGGCGGAGACCAGCTATTACCGCCAAAACACCATATCTGCCCGGAAATTTTTCCAGGAAGGAAAATTTGGACAACTCATTAGCGCTGCCGCGGAATATAATCACCCGGGACTGGAAGCTTTATATTTTGAAGCCGATGGTTCCACCACCTGGCGACACGGTCTTCCGCCAATGCTTTATCCCACACACTGCACCTCGTTTCTGATTTCCGTTACCGGAGAAAGATTAACGCATGTGAGTTGCCTGGGCTGGGGCGACGGTGATACCATACTCCGGAATAACCGTTATCAAAATCCATTCTGGAATGAAACCGCCTTTTTTGAAACTGACCAGGGAAGGCCATTCCGCGTGGAAGTGAATTGGAAAGGCGCCTACCGGGGTGCTGAACGGGCTGAATGGCGAGGCTCCAAAATGAGCTTCTTTTCTCCACTTGGGGAAGGAGGAGATTCCACAATTGTTCGCATTTCGGAAAAGACCGGTCGTGATGAAGGCGGATTTGTACAGGGTGCTAATACCGTTGAAACCTACCAACAACCCCTGTGGTGGAAAACAGATTTATTGCCCCAGCCTTTACGACACGATAGCGGTCACGATGGTTCCCATGTATTCATTACGCATGAATTTATCGACGCATTGATCAACAGCAGGAAGCCAACAATAGATATCCATGAGGCACTCGCTTATACAACTCCAGGAATCGTGGCCCATCAGTCCGCCCTTAAAGGTGGCGAAAGCATGCGCATTCCAGGTTTTGATTAACGGGTTTCCTCCCAAAGAATAATTCAGTATTCTAAACCAAAGGCCTCCCATAGCATAACGGAATTAAGTCTGGAGTCAGTTACTTCCTCTGCTAACAAAGCCTTTTATATTTCTTACCTTTACCCAATGAATTATTTAGCACACTAT
>JAKPSI010000137.1 GCA_029555415.1 Bacteroidota bacterium | reverse complement strand
ACAATCCGGCGACACCGTTACCGAGAATATGTTCTACACCGCTAACGACACGAGCAAATATGACAAGCCCGCTTCGTACAACCTGATGATCACCAAAACCGATAAAGGCTATTCCCAGTTCATCCACAACATCGGCGTCATGAACGGTGATTCCATGGACCTCACCGAAACGTATGATCACACGGGTTCCGGAGCCACCTCCGATCTGGATGGTGCCTGGAAAGAAACCAAACGCATATTGATCAATGGTAAAGACACGACCGATCAAACCAGCCTTCAATACAAAATGTATGGGGACGGCGGTGTGATCTGGGCACATACCTGGCCGGATTCAACCGGCAAAACCCACGCCGGTATGGGTTTTGGAACGTTCACGCTTTCCGGAACAAAACTGAAAGAGTCGATGAAAGCTTCCACCTATTCCAGTGTTCGCGGACAATCATTCGATATCGAGATCACCATGGATGGTAAGGATGGTTTCACGCAAACGATGAAGCATCCGGATGGCACGGTGAGCATCGAAACGTACACAAGACTTAAAAAATAAGTACACAGAGAGAAAGCTTAAACACATAGTGCACTTAGGCACATAGATACACATAGAGAGAAAGGCCACAAAGAACTAATCTCTGTGGCCTTTTTCCTAAGTGAACCTAAGTGTCTTATGTGATCTAAGTGTTTAAGCTTTCCCTCTGTGCCCTTCCCTAATAACTGAAAGCAGCAAATCCGTTGTTCAATTCACTACCCGCAGCATTCACTTTAGCAACAAATGAAAAATCCTTGATGATACCTGTAATGGCATTGATATCATCCGCAAAGATCCTGTCCTCTTCCGCAAAACCCACATACTCCCTTACCAGGTCATGCGCGAATTCCAGTCTTGCACTGCTCTTATGCGGCCGCCTGAATTCGATCGCCTGAGAAGCGCTCAGTAATTCAATGGCGAGGATATATTCCAGATTATCGAGTACACGATTCAGTTTCCGTCCGCTGATACTGCCCATGCTCACATGATCCTCCTGTCCCAATGAGGTCGGGATACTGTCCGCACTCGCGGGGAAGCACAGGGTCTTATTCTCCGACACCAGCGCCGCCGTTGTATACTGCGGGATCATGAAACCGGAGTTGAGTCCCACATCCTTCATCAGCAGCATCGGCAGTCCCCACTTCCCTTCCAGCAACAGATAACAACGCCGGTCCGATATATTCCCCAGCTCCGCCGCGGCAAAGCAGGCATAGTCCAGTGGTAACGCGATGGGCTGTCCGTGGAAATTGCCCCCGCTGATCGTGTCATCCGCACCGAGGATGATCGGATTATCCGTCACCGCGTTCAGTTCCACTTCCGTCAGTTCTTTCAGGTGCAGCCAGGCATTGCGGCTGGCGCCATGTACCTGCGGCATGCAGCGTAATGAATACGGATCCTGCACGCGGCCACAGTCGACATGGCTCTGCATGATATCCGAACCCTCGAGTAACAAACGCAACCGTTGTGCCACCAGTTGACTGCCAGCGTATGGACGCAGATCATGCAAACGCGCATCGAATGGTGCTTTGGTACCGGTGAGTGCTTCGAGACTCATCGCACCGATAATATCCGCGGCCTCCAAACAATTATGCATACGTTCCACCGCGCGAACGGCGAACGATAAAATGAATTGCGTTCCGTTGATGAGGGCCAGTCCTTCCTTCGGTCCGAGCTGCAGGGGTTTCACGGCTTCGGCCTGAAAGACTTCAGCCGTCGGCACCCGTTTGCCCTTATAAAAACATTCACCCAATCCGATCAACGGAAGGAAGAGATGCGCGAGCGGCGCCAGATCTCCGGAAGCACCTACACTACCCTTTTCGGGCACGACAGGAATGATATCTTTTTCAATATGCCAGAGGATACGTTCCAGTGTTTCCAGTTGTACGCCGCTGAAGCCCTGCGCCAGTGCATGCACTTTGGTGATGAGCATGAGCTTGGCCACTTCCACGGGAATGGGATAGCCCACGCCGACACTATGACTTTGTAAAATTTTATGCTGGAGCGTGACGGCATCTTCCGGAGAAATGCTGGTATTGGCTAAGATGCCAAAGCCGGTGTTGACGCCGTAGACGGTCTTTTTGTTGTCAACGATATCCTGCACCGCCTGCTGACTGGCGCGGATCTTTTCGATGGCTTGTGGGGTGAGCACGCCTTTGATCTGTCCGCGGGCGATAGCGAGAGCGGTACTGCTTCTGAGTGTACTGGTTCCGTATGAGAAAGTTTGAGTCATAGCAAGCGAATTAAATGCAAGATAATGGATTTGATTTGGCCTGCGGCCGGCTAACACTTAGGTATATAGATTACTTAGACCACTTAGTCAAAATTCAAAGCTTCAAATATTAATTACATCTAAGTGTCCTCCGTAAACTAAGTCTCTATGTGTTAGCCCGCCGCAGGCGCCGCATGTATGAAATCTACGAAAAACCTTATTACCTTTATTAAAACACCCCGACCCATGCGCACCCTTGCCATCGCCATCTGCTTAATCATCAGCCTCACTGTCCGGTCACAATCCCTCAAAAAATACCCCATCAGCAATTCCGGTTGCAGCTACTACGGCTACTGTGAGCCAGGCAAATGGGATGTGGACAAAAGCGAAGACTCCTCCGATGTATGGACCTCCGAATGCAAGAACGGTGATGTGAACTACGGCGTGATCTGCGTAAAACTCAAAGAACCCGTTAGCGATATCGAACAGGCGCAGGACATCGTGGTGGAATACCTCGATTACCTCAAACAGAGCTTCAGTGTGAAGAAAGCCGTGGGTTACGGCAAAGGCAATTACCTCAATAATGATACGAATACCCGCGGTGTGGTGGATTACTGGGAAGACGCGGACAAGAACAGTTACAAGGTCAAGGCCTGGACGAACGGGAAATTCATTGCGGTGTTATTCGCGTATAGTTTGAAGCCGCTGCCGGAAACGAAGGTGGATGTGTTTTTGAATGGGCTGCGGTTTTAAACACTTAGGTACTTAGTTCTTTTCAGAACACTTAGAATTAATTCGTGCATCTGCGGGCTGAACCAATAAATACCATCCCTTTTTTCAATTTTTCAACACACCTGCCTGCCGGCAGGCAGGGAGATACAGAGTGCACAAAGTTTCAGAGAGACTCTGTATTCTCTTTGTCTCTGTGTTGGGCCCGCCGCAGGCGTTAATTACAAGGCTTTTATAGGTCACCAACAAAGACGAAAACGTTCCTCTTGTAGCTTGCAGCTTATAGCTTGCAGCTATCCCTTCGCTTCTTTCTGATTGATCAGCTCCACGCCTCTTTTAAAAACTAAAGAAATCACGTACACGATCACCGTCACGAACACATACTCCTCCACCGGTGCATTCGGAATGGGCACACCCATGTTCTTGAGCAACCAGGCGGCCTGAATATTTGTGAAGATGGCGAGGAAGGTGATGCCGAGCAGGATATAGCTGATCCACTCCAGCGTCCAGGCGGTATCAGCCGTAAAAGGATTCTCCAGTTTGACCTCAGAGAGATCACGGACAACGATATAGGCGATGAAGGCCTTCATGGCCAGTATCGCAGCCGTGAAAATTA
>JAKPSI010000002.1 GCA_029555415.1 Bacteroidota bacterium | reverse complement strand
TGGGATACTTAATGCTTTCGCTCAGACACCAACAGTGTATCGCTGATGTCGAGTATCCATCGTTTAGGGCGTGGACTACCAGGGTATCTAATCCTGTTTGATCCCCACGCTTTCGTGCCTCAGTGTCAATATATCCGTAGTGAGCTGCCTTCGCAATTGGTGTTCTATGTCATATCTAAGCATTTCACCGCTACATGACATATTCCGCTCACCTCCAGATAATTCAAGACCTATAGTATCAATGGCAGTTTCCGAGTTAAGCTCGGAGATTTCACCACTGACTTACAGACCCACCTACGCACCCTTTAAACCCAGTGAATCCGGATAACGCTTGCACCCTCCGTATTACCGCGGCTGCTGGCACGGAGTTAGCCGGTGCTTATTCATATGGTACCGTCAGTTGACCTAGAAAGGCCCTTTTTCGTCCCATATAAAAGAAGTTTACAATCCAGAGGTCCTTCATCCTCCACGCGGCATGGCTGGGTCAGAGTTGCCTCCATTGCCCAATATTCCTTACTGCTGCCTCCCGTAGGAGTCGGGCCCGTGTCTCAGTGCCCGTGTGACTGGTCGTGCTCTCACACCAGTTACTGATCGTAGGCTTGGTGGGCCGTTACCCCGCCAACTACCTAATCAGCCGCACACCCATCATCAAGCGCCGGAGCTATAAGTATAAAGTGATGCCACTTCATAATATTACGGGGTATTAATCCAAATTTCTCTGGGCTATTCCCCACTTGAAGGAAGGTTGTGTACGTGTTCCGCACCCGTTTGCCGGTCGCCGCCCATGTATTGCTACACTGCGCTGCCCCACGACTTGCATGTATTAAGCCTGCCGCTAGCGTTCATCCTGAGCCAGGATCAAACTCTCCATTGTAAATGAAGTTTGATACTGACATTTTAAAAATTCTCAAGAGAAAAATTAACGTGTCAAATCGAATTTATTTCGCTTGACTTACCTTGTTTGTTTTCTTCAGATGGCTATCTGAAGAAGTGCTATTGTTTCCCAACTTTCAAAGATCTTTTGGCTTTACCAGCCACCCGTTTTTTGAACGGGAGTGCAAAGGTAAGGGCCGTAGTATTACAACCAAAATTTTTTCTGAATTATTTTCAGAGATTCTGGCGTGATTCTCAAACTGTTTTGTGAAGAACTGTAACCCTTTTTTGAAGAAGGGCAGCAAAGATACGATGCGTTTAATTCACCACAAAGTTTTTCGCTCTTTTTTGTTCACTTTCTCACTTAAAACCGTTTCACTTTTTTCGAAGAACTGTCCCGCTTTTCTCAATTGGGGTTGCAAATATACGAGCGAACCGTTTACTGCCCAAAAATTATTGAAAATAATACACTTAGCATCAGCAAGATGCCCTGCTGTAAAGGGTTTCAGCCCCCCATTTTTTTTGCCCCCCCGAAGTATTCAGGACCAAAATCGACCTCCCGGAGGAATAATCCATGCGGCGGGACCGCAAAACTGGCTCTCGTACAATCCTTTGCCTCTATAACAGAACGGAAGTCTTCAATGCTCATTTTACCCCTTCCCACGCGTAACATCGTGGCCGTCAATGCCCTCACCATTCCCCTCAAAAACCGGTTCGCACGCACCGTATACACCATACAATCCCCCTCCCAGCCCCACGCACTCTCCATGATCTCACACTGAAAGGTCTTCACCTGCGTATTCCGCTTCGAAAACGATGTAAAATCCCTGTACTCCTTCAGTATCCCGGCCGCAGTCTGCATCTGCGCCTCATCCAGCCTGTACGGGAAATAATAAGCCCGGTCCGCAAGGAAAGGGTCCTTATGCCTGTAAATGTAATAACGGTATAACCGGCTCTTCGCATCAAACCGGCTGTGTGCCGCATCCGGCATAGGTTTCAGCGACTCCAGCACGATATCACCCGGCAATATCGCATTCATCTTGTACACGAACTGCGGATGGATCACCCCTTCATAATCGAAATGGAAATAGTTCTGCAACGCATGCACCCCCGCATCCGTTCGCGATGAACCCGTTAACTGAACCGGCTCCCGCTGCAATACTGCAATGGCTTTCTCCACCTCCGCCTGCACCGTATGCGCATTCTCCTGCACCTGAAAACCACTGTATTGGGTGCCTTTGTAGGAGAGTTCTAAATAGTAACGGGGCATGGAAGAAAGGAGAATTAAGAATTAAAAATTATGAATTAATACAGGCTTCATTAATGTAGAAGGTTAACCAACTAATTGAATTGCGTAAACCTGCTATTTATTTTTCTATGTGTGTATTGCTATGTGAACCATGTGCCTATGTGACAATTGTATCAGACAATTGAAATTCAATTATCAATTGCCCAGCATGGCCTTGAAACGCTTGATATAATAGGGATCTTTAAGGTCGGACTCCAGGGATGCAAAGTTCGCGGGTTCAGACGTGTGGCCGAATGCCTCGTCATAAAAAGCATACTTGCCTTTGTCCGACAGGAATAAAGTACCCAGATTACGGATCTGCTGCACCGTATAACATTTCTGTTTGAAGCCTTTCCGCGCCTCAGCGATCATATCATCATCGGATTCCGCAGCAGCCATCTTCTTGCGAACCCTGTAAAAATCAGATTCATCAGCCACCGCCGTGCAATTCGTTTTGGAAGGAACTACAGGAGCAGTAACCTTACTCACCGTATCTGTCAACGGCTTCACTTCCTGTTCTGTAACCACCGGCTTTTGATCCTGCACTGCCACTATCGTTTTCTCTTTCGTATTCAGAGTATCCGTTGTAATGTCCAGAAATTTCTTCTCTTCTTTTTTGACATTCGCTGAAGGAACCACCAATGGTTTCGGATTCGGGATCAGGATCCTGATCGTATCCTTCTTTCCATCCGCATACGTATCAATATACACCAGACCGAACCCTTCCGTTGTGGAACTTTCTGAACGTTTCGTAACCACAGAAGCCTTGTAAGGCTCATCCACAGAGGGTTTCACCAGTTCTTCTTTCACTGGCGCAGATACTTCAGCGATCTTCTTCTCATTAGTTTTCCCCGCGTCCACGAGCTCATTCAAACTATGATCCGATACCGTATCCCTTGCCACCGGTTTCAATTCTTCTTTCTTTACAATTTCTGTCTGCACGACCGGCGTGGTCACTTTCGGTTCATCTTTTTTCTGTTCAGGACCTTTCACTGTTTCCGTTTGCTGAGGCGGTGTTTGTATCACCGCATTCGCAGGTTCGATCATCGTCATCGGTACGGTCTTCGGTTCCGTCTTCACTTCCACTTTCGGTTCTTCTTTCTTCACTACCGGTTTCTCCTTCAATGTGGGATCATCCGCAGCCTTTGATAATATATCCGTGAATGAATCACTTGATTTCGTTTCCTTTTGCGCCACCACTTCCTTTTTCACCGGCTGTGCCGATTCCGTATACGTGATGCCCATCGTCTGCAGATCGAACAAGCCCCAACCCTTTTCACCGAAATTCTTCAGCAAATAGCCATGGTCCTTCGCCTTCACCGGTACAGAGAACTGTTGCTCCGGAAATGCATTCTGCGGAAAACCGACCGTGAAGCTGTAGGTGCTGTCGTGCAATTTGGACAGGATCAGGTAACCCGAACCGGTAGAACTGTACAGGTTCCCGTTCATTTTCACGAAGAAGGGCTGCACGGGATCCGACTGTAAATAAACGAAATAGACCTTCTGGGCGGAGACGGCCCCCATGGTCAAAGAAAGAATGATCGAAAGGACAAAGCGGTTCATACCCGGGATGTTGGTGACGACCAAAATTAGCTGAAATAATGCTACAACAGGCTGTTAAATCCCGTAACCTTCCATCCCTTTTCCACGTCTTATTACCACCTTTCCATATACATTTGCTCCACTAAAATCAGAACTTACATGAAAAAATTCCTGTTGATCGCCTGCTGTATGATGAGTCTTGCAGCCCTGGCACAAGTTCAACCCGCCCGGGACACTTCCTGGAAAAAAGAATACCGTGAAACTTCCACCCGCATCAACGATCTGGTGCATACGAAACTGGACGTCAGCTTCGATTACGCCAAATCCTGGATGTATGGCAAGGCCTGGATCACGCTGAAACCTCATTTCTATGCCACAGATTCACTGACGCTCGATGCCAAAGGCATGGCGATCCATACCGTAGCCATGATGAAAGGCGCTACTCTGCAGAACCTGAAGTATACATATGATGACAGTCTGCAGCTCCATATCAAACTCGACCGTTCTTATAAAGGATCAGAGTCCTACACCATTTTCATTTCCTATACCGCCAAACCGAATGAAGTGAAAGTGAAAGGCAGTGCCGCGATCAGCGATGCCAAAGGTCTTTACTTCATCAACCCCGATGGCAAGGACAAGAATAAGCCCACACAGATCTGGACACAAGGTGAAACCGAAGCCACGTCCGTATGGTGCCCTACCATCGACAAACCCAATCAGAAAACAACGGACGAGATCTCCATGACCGTTCCGGATAAATATGTAACACTTTCCAACGGTAAACTGACTGCTCAGAAAAAGAATGCTGACGGTACGCGTACCGATACCTGGAAAATGGACCTGCCGCATGCCCCCTACCTGTTCTTCATGGGTGTGGGTGATTTCGCGGTCATCAAGGATTCATGGAAAGGCAAAGAAGTCAGCTATTATGTAGAGAAAGAATACGCTTCCGTTGCCCGCAAGATCTTCGGCCTCACACCCGAAATGATCGGCTTCTATTCCAGGATCACAGGTGTTGATTTCCCCTGGTATAAATATGCACAGATCACAGGACGGGACTACGTTTCAGGCGCGATGGAGAACACCACCGCTACCCTGCACTCCGACGCCGCACAACAGGACGCACGCGAACTGACCGATGGCAATAGCTGGGAACTGGTGGTGGCGCATGAACTGTTCCACCAATGGTTCGGTGATTATGTCACTACAGAAAGCTGGAGCAATATCACCCTCAATGAATCCTTCGCTAATTACAGCGAAACACTCTGGAATGAATACAAATACGGTAAAGATGCCGGCGACGCACAACATTACCAGGACATGCAGGGCTACCTGAACAGCAACAGTGCGAAGAAAGACCTCGTGCGTTTCTTCTACAGTGATAAAGAAGACGTATTCGACGGCGTAAGCTATAATAAAGGAGGCCGCATCCTGCATATGCTCCGCAACTACGTGGGCGATTCAGCATTCTTCAAAGCGCTGAATCTCTATCTGACCACCAACAAATTCAAATCAGCCGAAGCACAACAACTGCGTCTGGCTTTTGAAGAAGTAACGGGCCGCGACCTGAACTGGTACTGGAATCAATGGTACTATGGCGCCGGTCACCCCACGCTGGACATCCAGTACAGCTATGAAGAGGGTAAGGTGAAAGTGGTGGTGAATCAGACACAAGCCGACAAGATTTTCAAACTGCCTGTCGCGATCGATGTATATAATGGTACGAAACCCGTACGCTATAATGTTTGGGCACAGCACAAAACGGATACGTTCTATTTCCCGGTGGCTACCAAACCCGACCTCGTGAATTTTGACGGCGATAAAGTGCTCCTCTGCACCAAGAAAGAGAACAAGACACTGGATGAATACATCTTCCAGTACAAGAACGCTGGTAAATACCTTGACCGCCGCGAAGCGATCGAATTCGCTGCCAAGAAACAGGATGATCCGAAAGCGGTGGCATTCCTGACCGAAGCGTTGAATGATAAATTCGACGGACTCCGCGGACTGACCATCAACCGCCTCAACATGAAGAAAGATAACGTGAAGGCTGCTGTAGAAAGCAAACTGGCGGATATCGCGAAGAACGATCCGAAGCGTACGGTGAAAGCCAGCGCCATCAGCAAGCTGGGCGAATACAAGAACCCGGCCTATGCACCGATCTTCCGTGCCGCGGTGAATGACTCCTCTTATACCGTTTCCGGCAATGCGCTGGATGCGTTAGCGGATGTGGACAGTGTGGGCGCACTTGCAGAAGCAAAACGCCTCGCTGCACTCCCCAATAAAGGTCAGTTGAACAACGCCATCATGACGATCCTGATCAGTTCAGGCGATGAAGCCAGCGCTGAACAGGTCCTGAGCAGTTTTGAAAAGCAAACCGGCATCACACAGGCGAAATTCAACATGCTGCAACAGATCGGTCAGTTCATCGGTAAAACGAAGAACACAGATATCGTGAAACGCGCGGTGGATGATATCGTGACCTTCCGTGACGCGATCCCCGAAGCCTTCAAAGGCCAGACCGATCCGTTCATCAACGGTGTACTGCTGAAAGGACTGGTGACGAAGAAGAAAGAAGCAGGCTTGAATGAGCAGGCGGAATATATACAGTCGAAGATACCGGCAGACGAGAAGAAAGGATTCTGATCGGAATTTTGAATTCTGAATTCTGAATTTTGAATTCAGGCGTGATGAATTGAAATGTCATTATAAATAAAAAGAGGAGGTCAAATGACTTCCTCTTTTTTATTTAAAGTTTGCTAGTACTTATCTGCGGAATCTGCGCTTGATCTGCGCGATCTGCGGGAAACTTTAGGTTGTTGAATATTGATTGAAATTGCAACTGTAAACGACCCCTCACTCAAAATTCAAAACTCAAAATTCAAAATTTTCTACCAGGATCCGCTGCTTCCACCCCCACCAAAACTTCCTCCACCAAATCCTCCAAAGCCGCCGCCACCACCGCCGCCGGACCAACCGCCGCCGCTGCTGCTACCACCGCCCCACCAGGGCATGAAGCCACCGCGTGAAACGTAGGTGCCGTTACCGGGCTTTGAATTGCCGAAGATGATGATGAGAATGATGATGATAATGATGATCGTGAAGATGCTGGGCACTTTCTTATTGCCGCGCGAACCCCAGCCTGAAGGAGCCTGATATCTTCCTTGTGCAGCTTCGATGATGCTGGTGGTCGCTTCATCCAGTCCGCGGTAATAATTACCTGCTTTGAAATTCGGGATGAGGTCATTGTCGATGATCGCTTTCGTGGTCACATCCGGCAAGGCGCCTTCCAGTCCGTAACCCACGGCTATCGCCGCTTTCCGGTTACCGGTGCCGCCACCGGTGGAAATGAGAACGACAACGCCATTATTGAATTCTTTATTTCCCACAGCCCATTTACGTCCCAGTGCGGTCGCGTAATCCGTAGGATCATACCCTTTGAGGTCTTCCACTACAACGATCGTGACCTGGTTGGAGGTACTGTCATCGAAAGCGACCAGTTTGCTTTCCAGTGCGGACTTTTGTTCCGCGGTGAGGAATTTATTGGTCAGGTCGTTGACGAGTTTCGGGGGATTGGGCTTGTCGGGCAGTTCCTTATCATCCTGCGCCAGCACGGGCAGCGAGAAGAAAAGGGCAAGTATGAATAATAATTTTTTCATGGCTTACCGGCCGAAGACGATCTCGTCCGGCAGTTCGTTTTTATCGGTGTCCTTATTATAAGGGAAATGTTGTTTTAGTGCGCTGCCGATCCTGATGACGCATTCGGCGATACCCTGGGCGTAGTTGTCCTTGTTGAAATGGCTGAGCATTTCTGCCACCACCTCATTCCAGTAAGCATCTCCTACTTTCTGATGGATGCCTTCATCGCCGAAAACGGCCAGCTGGCGGTCCTTTACGGCAACATAGACGATCGCAGCGTTACGTTGTTCGGTTTTATCCATCTTCAGTTTATAGAACAGTTCAGCCGCGCGGTCGATCGCGTCCATGAAGCGGCATTTGCTCTCCACGTATACGCGTACCTCACCGGAGGTTTGTTCTTCCGCATGGCGGATAGCCTTGACGATGAGATGGTTTTCATCGTCAGTGAAGAACTTCTGTTTTCGTTTGAAAAGGTTGAACACGTTTTTTGTTATTTCCCGCAGATCGCGCAGATGAGGCGCAGATACCGCAGATAAGATTTGTCACATAGCCATAGAGAACATGGAGAAAGACACACATGGTGATAGCTGCAAGCTATAAGCTGTAAGCTACAAGTTTAATCCTATGTGTTCAGGCCTCTATGGCCTCCATGTCTATGTGACAAAAAAAGAACTCTAATTAAATTTTATCTCCACCGCTTTATCCGCCCCTGCTTCCGCACTGAAACCTTCCTTCACTTTGAAGCCAAAGAGTTTTGCAATGATACTGCCGGGAAAACCGCGGACCGATTTATTATAATCCGCAACCGCGCCGTTGAAATCCTTTCTGGCAACGCGAACTCTGCGTTCCGTTCCTTCCAGCTGTGTTTGCAGTCCGGAGAAAGCAGCCGTGCCTTTCAGCACCGGATAATTCTCGATCATGATGATCATCCGGTTGGCGGCACCTGCCAGTTCGTTCTGCGCTTGTTCCTGGTTGTTATAATTGTCAGCGGTCAGTTCGGTGTTGCTGCTACCGGAGAGCGCCTTCGCCCGAGCGTTAGCGATCTGCTCCAGGGTGGACTTTTCGAAATCGGCCTGCCCCTTCACCACGTTAACGAGGTTGGGGATCAGGTCAAGCCGGCGCTGATAGGTGTTCTGTACTTCAGACCACTGCTTCTTCATCTTCTCTTCTTTATTCACCAGTCCGTTATAGGACGTGACGATCCAGATCACAATGACCAGCAGTACACCGCCACCGATCAGGAGGCCGCGGAATTTATTCGCTTGCATGGTAATGCTTAGAATTTAACTTTCGGAGCTTTTTCAGCGCCTTCATCAGCTTTGAAGCCTTCTTTCTTCGAGAAGCCGAACATACCACTCAGGAAATTCATCGGGAAGGAACGCACCTTCACGTTGTAAGTATTCACCGCATCGTTGAAGTTCTTACGACTGTTGCGGATATCGTTCTCGATACCTTCCAGTTGTCCCTGCAATTGCAGGAAGTTCTGATTGGCTTTGAGGTCAGGATAGTTTTCTACCACGGCCAGTAAGCGGCTCAGTGAACCGGAGATCTGGCTTTGTGCGGCCTGGAACTGCGCTACCTTTTCAGGTGTCAGGTCATCGGCCTTGAAATTTACTGAAGTGGCTTTCGCGCGTGCTTCCACCAGAGCAGTGAGGGTTGATTTCTCAAAGTCGGCAGCACCTTTCACGGTGTTCACGAGGTTATCGACCAGGTCATTCCTTTTCTGGTATTCTGTGTTCACATTGTTCCAGGCGTTCTTAACGGATTCGTCCTGTTTTACAAGACCGTTATAGCCGCTGCAGCCCCATACACCGAGGATGAGGACCAGGCCGAGTATAATTAATAACGTGAGGTTACGTGTACCTTTCATGGTTGTAGGTTTTTTTGTTTTACTAAAATTAGGTCTTTTTTTGACCAATGCGGTATGGGGCGCAAAGCGAGTGCCATACCCCTGACCTGACAAAATTGCTTATTCGTTCACCGCGGCGATGCCGGGGAGTACTTTACCCTCGAAATATTCGAGCATGGCACCCCCGCCGGTGGACACATAACTGACCTTGTCGGCGAAGCCGAACTGGTTCACAGCGGCTACGGAATCACCCCCGCCGACCAGGCTGAAAGCCCCGAGCTGCGTGGCTTCCGCGATGCAATGCGCCATGTTACGGGTACCGTGCTGGAAGTTGTGCATTTCGAAAACTCCCATGGGACCGTTCCAGAGAATGATCTTCGAGTGTTTGATGACGTTACCGAACTGTTCGCAGGCGTTGGCGCCGATATCGAGACCCATCCATCCGTCGGGAATATGGTCACTGCTCGCCGATGAGATCTCGGCATCCGCCGCGAATTTGTCGGCGATCACCGAATCGGAAGGCAGGTGAATGTTGACACCCTTTTCTTCTGCCTTTTTGAGCAGGTCGAGGGCCGTTTGCAGGCGGTCTTCTTCACAGAGGGAACTGCCAATCTTTCCGCCGGTCGCTTTAATGAAGGTATATGCCATACCGCCGCCGATGATGATATCGGTCGCGCGTTCGAGCAGATTTTCAATGATGAGGATCTTGTCCGATACCTTGGCACCACCGATGATGGCAGTAAAAGGTTTGTCGGTGCTGTGCATCACTTTTTCCGCGCTGGCTACTTCACCTTCCATAACGAGTCCGAAGAAACGGTTGGCTTTGGGGAAGAACTGTGCAATGACTGCAGTGGAAGCGTGCGCGCGGTGTGCGGTACCGAAAGCATCGTTCACCCATACATCACCGAGTTTGGATAATTTTTCAGCGAAAGCTTTATCGCCTTTTTCTTCTTCTTTATAGAAACGAAGATTCTCGAGCAGTAATACTTCACCGGGTTTGAGTGCGGTTGATAATTGTGTGGCCTGTTCGCCGATGCAGTCGTCCGCGAACTGCACAGGAACACCGGTCAGTTCAGCGAGATGCGGAACGATATGTTTGAGTGAATATTTATTGGTGGGACCGTCTTTCGGGCGTCCGAGGTGACTCATGAGGATGACGGAGCCGCCGTCGTTCAGGATCTTTTTGATGGTGGGTATCGCGGCGCGCATACGGTTATCATCGGTGATCTGGAATTCCGCATTGAGAGGAACGTTGAAATCCACGCGGATAAGGGCTTTCTGGCCGGCGAATGAATGATCAGAGAATTTAGACATGGTTTGTGTTTTGAGGATTCAAATTTAATGAAAAAGCTGCAAGCTATAAGCTGTTAGCTGCAAGCAGATCCGGGAATCATTGTTGCATTCTTTTACATCTTGGTGAGTGGTTTTTCCGCGTATACGCCTTTGTTGGTGTTATCACCAACAAACAAATTGAAACGACCTGCGATCAAAAAGTGATGCCGCGCTACTCCTACAACCGAGCTGTTGGTGATAACACCAACAAAGGCGTGCCGGGGGTCAGCTATGTGTTCAGGTCTATGTGCCCCATGTGCCTACCTGCCTGCCGGCAGGCAGGTGTGACATAAAAAAAAGCCAGAGTCAAAAACCCTGGCTTCGTATCGTCAATCTGTTTCATGATTATTTACTGATCAGTCCGGCGAAATAATGCACCGTGCGCACCAATTGGCTCACGTAGCTCATTTCGTTATCGTACCAGCTAACAGTCTTCACCAGTTGTTTGTCGCCTACGGTCAGCACTTTCGTCTGTGTTGCGTCGAACAGTGAACCGAAGTGGATACCGATCACATCGCTGCTCACGATCTCGTCTTCTGTATAACCGAAGCTTTCGTTGCTGGCGGCTTTCATCGCAGCGTTGATCTCTTCAGCGGTCACTTTCTTATTCAGTACAGTGGTCAGTTCAGTAAGAGAACCGGTAATGGTGGGAACGCGTTGTGCACCACCATCGAGTTTGCCTTTCAGTTCGGGCAGTACCAGACCGATCGCTTTAGCGGCGCCGGTTGAGTTGGGCACGATGCTGGCGGCAGCGGCACGGGCGCGGCGCAGGTCACCTTTGGGGTGCGGTGCGTCGAGTGTGTTCTGGTCGTTGGTATAGGCGTGCACGGTTGTCATAACACCCATTTCGATACCATAATTGTCTTGCAGCACTTTCGCCATCGGTGCGAGGCAGTTGGTGGTGCAGGATGCGCAGGAGATGATGGTTTCACTTCCGTCGAGGATCTTGTGGTTCACGTTGAACACAACGGTTTTCAGATCACCGGTTGCAGGAGCGGAGATCACAACGCGTTTTGCACCTGCGGTCAGGTGAGCGGCTGCTTTATCCTTATCGGTGAAGAAACCAGTGCACTCGAGTACTACGTCCACTCCGTGGGAAGCCCAGGGAATTTCAGCAGGATTCTTTTGTGCGTAGATCTTCACTTCATCACCGTTGACAACGATGGAGTTCTCGGTAGCTTTTACATCTGCATCGAAGCGGCCCTGGGCGCTGTCGTATTTCAGCAGGTGTGCTAATACTTTAGGACTGGTGAGGTCATTGATAGCAACGACGTCAATTCCTTCCATTTTATAGATCTGGCGGTACACCAGGCGGCCAATGCGCCCGAATCCGTTGATCGCGACTTTAACTGTGCTCATGATTGATTCTACGTTTTATTTGGTTATTGGGAAGGCGAAGTTAAGGATTAAGAAGAACAACAGGTGTTAGGAAAAGGAGTAATTCCGGTCAGGGTGGCGGCTGATCCGGACCATATCCGGAGCTCATTTAACCACCTGAAATGCAGGTGTGGAGGGCGTAACGGCCGGGCTAAAAAGAATAAGAAAAAGTTTTGGCTAAAAACTGTCGCAGGCCTATCTTTGCCGTCCCTAAAACGGTACTGACGCCCCTGGTCAGCGCTCAAAAGACGGCCCGTTCGTCTAAGGGTTAGGACACCACCCTTTCACGGTGGTGATACGAGTTCGAATCTCGTACGGGCTACCAAAAAAGCCTCACTGTTCCAGTGAGGCTTTTTTTAGTCTATAGCCTAGAGTCGGTAGTCAATAGTCAGAACCCACAGTCCTGATCATCATCCTAGATCAAATTGAACTTCGCGGCCTGTTTGATCAGGCTGGCAGTATTATTAACCGAGAATTTGGTGAGGAGGTTTTTGCGGTGACTGTCCACCGTATGCAGGCTGATGAACAACTTTGAGGCGATCTGGGGATTCGTCATGCCATCCGCAATTAAGAGCAGCACTTCTTTCTCCCGGGAACTGAGCATCGGGACATTGACCATCTCCTGTTTATCGGCGCTAGAAAGGCTGACATCAAGGCTCATATATAATTTCCCTTCGTGAACACTCAGGATCGCTTCTTCGATCTCTTCCCTTGAAGCGCTTTTCACCAGATAACCGGATGCTCCGTTCTGTATCATCTGCGAGATATAACTCCTTTCTTTGAACGTGCTCATCGCGATGATCTTCACTTTCGGAAATTCCGTCCTGATCTTAGCGGCCAGTTCAATACCACTGATCTCCGGCATGTTGATGTCCGTTATAACGATGTCAGCGGCTGATGCCTTGAGTATTGTCATTGCTTCATACGCATTGGCAGCCAGTCCTGCCAGTTCCACAAAACCGATCTGGGAAAGCATGCCGCGCATACCTTCCAGTACCATCGGATGGTCATCCACCACTATGATCCTGATCTTATCCATTTTCTTCGATCACACAATTGATATGAACGGATGTTCCTGCACCCGGTGCCGTTTTGATATCCAGCTGACCTTTCAGGTAATCCACCCGCGAAATAATATTCTTCAAACCTGCTCCCTGAGATGCTGTCCCTTTATCGAATCCTTTGCCATTATCTTCGATCGTAATCGAGAGGTCATTCTCCTGCCGCATCACCTGGGCCAGTATGGATGTAGCACCGGAATGCCTGACCGCATTGGTGAGCAGTTCCTGTACGATGCGGTACACAACGATCTCCACGGCAGGCTGCATGCGTTTTTCCAGTCCGTAGAATTCACAGTTGATCTTAAAGGACTGTGATTCAGATAAGCCATCACAGAAATCCTGTAAGGCCTGCTGTAATCCGAGTTTCACCAATGCTTCCGGCATCATATTATGCGCCACCCTTCTCATTTCACTGATGGATTCATCCAGTTTGGTGAGCGCATTGTTGAATGTCCTGCCATGTTCTTCAGATAAGATCAGATTTCCTTTCATAGCTCCCAATTGAAGTTTGATGCCGCTGAGCATCCCACCCAGACCATCATGCAGGTCCTTGGCCAGCCGGCTTCGTTCATCAGCCTGGCCTTGTAAAAGGGAGCGTGTAGCGGACAATAGTTTTTCTTTTTCCAGATCGGCGATCTTTTGTTCCTGCAATTTGCGGCGTTGCGCATAGGTACGGTAAGAGAGCAAGGAGATCAGCAGCAATGCGATCGTACTCCCGATGAAAATATAGTTCAGTGTATTCTTCCGGCTGATCGTGGCTTGCTGAATGATCAGTTGCTGTTCTTTTTTCTCCGTATCGAATTTCTTATCCAGCATCTGTACATTCTGCTGCATTTTCTCACTGAAGTGCTTTTCCGCCAATGCTCTGCTTAACCGGTTGTAATGATCATAGGTCTTTAAGTCGCCATTCACCAGCGCCAATTCGGACAGAAGTTCCGCGAATAACTGTGCGGGCTCCGGATAATTCCGCCTTTGCGCCATTGCAAATCCGTACGTTGCTTTCTCTTCACTTTTCCTGAAATCCTTTTCATAAAAAGCCGCCAGAGCGATACCATATATATTATTCACCATGATCAGGCTGTCGCCCACCTGTGCGGCAAGACGCAAGCCTTCTTCACTGTAGTAACCGAGACTGTCATATTTCCCCTGTTTGATGAGCAGGTCACTGATATTACCCGTGGTAAGGGAAAGCAGGTTATCGAATCTTTCTTTTTTCGCGATGGCCAGGGATTCACGCAAGACCAACATTGCGGTATCATAGTTCCCTGAACTGGTATAGGCCAACCCCAGATTGGATAAAACATTCGCGATATCGTATGGCTCACCATTCTTACGGGCAATGGTCAGCGCCTTGTTATGGTATTCAAGCGCTTTATCGTACTGTTTTGTTTCCCGGTAGATCACACCGAGGTTATCATAGATGAGACTAAGGCGCACATCATTCTTCGTCTTTTCAAAATAAGAGACCGAAGGCAACAGATACCGCAATGCATTTTCATAATCCAGGAGGTATGTATAGGTGGCGGAGAGATTCTGCTGCGCCACGATGATCCGCTCTTCATTCCCGTATTCCTTCGCCAGTGAAAGCGCTTGCTGATTGAGCAAAAGCGCGGAATCGAACCTGGCTTGCAGATTCAGCACCGCGGTATAGTTGGCATAATATTTCAGTACGCCCATGGTGTAATGCAGTTTTTCACTCAACTGCTTTGCCTGCAGATAATAATACTTCGCTGACTCCAGATCGTTATACTCTAAGTATTGCCCAAGCTTAATAGCGGCAAGCACTTTACCCGTATCTTCTTTTGATGCTGAAAAGACCGCGAGCAGGCTGTCCTTTACCGGATCGGTCTGCGCCAGCGATCGCTGGAAAGGAAGTAAGAAGAATAAAACAAGCAGGCGGTTCATGAGCTTATTTGCGTGGCAGGAATAATCCGGATTAAAGTAAGACAACCTTTTACACATTCCCAACTTTTCCAACAAAATCCCCTGTTCAGGGGATGGGAAAAACAGGCGTTCGGGGGATTGTTTTCCTATTCGAATTATTGAAGTTTTGTTGACCTGAAAACAACCGGAATGAAAAATAAAATTTATCTGCTCCTTGTCTTAACATGTGTACAGTTTCAACTTTCCGCTCAATGCTGGCAAAAGATCAGTGCCGGCTACGCTCACACGCTTGCCATTAGAACGGATGGCACCCTTTGGGCCTGGGGTCTCAATAATTCAGGCCAGCTGGGTAACGGCACAAATGATCCGGTCAGCTATATTCCAGTTCAGGTCGGCACCGCCACGAACTGGGCATCTGTTTCCGCCGGATCTGAACATTCAATGGCCATAAAGACAAATGGCACTTTGTGGGCATGGGGCCGGAATGCAGAATCGGAGTTGGGTAACGGAACGAATACGGACAGTAATGTCCCGATCCAGGTCGGAACGGATAACGATTGGGTGGCAGTGAGTGCAGGAACGGAACATACATTGGCTAAAAAAGCAAACGGGACCTTATGGTCATGGGGTGGCAACTCAGTTGGTCAGTGCGGTAATGGTACACCCCCTAATAGTGTAGGAACACCTCTCCAGATCGGCACTGATGCGGATTGGGAAAGTTTCTCAACTACGATGTATCATTCAATGGCAACAAAATCCAATGGCACCCTGTGGGTTTGGGGCCGGAACAATTCAGGCGAATTAGGTGATGGTACGAATACGGACAGATACACGCCTGTTCAAATCGGTTCAGGCACCAACTGGCAAACTGTTGCGGCAGGATGGAGTCACAGCCTGGCCATCAAAACAGATGGAACGCTATGGAGCTGGGGAAACAATAATTTCGGTGCACTCGGTGATGGCACGAACGATCCGCAGAACACACCCATACAGGCAGGCGCCGGTACGAACTGGCAAAGTATATCTGCAGGAGAAGACTATTCTGTTGCGATCAGAACAGATGGAAGTTTATGGGCCTGGGGAAATAATTTTCTTGGTCAATTAGGGATCAGCACAAACACATCAGTAAGTGTTCCCACACAATGCGGAACAGCAACGAACTGGAGTGTAGCGGATGCGGGCAGTTACTTTACTGTAAGTACAAGAGCCGATAATACGGCCTGGTCATGGGGAGGAAATAGTGACGGACAGCTCGGTGACGGAACGATCAATAATCAGAACAGTCCCTCGGCACTCAATTGCGGTGGCGTGCTGCCCCTTACCTGGCTTTACTTTCAGGGCCGGTTACAAAACAATGCAGTTTGGCTGAAATGGGCGACCGCTTCCGAAAAGGATGTGAAGGAGTTTGAAATAGAACACAGTCTGAATGGGATCGCTTATACAAAGGTCGCAACCGTTGCTGCTGCAGGTAACAGCAATGACATCCGTACCTATTCCTTTATTCATCACAACGCGCCGGCCGGAACGAACTATTACCGCATCAAACAAACCGATCTGAACGGTAAGTTCAGTTATTCAGCTATCGTCTCCGTTTACAAGGTATCCCCTTCCGTTATACTCTCCGTATCCCCTAACCCGGCAAGAAATGTGGTCATGGTCCACTTTTCAAAACAAAGCGGAGCCGCAGCGATAAAGATCATCGATCAGCAGGGAAAAGCCGTTTTACAAACTACCGCACAACCAGGAGAAACACAGCGGTCAATCGATATTTCAAAACTGCCGGAGGGGATATACACAGCTTTGCTGCAAACGCCATATGAATCCAGGACCATCCTTTTTGTAAAACAATAAAACAGGAACATGAAACATCTGCCCATCATCTTTGTGCTGCTTCTGGCCATATTCTTCCGGGCGAACGGACAGCAAACTTCATCATTTGATATTTTTTCCTACGAGATCCCTGCCGGCTTTCAGCTAAAAGAAAACACAAAATATCTGTACTACTATAAAAATGAAGGCCGGCAATACTGTCAGCTGTTCTTATACCCTGCCGTGACGGGAGCGCAGGATGTCCAAAAGGATTTTAATGCGAACTGGGATCTATTAGCCAGAAACCCTTCTCAAAAAGTCGCTGGACCCGAATCAAAACGCATCGACTCCCTGAATGAATGGCGATCGGTCAGTGGGATGGCGAAAGGTGTGTATGGCAGACAACCCTTCACGATCAGTATTTCAACTTTCAGCAAAGGCGATATCACTTACTGTACAGTAGCGGTCTATTCAGATAAAAAATTCGAACCCGCCGCCGCAAAGTTCAGGGCCGCTTTAAAGCCCTTCGAGAACAAGTTCGTGCGTACAGCGAATGTGCCTGTCCCGGAAAAACCGGTCAGCAACAACACGATCACACCGGGATCACTGAAGCTGACCAAATCCAATACGAATTTCGATGACGGATGGTACGCCACGGCGCTAAGCGACTTCGTTAAAGTAACGAAGGGCGATATGGAAGTACAACTCCGCTATATCGATCCGGCGCTGGATGAT
The DNA here is from genome assembly GCA_029555415.1 of Bacteroidota bacterium. GTDB lineage: Bacteria > Bacteroidota > Bacteroidia > Chitinophagales > Chitinophagaceae > JAKPSI01. Next base: position 127,688 of record JAKPSI010000002.1, on the reverse strand, counting down.
GCCCGGCCCAACACCACTGACGCACCTGCCTACTACTGGAGTAAATATGTGGAACCTTATTACACGGTCAGTGCACCACAAAAATGGAGCGGTGTAGAATACCCGGTCATTTATCATATGCAGGGCCAGGCCATTGAGAAAAAAACGGGCCGGTCCTGTTTCGTGGCCATCAAGATCGTGTACAGCGGGGGTGCCCGGCCGATCGTGGTCGTGGCCGCCAACGAAAACAGCTACCGCCAGCAATTCCCCCACCCAAACGATATCGACCGGATGCTGACGTACAATAAGTTCGCGCTTACCCAGAATGATATCACGGGCACCTGGAAAGGCGGCGGGGGCGGTAGTGTAGACTATTTCAATGTGCTGACCGACGCGTATGCCTATACACATGCGATCTCCACCACCGATGAATTCACATTCAATGCTGATGGCACCTATAAAAGTGTGTACCGTTCGGCGAATATGAACGGAGGTTCCACGCAATTCGGCGGACAGGATTTCGCAGGGCCATTCCGGCTCAGCGACTGGAGTATCACTGCTTCCAACCGGTTAGGTGGAAAGACCACCGTTTACAACGCCCAACTGATCGCGGTGAAGAACGGCTATTTGTTATACATGTCTGACAGCGATAACGCTTCCATGAACTACACCTTATTCAAATCAACCAAATAAAATAAAAATGAAAAAGATCATTTTGCTTACCGCATTCCTGAACATAGTATGTCTGGCCACAAAAGCGCAGTATGCGTTACCGGTACCCGCCGGGAAATCCTGCAGTTATATCACCCAGGCACAATTGAAGAACTATCTCGGCAAATTGAAGAACCTGGTGAATATCGCGCAGCAGGACAAGGACAAATTCGGAACGAACGGTGCTTATCCTGCCACCGCCATCCATTTTCATATGTATGCGGCCTTGGCATATGACTCGCTGAAAGCAACGATCGAATGGCTCACGACCGGCAACGACAATGATCCTTCCGTCACTTCTCCGGTAGAAGCCATGAGCATCAAGGCAAGAATGGGTGAAGTCATTCAGCAACTCGTTTCTGTCAGACATTGGGCGGAACTCAGCGCCATTTACCATAATAGCAGTTATGCTTCCTGCGGAAAGGAAGAAGCGTTAAGACTGCTTTCAGAAGCGGTAACGATATTGGGATATGCCGGCCGTTGTTATACCGATCCTTACAAAGAAATACCCGCGCCGAATTGCAAATAGTCCTTGCCATGATCATTGGGCGGTAGCGGAATATTTTGTAATTATGAGAACCGGAGTGGCATTTTAAACCGTCATTCCTGTTTCTCCCCTGCCCTTTGATCATCGCTCTCACCCTTCATTGAGATCCAGTTCAAATCAGAAATATGAAACAACAATTCATACTTTTCTTCCTTGTATTATCCGTAGTAACGGGTAGTGCCGATGCGCAGATCAATTGCAGCACGACCGATATCGCCAAAGTACCCGGTAAATGGGTTTGGGAAAAGGCGGGCCAGGGTGCGCAATGGCAGCTGACCGAACCGATCCGGAAAGAACTGCAGCGTGTTTTTCCCGGAGCATTGGATGGCCTGCATGCCACGAACAGTATCGCTTTCGGGAATCAGAAAGCTTTTTGGTACACCAATAGTCCTGCGGCCTACGAGAATTACCTGATGCTGAGGAAATATGAATGCCTCAAAGGAAAGAACATCCTGCAGCCCGAAGGAGAAACGGGTTGCTGGGTTTATTTTTCCGTGAATCAGATCGATGGTATGAAATTCCCGTTACCGGAAGCCGGAACAGAGATGGTATATCATGCTTACGAATCAAAGATCCGGGTCACGAATATTGAAGTGAAGAAGGACGCGAACGGCAACAAGATCCTCTATTGCAGTTACAGGCCTGAAGAGACCCTCAAACACTGTTATTTCTTCTCCATGAAGAATGACCTGCCCTGGCGAAAACTATCGAACAAAGAACTATACACTACTTATAAGCTGTATCATGAAAAAAGACTGACCGCTGAAATCACAAGGACAGAAAAAACGGTCAGGGATTATGAGATGGTTTACAATGCCCTCTCTGATGCGGAGAAGCAAAAAGGGGATTACCGTTCACAACAGTATCTGAACGGAGTGACTTATCTGAACAAGATCAAAAAAGAGAAAGAGAGTATACAAGCATGGTATAACAAAGCATTACTGGCTGCGAATGCCAATAATGCCGCGTATGTAAAAAAACTGGACTCCTACAATTTTAAACCTGAGGAGCTGGAAGCGCCGGCAGGAAGCGGATACAATGTTTGGGTGGACAATCTTGAATTCTTTGACAAAACAAAACCGAAAGATGCGGTACAATGCATCGCGATGTACATCAGAAGACAGGATGGGGATCAGCCCAAGAAGAATTTCATGGACCAGTTCTTCAGTAAGTTCAATCTGGATGTATTGGCGAAAATGACGGGCGAACCCGCCAAGCGACCGGATGGCATCAATACGATCACTGCTTCGGAAACGACAGCAAAGAATGAAACGAAAGCCAATCAGAGCAGTACTGCCGCAAATCAGTACGATCTGGGAACGGCTGCCGCTGGCCAGTTCCCTTCCGGCTGGAATGGCATGAAAAATATAACCGTCCAGTCGTACCAGAACAGCAACTGGCTGGCAATGACCAAAGACGGGTACTGGTATCCGCAGCAATACAACAAAGAGATCAAAGATAATTTCTCCCTCAGTTTCGATCTGAGCTGGAACAAGGATATCGCTTATAACAGCGGCTTGTTCACCCTTTGTTTCGCGGAGATCCCCTACGAGAACGCCAGCGAAAGCTATAAAATGGATAATAATCAGCGGCAGTACTGGAGTTTGTATGACAGCTATGCGGGCAACTTCAACCGGGTCATGATCTGGTTCGATCCGAACTGGAATGGCGGCGGCACGATGGAGGTGTATTCATATGACAGGAATGAATCCGTGGTCACCCGGAAACGGATCGTACTCCCGGGCTTTTTTCAGGAAAAGAACAGTCACCAGCTGAAGATCCTGCGGCAGGGCGATGCGCTTGTCTTCACCCTGGATGATAAAAAAGAAGCCGAGATCGCGAATGTTTTCCTGAGTAACGCGAAGTATAATTTATATACGTTCAGCAGGTACAAGGGGAATAACAGTGATAATAAGAGTGATGTATTTTACCTGAAGAACGTAAAGACGCAATACTGAAGCGAGGAGACACAGATTTACACAGATTAACACAGATTGGCGCAGATTGGCGCAGATGAACGCGAATGAACGCAGATTAGCGCAGATGAACGCGGAATAATACAACTTTTACAATTAATAATTATATCCGGTATCCTGTGACTGCTTGCAGCTTACAGCTAAAAGCTTGCAGCCCGAAGTCATACCCTCAACAAACCCGCCTTATACAACCCGTTCACCGGCTTATTATCCCAGAATAATTCAAAATCATCCAGGCCGGCTTTTTCGTAGTCGGCTTTGATGTTTGCCAGGGTCATTTGTTGGGGCTGGGAGAAATGCAACTGAGGTAAGATATGGAGGAGCCATTCCCCTTTGGCTGGTTCAACACTGATGCTGAAATTGCCTTTGATGGTCTGGAAGCTGAGCGACATCACTTCCCAGCTGGCGCCCTTCTTGGATTTGCGGATGATCTCGGTTGCTGGCATATGACCCAGCCAGATCATCTTACTATTCGGAGAGGAATTCATTTCCGGTTCTTCGATCGCTTTGCGGATCTCATCCGGCGCCACAGTGGTACGGGGCACTTTGAACTCGAACCATTTATTCAAAGGAAAATCAAGACAATTACCGTGCATATAATTCAGCAATGCTTTCTTCAATCCGAAACCGAATGTTTCATGATCCGCTCCGGTGGGATCGAGATGATGGATATCATTGTTCGCGAACGTGCCCAAGGCATCGGTTTGTTTGCGGACCTGGAATTGCTTTGGGTCCATGCCGACGGGACTATGAGCCGTCATGGTGAACAGATGCCAGAAGGCGGACTGCAGGACACCGGTCTCGAATAACTGACGCACCATTTCGAGGGAATCGATCGTTTCCTGTTCGGTTTGGGCCGGGAAGCCGTACATGAGATAGGCATGTACGAGGATGCCGGAGTCCGTGAAATTGCGGCAGACCTTCGCCACCTGATCCACGGTGATACCTTTATCGATCAGTTTCAATAACCGGTCGGAAGCCACTTCCAGTCCGCCACTCACTGCGATACAACCGGATGCCTGCAATAACAAACAGAGGTCACGCGAGAAACTTTTCTCGAAACGCACATTGGTCCACCAGCTGACGATGAGTCCACGGCGAATGATCTCGATCGCCAGTGAACGCATGAGTGATGGCGGTGCGGCTTCATCCACAAAGTGAAAACCGTTCTGTCCGGTTTGCGCGATCATCTCCTCCATCCTGTCCACCAACAATGAAGCAGTGACCGGTTCATAGTTCTTTATATAATCAAGCGAGATATCACAGAAAGTACATTTACCCCAGTAACAACCATGGGCCATGGTGAGTTTGTTCCAGCGGCCATCACTCCATAAACTATGCATGGGATTGGCCACTTCGATGGCGGAGATGTATTGATCCAGCAGCAGGTCACTGTAATCGGGGGTCCCGACCTGTCCCTGTTTATAATCCGAGCAGGCGCTGTTATTGATATACGCTACCTTTTTACCATCCAACGTGAATGTCCTTTTCAGCTCATCCTGACTTCGTTTCCCATGGATATATTCCCAGAGTATTTCAATGGGTGCTTCCCCGTCATCCAGGGTGATGAAATCATAACATTCAAATACGCGCGGGTCGCTCAACGAACGGAGTTCCGTATTCGCGAAGCCGCCGCCCATCACCACTTTCACATCGGGATGATTTTGTTTCACCCATTGTCCGCAGCGCAATGATGTATACAGATTGCCGGGAAATGGAACGGAGATCGCCAGCATGGAAGGACGGATCGATTCCATTTTCTGTTGGAGGATGCGGAGGAGGATCTTGTCGATATACGTATGCGGTTGGCCGAGTGCGGTATATAATTCATCGAAACTGTTTGCGGAGCGTCCCAGACTTTCGGCATAGCGACTGAAACCGAAATGCGGATCGATGGTCTCTTTGATGAGATCGCTGAGATCTTCGAGATACATGGTGGCGAGGAATTTCGCTTTATCCTGGATGCCCATGTTCCCGAATGCCCACTTCAGATCTTCGGCCTGTGCGAAGCGGGCGGCTTCCGGTAAAAAATTGCGGCTGCAGATGCGGCGGGCAAGTGTATCGCGTTTGCCCTGCAGGAAAGCGATCACCTCATCAATGGTGCGGATATAGTCCGCCTGCATGCTGAGGATGCGGGTGATATTGGGCTCGTATTGCTGATCACGGGCCGCGATCTCATTGAAGAGGTCCGTCAGTCCAGCTTTGCAGAAGATGGCCAGCGTCACTTCAATACCCAGATCGGCCTGAACGGCGGGAATATTTTTGGTATTGAGAAAACCTTTGAGGTAGGCGGTCGCGGGGTAAGGCGTATTCAGTTGCGTGAATGGTGGTGTTATCAGGAAAACGGGCGACTGCAATTCGGTTGATAATTTTTACAAATGTAGCGTTTAATAAGGTTTCCCGCAGATGCTATGCCAACCCGCAACCCGAAACCCGCAACCCAACACTTTCCGAAGGAATAACAAAAAATTAAACTCCCATGACATTCTCGCCTTAACCGACATGACGGAATAATCTAATTTGCATCCGGAACAAAAACCCAACCATGAAGATCCCAGCAGTCATTTGCCATTTCCTCCTTTTTACTTTCATTACACCTGTACTGCACGGTCAGTCGTTTCAGAAGATCGACAGCATCATTAACGGCGAGATCGCGAAGCATACGATCGCAGGCGGAAACGCTGTGATCATTCACAAAGGGAAGACGGTCTATGCGCATTCCTATGGCGAATCGGATATCGCCGATCATACAGCCATGCGGCAGGACGCGATCTTCCGGATAGCATCCATGACCAAGGCGATCGTATCCGTTGCTGTGCTGCAACTCGCGGAACAAAACAAAATAGGACTGGATGATCCCATTGAAGAATACATCCCTGCTTTCGCATCACAACAAGTGGCGGTCATCAGTGGCGACAGTTTCCTGACCGTGAACCTCAACCGATCGGTTACGATCCGTGATCTGCTCAGTCACCAGTCCGGGATCTCCTCCGCGGATGAATATCCGGCATTCAGGAAACTCTTCAAACAATATGGGCTTGATCAGTCACTCAATATGGGTTTCGCGAATCTTGATGCGGAAGTAAACAGGATCGCCGCGATGCCATTGGTGCATCAGCCTGGTGAGCGTTTCAGTTACGGACTGAGCACCAATGTGCTGGGCAGGCTGATCGAGATCGTATCCGGAATGACATTGAAAGACTATCTCACAAAAAATATTTTCAGGCCCTTGAAAATGAAGGACACCTATTTCTATCTGCCGGAAAATAAAAGATCCAGGCTGGTGAAAGTATATGTCAGCAGTAAAGCTGCGGGTGACCCTGAAATGAAATTAACGGAACTGGATCCGGTCCAGTATCCCGTGAATTATCCTTTGCAACAAGATCATGGCTATTATTCCGCCATTGGAGGATTGGTATCCACTACCGGAGATTATGCGAAATTCCTGCTCTGTCTGCTGCATGGCGGTCGAAAAGCTATACTGAGTAAGGATTTCAGGGATAGTCTGACCACGAATCAATTAGGAAACAAAACATTCATATTCGGTGGTGTGAAATCGCTCAATACATTCGGCCTCGGCGTTGGATTAACTTCCAAACCGGGCATGGTCATCAATAATGCTTCGGAGGGAAGTTTTTTCTGGGCGGGTGCATTCAATACCGCTTATATGGTCGACCCCAAACGTGACCTGATCACATTGTTCTATTTCCAGAAAGCACCATTTGTCTTTGGACCTGTGTTATCGAAACTGGAGAAGACGGCGATCGGGATCATTGATGGAAAGAAATGAGTTTTTTCACGCAGCGTCGCAGCGGCGCAAGGCAGGCAAATTATACATATTATACAGACAATATCTTTAATGCCTTTTTTAGACTCAGCTTCTTAGCACGGACTAACGACTATTGACTAAAGACTAAGGGCTGCTTTCACTTCCGGTACTACCCGGGTTCCGAATAACTCGATCGACTTCATGATCAGGGGATGCGGAACGGTGCCAATGCTCGCCTGCGCGAGGAAGCGCGTATTGCCGAAGAGTTCGTATTCGTAGAGGATCTTATCGGTCACTTCCTGTGGACTGCCCACCATGAGCGCGCCTTTGGGTGAGCGGGACTGTTCGTATTGTCCTTTGGAAAGCGGTGGCCATCCGCGTTCACGTCCTACCCTATTCATCATAGTCGCATAATAAGGATAGAAATCATCGGCTGCTTTTTGCGAATCATCACCGATGAAGACATGGTTATTGATCGCGAGCTTCAATTGTTCCATATCCCTCCCGGCTTTTCTGGCGGTCTCCTTATATAAATTAATGAAAGGAACGAATTGTGAGGGGTAGCCTCCGATGATCGCAAGCGTGAGCGGCAGGTCCATGGAAGCGGCTCTGACCGCGGATGCGGGCGTACCGCCGGCGGCGAGCCAAATGGGTAATTGGGGTTGAAAGGGACGGGGGTACACGCCCCGGTTATTGATGGCGGGACGATGTCCGCCTTTCCAGCTCACTTTTTCCGATGCATTCAGTTTCACAAGCAGCTCGATCTTCTCGGTGAAGAGTTCATCATAATCGTCCAGGTCATACCCGAAGAGCGGGAAAGATTCGATGAAGGAACCGCGTCCGGCCCAGATCTCGGCACGACCGCCTGACAACAGATCGACGGTTGCGAAACCCTGGAATACACGGACCGGGTCATCAGAGCTCAATACGGTCACCGCACTGGCCAGTTTGATATGCTTTGTAATAGTAGCCGCGGCTGCAAGCACCACAGCAGGTGATGAAATGGCATAATCCGGACGGTGGTGTTCCCCAACGGCGAACACATCGAGGCCGAGCTCATCCGCCAGTTTGATCTCTTCCATGAGATCTTTCAAACGCTGATGTCCGTTGAGCCCGGGGCCGGGTAACACTTCGGGTTCCATGTCGGCGAAGGAGATGATGCCAAATTCCATGCAATGATATTTGTGTAAAAATAAATGAACCCCGCGGATACGGGGTTCACAAAAAACATGAGCTGGTATTTTACTGAATGATCCTTTTACCGGGCGCTGTGATTGGTGTGACCGGCAGGACGACATTCCCGGTGAATTCGATATTGCCGTTCTTGCGGATGATGATGGAGCCGGTGCCGGCTTTGAGTATGATCTGATCGCCGGCTTCAATAAGGATATCACGGCCAACGGATAAGGCATAACGGGCTCCTACGGAATGTGTATAGCCTGCACCTACATTATAACTGACATTGGCCCCGATCGCTACAGTCTGGTTCATGCCCACCGTGACGCTCTGTGAAGCATTCACCGTATGGGTATAGTTCCTTGCATTGACAACAGTTTGGTCCGTCCCGGTTGACAGTGTATACTGTCCGCCGATCTGGTCGCTCCGGTTACCCCCTACGGTAAATGACACATTGCCACCCGCCTGTCCGCTCAGCATAGCTTTGAGGGCATTGATTTGTGCTTGCAGCGAAGCGACCTGTTGTTGCAGATCGGCCACTTGCTTATGGAGTTCGCCGGAGGGTTGAGCGTGGAGGGTGCCTACGCTGCCTGAAATGCAGGCCAGTAAGAAAAACAGTAATCGCATACGATTTACTTTAAAAGGTCATTGAATAAGTTCCGGGCTAAAAATAGATCAATTCAAAACATGATCGTATAGTACAAAATACGGATGGGAATCACGAAATTCATACCCGATTCATTCCAAAAAATGCAACATGGACATTTCAGCGACATATGAATCCGGTAGTCATATCACCATTGACGACAAGATCATTATATATGACCATATTGAATTCAGGTCAACAAGTCTGAAGCGAAAATGGCGACGACAATTACGCGGGAATAAACTGGAAGGAACGGTCCGCCTAAAGGGCAAACCATTGTTTGATTTCACGTTCAACAAAAAATCCTGTAAGATCAGATTTACCGATGCAGTAAACGGACCGACATACTGGACACAAATCGATGTCCTTATGGCGTTGATGGACTAGTCGCTATCCTAACATTTCCTCAAAACGGCAACCCATCCCCATCCTGATAACTTCCGTCGTCATGTCCGGGGTCGATGGAGGGACCTGAGCCTTCGCCGGCCAGATCGATCTTCCAGGCCTTGACATCTGTATACCAGCGGCCGTTGTATTCGCGGCTTTCGACATCGAAATCGATCTTCAGCATATTGCCGACGGTGAGTTTTGCCGGGTCGATCTTGTCGCCCCAAAGGGAAATGCAGACCTTCTTGGGATACTGGCCTTCGGTTTCTACAATGAAATCCTGTTTTTTCCATTGGCCGTTCTTTCCGTTACCGGTTTGCAGCGGAAGCAGTTGTATGAGTTTGGCAGTGAGTTGCATAATTCGTTTTTGATCTGTTAATGGGTTAGTCCTTCCTTTGGGAGGGCTAAAATTAATGATTCATGAACAATTGATGACAGATAGGAATTCACATTCCGGTTCCCTACCTTTAATTACCATCCCGCCCCCGCTACCCCCCGGCCGTTTAGCAGCAACCATTTTTTTAGATTTGAAATGTTCACCACATTAAAACCGATCGTATGTACAGAACCCTGCTGAACCTCCTGCTCATCATCAGTTGTATGCCATTTGCGTTGTGCCATCCTGCACGTGTCGTAAGCACTACTGAAAACCTGCCCGAGATCCATGATCTCAGCCAGTTACCTGCATTGCAGAAAGCGGTATACGTTTCTCCCACCGGAGAAAAACAGGTGCTGAGTTTTGAACCGAGTACAGAAACGGACCTGGAAGAAGAATCAGTCCCCGAGGATGGGCTATCCGTTCCCCCTTCCGGTGCTGCAGGCTCTGGTGCTGCGACCAATAAACCCTGTGACGCGAGCGGCTGCCCGGATAATTGCAGATTTGACGGCAAGAGACGTGTTGAAGCCAAGACCACGATCAGTCAGGGTTCACTGAAAACTTACGCGTCCGTAAAATCATTCCTCACTCGTTTTGCCGATCATCATCCCGATGAGGACATGCCTGCGATCATCAATGGGGCAGATGGCCGCGTTCCGCTGGAGGATTTCAATGCTGAGATAAAAAAAGCATGGCTTTTCTGCTATGCAAAGGAATCGGATGAGGACTATCATCTCGTGATCGGCAATCTGGCCGACAAGAATGATCCGAACAACCGGTTCATGATCGTAGAAGTGAGCGGACTGCCCGCGCCTGCCGCAGATGCACACAATACACTGGAAACCGTGCAGAATGATTTCACGATCCTGAAAGCAACTCCTAATACCTGCAGCAGTGGTTATATCTGGTTCGGGGACGGAAATCAACCGATCAAGATCTCTGTGAAAGGAAGTGTATACTGGGATACAGAACACTGGCACAAGAACCTGAACAAGATCGGAGCACACGGACCGGAATCACTCAAAGACCAGCTAACAACAGTTTGGGAGATCCATCCGATCACGAAGCTCAAAAAGCTGTGAACACGCAACGACGCGGAGGCGCAACGACGCAACGAAAAGAGTTCTGCTCATTTTTTTGACTTCATTACTTAACCACTGAGACACGGATATCTGATTTGGAGAGGGCTTAGAAAAAATTGGCGTAATTAAGTACACGGGCAGCGCGGGGCAACTTACTGCTTATAGCTCAAAGTTCGCAGCTGTTACCTTTTGATCTTAATGATATACGTCCCTTTCAACTTCATTTCCTTCGCCTTCAGCACCACCCGGTACACTTCCGGTCCCCAAACGTTTGACAAACGTTTATCATCAAGCCTGATCACATCGAAAGTGGCATCGAATTGTTTTGGATCATATTGAAGTTGTAAAGTTCGGCCTTCTTTGGAAAGCCCGACCGTACCGGGCTTGGAGAGATCCGGCTTGGCCCATACGAGATAATGAAGTTCATTGGGGGCTTTCATCGCGTTCAACTTGAAATCCTCACGAATGACCAGATCCGAACTGCTGAAATTATACGTCCGGTGCCATTCTTTTACCGCCGCATCGGCAGGATAAGCCCCCGCCATATCAAGGATGAACTGATCTTTCTTGTCATCAAAGCGTACATCGGTTGCTTTGAATTCGCCGCCGAAAGATTGCGGCACCCCGTTCACCTTCGGCACATTGTGATAATCACTTTGCATCGTCCAGATACTGTAACGCTCACTGCCGAATGTCTGACGGGTGTAAGTACCCACACCTGCATCGATGATCATCGGCAAGGTATCCACGTACAAGTTGAATGTACCCACATCATTGTGATTATGGCTTTCGTTATTGAATCCAGCTTTTCCGGCAAAGTACAAGCCTCCGCCAAAACGCAGGTACAGGAACTGTGTTTCCGGATACCAGGCTGAACCGAATGAGGGCAACGCGGGCTTACCGTTCTGTACATCGCGGTATGTGCGGATATTTTCAATGCTACGGAAGAAATCACGGGCCACATTCACTTCCATCTTTCCATTATTCTTATTCAGCAGATAAGCGGCGAAGCTCATCATCTCTTCGCTCTTTACAGCCTGACCATAGCGATGGATCAGCGCGATATCGCCCCCACCCTTTGCGGATGCATCCGCGAAATTGACGACCCAGTCGTTCCCCACATAACTTCGGCTGATATATTCACCCATGCGCCGGATCATCGGATCCCCGAAAAGATCGACCTTGCCAGCGGTCGCGCTGTACAACACCAGCAGGTAATCATATAATTTACCGGCGGCATGTCCCCAGTAAGAAGGACCTTCCTCACAAGCCCCATCCGCTTTCACATAATTGATGAACTGATCCGTGCTCTGCATCGTCTTGTACACACCTGCCGCACGTTTCACGGGGTCGTTCTCCATCAGCAGGAAACAGGTCATGACATTTGAATTGACCCAGGGATTCCAGTTGTTCACCATCACATCCGGTTTCCCACTCAATGCCTGCCACCAGTAATCACTGCGCTGCATATAGGGATCCATGATCCGGTCACGGATCTCTTTGACCAGTCTTTGTGAAATGATCGGATTGACCTTATCGAATTCCTGATGCAGGAAATACCAGGTCCAGGCAAAGAAGGAACCCATATCACCCGAACCCAGATCGATGATGGTCTCGTGAAAATCAGGAAGATTACGTTTGGTCTTTTGATAAGGCAAATGCGCTGACAAAGACCAGGACGATAATTCGCAGGCCTGCCAGGTTCCATTGATGATCTGATCGATGAATCGACCTTTTCCTTCAGCCAGCTCCGCGAAGATCAGATTGCCCAGTGCTTTATTATTGTTACCATAAGGATTCTCCATAGCTGCGCGACTCCCCGTTCTTTCATATTCCAGATAGTCGGTCGCTTTCACTACCTGCCAGGCATAAGTAAGATATTTCTCGCCGTCTTTGATGATACCTGCCTTCAATGAGCCAGTGAAAGCGTCCCATCCCGCACGGTCGTTGTACGCAGGATAACGTACCCAGGATACGGGCGACTGAATATAGTTCTGAAGCTGGACCGCCGATGCTTGTTTCTGCAACAGATCACGGGGTTCAGCTGCATTCATTATAAAAGAGTGGATCAACAGAAAAAGAAAAATAAGCGATCGTTTCATGGTGGAGATGTAAGAATTCAAAATTAAAGATTAAAAAGCAAGCGTATTGCATCGGGAGGTTCCGATAAATCACAGAAAAGTTTCACGCAACGACGCAATGGCGCGGCGGCGCAACGAATTTGAATACCCGGCTTCAGCCATATCTAAATCAAGTTTCATCAATATCCGTTCAATCCGGTTCCAGGGATCAACTTACAGCTTATAGCTTGAAGCTAACAGCTCTTTTCCAATAGCTTATACGCATTACCCTCAAACACTATGATATTCCCCTTATTATATCTACTTTAGTTAAACAATTCAAGTCCATGCACAACCAACGCCACCCTTACCGGGCCCTTTGGGGTCTGATGTTTTTTTGTTGCCTGATGATCCAGGCCTCTTCCCAAACCATAAGAAGTTTCAATCAAAACTCGTCACGCAGCAATAATGCGAAGGCCCTGATCAGTAATGATGACCGGTGGCTGATCGGATTACGCAGCGGTGGTTCATTCGGCATGAAGAGCGCTGAAAGCAATCTGTTCCGCGGAAGCGGGATCGGCTCTGACCTTTACGCACATTACTATTTCGGTCCTTTCGGATTAGGCATGACCAGCGGCTGGATGCAGGGTAACCTGAGCAACAGTGCGATCAATCAGTTCCTGACCGACCGGAAATATCCCTCAGATGCATTGATCACCAAAGGGAATCCCTCGAACAGTTATCTCCTCTTCGGGCCTTCCGTCCGGTTCGGTAATAAAGTGCAGCTGACTGCATCCCTGCAAGGCGGTATATTCATGAACCATAGCGGCAGACTGATCATTGCGCAAAATGGAGCTCAAAGACCATTGTATCGTTTCGATGAAGGTTCAAAGAATATGGCAGCGGGTTTCAGCGGAGAGATCCAGGCGGCATATCCGATCAATGCAAGTACGAAATTCACCTTACATACCGGCTATCTGCAGTCCCGGAGTTCAACCTTACTACTGGACCCACAGGGCGGCATCGATCAGCCAAGAGAATTCAACAAGGACCTGCATATGCTGAACGCTTCCATCGGTATCAGCAAAAATCTGGGCAGCTCCAAACGAGTATTACCGACCGTCAATAAAAAAGAGATCCTTAGTCCACGTGATGCGCAATCAGGCCAATCAACCGGTCGCCGCAAGGATATCACCATCGATGAAAGCGGCGTACACAGAACAGCAACTGGCGGCCGCAATAACATCACGATAGACGAAAGCGGTGTGCACCGGATGATCCAGGACAACAACCCTGCATGCGGGCCCGTTACGATCAAAACAACGAATGCGGACGGAACCGCCAATGAAATGACATTCGCTTGTCCCGCTGATGCCGCTGCTTATCAGCAGCGCATATCCATGAACGTTACAGTCCCTAAACAAACACAGGGCGCTACATTCGGAGAGAAAGTACAATCCGGACTCGCACAAACAGGAAGCGCACTGGCCAATGGCACCCGTATGCAGCCCAGCACTGCTTCGCGCGTGATCGCGGGCAGGATCAGACTGAGCGGGAACAACACCTACGGCATTGAAACCAACCAGTCCGTTTCAGCGGTCAGCAGCACCGGTATGAGCGGTGGCAGTGGCGCCTCTTCTGCAGCGTATGCAGCAACAGGCAGGATGGCGGACAATAATTATTGCGGCACAACAAGTCATTTTCTGGTCAGGGATGCGCAAACCGGTCAGGCCAGTGGCAAGACCGCTTACGAGATCTTCTATTCCGAAAAAAATGGTATCATTCACTGTACAGCCTGCAGTGCTAATATCAGTAAACCGGTCTCCAAAGCCATGAGCAATGTCAACAGCAATCCTATGTATGTGGAAGATGGCCGCATCATAGCACCGGCTTCTCTTGTACCGGTTCAAGCCGGTGTGGAAGTACGGCTGACCGACCCCAACACCGCTGCGGTACTTGCCACCACAGTAACGGAGCCCGACGGCACTTTCTTTTTCATCAATGTCCCTGAGGGTATATACAACCTGGATATCAACGCTAACCTCACCATACAAAAAGATTACACGGTCGAGCTTGACAAAAAGAAGGATCTGGCCGGGATCCTTTCCGCGGAAGCGGATAAATGGCTGATCGATATCAGTACCGCAACCGGAGGAATGGATGTAGCTCAGGCGATCATCAAAACAAAGACCAAATCCAATCAGTCGAACGACCGCACAGCCGGTTCAGGCGTTATCTGGAGTCCGCGTTCCAATCTGATCGCCCTTCCTGTTACTGGCGGCGATCTGGATGGTGATGGTGAACCTGAATTCTCCACCCGGGAGTATTTTCAGACCGGTGATAAACCTACACAAGAACAGTTCCTGCAGTACGGGCAGCCGGTAGCAGGCATCAAAATTAAAATGCTGATGGGTGGAACAACTTCCCGAACCACACAGACCAATCGATTTGGCGAATTTGAATTCACGGGACTGGAAGCGGGAACTTATACGATCAGTACAACGCAAACATTCCGTCTGCGGCAGGGCATTACGATCAATATGAATGATGAAGGATCCCTGGATCAGAACATCGTAACGAGTGAGTCGAATCTGAAAGGAGATGCAAGGGTCACGGCTTCGCAGAATTCCCAATCGCTCCGTAGTGTGAACAATATCAACAACAGTATGCCTAACCGAATCTCCATGAATTTCACGGTTGCAAGGCAGACCCAACAATCCAGTTTCGGAGAAAAGGTGAAAGGCGTCATAGAAGCTGATACGGATGGCGATGGCAACTTCGAAACTTCATGGATGAACTATTCCGGAGAAGTGGCAACATTCACATTCAGTGGAAATGGCACCACACTTACCGGTCTCAATATCTCCGAACCCGGATCAACTGGTACACCAGCAGGTGCACTGAAGACCGTAGCCCCGACCACAAAAATACCCATTAAATGGAGCGCCCCCGAAGTACTGAAGCTGAGACATGTTTCCGGTGATCCGCATGTAGATCAGAAGGACGGAAGATTGGCATTCAGTAACGATCCCGCGAACGATCTCCCCAAAGAAAAATGGAGAGGCACACCGGTCGCGGTGAAGACAATAACCGCAGGAGATGGTGTTGCGTTGATCATTACCGCACATCCTGAAGATATTCCGGACGCGATCGCTACGATCAATGGATTACCTCCGGGTGTACCCATTCTCAAGGCAGAACTCATCCTGTCTGATAATAATGGCCGGGAGATCAAATCCCTGACCGATAACCAGGGCGCCTGCAGATTCAGTAATGTTCCCACCAATGTCCCGCTGGGTCTGAGACTGAACTTTCAGGTGGCAGCGGATGAAGATGTGATCATCATCCTGAGAGAAAACAGTGTATTCAGTTCCATCAGTAATGTACTGAAGACGAAACATGATACAGTGAAGAATTCGATCTCCAACATCAGGTGAAGGAAATTTTGAATGCTGAATTTTGAGTTTTGAATTGACAACATAGAATACACTACATAATAAAAGAGCAGCTGAAATACTATCAGCTGCTCTTTTATTTTTAGCAATTGTCCTTTATATGTCTAATTCAAAACTTACACTTTAAAATCTTCTTCCGCGTCCGCCACCACGGTTCCCGTTATCAGCCTGACGGCTCCCATTACCGGATTGCGGTTGCTGTCCTGCATCCTGCCTTCTGCCAACAGTTGACTGTTCTCTGACGGGAGCCTGTGGCTGCCTGTCAGCTGAAGGCTGACGATTTCCGTTATCGAAAGAACGGCCACCATTATAGGGTTGGTTGTTGCCGCCATTATTCCCGCGGTCATTTCCGAACGTACGAACGGGGCCATCATTCCGGGGTCTGTTATCTCCCCCTTGCACCCTGCCACCATTCCCCTGTTCTCTGCCACCTGTTCCCTGTCCACTATTACCTATTCCCTGTTCTCTGTTGCCTCCACCGGGCCTTCTGTCATCCGCCTGTGGTGTTACCGGCGGCCTGTTACCATTATCAAAATTGCGGCCGCCATTATTGCGGGGATCATTATTGCGTTGATCATTATTGCCACCGAAACCACGGCGATCGTTACCAAAATTCCTGTTGCGGTCGTTAGACTGGGGATCAACAGGCGTACGGTTACCATTGCCAAAATTCCTTCCGCCGTTGCCAGGCTGATTCGAATTGCCACCGAAACCACGGCGATCATCTCCGAAATTCCTGTTCCCTTCCCTATTACCTCTTACCTCATCCCTGTTACCTCTAACCTGATTACCACCACTTCTTCCAAACCTTTCATGTTCACCAAATGAAACAGGATTGATACGTTCATGTGTATAGCGTTCCACTTCTTCACGACGGGGACTGTTTCCCCAGATACCATTGCGGCGTCCGCCATAGTTATTGAATTGTATGATCGTTGTACGACCCAGGTAATTCCGGTTCATTCCGGGGTTATAGCAATGGTCGTAAACACGGTAATCGTTGATATATCTGCGTGGTGCGAAATTCCAGTAATAGTCAGGAGGCGCATAACCTCCGATATTGATGTTGATACTGATACCCGGCCTTAAAGGAGCCCAGCCATAATAGTCATCACCACTGCGCCAGGCCACCCATGCAGGAGCCCATTCGTAATCAGGGATCCAGAACCAGCCATCATAGTCGTCATAATCCCAGCGACCGTAGTGGAACGGAGCCCAACCCCATTCATAATCGGAGTACCAGGTCCATTCATCGTCATCGGTCCATACCCAGTGACCATCATTGGCATAAGGCCTGAAGTTACGGTCAGCATTGGGCCGCCATACTTCACCATACTGTGCGTTATGGAACCATCGGCCGTAAGGTGACAGCTCATTATAAAAAAGATCGAAGTTCACGGAAACGCGTCCCTGTGCGGAAGCCTGTTGCGGTACGAATGCCATGCTCAGGATCAGCAGGACCAGGATCGCGGAAAATTTGCGTAACGTTTTCATGTTCGTGGGGTTTAAAGAAAAGCACGCGCTTCTCTACACCCAATTGACGCAAAGTTGGTTCCAGAAGTGACGGGTTATTGTGAAAGGGTATGTTAAAAAGATACAGGCTTCAAGCTGTAAGCGGCATGAGAGGAGACCGGGGTCAGAAAGAGAAGCCCGCACCAATTGAGGCGTAGCCATACAATTTGGCGGTCATGTGAAAGAAATGATCAGAAGGCGGATCTAGAGAAAGGAAGGGGCCTACAGATGCTTTGAGGAATAGTCCGCCATATGGATGCTGCAACCGGTAACCCGCATAGGGTATCACATAAATGTATTTGTCAGAAAGATTATCACCGGAAAGAAAGGTCTTGTAATGATCGATGTAAGGGATCAGCAACATACCGAATTCAGGATGCCAGTCGCGCCGGCCCTTGATCACATCAATACCCAGTGGCGCGGAGATCGCATCGTGTTCCAAAGAAAAACCGGCGCTCCATGACAGTGTACTTCCATGAGCGGTATGGAACACATGATCAAAGTTCAGTGCATACACAGGTCCCTTCACGGCACCATCCGCAAAGATGGTATTCCGGGCTTCCTGTGCAGCAACCTGAAACATGATAAAACATGAAACCAGAAACAACAATGACCTGTACATGGGTAAAAGATAATAAAAAATGAGCAGGCTGAATAAAAAAGCCCCCCATCCCTGGGAGGCCTGATTGTCCGGAACCGTCCACTAATTATCTCTTCGCGACATCGAATTTCTTAAAGATGGAGCGCACCGCGCTGTTCACTTCTTTTGATGTCATATGCCGGCTGTCGATCTCACCGGTCGTCCAGCCCTGCCAGACCATCTTATCGGTATCCGCATCGATCATCGTTACCGTCACGGTCCCCTCCTGCACCGGATAACGCGCTCTTTCATATCCCATGAATTCGGACGGATACCAGATCGTGGCGTAACGCCGTGTGTAGGGATTATAGACCAGTCTTGAGAAAGGTGTACTGTAACGCGGGCTGCTCGATTCCTTTTCCGAACGTTCCACCAGCACATCATAACTGAGGATCAGATCCGGATGATTCTTCACTTCACGCCATCCGGCATGATCTTTCAACTCCTGCCCTACAGCGGCTTTGATCTTCTGTTCTGCCAGATCGTTCCGGTGACCGTTATCCTCCTTGCTGTTATCCCAGGCAAAGGTCCGGTACCTTGTAAAATCAGTATTGTCATCCTTTTCAATATGGGCTGATGAAGCACAGCCCGCTAAAAGGCCTGCTGCAATGAGATAAACAGGCCATACGCTTCTTTTCGTTTTCATAACACCTCCCGTTTTTAAATTGTATGTAATAGAACTCAGTATATAAACGCAAAAAACGGGCGGGGGTTTATTAATGGAATGTGAAAAGAAAGCTGTTAGCTGTTAGCTGCCAGCTGATCCGGGATGCCGGGTAGTTTGGCGAAAGAAATGGACTTCTGTTAAAGCCGTGAGGGGGGCTATTCAGTTCTATAAAAAACGTCGCGTCGCCGCGCCTTTGCGTCGTTGCGTGAAATAACGAGCCGCTAGCTACTAGCTGTTAGCTGCTGGCTCATGCGGGATGCCGGAGATGTGTTGGATGAAATTGACTTCTTTAATGCCGCGAGTGGGCGTGAGTTCCATATTAAACGTCGCGTCGCCGCGCCTTTGCGTCGTTGCGTGAAATTCGGCGAAATCTGTGTTAATCTGCGTTGATCCGCGTTACCCCAACCCCAGCTCGAAATGCCGCTCCGGGATCTCCACATCCGCAAAACCTTTTTTGATCAGCCGTTGCTTGAAGTCCTGTTGCACCGGATATTCGCCATGAACGAGGAATAATTTCTTCACCTTCTTCGGGTCCTGACAAGCCAGCCACTGACAAAGGTCCTCATAATCACCATGCGCGCTCATACTGCGGATCGCGCCGATCTCGGCATGCACCTGATGTTCGACTCCATAGATATGCACTTCCTTCTCTCCTGCCATCAGGCGTCCGCCGAGTGAATGCGGTTCACAATATCCGGTCAACAATATCGTATTGCGGCTGCTCTCGATATTATTGCTGATATGGTGTTTCACGCGACCGGCATCTGCCATACCGCTGGCGGAGATGATCACCATCGGACCATCCTGGAAATTCAGCATCTTGGATTGCTCCACAGTGCGGATATATTTCAAACCTTTGAAAGTGAACGGGTCCTTGTCGGTCTGCATGATCTGCTGGATCGTTTTATTGAAATACTGGGGATAGCGTTTCACCACTTCGGTGGCTTCGATACTCAGCGGACTGTCCACATAATAATCCAGATCGGGTAAAGACTTCTCTTCTTCCAATTGATTCAATGCGAACAGCAATTCCTGTGTCCGGCCCACACTGAAAGCAGGCATGATCAGTTTTCCTTTTTTCTGCAGGCAGGCTTTTTCGATCCAGCGCAGCAACTGATCGGGTGTTGTGTGATTCTCGTCATGCAAACTGTTTCCATAGGTCGATTCCATCACTACATAATCCGCCTGCGGGAACACTTCGGGGGATTTCAGGATCACATCACGGTAACGGCCCACATCCCCGCTGAATGTGAGGCGGGTTTCTTTCCCGTTCTCATTCACTTTAAGATGCACACAGGCACTGCCGATGATATGTCCGGCATCCGTGTACATCGCCTGTACGCCATCCGTGACATCGAACCATAATCCATATTCAACTTTACGGAAAAGTGCCAGCGCGTTCGCCGCATCGTCCTTCGTATATAAAGGTTTGAGATAAGGCAGGCCTTGCATCGACCGGCGTTTATTCTCATACTTCACTTCATCTTCCTGTATCTCCGCAGAATCTTCCAGCAACACGGCTGTCAGGTCCATGGTTGCTGGGGTGCAAAAGATGACACCCTTGAAACCTTCCGAAACCAGTTTAGGAATAAGCCCTGAGTGATCGATATGCGCGTGCGAAAGGATCATCACATCCACATCCTGTGACACGAATCCGAATTCACGGTTGGCCACATCCGTCTCTCGGCCCAGGCCCTGGAACATGCCACAATCCAGCAGGATCTTCTTACCATTCTGCAAAGTGATCAGGTGTTTGGAACCGGTTACAGTACGGGCGGCGCCGTGGAATGCGATCTTCATGATTTTGATTTTGCTTTGAATGACCAGGTGATGATGAATTCCGCAACGACCTCACCGGCATCATTGATGCCCGTTGACTTAGCGGATACCGTTCTCGCTTCGCCGGTGGCGATGCTTTCTTCTATCGCGTTATCGAATGCCGCGCCATCATTACAGGTGAAGCGGGTGCGGCCCGTTGCTTTCTTGAAATAATTCGCTTCCAGTTTCACGACCAGCATGGAAACGGAAGGATCACGGCCATGCAGGTGCGCCATGGCCAGCGCACCGGTACTCATTTCTGCGGCCATGGCCAGACAGGCGAAATAAGTGGACCGGAAAGGATTTTGCGAGAACCATTTGTACGGAACCGTGACCATGCAATGAGCCCCATCCAACTCACGTACACGCACACCCGAAAAATAAGCACTGGGCAGCCGGCTGAACAGGAATACCCGCGCCTTCAGCGGATGCATCATCAGTTTCACAAAATCCGGTAACCGGGGGTTCATCAGTGTTGTTGGTATTGTTTGGGGTCCAGCGCGGCAGGCG
Source organism: Bacteroidota bacterium (assembly GCA_029555415.1). Classification (GTDB taxonomy): domain Bacteria; phylum Bacteroidota; class Bacteroidia; order Chitinophagales; family Chitinophagaceae; genus JAKPSI01. Next base: position 106,377 of record JAKPSI010000002.1, on the reverse strand, counting down.
ACCAATCGGTGAAAAAGCCATCTACCTTGCTTCGACTATACGATTTACCTTCTTCAAGGTAAGCCGAATTCTGTGTATGGAGCAGGTTTCCTTTGTTATCCAAAACTAAAAAAACAGGAAAACCGAATCGTTGCGGGAAGCCGTATTTCTCAAAGACCTTCGCATTCCCGTTCTCCTGGCTGTAATTCAGGTGACAGACCACATACGCCGCCTTCATGGCAGAATCCAGATGCGCATCCGAAGCCACGAAGTCATTGAACCTTGCACACCAGATGCACCAGTTCCCACCTGCCTGGATCAGTACGTGTTTGCCTTCCTGTTTCGCCTGCTTCACCGCCGCTTTGATGGCAGAATCCGCATCCTGCTCCGGATGGTAGAGATGGAAATTCTTCATGTCCTGCGCGTTGACCGCCACAGATAAGATCATTGCCAGTACTCCGGCCCATAATTTTTGCTGCATGTTATTATTGTTTATCCAGCGCCACCACAAAGGCGACCGCTTTATTATCATTCGCGTCCACTTTGAAATACATCGTTCCGTCGTTCGTATTGCTGAAACGGGCCGAACGGATCTGAATAGAACGTACGGCTTCATTCAGTTTGCCTGCATAGGTCGTGGCCGTGCTGCTGTTGATCGCGCTGTTCAGCTGATCATAATCCAGCTGGTCCTTGCTCACCACGATACCTACCTGATCCTTATGTCCGATCGAATCCGCAGTGAAGGATTGCGCTTTCGGGAACAAACGGTAACCCGTGATGCCGCAATACGGTGAATGTTTGGAAACGGTCTCACCCGGTTTCAAATATGGGAACAGCACATAACTGCTGCCATCCTTCTCCTCACCAAAAATATAGATATAGCATTCGGTCGCGTTCTTAATGGACATTTTGAAACGTGTGCCTACTGCTACAGGCGCAGTCGTTTCAAAAGTATTACCGCCTGCCGAACGGAGCGGGATCACTTCGCCCCCATCATTATTCACAAGACCGATCGTACACTCCAGCGGAATATTGGCCATGGCACCGCGTTTGGCCAGCGGATCCAGTCCGTATGCTTCTTTCACAAAATTCTTGAAATCACGGTAGCGTACCCAGCCCACTCCGTCCTTTCCCCATTTCGGTCCCCAGCTGTTGAGGATCTGAAATGCGCCGCCGAATTTGCGGTCATCATAACCGATCACACACATGGCATGCCCGCCCATGCCCATACCGGATGCATCCGCACCCTGAGGTTGCCACAATTCCTGGCCCATCATATCCTGCATGAAACTTTGTCCCACCATCATCCCGATCACCACCGGCGCATCTTTTGCCAGGTGTTCCTTCACTGCACGCACATTGATGGTTTGGGTATTGCCATTGGTCAGTCGCGTGAAACCATGGATCTTATATTGTGCTGCCTCACGGACCTGGTTGCCATCAGGCAAACGCTGACAATCCTGATCACTGTAAGGGAACTCACTCAGTGGCAATGCGCCCTGCTTCGTCATTTGTTCCATCGCGCGTTCGATATAGGAACCTTCGCAATTATCGAGTCCGATCTGATTATATAAGAATGACGGGCTGAATCGTATCTGGTCCGGATCCACGCCTGCGGAAGCCGCTTCCAGAATGGTACGCGCGCCGTAAGCGGAACTCCAGGCTACACAACTGCCTTGTTGGCCCTGGTCACCGGGACTGGGTGCGAAACGCAGCAATGAAACGGATTCCGGTAAGGGATTCTGAGAAGGGTCATCTTCGAGACCCTCATAAACCGATGCCTTATCGAATTCTGCCGGGCTGAAATTATAGCCGCTTTGTGAGAACAGTTTCTGAACCGTCTCCATATTACAACCACCGCGACCGAGCAGGAAATATCCGCCTACCGCCAGGATCAGCAGCAGGAAGATGCCCTTACCGCGGAAAAGACCGAGTAATAATGGAAGCAGGGACAATAATCCACCGCCGCCACCCCCTCCCGGGAAGTTGGGCCGGCCACCGCCGCCACCGTCATCATCACGCTGATTAGGGTCGATCGGGTCATCCGTCATTCGAATAGGCATAGAAAAAAATTTAAAGGTGTATGTGGTATTAAAAATAGGAACTTAGGATGAGATCCGGCCTCCGCGGGTTGCCCGGTTGATAAATTTTTGTAAAGGCCGGAAAACTGTGGATTTAAAGCACCAAATTTGCCTGAGCATATTAACAAGCCCCCAAAAAACCGAAAAAATGACCCGACCGATCCTTGCATTCGCGATCAGCTTTCTCAGCTCCCTTTCCGCTTCCGCACAAAAAGTGACCGTTCCGTTGAAAATGGAACAGGGACAGGAATACGAAGTGACCCTCGTGCTGAAGAATACCGTTTCCCAGCAGGCCATGGGTCAGGCGATCGATTTTGTGGTGAATGGGAATGGCCTGCATTCTTTCAAGGTCATGAACGCGACCGAGGATAATTTCACTTTACACCATGAAGCGCAAAAAATCGGATTTGATTTCGATGGCATGGGACAGTCCCGGAAATTTGATTCCAATAATGAGAAGGACGGAAACGGACCTTTCGGCAAGCCGATCAAACAGTTCCTGGCCCGTAAATATGATATGATCGTGGATCCGCACGGAAAAGTATTGCTGTTAGCGGAAGGCAAACAGGAAAAAGTACAGATGGATGACCGGATGGCCATCATCACGAATATGCTGCGCGATGTTTTATCGATCTCCGAACCGCCGAAGAAAGGCGACAACAGCATCTTCGGCGTATTACCCGCTCATGAAGTAGGTGTTGGTGATGTATGGTCAGATACGATCATGACCGAAACGGTAAAGGGCATCAACAATTACCGGATCAGTGCCATCGATGATGCAACGATCACCATCGAGATCAGCGGCGGCTCTACTTCCACCACCAAAGCGGAAATGATGGGGAATGAAACCACCACCACGATGAGCAACAAGATCAAAGGAACGATCATCGTTGACCGCAATACCGGCATCCTCAAAGAAAAAAAGACAGAGACCGAATCGAATGGCAATACAGAATCTACTTTCGGAACATTACCTGTAACAGCGAAGACCATTACAACCATTACAGTAACAAGGAAGTGATGAATAGCTGTGAGCTTTGAGCTGCGAGCGATGAGTACACCTGATAAAATGACTGAATTTCCGTTGCGTCTTTGCGCCGCTGCGTCGTTGCGTGAAACCTATAGTTCAACCTGATTCCGCAGCAGATCATCCAGCGTTTCCCGCTTCCGGATCAGTTGCAATTTCCCATCCTTCACCAGCACTTCAGCCGGCCTGTAGCGTGAATTGTAATTGGAAGACATTTCATAACAATATGCACCGGCGTTGCGGAACACGAGCAGGTCGCCCTCACGGACCGCAGGCAGGGGGCGGTCTTCAGCGAAATTGTCCGTTTCGCAAATATTCCCCACGACATTATAATTTTTCACCGCGCCCTCCGGATTGGAGATATTCTCGATATGATGATAGGAACCATAGAACATCGGGCGGATGAGATGATTCAACCCGCTGTTCACACCCGCAAAGGAAATGGAACCTGATTCTTTCAATACATTCACCTGCGTGATGAAGTAGCCGCATTCACTCACCAGGAATTTTCCCGGCTCGAACCACACCTGTAATTTTTTACCGGTCGTTTTTTCAAATGACCCGAATTCTTCTTTCACCTTTTTACCCAGCGTCTCCATATCTGTTCCTTCCTCTCCTGGTTTATATGGCACTTTGAATCCGCCGCCGAGGTCCAGCACTTCCAGCTCCGGGAATCGTTTCGCTACTTCGAACAACACTTCCAGTCCGCGTGCGAACACTTCCACATCTTTGATCTCACTGCCGGTATGGATATGGAGTGTACGGATATGCAGGTTCGTTTCTTTCATCACCTGCAGCAGTTCATCTACGGCTTCCACCGGCACACCGAATTTACTGGCCGCATGTCCTGTTGATATTTTCAAATTACCACCGGCCATGATATTGGGACGGAGACGTACACCGACCGGATAACTATGTCCGAATGCCTCTCCGAATTTGCGGAGGTTGGAAAGACTGTCGATATTGATATGTGCACCGATGGCTTTCGCTTCGCGGATCTCATCGAAAGCGATATTGTTGGAAGTGTACAGGATCCTGTCGGCCGGAAAACCCGCCTTCACCGCCAGTTTGGCTTCATTGACGGAACTGCAGTCGATACCGCAGCCGGTCTCTTTCACATATTTCAGCACGTTGATATTGGTCAGCGCTTTGGCCGCGTAGAAAAAACGCACCGGGGCGCCATCGAACGCGTTCACTAATCTGTTGTATTGTGCTTTGATGCGTTCAGCATGATACACATAAAGTGGCGTGCCGAATTCCGCGGCGGCTTGTTTCAGCTGTTCGTATGTTAACTGTTCGGACATGTTGCGAATTTACTATAAACAGACATGCCGTCCTGACTCGGGGTCGGGACGGCATGGACTTATTACCGGAAAGTCATATCAGTTCTCTTCTTCAGTGGGACCATCGTTGTTCACGATCAGTTCGCCTTCCTGTGTTACCGTGAGGCCTTCAGCTTCTGCTTCAGTTGAAACCGTTGTTTCTTCCGCTTCTGCTACAGGTTCTTCATCAGGCTGATCCAGCACGGTACCGTCTTCCGCATGTGTTTCGCTGATGTAAGTCGGTTCCACCAGTTGTTCTGCCAGTACTTCCTTGATACGTGGCAGATCATCGGCTGAGTTGATGCCGAAATAATCCATGAAATTCTTGGATGTGGAATACAGCAGGGGTTGTCCTACCGCTTTCTCATTCCTGCCGCTGATGAGGATGAGTTCTTTCTCCAGCAGTTTCTGTACCGCATAATCGGAACTCACACCACGGATCGCTTCGATCTCACCTTTGGTCACCGGTTGCTTGTAAGCGATGATGGCCAGGGTTTCGAGCGCTGCGGAGGAAAGACGTTTCAGGAATTTATCGCCGTTCAGTTGAGCAACGGTCTTGTGGTATTCTTTTCTGGTCAGGAATTGCCAGCCACCGCCACTTTGCCTCATTTCGAAAGGATAAAAATCGGCGCTGTATTTTTCAACGATCCCTTCCAGTGAAGCTTCCACCTGGTCGAGCGTTACCTTATCTTCCATGAATCCAAATGCATTGTTCACCAGTTCCGTCAGGTCCAGTGCGGTCAAAGGTTTATCACTCGCGAATACGAGTGCTTCAATATGGGGAATGAGATTCGTTATTTCCATTGTTTCATTTGCGGATTGGCGTGAAGACAAATATGCTGTAATTCAGGTTAGCGGGTAAAAAAACATTTACACATATTTTTACCCACCCTGTTCTCCTGTTTATCCCTGTAATGCCGCGGCACCGGACACGATCTCTGTCAATTCGGTCGTGATGGCAGCCTGGCGGGCCCTGTTGTAGGAGATCTTCAGCGCGCGGAGCATTTCATTAGCGTTCTCGCTCGCTTTATCCATCGCGGTCATACGGGCACCATGCTCAGACGCATTGGAATCCAGTACCGCTTTGTATAATTGGGTGTTGAGGATCTTGGGCATGAGTTCTGCGATCAGACCTTCGCGGGCCGGATCGTAGATGAAATCAGCGGTAGAAGCACCTGCCACTTTCGCTGTTTTCGGGATCGGGAGGAATCTTTCCACTTCGAATTTCTGCGTGGCCGCGTTCTTGAACTGGCTGTACACGAGTTCCACCACATCAAATTCCTTGTTCTCAAAGGCTTTCATGGCAGCCTGTGCAGCCTGCTGAACCCCTTCAAAACTCAGTTTCAGGAAAATATCCTTGAAACGGTCGTCCGTATTGTATTTATTCTTGATGAAGTGTTCGTATCCTTTTTTACCAATGGCCCAGATGGTCACTTTGCCTTTCTGCTGCTGCGCGCTGTATTTCTCAGCGATCGATGCTTTGGCTGCCTTGATCACGTTGGCATTGAATGCACCGCAAAGACCGCGGTCACTTGTGATCACGATCATCAGTACATTTTCAACCGTACGTTCAGCGGCCAGTGACATATCGCCGGTTTCACCGTTGCTCACGATATTGCTCAGCAATTCCTGAAGCTTTTTGGCATAAGGACGCATCTGGATGATGGAGTCCTGGGCACGGCGCAATTTGGCCGCACTTACCATTTTCATCGCTTTCGTGATCTGCTGGGTGCTTTGAACGGATTTGATCCGGTTACGTACTTCTTTTAATTGACCTGCCATAGTGATTTTTCCGGGTGTTTTATGACCTCCCTAAACAGGGCGCAAAGGTAGCGCCCCGGCATCGAAATTCCATAGCCATGTGGAAAATAAAGGACTGCCGGTGTACAACAGCTAAAAGCCTCTGGATCAGGCTAGTTTTTCAGGCTGATCTGGCGGCGGATGGCGTAATTCATCAGGAGCCTGCCTCCTTCCGGGGTAGCGTGTTTCAGTGGCCCTTCTGACTCCTTGTACAGTTCCACATTCAGCGGACCGGCAACCATCGGTTCCAGGTCGGCCTTACTGATCAGGATCGTATTTGTTTTCAGCGTATCCACCCGGTTGATGCCTTCGCTGGCCCTGGAAGTATCATTGACCACTACCCTCACCAGATCGCCGGCTTTTACCCCTGTAAGCTCAATGAGCAGGTCTTCTTTTTTCATTTTCAGCGGGAGCTTGCCCGAGATGAACATGGGTTCCCAGCTGAATTTTTCAGTGTATTGTTTCTTATTCAGGTCGGTGAATTCGATGGTATGCTCACCTGCAAAGGATTTTGAAAATTGCTGGTCTTCATAATATGCACCCAGCATCCGGGAACTGTCCACCTTCAGTGTATCACCGTCCAGCTTCACATGGCTGGGCTCTTGCAACACAAGGGTCGTACCGTTGGGACCTCCGAAACGATACTGCAGTTTCACGGTTACATAGGTATTCTGCTCACTGCCATCTACCTGGTAATCGAAGTAAACAGCATCCGGATTCACATCCTTGCTGTTGGCGATCTCGTTACTGGTGCAGGCAAAAAGAAGGACTGATACAGACAGCGCTCCGGCGAAAAGAAGACGGTTCATAATAAGGTTTTCAGGTTAATACAGGTTTTGACAGAAAGGTACGTTAATAAAGTGCTAATTACCAGTACAAAGTATATGGTATTAAGTACTTAGACGGCTGGTATGCTTATTTTCCGATTACGTATATTTGCAGCCTTTCCTGTCAAATTGGCTTACAATTATTTGTAGCACTTTTTTTGACCGGGTAAAAGTCCTGAAAATCAGAAAAAAAGGGAATACCCACTAACACTCATTTTATGCTTGGTTTTGTTTCGAAATTATTCGGCGGCAGTAAATCGGTAAAGGATGTCAAACAGATCCAGCCGGTCGTTGTCGCGATCAATAAACATTTTGCATCCTACGCTTCTTTAAGCAACGACCAGTTGCGGAACAAGACGCAGGAATTCCGTGAGCGTATCAAATCGCATCTCTCCGCGATCGACGCGCAGATCGCTGATAAGAACAAAGCGGCTGATGAACTTCCGTTCAGTGACCTCCTGGGTAAGGATGATATTTACCAGGAAGTGGACAAGCTGAAAAAGGAGCGCAACAAGAAGATCGAAGAAGTACTGACCGAGATCCTTCCGGAAGCTTATGCAGTGGTGAAAGAAACGGCCCGTCGTTTCAAAGAGAATACGGAGATCATTTCAACTGCAACACAACTGGACCGTGACCTCAGCGTTCAAAAAGATTATATCACCATTCAGAACGATCAGTCCGTTTTCCGTAACACCTGGACCGCCGGTGGTGGTGCCGTTACCTGGAACATGGTGCACTATGATGTACAGCTGATCGGTGGTGTGGTACTGCATCAGGGAAAGATCTCTGAAATGGCAACGGGTGAAGGTAAGACCCTCGTGTCCACCCTCCCCACCTACCTCAACGCGCTGGCGGGTGAAGGTGTGCACATCGTAACGGTGAATGACTACCTGGCACGACGTGACCAGGAATGGAACGGTACCATCTTTGAATGGCTGGGACTGACCGTTGACTGTATCGATAAACACCAGCCCAACAGTGAAGAAAGAAGAAAAGCTTATTTAGCAGATATCACTTACGGTACCAATAACGAATTCGGTTTCGACTACCTCCGCGATAACATGGTGCATACACCGGAAGAAATGGTGCAGCGCAAACACCACTTCGCGATGGTGGATGAGGTGGACTCCGTACTGATCGATGACGCACGTACACCGCTCATCATCTCCGGTCCGGTGCCGAAAGGCGACGACCAGCAGTTCCACATCCACAAACCGCGTATCCTGCAACTGGTGCAGGAACAGGAACGCATCGTTCGTTCCTGCCTCAACGAAGCCAAGAAACTGATCGGTGAAGGAAAAGATGATCCCAAGACCGGTGGTCTCTTCCTCTTCCGCGCCAACCGTGGTCTGCCGAAATACGGCCCCGTGATCAAATATCTTAGTGAACCCGGTATCCGTGTGATCATGCAGAAAGCGGAGAACTATTATCTGCAGGATCAGCAACGCCAGATGCCCGTGGTGGATGAAGGCCTGCTGTTCCAGATCGATGAGAAGAATAATTCTGTGGACCTGACCGATAAAGGTCTGGCCATGATCACCCGCACCGGTGAAGACCCCGAATTCTTCGTACTGCCCGATATCGGTGTACGTCTGGCTGAAGTAGAAAAAAATGAAGCATCCGCTGATGACAAACTGCAGCAGAAAGAAGCGATCCTGAATGAATATGCACAGAAAGCAGACCGCATCCATACCGTACAGCAATTGCTGAAAGCCTATACCCTCTTTGAAAAAGATGTGGAATATGTGGTGATGGACGGCGCGATCAAGATCGTGGATGAACAAACGGGTCGTATCCTGGATGGCCGCCGTTACTCTGACGGTCTGCACCAGGCCATTGAAGCCAAGGAAAGTGTGAAGATCGAAGCGGCTACACAAACTTATGCCACCGTTACCTTACAGAATTATTTCAGGATGTACCACAAGCTCGCCGGTATGACCGGTACCGCGGAAACGGAAGCCGCGGAGTTGTGGAGTATCTATAAACTGGATGTGGTCACCATCCCGACCAATATCGATATGATCCGTATCGATAAACAGGACCTTGTTTACAAGACCAAACGTGAAAAATATAAATCGGTCATTGATGAGATCGAAGCACTGCGTAACGCTGGCCGTCCTTGCCTCGTAGGTACCACCTCCGTGGAAGTGAGTGAACTGCTCAGCCGTATGCTGCAGGTAAAAAAGATCCCGCACAATGTACTGAACGCGAAACAGCACGCCCGTGAAGCACAGGTAGTGGCGGAAGCCGGTCTGCCCGGTGCAGTAACGATCGCCACCAACATGGCCGGTCGTGGTACCGACATCAAACTCGGCCCTGGTGTGAAAGAAGCGGGTGGTCTCGCCATCATCGGTACGGAGCGCCATGAAAGCCGCCGTGTGGACCGCCAGTTACGTGGTCGCGCCGGTCGTCAGGGCGACCCCGGTACTTCACAGTTCTACGTTTCACTGGAAGATGACTTGATGCGCATGTTCGGATCGGAGCGTATCGCTTCCCTGATGGACCGTCTCGGTTACAAGGAAGGGGATGTGATCCAGCACAGCATGATCAGTAATTCCATCCAGCGTGCGCAGAAAAAAGTAGAAGAGAACAACTTCGGTATCCGTAAACGCCTGCTGGAATATGATGACGTGATGAACAAGCAGCGTAACGTGGTATATGATAAACGTAACCACGCGTTGTTCGGCGAAAGGCTGGCACTGGATATCGATAATGCCTTCTCCGTTGTTGCGGAAGGTCTCGTAGGCGGATTCAAGGAGCAGGATGATTTTGAAGGATTCAAAATGGCCTGTATCGTGAATTTCGGTCTGGACACGAAGATCGCTGAAGAAGAATTCAAGAAGACGGATATCAATACACTGGCGGACCGCTTATACAATGAAGCGATCGGCCGGTACAATGAACATAAGGCTGAGCTGAAGAAACACGCCATTCCCGTGTTCAAAAATATCAAGCTGACACAGGGCAGTCATATCGAAAATGTGATCGTTCCGTTCAGCGATGGCCGTAAGGCGATGAATGTGCTGGCGAACCTCGATAAGACCATCAGGACCGAAGGTGAAGAACTGGCCGGTTCACTCGAGAAGACCATCACACTGGTGGTGATCGATGATGCCTGGAAAGAACACCTGCGTGCGATGGACGACCTGAAACAAAGTGTGCAGACCGCTTACCTGGAACAGAAGGACCCGCTGGTGATCTATAAAGTAGAAGCATTCCAGCAGTTCAAGAACATGGATCAGGAAGTGAACAAGAACATCGTATCCTTCCTGTGTCATGCCGCGATCCCGGTACAACAGGAGAACGCACCGCTGAAAGAAGGCCGTCAGGAAAAAACGGATATGAGCAAGATGCGCGCGAACAAGGAAGAAGTGGATGCAGCGGGTCAGGAATATGGCGCCAACGAGCGTGATAAATTCGAACCCGGTGGTGGTGGCGAAGCCGTGAAACATGAGCCTGTGAAAGTGGCGCCGAAGATCGGCCGCAACGATGCATGCCCCTGTGGCAGTGGCAAGAAATTCAAGAATTGCCACGGCAAGGACGCTTAAGCGCGCTCCTGAAAACAACGATACGATCCCGGCTTCAGGCGTTACTGCCTGAACGCCGGGATTTTTTTTGCCTGTAATTCTGCTATCTTTAAGTACACCAAAACGGCTTGCATGTACCGGAAAACAAAGGCAAAAGTGCACGGCCTGCTGCACCCTGAGATCATCGGTGATTCGCACTGGGACAGGATCATCAACGGTTTCATCATCGTGCTCATCATCCTGAACGTGGCGGCGGTGATGATCGAATCGGTGCCCTCCTACCGCGATAGTATCGAAGAACAACATTTCTTTCATTATTTCGATCTGGTTTCCGTCATCATCTTCAGTATTGAATACATCCTTCGTGTATGGAGCAGCAACCATGATCCGCGTTACAGCCACAGCATTCACGGAAGACTGAAGTACATGATCTCCCCTGCCGCGCTGATCGATCTGGTGGCGATCCTTCCTTTTTATGTACATGTATTCGTGGGCTTCGACCTGCGCATGCTCCGTATATTCCGGCTGATGCGTTTCTTCCGTTTGTTCAGACTGACCGCATATTCAAAAGCTTCGAAGCTGATGAAGAATGTGCTGAAGTCGAAATGGAATGAATTATCACTCGCCTTCATCCTCACTACTTTCCTCATCGTCATTGCCGCATGTCTGGTCTATTTTGCGGAGAATCCATCACAGCCTGATAAATTCACGAGTATCCCGGATACGCTCTGGTGGGCTGTTGTAACGCTGACGACGGTCGGTTACGGCGACATGGTGCCGATCACGATCCTGGGAAAGGTTTTCACGACCTTCATCCTCATCGCAGGCGTAGCGTTACTGGCATTACCCGCGGGCATCATCACCAGTGGTTTTCTGGAAGAGAATAAAAAAATGAAACAGCCGCTTGATAAAAAGTGTCCGCATTGCGGCATGCCGATCAATGAAGGCGCAGATCACGAGGCCCACTAACGTTCTTCTAAAAAAAACTGCCATGACCGGTATGGCCATGGCAGTTTTTTTTGAAGTGACTGAAAAGGATCAGAACCCTTTCTTCAGATCATATTTTTTGAGGTAACGGTCGTTCAGCAATTTATGCTTATCCGTCAGATCGATCTTACGACCCTGTATGAAAGCGTCGGTAACATTGCTGCTGCGCATATCCAGGATATCGCCATCACTGATCACGATATTGGCATCCTTACCTTTTTCAATGGTACCGGTTTTATCAGCCACACCCATGATCTTAGCGGCATTGAGTGTGATGGCCTGTAACGCTTCTTCTTTTGTCAAACCGTAAGCGGCAGCGGTACCTGCACCAAAGGGCAGATTACGGCCGCGGGTCTGCGCATCATCATCGGAGATCGTGAACAGCACCCCGGCCTTTTGCAGCTGGGCAGCTGTTTTGTAAGGCTGATCCACATCATCATCATCCAGTGTGGGCAGACTATGAGGCTGCTGCAGGATGACAGAAACATTATGCTGTTTCAGCAGATCAGCTACCTGATAACTGTCACTGCCGCCAACGATCACCAGATCCACACCGAATTCTTTTACGAAATCCAGTGCCAGTAATATCTGACGGGTCGTATTGGCGTGTACATACAGTTTTTGTGACTTGTCGAAGAGCCCTTTCGTGGCTTCGAATTTCAGGTTCACTTCTTTATGTGTTGGTTCGGCCAGATATGCTTTGGCTTCACGGAAGAATCCCTTGATACCTTCCACTTTTTCAAGCCCTTCCTTAACAGGATCCGAATTGGCTCCCTGTCCGCCTCCAAAACCAGCGAAACCTCCAAAGCCGCGGGGACGGGCCATCATAGAGGGCATATAGAGATGCATACCTGCATCGGTCTTATAAGCAGCGTCCTGCCAGTTCCAGGCGTCGAGTTGTACAACGGAGGAAGAACCCGCGAGCAGTGTTCCTTCCGGAACGATATTCGCAAGGAGGATACCATTCGAGCGAAGGGTATTGATGATCTTGCTGTCGGTGTTATAGGCAACGATCGAGCGGACATTCGGATTGAAATCACCAAGTTCCTGCACATCGGTTGTCGCGCGAACCGCTCCAACTTCAACGAGACCCAGATTGCTGGTGGCCAGGATCAGACCAGGATATACCTGTTTGCCTCCTGCATCCGTTACATCCGCGCCTTCGGGCACTTTGATATCAGACCCGACTTCATCGATCTTGCCATCTACGATACGGATCACTCCGTTCTCAATGACCTTTCCGTTGCCCACATGAATTGTGGCGTTCTTGATATAAGAAACACCCTTGTGCGCTTTGGTAGGCAGCACCGTTTCCTGAGCGTATGTGGCACCGCACAGGCAGAGCATGAATATGAATAGTATTTTTTTCATTTCAATGAGTTTATTCGTTTGAAAGTCCATCTGATTCAATAACAAGCAGACCATGGCTATGACCGTGGTCACTGCAGGTATTCAAGATATGATAACTGGCTTGTGCGGGGATCACGGGAACGCCACTGCGTTTTTCTCCGTTCATCTTGCGAATGATCCTGTTCCTTTCCGCATCCACTGTTACCTGCATTTGTTCATCTTTCTGCCTGTCGAAATAGATCGTACCATCCACGATCGTATACAGCGATTTAGCGTAGATACTGAGCGGATGATCGGACCAGAGCACCACATCGCCATCCTTGCCGGGTTTCAGACTTCCAACGCGGTCGTCAACATGCAGCATCTTAGCCGGATTGAGCGTGACCATCTTCAGCGCTTCTTCTTCAGTTACGCCTCCGTATTTCACGATCTTACCCGCTTCCTGATTCAGGCGGCGGGCCATTTCAGCGTCATCTGAATTGATCGCTACATTCAAACCAACTTTCTGCATGATCGCGGCATTGTAAGGGATCGCGTCCTCTACTTCCATCTTATATGCCCACCAGTCGGAGAATGTGGAAGCATTTGAACCATGTGCTTTCATTTTATCGGCCACTTTGTAACCTTCCAGGATATGCGTGAAAGTGTTCACGGTATAACCCATCCTGTTGGCTACTTCCATCGCACTGTTGATCTCACTTTGTACGTAGGAGTGACAAGTGATGAATCGCTTTTTATCCAGGATCTCCACCAACGCGTCCAGTTCCAGATCGCGTCGGGGCGGGAATACACCTTTTTTGTCTTTCAGCGCATTGTAATCAGCCCAGGCTTTCTTGTAATCCTTGGCGCGGGTGAAGGCATCAACCAGTACCTGTTCAACACCCATGCGGGTATCCGGATAACGGTTATTATTGGAGCTGTTCCCCAATGCAGCGGCGGAACGTTTTACATTCTCACCCAATGCGAACTTGATCTGTCCGGCCCAATTGCGGAATTTAAGTCCTTCATCATTCGCTCCCCAGCGCAGTTTGATCAGCTGGGTTTGTCCGCCGATCACATTGGCTGAGCCGTGCAGGATATGGGAGGTCGTGACACCACCGCTCAACTGGCGGTAAATATTGATATCATCGGGATTCAGTACATCCGCGATGCGAACTTCAGAAGTCACACTCTGACCACCTTCATTGATACCTGCCGCAGCGATATGTGAGTGTTCATCGATCACACCGGGGGTCACATGTTTTCCGGTACCATCGATCACGCGTGCGGAAGGATCGGATAAATTCTTACCTACGGCCGCGATCTTGCCATTTTTGATCAGGACATCAGTCTCTTTCAGTACACCTTCTTTCTCATTGGTCCAGACCGTGGCATTTTTGATCAGGATCGTTTCCTGTTTTGGCGCCTGTGACTCTTCCCATCCGAATGGTTCAAAAGGATAGATCACTTTGCCGAAATCGGGTATATCCTTTTTCTTCATGCTGTCCGACTTCACCTCCGGCGCCTTTACGAACACGGCTGTCCAGGTCAGCAGGTTACCGGAAGAATCCACACCGGTACCATTCCACTCTTTGCCATTGTCGATACCACTGAGTCTTGTTGCCGTTGATGGTAATGCAGCAGCAGCCGCACCGCCACCAAATCCACCGCCAAACCCACCGGGACCACCGGGACGCTGACGAAGAGAGTCAGCAGGCATGCCCGGATTGCCACCAGGTCTTTGCCTGCGGGGCATCGGGGCATAATTCAGTTTCACCATTTTCCCGTCGTTGCTGAATTTGGTGTTCAGCGTATCCTTACCCCACATGGTCAGAGCAGAACCACTCTTCACATCCAGATTATAGGTTTCTGTACCGGAAGGTGTATTTACTGTAAGAAGGTAATTACCGGCCGCATTGGCAGCGGCATCATCACGGATAACATATTTCAATCCCTGAACCCAGTTCTGCCAGATACTCGTTTTTTCACTGAAAACCGGGCCTGATGTAATGAGGAAGTTTGCGATCTTTCCGGGCTCCAGACTTCCCACCTGATTATAGATACCCAGCAACGAAGCAGGCGTTTTGGTAAGTGCTTCCAACGCTTTGTTCTCGGTGAGCCCGTATTCAAAAGATTTGCGGAGGTTGGTCCAGAAGAGTTTTACATCACGCAGGTCAGCGGTCGTCAGACAGAAAGGAATACCGGCCTTCTCAAATGCTGCTGCATTGGAAGGGGCCATTTCCCATTGCTTCAGGTCGCTGAGCGAAACGAAACGCGCGTCATTCGGATCTTCTACGTCCTGCGCCTGCGGGAAGTTCAGCGGCACGATGAAAGTGGCATTGGTCGCCTTCATGTCACTGATCCGCTGGTAATCATTCTGCCCGCCTTTGATGATATATTGTATCCCGAATTCATCACCGACCCTGTCCGCACGAAGATTATTCCATTTGTCATTGGCTTCAAAGACCTGAGGCAAGCCCAGGTTATCATTCCAGGCCTGCAGACTGAGGTTCAATCCTTCTTCAGCAGGGCGGTTCTTGTACCATTGTGCATCCAGGAAGGTCTGACGCAGTAATGCGATCATACCCATCATGGAACTGGGATAACTTTGTGTACTGCTTCCTCTGTTGAATGAATAATGAGCAGATGCCCTTTCCTTCAGAATGACGAGGTTCTCTTTTTCCGTAGCCAAAGTGGCTACTGTACCGGTTCCGCGTGCGATACCATCCCGTACGTGAGAAAGTACCGTTCCGAAACCAGCTTCACGGAGCGGCTTCGCTTTCGCATCATCCACTGCAAAAACTTTATACGCATCCACTTCCGGTTTGATCGACTGATTCCAACCGTATGCGCCTTTTGTTGCGGAACTTACCTGAGGTTGCTGCCCGGGGTTAAAGCCGCCAAAGCCACCACCTGTGCGGGTTTGCGGCGCACCGGTTCCATAATCAGCATAGATATCAATGAAAGAGGGGTAGATGAATTTTCCCTGGCAATCGATCACCACAGCGCCCGCAGGCACCGCAATGTCCGTACCAACGGCGACGATCTTTCCGTCTTTAATGACCATGGTCGCATTCTTGAGGGTGACCGATGCATCTTTTACAATGATCGCATGGGTAAATGCGTAATGCCCATGACGCGGATCAGCAACACCATTCTCAGGGAATGTTTGCTGCGCCTGTAACACCGTAGCCGTTAACAGCAATGCACATAGCATGCCCGGCCATCTCAGGAGTTTTTGTTTTCTCATTACAGAAGTGGTTTTGATATGTAGAAATGATTGAACTGAAAAATATAGGAATGCCGAATTTAACGGAATTGGAGCAGAAAAATGAGGTAATTTGATAAGGGGTAAAAAAGCCGATGGCTGTACAATTTGGCTAACTTTGAAACAAATAAACTCCAACCACTATATGACCGGGAAAGGACCTCAAACCACCCTGCCTGACTTCAGTATATCGCCCCGGATCGATCAGGTGGGCGTTGAAGAACGGGCATCCCGTTTCACCAAGCGCAGTATCAAGAATGAAACGAAGATGAACGGACTGAAGCTGGTGCTCAACATGATCGATCTCACTACCCTGGAAGGAAAGGATACGGCCGGCAAAGTGAAGCAACTTTGCTACAAAGCCATGCATCCGCATGACGCGGTACCCGGCATCCCGACCGTTGCCGCGGTTTGCGTATATCCCAGCATGGTGAGCATCGCCAAAAAAGCACTGGAGGGTTCGGGCATCAAAGTGGCATCCGTTGCTACTGCATTTCCCAGCGGACAGGCCTCACGCGCCATCAAGATCGCGGATGTGAAATATGCGGTACAGCAGGGAGCGGATGAAGTGGACATGGTGATCAGTCGCGGTAAATTCCACGAAGGCGAATACAATTTCGTGTTCGATGAGATCGCCGCGGTAAAAGAAGCCTGCGGTGAAGCCAGACTGAAGGTCATTCTCGAAACCGGAGAACTAGGCACTTATGATAAAGTAAGACGCGCGAGTGATATCGCGATGTACGCAGGAGCGGATTTCATCAAAACCTCGACTGGCAAAATTCAACCGGCCGCCACCATGCCCGTGACACTGGTGATGCTGGAAGCGATCCGTGATTTTTATTACAAGACCGGCAAGATGATCGGCATGAAACCTGCGGGTGGCATCTCCAAATCCAAGCTGGCACTGCATTACCTGGTGATGGTGAAAGAAGTGCTGGGTGATGACTGGCTGAACAATCACTGGTTCCGTTTCGGCGCCAGCAGTCTCGCCAACGATGTACTCATGCAGATCGTGAGAGCAAAAACAGGACTGTACCAGTCAGCGAATTATTTTTCCGCCGACTGATCCAATATTATTACAACAAGGCCCAAACCATACGTATGGCAACCAAAAAGAAAAGCAACACCCTCAAACTGAAATTTGATACTGCCTGGCCATATGCGCCGGCTCCGGAAAGCCGTTCGGCCGCGCAGATCAAAGACCGGTATGAATTATTCATCAACGGGGAATGGCAGGCACCGCTCAGTAAGAAATATTTCGGCACCATCAATCCGGCGACTGAAGAAAAACTGAGTGAAGTGGCCATGGCGAATGCGGCGGATGTCGACAAAGCCGTGAAAGCCGCGCGCAACGCTTATGAAAAAACATGGCGTAAGATCTCCGCGAAGGAAAGAGCGAAATACATCTTCCGCATCGCGCGCATCATCCAGGAAAAAGCAAGGGAGCTTGCCATCATTGAAACACTGGATGGCGGTAAACCCATCCGTGAAAGCCGCGACTTCGATGTACCTACCGCCGCCAATCATTTCTTTTACTATGCCGGTTGGGCCGATAAACTGGAATACGCCTTCCTTAATAAAAAAGCCGAACCACTGGGAGTTGCGGGACAGATCATTCCCTGGAATTTCCCGCTGCTGATGGCCGCATGGAAGATCGCGCCGGCACTGGCTACGGGTAACACCGTGGTGCTGAAGCCCGCGGAAACCACGCCCCTGACGGCTTTGAAGCTGGCCGAGATCATCCAGGAAGCGGACCTGCCACCGGGTGTGGTGAATATCCTGACCGGTGCGGGTGAGACCGGTGCGGCGATCGTCAATCATCCCGACATCAACAAGATCGCGTTCACAGGATCGACCGATGTGGGCAAGATCATTCAAAGAGCTGTCGCGGGTACGAATAAAAGAGTAACACTCGAACTCGGTGGTAAAGCCGCCAATATCATCTTTGAAGATGCACCGCTCGATCAGGCGGTTGAAGGTGTCATCAATGGTATCTTCTTCAATCAGGGACATGTTTGCTGCGCAGGCTCCCGTTTGTATGTGCAGGAATCCGTTGCGAAGCAGGTCATCCGTAAATTAAAAGACAGGATGGAATCGCTCATCGTCGGTGATCCACTGGATAAGAATACCGATATCGGTGCCATCAATTCCAAACAACAACTGGCTACGATCAACAAATACCTGCAGATCGGAAGATCCGAAGGCGCGGAGATGTATGAGAGCGCCTGCAAATTGCCGAACAAAGGATTCTGGTGCCGCCCCACCATCTTCACCAATGTGGCGCAGAGCAACCGCATCGCGCAGGAAGAAATATTCGGACCGGTATTGTCCATCCTCACATTCAGGACCGATGATGAAGTGATCGAAAAAGCGAATAATTCTCCGTACGGATTGAGCGCGGGAGTTTGGACCGACAAAGGATCGAAGATCTTCAACATGACCAAACGCATGCGCGCCGGCGTGATATGGGCGAATACGTTCAATAAATTCGATCCCACTTCACCATTCGGCGGTTATAAAGAAAGCGGCTTTGGCCGGGAAGGCGGACTGCACGGCCTTCTCCCCTATGTAGAACTGAAAAACATCTGATCAACAGCAAGAAATCAAACGAATATGGCAACAGCAATTTCCAACAGACTTGAAGTGCTGAAAACTTACAAGATCTATATCGGCGGACAATTTCCGCGCACGGAATCCGGACGTTTTTACAGTCCTGTTTCTCCGTCCGGAAAAAAACTGGCGAATGTCTGTCTCTGTTCCCGCAAGGATTTCCGCGATGCGGTCGTTTCCGCTCGCGGTGCTTTCGGAGGCTGGAGTGGCCGCGCTGCTTTCAACCGCAGTCAGATACTGTATCGCATGGCAGAGATGCTGGAAGGACGCAAAGCGCAGTTCATGGAAGAACTCGTGCTGCAGGGCTCTTCCAAATCGAACGCGGAGAAAGAGGTCAACCTCGCTACCGATCGTTTGATATATTACGCGGGTTGGTGCGATAAATTCCAGCAATTGTTCAGTGCCGTGAATCCGGTCGCGAGTTCCCATTTCAACTTCTCTGTTCCGGAACCAACGGGTGTGGTATCCATTATCGCGCCGCAAGGTGATTCCTTACTCGGACTCGTTTCCGTGATCGCGCCGGTGATCGCCGGTGGCAATACCTGTATCGTACTGGCATCAGAAACAAAACCGTTGTGTTCGGTGACCTTCGCGGAAGTACTTCATTCATCCGACTTACCGAGTGGTGTAGTCAACATCCTCACTGGCATGCCATCCGAACTCATCCCGCATTTCGTGGACCACATGGATGTGAACGCGATGATCTATTGTGAAAAAGTACCGGCTGTACAAAAAACCATCCGCGAAAAATCCGCCAACAATCTCAAACGCATCCATTTCTACGACAACATCAACTGGAACACCGATGCGGGTCAGTCGCCTTATTTCATTCAGGATTGTCAGGAGATCAAAACCACTTGGCATCCGGTGGAGAATATTGCGGGTGCAGGCGGGGGGTACTAGTCGCTAGTCTTTAGTCGGTAGTCGTTAGTCTCTTCTAACCGATTATGAGTTTAGTTGTGACACTTGTTAAGTTGGGAGGCTATTTAAATTTTGAATTTTGAGTTTTGAGTTTTGAATTAGGACCCCGAAAGAAGCAGGTTGTACTTCTCCAGCGCCCTGCGCTGCTGTGAACTCGAACTACTGTAAACAATTTTCGGACTATAATTCCATTTCTCTGTGCCTCCGTGGTTAAGTTCTGAAATTTCGAATGGGCCACCGAAGTCAGTATTTTTCGTTGCGTCGCCGCGTCATTGCGCCGTTGCGTGAAAATTCTGCGAAATCTGCGCTAAAATCAGTGTAATCTGCGGGAAACCTTTTGCGAACAATGAATCCCCCCTAAATTTGGCTTACAATTTGAATACACCCTTCATATGAAATACGCCTTATTCCTTTCTTTCTTATTCATCACACTTGCTTCCGCTGCCCAGGACTCTACCGGCTGGCGGATGGCGGACAGTGGTTCGGTCGTTGTTCACCGGGACCCGCGTCTGGACCTGCTCGTCAAAAAACAGATCCAGTACAATGATGAGATCACCCGTGACGCCCGCAAGAACCAGAAGGGATTCCGCATCCTTGTCATCAATACCAATAAAAGAGATGAGGCACTCGCTGCCAAAAGCAAGGTATACAGTCATTTTCCGGAACTGAAATCCTACCTCGTTTACCAGTCCCCCTATTTCAAACTGAAAGTGGGCAACTTCAAAGAGCGAAAAGATGCGGAGGACTATCAGAAAAAACTACAGGCTTATTTTCCCACCGGTGTCTTCATCATGAATGATGTGGTGGAAGTCAAGCTGCCGAAGTCCGCAGAAGAAGTGAATGATAAATAATAACACGATGCAAACATCAGATATAGCCCCGGCCACAGCGCCGGGGTTTTTTATTGCCTTTGCCGCTGATCAACCCTAAAAAGAGCTTTCCATCTTAAATGCTATTTTTGCAGCCATGAGAGATAAGATCAAAGCGCTGGCAAAAGCATATGCACCCGACTTCATCAATGTAAGGCATCATCTGCACGCGCATCCCGAACTGAGCTACCAGGAATTCGAGACCTCCAAATTCGTGCAGGCCCGCCTGACCGAATACGGGATCCCTTTCGAAGTGATGGCTACCACCGGTGTGGTCGGACTCATCAAAGGAAAGAATCCGGATAAAAGAGTGATCGCCCTGCGTGCCGATATGGATGCGCTGCCGATCCAGGAAGCCAATGATATTCCGTATCGTTCCACAAAGGATGGTGTGATGCATGCCTGCGGACATGATGTGCATACCACCTGCCTGCTCGGTGCCGCGAAGATCCTCAATGAACTGAAGGACGAATGGGAAGGGACCGTGAAACTGATCTTTCAGCCGGGTGAAGAAAAGAACCCGGGTGGTGCGAGTTATATGATCCGAGATGGTGTTCTGGAAAATCCCAAACCGCAAGCCATCTTCGGATTACATGTGAACCCGACACTCGATACCGGACTCTTCAGTTTCCGACCCGGTATGTCGATGGCCAGTGCAGATGAATTGTATTTTACGATACGCGGTAAAGGTGGTCACGCGGCTTCCCCGCATCTGACCGCTGATACCATATTAATAGCATCCCATCTGGTGGTGGCCTTACAACAAGTGATCAGCCGCAACCGCAACCCGATGTCGCTCTCCGTTCTTTCCATTACTTCCTTCCAGGGCGGCTTCACGACCAATGTGATCCCGAGTGAAGTGAAACTGATGGGCACTTTCCGTGCAACGGATGAAGAATGGCGTTTTAAAGCGCATGAACTGATCCGCAAAATTTCAAATGAGCTGGTGGGTTCCATGGGTGCGGAAGTGGATGTTCATATCGATGTGGGCTATCCGGCTGTATTCAATGATGTGAACCTGTATCCTGTCGCGCGTAAAAAAGCGGAAGAGTATATCGGCGCGGAACAAGTGAGTGAAACGGAAATGCGGATGGGTGCGGAAGACTTTGGTTATTACTGTAAACTGATCCCCGGTTGTTTTTTCAGACTGGGTACACGCAATAAGGCGATGGGCATCCTGTCGGGTGTACATACGCCTACCTTCAATATCGATGAATCGGCCATTGAACTGGGCATTGGTATGATGGCCTGGATGGGCAGCAGCGTGGAGTTTCCGTAGACCATCACCTTTAAGGCTGTCCGCTGTCAGCCTTAAAGCGATCAAACTCAGCGAACCCCGGCTGCACGGCAGGTTAATTTTGTACCTTGCAGCCCGGCCATATCATATGAGAACCCTAAAACATTGCCATGACAAACGATCTTCGTAAACAACAGGCCCTTGAATACCATGCAAAGGGCAGACCCGGAAAGATTGAAGTAGTCCCCACCAAAGAAGCCAAAACGCAACGCGACCTCTCCCTTGCTTACAGCCCCGGCGTAGCCGCCCCCTGTCTGGAGATCGCCGCGAATCCTGAAGACGTATATAAATACACCGCCAAGGGAAACCTGGTTGCGGTGATCAGTAACGGTACCGCCGTTCTCGGTCTCGGTGATATCGGCCCTGAAGCCGGTAAACCCGTGATGGAAGGGAAAGGAGTACTGTTCAAAATATTCGCCGACATCGATGTGTTCGATATCGAGATCAATGAAAAGGATCCCGAAAAATTCGTGCAGATCGTGAAAGCACTGGAACCCACGTTCGGTGGCATCAATCTGGAAGATATCAAAGCGCCCGGTTGCTTTTATATTGAGCAGGAACTGAAGAAGCAACTGAAGATCCCCGTGATGCACGATGATCAGCACGGCACCGCCATCATCAGCGCGGCCGCGTTGCTGAACGCGCTGGAGCTGAAGAAGAAAAAGATCGACAAAGTGAAATTCGTCGTCAATGGCGCAGGTGCCGCCGCCATGGCTTGCATACAATTATATGAAGCACTCGGTGCGAAGCATGAGAACTTCCTGCTGTTCGACCGCAAGGGTGTGATCCATAAGGACAGGACCGACCTCGAAGCTTTCAAACAACGTTTCGCTAATAACGCGAAAGGTGAAATGACATTGGTTCAGGCTTTGAAGGATGCAGATGTATTCATCGGACTGAGTGCAGGTAATGTACTCAATGGTGATATGATCAAAGGCATGGCGAAGAATCCGATCATCTTCGCGATGGCGAATCCCGATCCCGAGATCACCTGGGAAGATGCAACATCCGCCCGTAAGGACGTGATCATGGCCACCGGACGCAGCGATTATCCCAACCAGGTGAACAATGTACTGGGCTTCCCGTACATCTTCCGCGGTGCGCTGGATGTACGCGCGACCACGATCAACGAAGCCATGAAAATGGCCGCGGTCAAGGCTTTGGCGGAACTCGCCAAATCACCGGTACCGGATATCGTGAACATGGCGTACAATGAAAAGAACATCACTTTCGGTGAAAGCTATATCATCCCCAAACCACTGGATCCGCGTTTGCTATCTACCGTAGCACCCGCCGTGGCACGCGCCGCGATGGAAAGCGGTGTGGCGCAATATCCGATCAAGGACTGGGATGCTTATGTGAATACGCTGAACAAACGTCTGGGTCTCGATAACCAGGTGATGCGTGTCATCGGTAACAAGGCCCGCCGCGATCCCAAACGTATCGTGTTCGCGGAAGCCGATAACCTCAAGATCCTGAAAGCCGCGCAGATCATCTTCGATGAAGGCATCGGCTATCCGATCCTGCTGGGCGACCGTAATAAGATCACCAGCATCGCTGAAGTGAACAGCATCGATCTGGAAGGATTACCCATTTTCGATCCGCGCAGTGATGAAATGGAAGAGAAACGCAATCTGTATGCAGAGATCTTCTTCACCCGCCGTGGTCGTAAAGGTTTCAACGCGTATGAAGCGAAGAAGATCATGAAGGACCGCAACTATTTCGGTTGTATGATGGTGGAATGCGGTGACGCGGACGCGATGATCTCCGGACTGGCTAAGAATTATCCCGATACGATCCGTCCTGCCCTGCAGACGATCGGCACCGAAGAAGGCGTGAAGAAGATCGCCGGTATGTACCTGATGCTGACCAAACATGGTCCGCTGTTCCTGGCCGATACCACGGTGAACTTCAACCCCACCGCGGAAGAGCTGGCTGAGATCACACTGATGGTGGCGAAGGAAGTGAAGAACTTCAACATCACCCCGCGAATCGCGATGCTGAGTTATTCCAATTTCGGCAGCAGTGATTCCCGTGAAGCCCGTCTGGTTGCAGATGCCCGCACGATCGTGAAAGCGAAGATGCCTTCACTCATCGTGGATGGTGAAATGCAGGCGAGTCTGGCTTTCAACAACGATCTTTTAAAAGAGAATTATCCTTTCAGCGAACTGGTAGGTCAGGATGTCAACACCCTGATCTTCCCCAACCTCGCTTCCGGTAATATCGCCTATAACCTGCTCAAGGAACTGGAGACCGCCGATGCGGTGGGTCCGATCCTGCTGGGCCTGAAGAAACCCGTTCACGTACTGCAACTGGGCAGCTCCGTGCGTAACATCATCAATATGGCCATGGTGGCCGTGGTGGACGCGCAGATCAAGAGCCGGGTATCGACAGATGAGATCGTCAAGAAGTCGAGATGGTGGAAAAGGATCCGCAAGACCAACATTGAAGATTAAGGCCGAACTGGGTTTTAGGAGCCGGCTTGTAACTATAGCCGGCTTCCTGTAACTTCACGCTGAATATGAAAATTTTCGGTGATATAGGCCAGTACCTCCTGATGCTCAAGAGCATGTTCTCCAAACCTGAGAACAACAAGATGTACTGGAAAGAATTCATGCATCAGTGCTCCGAGATCGGTATCGGTTCCCTGGGTATCGTAGCGATCATCTCCGTATTTATCGGAGCGGTATCTACCATCCAGACCGCTTACCAGCTGGTGTCCCCCCTGATCCCCCCCTCTACCATCGCGCAGATCGTGCGGGATACGGTGATCCTGGAATTCGCTCCCACCCTCGTTTGTATCGTACTGGCCGGTGTGGCCGGCAGCCGTATCGCGAGTGAGCTGGGTAACATGCGTGTGAGTGAACAGATCGACGCCCTGGAGATCATGGGCATCAACAGCCGCGCATACCTCATCAGACCGAAGATCATGGCGGCGCTGCTGATGATCCCCCTGCTGGTCGTCATTTCCATGGTACTGGGTATCTGGGGTGGCCGTTTGGCCGGCACCATGTCGGGTATCGTTTCAGGAGCTGATTTCGATAAAGGTCTGCTGGAGTACTTCCTTCCCTACAATGTGGTTTTCGCACTCGTTAAAGCATATGTTTTCGCATTCATCATTTCCAGTGTTCCCGCATTCTACGGTTACCATGTGGAAGGCGGTGCACTCGAGATCGGAAGGGCGAGTACGAAGGCGGTGGTGGTGAGTTGTATCATGATATTGTTCAGCGACTACGTATTATCCGCACTTTTGCTTTGATGGACAAGAAATTGTTGCGGGTTGCGCGTTGCGGGTTAGACCCGTTAAAATGAAACAGTCGTTAATAAAAAGAACAAAGTTCAAAATAATTTAAACCAGGAGTGAACACACAGATAATATAAATGATGCGGGTAAGGAAGAATCATATTTCATAGAGAAAAGGATCAATCGCCCAAGGCGTAACCCGCAACTGGCAACCGGCAACCCGCAACAGTAAAGAACATGATCGAAGTAAAGAACATAAAAAAATCCTTCGGCGACAAGATCGTCATCAACGATGTTTCCGCCACCATGAAGGCCGGGCAGTGCAACCTCATCATCGGGGCGAGCGGCAGCGGCAAGACGGTGCTGATGAAATGCATGGTGGGACTCTTCGCGCCGGATGAGGGAGATGTACTGTACAGCGGACAACCGTTCACAACGCTGGACAGGGAAGCGAAGACGCTTGTACGTAAAGAGATCGGCATGCTGTTCCAGGGTTCCGCGCTGTTCGACAGTCTGACCGTTGAAGAGAACGTCATGTTCCCCCTCAATATGTTCACGAGTCTTTCACACAAACAAAAACTCGATCGCGTGAATGAGGTCCTGAACCGTGTCAATCTGGTGGACACCAACCGCAAATTCCCGGGTGAATTATCCGGTGGTATGAAAAAACGGGTGGGTATCGCCAGGGCAATCGTACTCAATCCCAAATATCTTTTCTGTGATGAGCCGAACTCGGGTCTGGACCCGCAGACCAGTCTGGTGATCGATAAACTGATCAAGGAGATCACGATGGAATACAACATCACGACCGTGGTCAATACCCACGACATGAACAGTGTGATGGAGATCGGTGATTACATCATGTACATGTACAAGGGGCATAAGGAATGGGAAGGCTCCAACAAGGAGATCATCTTCAGCAAGAATCAGCGTTTGAACGACTTTATTTTCGCCTCTGAGTTCCTGCGGGACGCCAAGGACATGCGGATGCTGGAAGAACGCGGCAAGATCCCGAACGACCGCAATATGGACGATATGCTGAAATGAGTAAAATCAGCCTTTTTTTAGCCCCTTCATGAGGCCAAAATCCCTTAGTTTTGCACCGGTTTTGTAGTTAAAGGACCCTCTAAATCTTGCTTTCATGAGCATTCTCGTCAACAAAAATTCAAAGATCCTGGTGCAGGGTTTCACCGGCACTGAAGGTACGTTCCACGCTTCCCAGATGATCGAATACGGCACGAATGTGGTCGGCGGTATCACCCCCGGTAAAGGCGGCAGTACCCATCTCGATCGTCCCGTTTTCAATACCGTTTCCGATGGCGTGAAAGCTACCGGAGCCAATGTGAGCATCGTTTTCGTTCCGCCTGCCTTCGCGGCTGACGCGGTCATGGAAGCAGCCGACGCGGGTATCGCGCTGGTGGTTTGTATCACAGAAGGTATTCCCGTGCAGGATATGGTGAAAGTGAAGAACTACCTCGTAGGAAAAGAAACCAGACTGATCGGGCCGAACTGCCCCGGTATCATCACCGCGGATGAAGCCAAAGTGGGTATCATGCCCGGCTTCGTGTTCATCAAAGGCCGTATCGGTATCGTTTCCAAATCCGGTACGCTGACCTATGAAGCAGCGGATCAGGTAGCCAAAGCGGGTCTCGGTATTTCCACCGCGATCGGTATCGGTGGTGATCCGATCATCGGCACCACGACCAAAGACGCTGTTGAATTATTCATGAACGACCCCGAAACTGACGCGATCGTAATGATCGGTGAGATCGGTGGTGGCATGGAAGCCGAAGCAGCCAACTGGATCAAGGCTACCGGCAATAAAAAACCTGTTGTAGGCTTCATCGCCGGGCAAACCGCTCCTCCCGGACGCCGTATGGGTCACGCGGGTGCGATTGTTGGTGGCGCGGATGATACCGCTGCCGCTAAAATGAAGATCATGACCGAATGCGGCATCCATGTGGTGAGCAGTCCCGCAGACATCGGTAAAAAGATGGCGGAGATCCTCAAGAAATAACACACACATCACTTGATAAAAAGACCCCGGCATTCGTCGGGGTTTTTTAATGTTCCGCCGGGGTTTCCAACTATCAGCTTATTGCTTCTTTAAGAAATCTCAGAACCCCGGCGTACTATGCGCCGGGGTTCTGAATTTTCCTATACGCGCATGACTCGAAAGTTGGAAACCACCGGCGAGACGTTAAAAGCCCCAACGATTTCCGTCGGGGCTTTTTCTTTCATGAGGTATCGATCTTATATTACCTGTAATCACGGGTGTAGCGGGTCAGTTCGTCCTTGCTGCTGTTGAAGCTGAACACGTCATTGATGATGAAGTAATTCTGCTGATCAACGGTTTTGGCATATGCCAGTTTTGCAAGGTCGAGTTTGTTGCTTTCGAAGTTGAACAACTGCAGCATTTTTTTCACCTGTGCGGCGGAGAACCAGCTGGAATTGATCACCTGGGTGGCGGATTTCACTTTATTGGTTTCGAACCATTCTTTCTGAATGGAAGAAAGTACCCGGCCGAATTCATATTCACTCATGGCTGAACGGTTACCATAATTATTGCCGTTGTTGTAGCCATTGTCGCGGCCATTGCCATAACCATTGTTGTAACCATTGTCACGGTCATTGTTATGGTCGAAATCACGCTGGTCACGGTCGCGGTCATTATAGTCGCCGTCATCATGACCACGGTCGAAATCGAAGTCATGGCCATTATCCCAGTTCTGATCATTACGGCCATTGAAGTCGCGGCTATCACGCTCACCACGGAAGTCACGGTTATCGCGCTCGTCACGATCATTCCTGAAACCGCGGTCATCACGGCCCCAGTCATCCGTACGGGAAACGAACACATTCGCGTGACCGAAACGGTCGATCGTCATTTCCACACTTGTGCGGGGGCGGATGAAGAGTGAACTGTTGTACACTACTTCATAACGGCGACCGAAGATGCTGATGAAACCACCGGTCCTTTCACGGTACACTTTGATCTTGTGATAACCCGCCTGCAGGTTACGCAGTCGCATATAGTTATCATTAGGTTCGAAACGTCGTCCGTCAATGACCACACGGATATCGCCGCGGTCAATGGATCGGATCGTCAGGGAAGTGACCGGCTTAACGTCAGCGGCAAGAACGGTCATTCCGAAAAGAACAGAGGCGATGAGGGTAAAAATTGTTTTCATACTCTTTGATTTAATGCAGGCCTGTTAAGCGCCCGCAGGTCATTGAAAATTGTTTTCACAGGAGTAAATCCAAAGTATATGCCAGCGTGCCAAAAACGGGTTCAAGAAAACGTTAAAGCAAAACGCGTTTTTCCGAGTCAATTTGCGGCTTTTTGCGGCTATGCTTGTCCGTCCTGCATTTCATTGGATGTGCAAAAGTTAAGAAGAAGTAAAAGCGGCCCTGAAAAGGCTCAAAAAAAAATACGTTTATGAAAAGAGAGTGGTTCTTACATCATTCCGGGGCGACAGATTAATTAACTTGTATAAAATTTTCCCGCATGAAACGGTTCCGTTTTCCAGCCTTTATCCTGATCATTCTAACAACCTTATCCGCTATGTCCGCCAAAAGCCAGAACCCTGTAAAAGATTATGCCGCCAACTGGAAGAAAGTGGAGGCATTTCAATTGAAGAATTTACCTAAATCCGCTGTAGCTGAAGTCAGTAAGATCTATGCGCTTGCCAAAAAAGAGAACCAGGATGCTCAGATCATCAAGAGTTTGATCTACATGACCAACCTTCAGAGTGAGACGCGGGAAGACAATGAAGCAGCTTCCATTAAAGAGATCGAAAAAGAGTATACAACCGGTATCGGCAGCCGGGAACCGGCGCATTCCCTATTAGCCGGATTACTGGCAGGTATGTATCAGGCATATTATGAGAACAACCGATGGGAGTTAATGAACCGGTCCGAAACAAAATCATTCAAGAAGGAAGATATAGATACCTGGAGTGCGGGCGACTTTCATCAAAAGATCAGTGAACTCTACCTGAGGTCCGTCAAAGAAGAAAGAATATTACAGCAAACGACACTGAAGGACTTCGACGCGATCATCATCAAAGGTAATATGCGTCACCTCCGCCCTACCCTTTATGACCTGCTCGCTTTCCGCGCATTGGACTATTTCGCAGGCGACGAAAGCGGCCTGACCAAACCCGCTTATGCATTCACGATCGGCCAGGCGGAAGCGTTTGTACCTGCTGCGGAGTTCATTAAAACGAAATTCATCACGCAGGACAGTCTCTCGCTTCATCACAAAGCATTACAGTTGTACCAGCATTTGCTGGCATTCCATATTAAGGACGCCAAAGCTGATGCGCTGATCGACGCGGACCTGATGCGGTTGTCATTCGTAAAGGATAAGTCCGTGCATTCCGACAAGGAAGCATTATACCTGAAAGCGCTGCAGCAGATCGCGGATAAATATGGGGATCTGCCCGCTGCGGCCCAGGCCTGGTACCTGATCGCGGCTACTTACAATGAAAAAGCAAGCGAATACAGACCATTTGGAGATACGACCCAGCGATATGCACGTGTGAAAGCCAAAGAGATCTGTGAAAGGATCCTGACACAAAAGGATTCTTCAGAGGGTAAACTCAATGCCGCGCTTTTATCACAAGTTATCACAACGCCTTTTTTCAGTTTCACAGTTGAGAAAGTGAATGTACCCAATCAGCCTTTCCGTACTTTGGTTGAATATGATCAGGTATCCACACTGTACTTACGGCTGATCAAACCTGATGATGCACTGAAAAATCTAATGGAAGAAAGGGATGTTTCCAAAATCTGGCCCTCCATCGTGAATGCCAAAGTCGAACAAGCCTGGGTGCAATCACTTCCCCAAACTAACGATTTACAACATCATACAACCGAAATCAAGATCAAAGCACTACCTGCAGGTGAATATATGCTGGTGGCCAGCAATGGCAGGGATTTCAGCGATAAAAAAAATATCCTCGGTGCCCGGTTCTTCTATGTTTCATCGATTAGTTATGTCAGTGCCAATAACCGGGATTATTTCGTACTGGACCGCGACAATGGTAAACCGCTGGCGAAAGCCGCCGTGCAGGTCTGGAACCGGGTCTACGATTCCAAACAATCCAAATACATCCGGCAAGCGGGAAAGCTGTATACAACCGACGGCAACGGATATTTCAGACTGGAACGCGGCAAAGAACAGTCCGCTTATTCATATGAATACATTTTGTTCGACGTAAAGTATGGCAAGGAACGACTTTTCATGTCTGACTGGACCAGCAATTACTTTTCCAGTGCGCCGGAAGAAAGGGTACCGGAGTACAAGGTCTTTTTGTTCACGGACCGCAGCCTCTACCGTCCGGGCCAGACCGTTTATTTCAAAGGCATCGCGCTGAAAAAAGAAGATGAGGGTAAGAAGAATTCTTTGTTGCAGTCTTTTTCAACCAAAGTGTTCCTCAATGATGCCAATGATGAAGAAGTGGACAGCATGACCGTTAAGACGAATGAATACGGTTCTTTCAACGGTGTATTCCACCTGCCTTCCGGTTCCCTGAATGGCTCATTCAGCATCAGTACTGCTACGGACGGCTCCGTTGAATTCCATGTGGAAGAATACAAACGCCCGAAATTCTATGTGGATTATGAAACGCTGAAGGGCACTTATAAAGTGAACGACAGTATCAAAGTGACCGGCTTCGCCAAAGCCTATGCCGGGAATAATATCGATGGCGCCACCGTCAAATACCGCGTGGAACGTCAGCCCCGTTTCATTTACAGCTGGATGTTCTGGCGCTGGTGGCAGCCGCCCACTCCGTCGATGGAGATCACGCATGGTGAAGCTACAACGGACAAGGACGGAAAATTCACGGTCTCATTCAACGCTATTCCCGACCTGAGCGTCGACAAGAAATTTGAACCGGTATTCGATTATACGGTTTATGCAGATGTGACCGATATCAATGGCGAAACGCGCAGTGAACAAACCACAGTATCTGTCAGCTACCACGCACTCATGCTCAGCCTGGGCATTCCGGAAACAATGGCGGCGGACAGTCTGAAGAAGATCAATATCAGTACGCTGAACATGAACGGTGAATTCATTCCCGCTACTGTCAGCCTCAGCATCACCCGACTGAAAGCCGAAAAAAGACTGATCCGTGAACGATTCTGGGGCCGCCCGGACCAGTTCGTAATGTCGAAGGAAGAATACCTCCGCAATTTCCCCTACGATGAATATGCGAACGAAACGGACAAACATGCCTGGGAAGAAGGAGAAAAAGTGCATACCAAAACCGATTCTTCCCGCGCCAATGGCGAATGGAAGTTACAATGGGCCAAGCCCGTACCCGGACATTATAAAGTGGAGGTCACCACAACCGATAAAGATGGCAGTACGATCCGCGATATCGCTTATATCGAACTGACCAATCCGGCCAGCCCACAATTGTCCAACCCCGCATATATCACCACACTGGAAAGCAAAACGACCGTTGAACCCGGTGAGAACGCAACAGTACAATGGGGAAGTTCTGCGGACAGCGCGCATATCATCAAAACCATACTCAAAGAAAAACAAGAACCGCAATTCAGTTTCCTGAACATCAACAACGAGATCATCCATACGGCTTTCTCCGTTACGGAGGCTGACCGTGCGGGCTATACCGTTAGCTGGGCATTTGTGAAGCACAATCGTTTTCATGAAGCGGCACAAACGATCAACATCCCTTGGACGGATAAAGAACTGAAGATCGAATACCTCAGTTTCCGCGACAAGACCCTTCCGGGCAGCGCGGAAAAATGGAAAGTTCGGATCAGTGGTTATAAAAAAGAAAAAGTGGCAGCGGAAATGCTGGCCGGTATGTATGACGCATCGCTGGACCAGTTCTATCCCCATTACTGGAACGAACCGGATGTGTGGCCTTCTTATTATGCAGTGATCGAATGGCAGACCGAACAGAACTTCGGGCAGATCAGTTCAGATTCACGTTACAGGGAGTTGAAAGAACTACCATCTGTAGAAAAAGAATATGACCATTTCATCGGAACAGATGTCTTTGTGAACAGGGTGTACAGCTGGTCAGGAAGAGGAGGTGGTCTTTACGAGAGACGTAGAATGGCGATGGATGCGAAAGTGGCTCCCATGGCCAGTGGAGAGATACTGAAATCAGAAATGAATGGTTTATCCATGAACTTCGCGGCTCCTAAAATCGTTGCAGACACGCTGGCGTTCACCACTCAGGTTCCATTCCTGAAAGTTGAAAAAACAGAAAAGCCTTCAGGCGATATCAAGATCCGCAAGAATTTCAACGAGACCGCCTTCTTCCTGCCGGAACTGCATACCGACAGTACCGGAGCCATTGAATTCAGCTTCACCTTACCGGAATCGCTGACCAAATGGAAATTCATGGCACTGGCGCATACGAAAGACGCGGCATTCGGTTCCAGCACCAAAGAGATCGTGACCCAGAAAGAACTGATGGTGCAACCCAATCCCCCGCGCTTCCTGCGTGAAGGTGATAATATGGAATTCAGTGCCAAAGTGGTCAACATGACCGATTCCGAGATCACGGGTCAGGCTCAATTACTTTTATTCGATGCCGCCACCAATGAACCGGTGGATGGCTGGTTCCGCAATATGATCCCCAATCAGTATTTCACGATCGGGGCCGGACAAAGCGAAGCGATGAAATTCCCCATTGAAGTGCCTTACCTGTTCAACAAAGCACTCATCTGGCGCATCGTGGCACGTTCCGGTGACCACAGTGACGGAGAAGAGAACGCGTTACCTGTACTCAGCAACCGCATGCTGGTCACGGAAACTCAACCGCTCTCCTTACGCGGTAACGGAACGAAGAGCTACAGTTTCGACAAACTGAAAGCATCGGGTTCTTCTGAAACCTTGCAATCACTGAGTCTTACGGCTGAATACAGTTCCAACCCCGCCTGGTATGCGGTGCAGTCGCTCCCCTACCTGATGCAATATCCATACGAATGCGCGGAACAAACATGGAACAAGTATTACGCGAATTCGATCGCGGCAATGATCGCGAACAGTTCACCCAAACTGCAGCAGATCTTCGAAACCTGGAAGAACAAGGACACCGCCGCCCTGCTCAGCAACCTGCAGAAGAACCCCGAACTGAAGGCCGTGCTGCTGGAAGAAACGCCGTGGGTGCTGGAAGCCAAATCAGAGAATGAACGCAAGAAAAATATCGGTCTGCTCTTCGATCTCATGCGCATGAAAGAACAATTGAGTACCACTTACGATAAGCTGAAACAAATGCAGCTGGACAACGGTGGTTTCGTATGGTTCAAAGGCGGCCCGGATGACCGTTACATCACGCAGTACATCGTTACGGGTATCGGTCACCTGAAAAAACTGAAAGCGTACAAGACACAGGGCGATGGCCCGCTTAAAGCCATCCTGGAAACAGCGATCCCTTATCTCGATAAAAAACTGAAAGCGGATTATGATGAGCTGATCCGGTATAAAACCAAACTCACTACCTACACACCTGGTTATACCACGATCCAGTATCTCTACATGCGCAGTTTTTTCCCGGAATACCCGATCGCGAAAGCATCGCTGACCGCCTACAATTATTTCCGCGGCCGCGTACAGAAAACATGGACCACCCAAAGCAAGTACATGCAGGGGATGACGGCGCTGGCCCTTTCCCGCACTGCTGATGCGGTTACACCGAAAGCGATTTTGAAGTCGCTCAAAGAAACCTCCATCAGCAATGAAGAACTGGGTATGTACTGGAAAAGTAATGCCGGCTGGTACTGGTATGAAGCCCCTATTGAAACACAGGCACTGCTCATCGAAGCATTCGGTGAAGCAGGAAAAGATACCGCGACCGTGGATGCGTTGAAGACCTGGTTGCTGAAGAACAAACAGACGAACGACTGGAAAACAACGAAAGCCACGGCGGAAGCCTGTTACGCCTTATTGCTGCAAGGCACGCAATGGCTGGAGAGCGATGCGAAAGTGGAGATCCGTTTGGGTAATACCAGCATCAGATCTGATGAAGTGAAAACAGAAGAAGGCAC
Organism: Bacteroidota bacterium; assembly: GCA_029555415.1. GTDB lineage: Bacteria > Bacteroidota > Bacteroidia > Chitinophagales > Chitinophagaceae > JAKPSI01. The sequence continues at coordinate 72,250 of JAKPSI010000002.1, read as the reverse complement.
CGGTTATTTCAAACAAACCATACCGGCCGAGAAGATCGGTCCTGACATGGGCAATATCACGGTCACCGTGAACGGTCAGAGCAGTAGTCCCAGCTGGGGCGCCGTGTACTGGCAGTATTTCGAGGACCTCGATAAGATCACGCCTTCCGCCACTCCGTTGAAACTGGTGAAGAAATTATTCGTGGAGAAGAATACGGACCGCGGGCCCGTGCTGGAACCGGTGAATGAAGGTGATGTACTGCATGTGGGTGACAAGATCAAAGTACGGGTGGAATTGCGTGTTGACCGTGACATGGAATATGTGCACATGAAAGACATGCGCGCTTCCTGTCTCGAACCGGTGAATGTACTGAGTGAATACAAATGGCAGGGTGGTCTCGGTTATTATGAAAGCACCAGGGACGCGAGCACGAATTTCTTCTTCAGCTACCTGAACAAAGGAACTTACGTGTTCGAATATCCGCTGTTCGTAACGCATACCGGTAATTTCAGCAATGGCATTACCAGTATCCAGTGCATGTATGCGCCGGAGTTCAGTGCGCATAGTGAGGGGATCAGAATTAACGTAGAATAGGTCGTCCCGCCGGGGTTTATTTGGTCTCGCCGGGGTTTCCGATCTGGATGAATCTTTCTTCTTTATTACTTTCAGAACCCCGGCGTACTATGCGCCGGGGTTCTTGCTTTACGATGTTCGGCAACTTCGAGAACTGGAAACCCCGGCGAGACTTGTTGCCCCGGCGTTATTAGCGCCGGGGTTCTTGCTTCTTGTTTCGACGGGGTTTCCAGCCTGGATGAATCTTTCTTCTTTATTACTTTCGGAACCCCGGCGTACTATGCGCCGGGGTTCTGAGTTTACCACGTTCGCAAACTCCGAATACAGGAAACCCCGGCGAAACGGCGAGACGGCGAGACAAAGTAGCTTACCTTCGCGCAATGCAAACGCGTTTCCTCATTATCGGACAAGGCATTGCCGGTACCTGGCTTAGTTATTATCTGCAGCAGGCCGGTGCCAGCTTTATCGTATTAGATGCATCCAACCCGCTCTCTTCTTCCAGACTGGCCGCGGGAATCATCAATCCGGTAACGGGACGCAGGCATGTGGCTGCATGGATGGTGGAAGAACTGCATCCCTTTGCCTGGAAGCAATACAACCAGATGGGTCGTGAACTGGGCATCAAAGCCATTTCCGAAAAAAGCATTCTCGATTTCTTCCCCAGCGCGCAGATGCGCCAAAGCTTCATGCAGCGTGTGGAAGAAAAAGCGCAATATGTTCATGGCCGTACCGATGAAGCCGCATTCCGGGATCATTTGAATTATGATTTTGGATTCGGGGAGATCAAGCCGGCCTATACCGCACATCTGGAGCATATCCTGCCCGCCTGGCGCAGTCATTTGATCGCTAAAGAGCAGCTCCGTGAAGAAAAATTTGAAACAGAAGAACTGATGCTCACCGGTAAAGGTGTACGCTACCGCGACATTGAAGCGGAGAAGATCATCTTCTGTGACGGAAGTGCAGGTGCGGATAACCGTTATTTTCAGGCACTGCCTTATGCGCCGAATAAAGGAGAACTGCTGACCGTCGACATCCCTGATCTGCCCGCGCACCATATCTATAAGAGAGGAATGATCCTGGCACCGCTTGCTGGTGAAGGCAAATGGTGGATCGGCTCCAACTATGCCTGGAAATTCGATGATGATCAGCCTACCCCTCAGTTCCGGGAACAAGCCGAAGCTTTGCTGAAAAGCTGGCTCAAAGTTCCGTTCAGCATCACCGGCCATTTCGCCGGCATACGCCCGGCGACACTGGAACGCAGGCCATTCGTAGGTTTGCACCCAAGATTGCCGCAGATCGGTGTATTCAACGGGTTGGGCACGAAGGGTTGCTCCCTTGCACCCTGGTTCGCCAAACAGCTGAGCAGTTTTTTAACCACAGACGGTCCGCTGGACCCCGAAGCATCCGTCATGCGCTTCCAGAAAATCCTTACGCGCTGATCAAAAAATGCAGTGAATCCTTATTTTTATTGCTTCCGGCTATAAACCACCGGGTAACTGCTATGCCTAATGCCGCCGATCAGCAATATATCATTCCCTCGTACCTGCGGAAGATGGAGAACATGCATATCGTATTCTGGCTGCTGAAGGATATCAGCTGGTGTATGGTGTGGAAACCTATTGGTATCGTGATGATCATCCCAACCTTATCAGTAGCGGTATGGATCGCGTGGAAGAACCGGCAGATCGTATCTGAACTGGCGCATAACCTGGCCATCGTTTTCTGGATCAGCGCGAATGCTTACTGGATGATCAGTGAGTTCTTCGGATTCGACACGAAGATCGTTGTCGGACATTATACCGGAAAGGAAATGGCATTGATCCCATTCATCATAGGCGCATTGATCCTGCTGTACTATTACGCGGTACAGCGGCCTAAAGAGGTGAAACAAAATCAGGTGGTCACGATGTAATGACCAGTCGCGATCGTTGTTTGTACTGTTGAATGAAACGGCGGGTGAAATAAATGAGGGTCAGTGTTATCATGGTTCGGATTTAATGATCTTTTGATGTGTCATGGGATCCTGATTCAGCACACCACACAGCGCCACATACAGCTCAGGCATATTATCCCTTAACCCTTTCGGATTCTCAAAGAAAGCTTCCACACTCACTGCCCAGAATTCATGCAGGTTGCTGAACGCGTAACTGCGCAGATAACTGCGCCGGTTCGTGATCGCATCGGCGAGAATGGGGCCCGTACTGTTCGAAAAACGTTCGTAGTTCAGTCTGAAATGATTGTCGATACCGTACTGCGCGAAAAAATTATTGTACAGCAGCGCGTGCGCCATCTCATGTACTGCAACGTTGATATTGTCCGTCTTATTGGAATACCCATACAGGAAATGTTTCCAGGATAAGTAAATACCTTCAGGTGCCACATGTCCGATATACAACTCCTCATCATCTTCCATATGATAGGCATCGGCCAGAATGTAGATATCCTTGAAATGTGTCAGACTGTAATTATTCAATCCGAACGTTACCTGCACCGCTGAAGCACTGACCAGCGTTGACGTATCCTCCTGGTGCTCCAGGCCTATGAAATGGAATTTCTTCCCCGTTTTGAAATGATGGACCCTTGACACGAATTTCCTTTTCTCCGCTTCCGGGAGATCGTTGAAATAAGTGAACAGACCACCGATGACAAATGAATAATTGTTGAATTCTTCTTCGGAAAGTACCGCTTCAAGGGGTAGATCCTCAGGTGCATGGCTTGCGCCTCTGGCAAAGATGCCGTTAAGTTTTCTCAGGAAAGGGTGCATTACGGTACGGTTCGAACACTAAATATATATAACGGGTTTTCAATTTGCAACCCCACCCGCCATTTGTTGTTATATTTGCGGCCGAAACGCGGCCCCGGGCCCACCGGCCACAAGCTGCAAAAACCTACCCCTCAACGACTTAACACAGTACACATGTACAGAACACATACTTGCGGAGAATTATCGATCAACCACAACGGACAGGAAGTGACCCTGGCCGGCTGGGTGCAGACCGTTCGTAAATTCGGATCCATCACATTCGTGGACCTGCGCGACCGTTATGGCATCACCCAATTATTATTCGGTGAAGAACTGAATACTGAACTGGATGCACAGCCCCTCGGCCGTGAATTCGTGCTGCAGGTGACCGGTAAAGTGAATGAACGCAGTAACAAGAATCCGAACCTCGCTACGGGTGATATCGAGATCATCGTGGGCTCCTTCAAAGTACTCAATAAATCAGCAGTACCACCCTTCACCATTCAGGACGATACCGATGGTGGCGACGACCTGCGCATGAAATACCGTTATCTCGACCTCCGCCGTAACGCCGTGAAGAGAAATATCGAACTGCGTTATGCCGTGAACCGTGCCGCACGCAATTACCTGCACCAGCAGGGATTCATGGATATTGAAACCCCGTTCCTGATCAAGTCCACCCCTGAAGGTGCGCGCGACTTCGTGGTGCCAAGCCGGATGAACGCGGGACAATTCTACGCCTTACCGCAATCGCCCCAAACCTTCAAGCAATTGCTGATGGTGAGCGGGTATGACCGTTATTATCAGGTGGTGAAATGTTTCCGTGATGAGGACCTCCGTGCGGACCGTCAGCCTGAATTCACACAGATCGACTGTGAAATGGCATTCGTGGAACAGGAAGATATCCTGAACATGTTCGAAGGACTGATCAAATCGATCTTCAAAGATGTGAAGGGCATCGAATACACCGAGAAAGTACAACGCATGACCTGGGAGGATGCGATGTGGAAATACGGTAACGATAAACCGGATATCCGTTTCGACATGCCGCTGCTGAACCTGAAGAAACCAGCGGTCGTGTATATGAATAAGCAGGACCAGTCACAACTCATCAATGAAGCAGGTTTCAAGGTATTTGACGAAGCGGAAACGGTGATCGCCATCGCGGCACCCGGTTGCAGCGAATACAGCCGTAAACAAACGGATGAACTGACCGAGTGGGTGAAGCGTCCGCAGATCGGTATGAAAGGTCTCGCTTTCATCAAATGCAATACGGACGGTACTTACAAGAGCAGCATCGATAAATTCTTCACCGAAGAAAAACTGAAAGCCATCGCTGACGCGGCCGGCGCCATAGCCGGCGACCTCGTGCTCATCCTGGCCGGTGCGGAAGAAAGAACGCGTAAAGCGATCAGTGACCTGCGTATGGAAATGGCCAACCGTTTGGGTCTTCGTAAGAAAGAGGAATTCCGTTTACTGTGGGTGCTCGACTTCCCGCTGTTCGAATACGATGAAGAAGGCAACCGCTGGGTAGCCCGTCACCATCCGTTCACCTCACCGAAACCTTCCGACATTGAAACGATGATCGGCAATGATCCCGTGATCACGAATGCAGCGGAATACCTGAAGCATCCTTATGCCGGCATCAAAGCCAACGCGTATGACATGGTGCTGAACGGAAATGAGATCGGTGGCGGATCCATCCGGATCTTCCAGCGTGAACTGCAGGAGAAGATGTTCGCAGCATTGGGCATGAGCAAGGAAGAAGCATTACATAAATTCGGATTCCTGCTCGGCGCTTTCGAATATGGCGCACCGCCGCATGGTGGTATCGCGTTCGGATTCGACAGGCTTTGCGCGATCCTCGGTGGCAGTGAAAGTATCCGTGATTTCATCGCGTTCCCCAAGAATAATGCGGGCCGCGATGTGATGCTGGATGCGCCGTCGACCATTGATGACAAACAACTGGAAGAATTACAGATCCGGTTGCAGCTCAAATAAACGCTTATGAAGTTCGGTTGGAAATTATTCAGACTGGCATGTTTCGTACAAATGCTGATCGCAGTGATGTACGGTTTCCTGTCGCTCATCAATACCTTCCGTGAGGGGGATGTCAACTATTTCATCCAGGCCATCGCCTTCTTCTTCATCACCTGGTTCGCGGTATTCAGTGTACAGACGCTGAATGAACACTACCCGGATATACCGGTGGGCGGAAAGACCAAGTCTGTCTTCAACTGGCTTTTCCTCATCAACTTCCTGTTGCTTGCATTCCTATTCGGTTTGTGGATCCGAGAATACCAGACACTTGAAGCCATGGCTGCTGTGATCAAACAGCCCTTCCTGAAAATACCGGGAAAGTGGTTCTCAGATCTGGTCTTCCAAACAGCTATGGTCCTGTTGCAGATCCTGATGCTGTATGGCATGTATTCACTGCGGATCTTACTGCACCGCAATTTCAATAAGAAAACCTTTGAGTTCGAAGAACAGGCCGCCCGCTGAATCAGGACGCATGTAAAATGCGCTTACGGTTCTTGCGGGTCCTGTAAATGATCATCAATACAGCTCCCACTCCGAGAAGCGACATGAAATACAATACATAAGTCCTCGGTGGCGCACTGTGCCCTGCCCCACTCTCCACTTTTCTTGCACATTGGTCCGTATAGAAACTGAGTTGCGGATACTTTACATTCAATATGGCCGTTTCTCTGAATTTTTCCAGTGCACGCCGGTAGTACTGATGGAAGTACAGATCGAGTCCTTCATTGTATAAAGTGGTCGACTTCCCTGGCCGCGGATCCAGTCCGGCATCATCCAGAAAATCACGCACCACGGAAACCGGTATCGCGAAGTTGAATCCACTGGCCAGTGAGGTGCCGCCTGCATCAATACTACCGAATGTGGCGATGCCGATCACTTCGCCATGATCATTGCAGACCGGACTGCCACTGCTGCCATGACTGATCAGCGCGTCCATCTGAATGACGGGCCAGCCATGGATGGAGGTCTTGACTGCACTCACGATCCCGGTGGTCAGACTCGGTTCGATCGCCGCTGCTGAAGCCAGGAAAGAATGACTGGTCACGGGTTCGGGATAACCCAGCACCAGCACCTGTGTACCGATGGCAATGAATGGATCCCGCGATAATTGTAACGCAGGCAACTCATGCGGTGCGTTGATCTTCAGGATCGCGACATCCTTTCCCGGCATGGGCTGTCCCTGCCTGATGATCTGTGCGGTAGTCTGCACCGTTTCCGCACCCTGACCATTGCGGTCGTCACGGTAACTGACGATGAATTCTTTTTTCAGATCGAATAAGATGAGTGATGACAACTGTGAATAAATGAGACCATACGCGTCATTCAGCAGATTCCTTTGCTGTTCGTTCAGTTCCATGGCCCATGAATTCTGCAGGGCATTGATGCCCGCTTCTGATACTTCATGGAAAGTAGAGAGGATGAACTTACGTCGGATATAGGCGCTGTCACGATCAATGATATGACAGTTCGTGAGGATATACCCATCACCGGTGATCAGGAAACCGGTACCGGATGATTCCACGCGGTGAGCCTGTTTGAAATATTCTTCAGTAGGCGTGAAGAACCGTAATGGATTCTTATAGAGCGCCCGGACCAGGATATCCAGCTTCTGTTCGGAACTGAACAAGCGGCCGGAACTGTCGAGCCGCTTCACCGAATCCACGAGTTTATCGAACCTGGACTGGTTGAGATCGACCTTATTGACATAAACTGTGGCCGAGAATACCGCCTGCACTTTGACGATGGCGGGACTGTTCATGGCATAATTCTGCTCAGTTCCCAGGGTTTGGGCAGCTATATTCATGGCAAAACCAAGTGCCCAGACCAGGAAAAAGGCCCGGCGGAATGGTTTTTGATGGAGGGGGTACTCAGGTTGGTGGTTCATGGCTGAGAGGGAAATACCAAAAGTCGTGCGAGATTTCCCTGCCGGGCCGCTTTTGCCTGAATACCACCGTTTTAATTTTCCGGGCAACCTGTGGAACGTCCATATCGTCAACATCCGTAATTTCATATCAATCTGCAAACATGAAAAAAATACTCTGGCTTTTACCGTTCCTCGCATTCGGCTGTAAGAAAAAGGATGTGACGCCTGCCGTACCCTCTTCCACACAACTGAATGTCTCATACGGAACGGATCCTTTGCAGAAGATGGACATCTATTTGCCGGAAGGCAGATCGGTGGCCACAACAAAAGTGATCATCATGGTACATGGTGGCGGATGGAGTGAAGGTGATAAGATTGATTTCACACCCTATGTGGATTCGCTGAAGAAAAGATTACCGGGTTATGCCATCTTCAATATCAATTACCGGCTGGCAGTGAGTGGTACGAATCTTTTCCCGACACAGGAGCTGGACGTTAAAGCAGCTTTCGAATTCATCTATAATAAACGTGCGGATTATAAGATATCCGACAAGTTCGTGGCACTCGGTGCCAGTGCGGGCGGACATCTTGCCCTGCAACAGTCGTATAAGAATAATTCGGTCGTGAAGGTCAAAGCCGTTGTGGATTTCTTCGGACCCACGGAACTGTATTCCATGTACACGTATCCCATCAATCCGCTGATCCCTTTGCAGCTGATCGCGGTCATCGGTGGTAATCCGGCCACGAAGGCACAGGCTTATCATGACGGAAGTCCTTATAATTATGTCACGGCCCAATGCCCGCCCACCATCATCCTGCAGGGTGGTGCCGACATCGTAGTGGATTATACACAATCAGTGATCCTGCGTGACAAACTCATTACTTCAGGTGTCACGAACCAGTATGTGTTCTATCCGTCCGAAAACCACGGCTGGACGGGCGCGAACCTCACGGATTCATTCGACAAGATCACGGCTTTCCTGAACGCGTATGTGAACTGATAACAGTTTTGCACAAGCGGCGGTGCCGGCCCCTTTTTTTGTTACTTTGAAGCCATGAATGCATTAGCACCGCTGGCGGAGAGGATCAGGCCGCATACACTGGATGACTTGCTGGGTCAGGAACATATCACTGGACCGGGCAGTATGCTGCGCCACGCCATTGCTGGTGGCAAATTACCTTCCATTATTTTCTGGGGACCTCCGGGTACGGGCAAGACGACCATCGCGACCATCATCGCGCATAGCCTGAAAGCGCCATTCTATACCCTGAGTGCTATCAGTTCCGGGGTGAAAGATGTACGGGAAGTGATCGAAGAAGCGAAACACAAACCGGGCGCGATCCTGTTCATTGATGAGATCCATCGTTTCAACAAAGGTCAGCAGGATGCCCTGCTGGGTGCGGTGGAAAAAGGAACGGTGACGCTCATTGGTGCCACGACGGAGAACCCTTCTTTTGAAGTGAACAGCGCCCTCCTCTCCCGTTGTCAGGTTTATGTTTTGAAACCACTGGAGGATAAGGACCTGGTGAAGCTGATGGAAAGCGCGTTAAAAAAAGACGAGATCCTCAAACAGAAAAAAGTAACGCTCAAAGAAACGGAAGCATTGCTGCATATTTCCGGCGGAGACGGAAGAAAACTGCTGAACCTGCTGGAGATCGTATGTGACGCGGGTGGAAAAGAGATCGTGATCACGGACGCACTTGTGATGAAAGTGGCGCAGCAAAAGATCGCGTTGTATGACAAGAGCGGTGAACAGCATTATGATATCATTTCAGCATTCATCAAATCGGTGCGTGGCAGTGATCCGAATGGCGCGGTATACTGGCTGGCACGTATGATCGAGGGTGGTGAAGATGTGAAGTTCATCGCGCGCAGGATGGTGATCCTGGCGAGCGAGGACATCGGTAATGCCAACCCTACCGCGCTGGTGATGGCCAACGCCTGTTTCGAGGCGGTGAACAAGATCGGTTACCCGGAAGCAAGGATCATCCTTTCGCAGTGCGCGATCTACCTGGCATCTTCCGCCAAAAGCAATTCAGCGATCGTGGCGATCGATGCGGCCATGGCGGCGGTGCGCAATGCGGGGGACCTGCCGGTACCGTTGCATATCCGCAATGCGCCGACCAAACTCATGAAGAACATGGGTTACGGAAAGGACTACCGCTATTCGCACAGTTATGAGAATAACTTCGCCCCGCAGGAATACCTGCCGGATGCCATTTCGGGATCTGCTTTTTATGATCCGGGCAAGAACGCGCGTGAAGAAGAATTACGCAAATACTTAAAAAACCTCTGGAAGGATAAATATGGATATTAGTACAAGGCAGGACATTGAGAAAGTAGTGTATCATTTTTATGATAACATCATGCAGGACCCGGACCTGGGCCCCATCTTTCTGGATGTGATGAAGACGGACTGGAACAAGCATCTTCCCATCATGTGTGATTTCTGGGAAACGATCCTGCTGGGCCGTCAGGCTTACGTAAGGGATACGATGGGCGCGCATTTCAATGTGAACCGTAAAGTACCGATGCTCGACCATCATTTCACCCGCTGGATCGAATTGTTCGAAGCCAGTCTGGACCTGCATTTCAGTGGTGATGTAACGGAGAATGCAAAGAAGCGTGCCCGCACCATCGCCGAGGTCATGCGTGTTAAGATGTTCCAGGAGAATTCTGACCGGCCGATGTAAGCGCCGCCGCTATTTCAATATATTTAAACACTGAATTGACAGACATGAAAAAACTGACCGCCAGCCTTTTGCTCCTCACTGCATTCACCATGATGCAGGCCCAGACCACCATCAACCGTGATCCGCAGATCGCCAAAATGGTCACTGAAGTTTCAAAGGATTCCCTTGAATCCTATATCCGCAAAATGGTGAGCTTCGGCACACGCAGTACGCTGAGCACACAGACCGATCCGGGACGTGGGATCGGCGCCGCACGTGTATGGGTACTGAGTCGTTTCAATGAATTCGCGAAACAGAGTGGCGGCCGACTGACGGCTTTCATTGATACCGTAACGCTGCAACCGGACGGACGCCGGGTGGATAAACCGACATTGTTAGGTAATGTGGTCGCGACTTTAAAAGGAACGGACCCTAATGATAACAGGATCTTCCTGATCAGCGGGCATCTGGATAATATGCGCAGTAATGTGATGGATGGAACAGGTGACGCACCAGGCGCGAATGATGACGCGAGTGGCGTGGCCGCGGTGCTGGAATGCGCCCGGATCATGAGCCAACGCAATTTCCCGGCCACGATCATCTTCGTCGCGGTGAGCGGAGAAGAACAGGGATTGCTGGGTGCCAATTATATGGCGGACAAAGCGAAGAAAGGTAACTGGAACATTGAAGCGGTGCTGAATAATGATATCATGGGCAGCAACAACAGTAATGAAACGAACGTGATCAACAATACGAAGATCCGTGTGTTCAGTGAAGCATTCTCTGTACTGGATACCGGAAAAGCCGCGCTGAATATCCGTAACCTGGGACTGGAGAATGATGGCAAGGCCCGTCAGCTTGCACGGTATGTAAAGGAGATCGGCGAACGCTATGTCGATAATCTGGAAGTGGTGATGGTATACCGGAATGACCGTTTCCTGCGGGGAGGCGACCATACCCCCTATGTGCAGAGAGGATACGCCGCGGTACGGTTCACAGAAATGAATGAGAACTACACACACCAGCATCAGGATGTAAGAAGCGAGAACGGTATCGCGTATGGCGACCTGCCGGAGTACATGGACTTTGAATACCTGCGGAAGAATACCTGTATGAACCTGAGCAACCTGGCCAATCTGGCGAAAGCTCCCCAGATGCCCCGGGAGGTGAAAGTGGAAACGAAGAAACTGACCAATTATACCAACTTGAGCTGGCAGGTACCTGCGGCCGGAAAAGTGAAAGGTTATTATGTGGTGATACGTGAAACGACCAGTGCAGTATGGCAGAAAAAATTCTATACGACCGAATTGAAAATGGATCTTCCTTATTCAAAGGATAATTACTTTTTCGCGGTACAATCGGTTAGTGATGACGGTAATGAGAGTTTACCGGTGATCCCGGTGCCGGCAGGAAGATAGTTAGCAAATACACTTAGGAGGAAAAGTATTTAGTATCGGGTATCTGGTATTTGGACAAGCACATTCAATATGAACGCAGCAAACATTCAATGGTCGATCAGGGAATTTGAGGAACTGAAACCTTCAGAACTCTATGCTATTTTACAATTGCGCAATGAAGTATTTGTGGTGGAACAGAACTGTGTATTCCAGGACGCTGATGATAAGGATCAGCACTGCAGGCACCTGATGGGATGGCTGGAAGGCAGGCTGGTGGCCTATACCAGACTGGTGCCTCCGGGCGTATCTTATACAGAACCATCGATCGGAAGAGTGATCACATCGCCTTTAGTAAGACGTACAGGTGCCGGAAAAGAACTGATGACAAGATCCATTGACACAGTAAAAGCTTTATACGGGAATATTCCTCAACGCATCGGCGCACAATTATATCTGAAAAATTTCTACTCATCGTTTGGCTTCATTGTTGCAGGTGATGTATATCTGGAAGATGGCATTGAACACATAGAAATGGTACTATCTCCATCATAACATCGTAGAATCCCCAAGTACTAAAACATTTTAAGGCCCACAATAAAAAAAATACCGGTACAGATTACCTGTTGGATTATTCTTTCTATAATTTAGTATCCGAATCCAATAATAGAAAAACCAGAAATCTGATACCATGAAAACGAGAGTACCCCAAGTACGGCTTATCGTGCTTATCTGCTTATGCAGCCTCTTTTCCTTCACTGCACAATCCCAATCCATCGCGGCTGCTAATGGCAAGATCGAATTAGGTCTTGGCTTTGGCCCTTCATTCTTCCTGGGTGACCTGGGCGGAAACCGTGGTGCGGGAACCACCTTTATCAAGGACGTAAACCTGCCGGTCACGAAACTGATCAAGGGCTTGTATGTGAACTTTTATCCCACCGAATGGCTGGGCTTCCGTGTTTCCGCTAATATCGGACAACTCGAAGGCTATGACAGTCTGATCAAATCAACCGGTAAAGTAGAAATGGACCGCCGCCGCAGGAACCTGGGCTTTAAATCCGCCCTTGCTGAAGCATATGTGGCAGCCGAGATCTACCCGACCGTGTTCCTTGAACAGTACGATGGGCTTTCACACAAGTTGCGTCCTTACGGACTGGCCGGTGTGGGCATTTTCCACTTCAATCCCAAGGCACAGTATTATGATCCTGCCGGAAATATGAGCTGGGTGGAACTGAAACCCCTCCACCTGGAAGGTCAGGGTTTCCCGGAATACCCGAAACGCAAGGACTATTCACTGACCCAGAAAGAGATCGTGATGGGCGGTGGTTTCAAATATTACCTGAATGAAAGCATGTATGTAGGATTTGAGATCCTGCACCGCAAGACTTTCACCGACTATATTGACGATGTAAGTACCGATTATATCGATCCGCACTACTTTGATGTGCACCTGTCACCCGAATTAGCACAGCAGGCCCGCCAGCTGTCTTACCGTGAACAGTTCTATAACCCAAGTGTGAACAGGCCTTATATCAATGAGCAACGCGGTAACCCGAACCAGAATGACGCATTCTTCTCCGGTATCCTCCGGTTGGGATGGCGTATCAATGGTTCAAACTCCCCGAGTGGATTAGCGAAGAGACAACTGAAGTGCCCGGTGTTTTATTAAGAGCGTAGTATCATAATCAGTATACGACCACCTGAAAACACGACCCACTATGAAAAAGTTAATCACGCTGAAAAAACAGGCTGCTTATCTGCTGTTACTGGGTGCCGCATTATTGCTGACCCAGGCCGGTTATGCTGACACTACCACCACGGTGAAAGCGATCCGTACCAATGCTGCAAAAGAAGAGCCTGCTAAAAAAGCAAAACACAAGACCGCTGTCTCACTGAACAACACAGCGGTGAAGATCTACCCTGACATCATTAAACGTGATATGCACGTGGTGGCCAAGGAGAATGAAGGCATGGAAGTCGACTTCTTCGTCTTCGATCTGCAAGGCACCCTGATCAACAATACTAAGATGAAAGCCAAAGATCACATCAGGCTTACCGGCCTTGCGAGGGGCCAGTACATCTACCGCGTATTCAACGGAGACGAGGAATCCGCGGCCGGAAAATTCGAGATCCGGTAACGTCCTGCCATAAGCGACAGAGAGCTTAATAGAATCTGATACCCTGGTTGAAAAAACCTAATCCGTTCTCTATTATTGGTACTCTCATAATCTGTACTCATTTTATTAAACACTCTCTGCCCGCTTATGGTATTTTTTTCAACACGAGTTCTTTTTACATTGCCATAACTAAGAAACCCGCGGGGCAGGAAGAAGTTGGCCGAGATCCGTTATCCGGGTGAAAAACCAGCTTGCCGCTGCATCCGAAAAGATTTCCCCTTGCTTCCTGTTTCCGCCTGCGGGTTCCCCCCCACCCCCCTCTTCATCCCACTTTTTGCCTACTTCCTGAAAAATTCACATGACCGTTACGCCCCAATCCCTAAAACTGTGTATATTAGGATGAATTCCTATATGCGGAAACTTCCCGGAACCGCTTTTAAACCCCCGGGGGCGATTGCCGAAAAGCCAAACGAGTAGGCGAACCACCAAAACATCAGCTACTATGAATCTCATTGAACGCGTCAAAAACATTTTGACAGCCCCCCAGAAAGAGTGGGGAGTCATCAATGGCGAAGAAGCCAACCCTGCCGGGATCACAACAACATATATTCTTCCGCTTACGCTGATAGGCGCAGTTGCTGCCTTTATCGGGTTCGGACTTATTGGACTTAACTACGGATTCTTCAGAGTCAGCGGAACAGAATGGGGCATCAAAATGGCCATTTCCTATGCGATCCGGGCCATTGGAGGTGTTTATATCCTCGCTTTTGTCATAGATGCACTCGCTCCCAATTTTGGTGCAGAAAAGAATTTCGGAAAGTCATTCCAGGTAGCGGCCTACTCTTCAACAGCCGGAATGGTAGGTGCCATTTTACTGGTCATCCCTTCTCTTGCGATCCTTGCACTCGTTGCATCGATCTATGGACTCTACCTGCTTTATATCGGACTGCCGGTTCTGAAACCCGCACCGGAAGATAAAAAAATGAATTACTTCGTCGTCACCCTTGTTGTAGCGATCGTTGTGACCTGGGTTCTGTCATTCATCGCGAATAAGATCTTCAACCCGGCCGCTTTCGGCACCGGTTCTATCAATCTCGGTTGATCTGATCGAGACTTATAAAAAAAAATCCCGGCGAACAAGGCCGGGATTTTTTTTATTTCAGTTCCTCCGCTAAGAACGGAGCCGTAAAACTCTCTTTGCATTTCGCCAGTCCTTCCGGCGTGCCTTCAAATAAGATGCGGCCGCCACCATCCCCTCCTTCCGGTCCCAGATCGATCACATGATCGGCCACTTTGATCACATCCATATTATGTTCGATCACGAGTACCGTATTGCCACGGTCGACCAGTTTATTCAGTACATCCAGCAAATGCCTGATATCCTCGAAATGCAGACCGGTCGTGGGTTCATCCAGGATATAGAATGTCTTGCCCGTATCCTTCTTTCCCAGCTCTGTCGATAGTTTCACGCGTTGCGCTTCTCCCCCGCTCAGTGTCACGGCACTTTGCCCGAGAGTGATATAACCCAATCCTACTTCTTCCAGTACTTTGATCTTCCGGTATAAATAAGGTACCGGCTGGAAGAACTCCACCGCCTCTTCGACTGTCATGTTCAGTACATCCGCGATGGATTTACCTTTGTAACGGATCTCCAGGGTTTCACGGTTATATCGTTTGCCGTTGCATTTTTCGCAATGTACATATACATCGGGTAGAAAATTCATTTCGATCACGCGCATCCCACCACCTTCACATACTTCGCAACGCCCGCTCTTCACATTGAAGGAGAAACGACCCGCGTTGTAACCCCGGATCTTCGCTTCCGGTATCGATGCGAACAAGGTCCGGATCTCCGTGAAGAATCCGCAATAGGTAGCGGGATTACTTCTGGGTGTGCGGCCGATGGGCGACTGATCGATCTCGATCACTTTATCGATATGCTCCAACCCTTTGATGGACTTATATTCCAGCGGGTTCATTTTGGAACCGAACGCGTGTTTTGACAATAAGGGATACAATGTTTCATTGATCAGGGTGGATTTCCCACTACCACTCACGCCACTCACCACGATGAACTTGCCCAGCGGGAACTGCACATCCACTTTCTGCAGATTATTCCCTGCCGCGCCTTTCAGCTCCAGCACTTTTCCATTGCCTTTTCTTCTTTCCGCAGGTACCGGGATCTTCAGCGTTCCGTTCAGATAACCCGATGTGAGGGTATCCAGTTTCAGCAGGTCAGCCGGCGCACCCTGTGCGACGATCCGTCCCCCGTGATAACCGGCCTTGGGACCGATATCGATCAGGTGATCGGCTGCGAGCATGATATCCTTATCATGTTCCACCACCAGCACACTGTTCCCAATATCCCGCAGGTCTTTCAGTGCTTCGATCAGCCGGTGGTTATCCCGCTGATGCAATCCGATGGAAGGTTCATCCAGTACATACGTGATGCCCTGCAATTGTGAACCGATCTGCGTAGCCAGTCGAATGCGTTGTGACTCACCTCCACTCAGTGTTTTGGAAGGTCGGTTGAGACAGAGATAGGTCAAGCCCACATTCAGCAGGAACTGCAATCTTTCCCGGATCTCCTTCAGTACATCTTTCGCGATGACGCGTTGTTTGTTATCGATCCGGAGTTCGAGTCCGTCGATCCAGCCATACAAATTATCGAGATTCATATTGCCGAGCTCGGCAATAGAACGGTTGTCGATCTTGAACCAGAGACTTTCTTTTTTCAGCCTTGCGCCGCCGCAACTTTCACAGGGCTTCAGCTGCATGTATCCTTCCGCCCACTCCCGCAGATTTTCGCTGTAGCCATTGCTGAACCAGCGTTTCAGCATGTTCACGATCCCTTCGTACGGACCGTACGGATCGAACTTCACATTATCAAAACCTTCATCCCCTTCAGATAATTCGATCCCTTCTTCATTACCGAACAGCAGCAGGTTCATATCCTTTTGCTTGAGGTCCTTCAGCGGGGCCTTCAGCGATATCTTATGTTTCTTTGCCAGTTCCTGCACCTGCCGGAATACATGGGCTTCTCTTTCCGCGCCCAGCGGCTCAATACCGCCTTCGCTGAGACTGAGGTTGTAGTCCGGGATCACCGTTTCCATATTCACGCTATAGGTAGTACCTAATCCCTTACATGTGGGACAGGCACCGTACGGTGAATTAAAGGAGAACGCGTTGGGTGAAGGTTCTTCATAACTCAGTCCGGTATCCTCGCACATCAGCATTTTTGAATACTGTGTCACTTTCTTTTCTTCATTCACCTGCAGGAAGAGCAGGTCCTTACCGGTTTTCAAAGCCTGCTGCACACTCTGGCTGATGCGCACACGCATATCATCGGTCACAGGCATACGGTCGATCACCAGTTCAATGTCGTGGATCTTGTACCGGTCCACCTGCATCTTCGGCACCAGGTCCATGATCTCACCATCCACGCGCACTTTCAGGTATCCTTTTTTGCGCAGGTCCTCGAACAGTTCGCGGTAATGACCTTTACGGCCACGCACCACGGGTGCCAGCAGGGTGATCTTCTTCCCTTCGTATTTATGGCAGATATTCTCCACGATCTCTTCCTCACTCCATTTCACCATCTTCTTACCGGTGTTGTAGGAATAGGCTTCGCCGATACGGGCATAGAGCAGGCGGAAGAAATCGTATACTTCTGTGATGGTACCCACGGTGGAACGCGGGTTCTTGTTGGTGGTCTTTTGTTCGATGGAGATCACAGGTGATAAGCCGGTGATCTTGTCCACATCCGGTCTTTCCATATCACCGATGAACTGACGGGCATAGGCACCGAAAGTTTCCATATAACGGCGCTGACCCTCAGAATAAATAGTATCGAAGGCCAGGGAAGATTTACCGCTGCCGCTGATACCGGTGATCACCACCATCTTGTTCTTGGGGATGCTGATATCGATATTCTTCAGGTTATGCTCCCGGGCGCCGAATACTTCGATCTGATCCTGTGCAATGACAGGTACAGGCTCCGGCTTATTGATTACTGATTTTTTTGCCATGATTCGAACCCCGAAGATACTGCATGCGGACTGAGTTGAAACGACCGTGACGCCTTCTTTCTTCAGCAACAAGTGAAAGGTTAATTACGCGATTATGAACAGGGGGTGGAAAAGAGCGGGGGCTATTTTTCCCCAAAATGCGTTTCTGGCACAATATTTTGAAGGATGTGTACGAGAACGGATTACTTATCAAAAAACATTCTTTATGAAAAAAACCATTGCCGCCCTGGCTTTGTCCTTATCCTGTCTGTACATGAGCGCTCAGCAAACCTGGGATGCGAAAAAGAATCCGACCGTGGATTCCATTTCAACTCCTTATGAAGCGAAGCTCCTGCCAGCAAGACCGGGTCTTACCACGGCTCAGATCTTCCCGGTGCTCGGTAAATATGAATCAGCGGCACATCCTGATATCGCCCAGGTGACCATCACACTGGATGAGACCAACAAGGGCCTCGTTTGGGTGGAAGGTTTACCACAAGGTAAGATCAAGGCCATGCTGCGCCAGTCACCGGCCACTTACAAGATCCCTGTGCAGCAAACAACGGAAGGTAAAGCCGTTGCGGAAGGCACCCTGATCTACGATAAGGAAAGCAACACGCTGCGTGTATGCATCGGTCGCCCTTACAATACTGCCGATCCGGCGCAGGCTTTTGCACCGGTTACGGAAGAACCTGCTGCCGCACCCAAAGTGGTGAAAGGCAAACCCGTAAAAACAACTAAACCCACAGCTCCCGCTATCTGGATGTACGAAGGTACCCGGATCGAAAGCGCAACCGCATTGAATCAATAGAGACGGTAACGTTGGAGTAGCGAAGAAAATGGTTGCCACGCGGCAACCATTTCTTTTTTAATTTGTGCCATGTTCAATCTGTTCAAAAAGAAACCGGAAGGCCCGCAGCTCATTGATGAAGTGTGGCGCACTACCGCTAACCTGCATGAAGCCTTGTACCGTGCCTGGGAAAAAGACAAGTCCTTACTCTTCCTGTTCTGGTTCGAGGACAGGGCCAGGGAAGCGGAAACCTTTTTCAGTCAGCGTACCACGGAAGCGGTCAATATTTGTCTGACGCGCGATCATGTTTCCGCAAAATACCCCGGCGCCACCATCATTGTGATCGGCCACTATCCCTTACCGGAAAAAGAGAATGCTTTCTACGCAACACTGCATACGGGTGAGATCAGGATCTGGTCTTCACTGGATGAGCCGTTGTTCATGCATTTCGGGGGACAAAAGATCATCGCTTTACTGGATAGTTTGGGTATGGACCCGAATGAGATGATCCGCCATTCCATGCTGACGAAAGCGATCCATGGCGCACAGGAAAAGATCGCCGCAAAGGTGACCATTGAAAAATCCAGCACCTCCGCAGCGGATTGGATACGCATGAATCTGGGCAGCTGAGATCCGCATTGACAAAGGGTTTCAGACTACAACCCAAACAACCGTTAGCGATACACAATAAAATTATTTTTGGAAAATCAGCGTTCCTGCGTTTCCTTTGTACCAGTTCTTTACAAATCCAGACCACCGCGTCTGGGTACACTTATCAAGAAAGGCAGAGGGTAATGGCCCGATGAAGCCTTGACAACCTATCCCGACCACGGTCGGGGAAAGGTGCCAATTCCAGCCCGGAATTAAAACCGGGACAGATAAGTCAGACCATAGCTTCGCAATATTCTTCTTAAAATATTCAAAAGCTCATCTGATTTATCGGGTGAGCTTTTTTGTTGTCTGCAGCAGCCAAAAAGCGCATGACCCGATGATCCTTCTTTGGTAAGTGTAACTGTTTAACAGCATTCTAAATACACTGTCCCGTTAAAGCGGGTCCTAAAAACCAAAAAAGATGAAAGCAAACAAAACCATGACAAATCAGGTCAGCCGCAGTGCTCAACCAATTAACAAACCCTTCACGCAAAAGGAAAAATAAAATTTGGCGGACAGTAAATAAGTCTATTATTTTTGTAGGGTAATGAACAAGCAACAAAACATATACTTCCACGCTCCTGCTCACCGCAGCTGCATTTGTTGCATGTGCTGTATGCCGTAAGGCATACCTACTCTAACGCCCATATGGGTACCGCTTCCCTTACTGTTCCGTCTTTACATCATTTTGATCATTCATAAAAAACCATTGACCATGAGCAACAAACAACGTTTTGAAACCCTCCAGCTGCATGCCGGACAACAGATCGACCCCACCACCAAATCACGCGCTGTTCCTATTTATCAAACAACTTCTTATGGTTTCGATAATGCCGAGCACGCTGCTAATCTTTTTGGACTGAAAGCATTCGGTAATATCTACACCCGCCTGATGAACCCGACCACCGATGTATTCGAACAACGCATCGCCGCGCTCGAAGGCGGTGTGGCAGCCGTTGCTACCGCATCCGGACAAGCCGCACAGTTCCTGGCACTGAACAACATCCTGCAATCGGGTGACAACTTCGTTACTACATCCTATTTATATGGTGGTACCTACAACCAGTTCAAGGTCGCTTTCAAACGCCTCGGCATCGACGCGCGTTTCGCGGATGGCGATAATGTGGAAAGCTTCGTGAAGCTGATCGACAAGAACACCAAAGCCATCTACCTTGAAACGATCGGTAATCCCCGCCTGAACATACCTGATTTCGAAAA
This sequence comes from Bacteroidota bacterium, assembly GCA_029555415.1. Classification (GTDB taxonomy): domain Bacteria; phylum Bacteroidota; class Bacteroidia; order Chitinophagales; family Chitinophagaceae; genus JAKPSI01. The sequence continues at coordinate 52,200 of JAKPSI010000002.1, read as the reverse complement.
ATTCGCGGAACTCGCGAAAGAATATGACCTGCCGCTGATCGTGGACAATACTTTCGGCGCCGGCGGTTATCTCTTCCGTCCGCTCGAACATGGCGCGAATGTAGTGGTGGAATCCGCCACCAAATGGATCGGCGGCCACGGCACCAGCATCGGCGGCGTGGTGATCGATGGCGGTAATTACAACTGGGGCAATGGAAAATTCCCGCAGTTCACTGAACCCAGTGAAGGCTATCACGGACTGAAATTCTGGGATGTATTCGGAGAAGGTAATCCTCTCGGACTTCCTAATATCGCCTTCGCCATCCGTGCCCGTGTGGAAGGCCTGCGTGATTTCGGTGCTTCCCAAAGTCCGTTCAACGCCTTCCTGTTGTTACAGGGCCTCGAAACACTGAGCCTGCGCGTACAGCGTCATGTGGACAATGCACTGGCACTGGCACAATGGCTGGAGTCACATCCGCTGGTGGATTTCGTTCAATACCCCGGACTGCAGACCAACCCATACAACAAACTCGCTAAAAAATACCTGAGCAACGGATTCGGTGGTGTACTGAATTTCGGCATCAAAGGTGGTAAAGCGAACGCCAGCAAATTCATCGACTCCCTCAAACTGGTGAGCCATCTCGCCAATGTGGGTGACGCGAAGACACTGGCCATTCATCCCGCTTCCACCACACACGAACAACTGAGTGTGGAAGAACAACTCAGTTCCGGTGTGCAGCCCAATCAGGTGCGCATCAGTGTGGGCATCGAGCATATCGATGATATCAAGGCCGATCTGGAACAGGCATTTGAAAAAGTATTCGCTAATCAACTCGTGAGCTGATCTATATGGCACAGACATTTCAATATGAAAAACCTTTCGCGCTGGAATCCGGGAAACAATTACCCGGGTTCCGGTTAGCGTATACCACTTATGGTACGCTGAATGAAGCGAAGGATAATGTGGTATGGGTCTTCCATGCCCTGACCGCGAACAGCGCGCCGGACGAATGGTGGCCCGGACTGGTGGGAGAGAATCGTTATTTCGATCCCGCGAAATATTTCATCGTTTGCGTGAATGTGCCCGGCAGTTGCTATGGCAGCATCGGTCCGCTCGATATCAATGAAGATACCGGTAAACCCTGGTACCATGAATTCCCGCTGTTCACCACGCGCGATATGATCCGCAGTTATATCCTCCTGAAACAATCCCTCGGTATTGATAAGATCAGGATCGGCATCGGCGGCTCCATGGGCGGACAGCAATTGCTGGAATGGGCCATTGAAGCACCCGATACATTTGAAAATATCATACCCATCGCGACCAACGCTTTCCATTCACCCTGGGGTATCGCCTTCAATGCATCCCAGCGTTACAGTATTGAAACGGACCCGACCTGGAAAGAACGCAATCCGCAGGCCGGCATACAAGGCATGAAAGTAGCGCGCAGTATCGCCCTGCTCTCCTACCGTCATTATGAAACTTATCACCGCAGTCAGGCTGAGCAGGATACGGACAAGACGGAGGATTTCAAAAGCGAAAGTTATCAGCAATACCAGGGTGAAAAACTGGCGAAACGTTTCAACGCGTTCAGCTATTATTTCCTGAGCCGTTCCATGGACGCGCACCATGTGGGCCGCGGACGCGGAACAGCCGCTGAGGCGCTGGGCCGGATCAAAGCAAAAGCACTGGTGATCGGCATTACAACGGATGTATTGTTCCCGTTGCGGGAGCAGCAGTTCATTGCCGATCATATTCCCGGCGCTTCGCTGAAAGCCATCCATTCCCCTTACGGTCATGACGGATTCCTGCTGGAGTTCGATAAGATCGAACACCTGCTGAAGGAATTCTTAGATAAAAAAACAACGGGCGTTCTTTCGTCCCGTTCCCGTTCATCCATAAATCTCTTACTCTGACATGCACAAGCAACTGACCATCGGCTTATTCGGATTCGGCGTAGTGGGCGAAGGCCTCTACCGCGTACTCCAGCAAACCCCGTCCCTGAACGCATCCATCAAAAAAGTATGCATCAAGGACGCAAGCAAGAAAAGGAACGCGCCGGCTGAATTATTCACGACCGACAAAGACGTATTACTGAACGATCCCGAGATCAATGTGATCGTGGAAGTGATCAATGAAAGTGAACCCGCTTACCAGATCGTTACCACCGCGCTCAATGGCGGCAAGGATGTGGTGAGTGCCAGCAAGAAAATGATCGCGGAGCATTTAACCGCTTTACTCGAATTGCAGGAAAAGACCGGACGTTCCTTATTATATGAAGCGGCGGCCTGCGCGTCGATCCCTGTGATCCGTAATCTGGAAGAATATTACGACAACGACCTGCTGCATTCCATCAAAGCGATCGTGAATGGTTCCACCAATTTCATCCTCACTAAAATGTTCGATGAGAACCTGGATTTCAAACAGGCGCTCATCCTGGCCCAGCAGCTCGGTTTCGCGGAAAGCGATCCCAAACTGGATGTGGAAGGCTATGACGCGGTGAACAAATGGACCTTCCTGCTCACCCATGCTTATGGTATCATTGAAGCGCCGGAAAAGATCCTGTTCAACGGTATCCAGCATATCCATGGCGGTGATGCGTCCGTGGCACGCGCCCGCAACCAGCAGATCCGTTTGGTGGCACAGGCGCAGAAACTGCAGAATGGCAAAGTGGCCGCATTCGTGCTGCCACAGTTCATTCAGCAGGATGATCATCTGGCTTTCGTGAAGAATGAATACAATGGTGTGGTGATCGAGAGCGGATTCGCCGATAAACAATTCTTTTATGGTAAAGGCGCGGGCAGCTTCCCCACCGCATCCGCGGTACTGAGTGATATCGCCGCGCTGCGTTACCAGTATAAATATGAATACAAGAAATTGTATCACCATAAACCCCACCAGCTGACGAACGAACTGTACCTGAAAGTATATGTATCATTCACCGACTGGAAATTCATCCCGCGTGATGAATTTGAATGGATCGAAGAATGGCACGCGCAGGAAGAAAGGAAATATCTGGTGGGTGTGATCGCGTTCAGTAAACTTCAGGAGCAGAACTGGTGGCGGGAAAATGAAACCTCCCTCATCCTGGTACCCGAACCGATCATTGAAGAGACCGCCACGCGCGATCTCCGCAAAAGAAGTCTGGAACTGGCGGGCATCGTCTGATCCCACCCCAACATACCTTAAGGCCGGCATTGCCGGCCTTCTTTTTTTCATTCCGTACCTTTGCAGCGCCTTACAAACTAAAACACCAATACGATGCGCGAATTATCCGTTGTGATCACCGTCATGAATGAAGAGGAGAATATCAAACCCCTGCTGGAAGCCGTTCGTGGCGCGCTGGGTGGCATTGATTATGAAGTGATCCTGGTGGATGACGGATCCACGGACAAAACCATTCCCGCTATCGTTGCCAACAGCGACGACCGCACCGTGCTGGTGGAACTGCGCAAGAACTACGGACAAAGTACAGCCATGACCGCCGGCATCGATCATTCCCGCGGGCGTTATGTTGCCTTGCTGGATGGTGACCTGCAGAATGACCCGACGGATATCCCCGCCATGCTCGAGTTACTGAAAAAAGAAGACTGGGATGTGGTGGCCGGTAACCGCAAGAACCGGAAGGATGGATTCATCCTCCGTAAATTACCGAGCCGCATCGCCAACGCGCTGATCCGCCGGATGACCGGTGTTTACATCCGTGATTATGGATGCACCCTTAAAGTATTCAAAAGGGAGATCGCGGAAGAACTGGGACTGTATGGTGAGCTGCACCGTTTCATTCCCGTACTCGCCAAATTGCAGGGTGCGCGCATCACACAGGTGGATGTGAAACACCATCCGCGTCAGTTCGGCAAAAGTAAATATGGCATCAACCGGACCTTCAAAGTGATGAGCGATCTGATCCTGATGGTCTTCCTCCGCAAATATCTTCAGAAACCCATGCACCTGTTCGGCACCATCGGTTTCATCAGCTTCGGTCTGGGTGCACTTATCAATCTCTACTTACTCACCTTAAAGATCATGGGTCATGATATCTGGGGCAAACCCCTGCTGATCCTCGGCCTCATCCTGCTGCTGGGTGGTATCCAGTTCATCACGATCGGCATCGTGGCGGATATCAACGTGCGCACTTATTTTGAATCACAGAACAAGAAGACCTACACCATCCGGAAAATATTCCGGGCGGGAAAGCAGATCGAACAACAACGTGATACTGTGATGTGATCAGGAAAGCAGGAGCGCGCGATTCTCATTGAACCATTCGAAGAAACGCTGTAAACCGTCATGCAGGCTGGTTTGTGGCTGATAGCCCAGCAGGCGTTGCGCTTTGCTGATATCGGCATAGGTCTTCGGCACATCACCGGGCTGTTCCCTTAATCGGTTGATGATGGCTTGTTTGCCGGTGACCTGCTCAATGGCTTCCAGTAATTCTTTCAGGGAAACGGAGAAATGATTTCCGAGATTGATGACCTCAAAATCACTGCCGCTGTATTTCATCGCGGCGCGGATCCCCTGAATGATATCTTCCACAAAAGTATAGTCACGGCTCGTACTTCCATCGCCGTAAAAAGGGATCGGCTCTCCGGCCAGAATGGAACGGGTGAATTTATGAATGGCCAGGTCCGGTCGTTGCCCGGGGCCATATACCGTGAAGAAACGTAATGCGATAAAACGGATATTGAAAAGACGGCTGTACACATGGCCCAGCATCTCACCGGATAATTTGGTGCTGGCATAAGGACTCACCGGCATCAGTTGTTCATCTTCATTCCAGGGAAAATGATCATTGATACCATATACACTGCTGCTGGATCCGAATACGAATTGGGTCACTTTACATGCCCTTGCAAAATCGAGCAGGTTCTGCAGACCGATCACATTCGATCGCTGATAAGCAAGGGGATTTTCGATACTGGGACGCACACCCGCTTTTGCGGCCAGATGCACGATCACATCCACGGATTCAGGGATCAGTGCCGCCAGTTCGGCGCCGGTAGTGGTGCCGAGGTCCACCCGGTGCAACGTGAAACCGGGCTGATCCGCGAACGGGCGGATATTGAATTCCTTGATCTTTTCAGAGTAAAACGGGTCGAAATTATCGATGCACGTGATCCGGCATCCGGGTTCATCCCTGAAAAGGGTCCGGAGCAGGTTGCTGCCGATAAATCCGGCCCCGCCGGTGATGAGGTAGTGTTTTGTCGTCAAAGCCCGCAAAGTTAACCATTATTCCCTTTCCGGGTTCAGGGGCAGCGCATCAAAAATCCTGAGCCTGAGGCCGCTTAATCATTTTCCCATACGATTAAAAAGGGCCGGGCCCCCGGAATGGAATGAAAAAAATAGCCCTGATATCCCGATCCACCCTGTATGATGTACCGGGCGGAGATACGATCCAGATGCTGCAGACCGCGCGTCATCTGGCCGCATGGGGCTATGATGCTACGATCCACCGGACAACCGACACACTGGATTATGACCGTTATCAATTATTCCACTTCTTCAATCTGACGCGCCCGGCGGATATACTTTATCATCTCGACCATATCCGCAAACCGATCGCGCTGACCCCGATACTTATTGATTATTCTGAATATGACCGGCACCACCGGACCGATACGGCGGGTAAGTTGCTGCGCAATATTCCGGAGTCCATGACAGAGTACGGCAAAACGGTGGCCCGATGGCTGCGCGGAAAGGATGCGATGCGAAGCATGAGTTATTTGTGGAAAGGTCAGCAACGGAGTATCCGGCAGGTATTATCCCAAACCGGTATGTTGTTGCCGAATGCGGAAGGTGAAAAACGAACGATCGAATCGACATTCGGATATGCGGGCCCTTCCGCTGTGATCCCGAATGGCATTGAACCGGAGTTATTCCGGTCGCCTGCTGATACAGAGAAGGATCCCTTACTTGTTATCTGCGCGGCCAGGATCGAAGGGATCAAAAATCAGCTGCAACTCATCCGTGCGCTCAACAACACGAAATTCCGACTCATTCTCATCGGTAAAGCTTCACCCAATCAGCAGGAATATTATGAAGCCTGCAGGAAAGAGGCGGGTGAAAATATTTCATTCGTGGACCATCTGCCCCAGCAGGAACTGGTGAAGTATTTCGCGAGAGCAACAGTGCATGCCTTACCAAGCTGGTTTGAAACATGCGGACTCTCCTCTCTGGAAGCAGCAGCGATGGGTTGCCGGCCGGTGATCAGTGACCGTGGCTATACCCGTGATTATTTCGGGGAGGCCGGCTTCTATTGCGATCCGGGCAACCCCGCTTCGATCCTGTCTGCCGTGGAACGTGCGGCGGTAGCGGAGGGTACGGCTTCCTTACAACAAAAGATCAAAACCGAATATACCTGGCAGCAGGCCGTTGAAAAGACCGCTGCAGCCTACTCTAAAATCACAACAACTTGAAAAAACTATCGATCGGCATCCTTGGCACCAGAGGCATCCCCAATCACTACGGTGGATTTGAACAGTTCGCTCAGTACCTGTCGGCAGGTTTAGTGAAAAGGGGGCATCAGGTGTCCGTCTATAATTCCAGTTTACATCCTTATCAGGAAAAGACCTGGGAAGGTGTTCAGCTCATTCACTGCACGGATGCGGAACATAAACTGGGTACGGTAGGACAGTTCATCTATGATCTGAATTGCATTCAGGATGCACGGAAAAGAAGTTTCGATGTACTGCTGCATTTGGGTTATACCAGTGATTCCATCTGGCATCGCCGCTGGCCGCGCCAGATGGTGCATGTGGTGAATATGGATGGCATGGAGTGGATGCGCAGTAAATACAATAAGCTTACACAGAAATTCCTTCGCAAAGCGGAAAGCTGGGCCGCGCATCACGCGGATGTGCTGGTGGCCGATTCCGTTAAGATCCGTGAACATATCCGTGAACGTTACAATAAGGACGCCGTATTCATCCCTTATGGTGGCGAAGTCTTCACCCAGCCGGATCCTGCGGTACCGGCGACATGCGGACTCGAAGCAGGAAATTACTATATGCTGATGGCCCGGATGGAACCAGAGAACAATATTGAAATGATCATCAAAGGTTATCTCGCATCCGGTCAGAACATCCCTTTGTACATCATCGGGAATGCAACGAATCAATATGGCCGTAAACTCAGTGAAAAATATATTCATCCCGGTATCCGTTTCGCCGGTGCTATTTTCGACCCAATGGTGCTGAACAATCTCCGCTATTACGCGCGGTCCTATTTCCATGGACATTCTGTCGGAGGAACCAACCCTTCATTACTCGAAGCGATGGCCAGCAGCGCGGATATCGCCGCGCATGACAATGTTTTCAATCGTGCCGTTCTGGGTGCGCATGCCCGTTATTTCAGGAATCCGGAAGAACTCGCGGCTCTGATGCGTCAACCCCTGGAACCCGCACAGCGTGCGGCTTTCATAGCGCAGAATCTGGAAAAGATCAGGAATGAATATAGTCAGGATAAGATCATCGGCGCTTATGAATCGCTGATGCTGCAGGCTTGTGCCTTACCGGTTCAGGTAAGTACACCGCGACTCAGCATCGCGGGTTGAGTGGCAGCGGTATGCCGCATCCTGAATGCGGGAAATGCTGAACTGAATGCAAATACCCAGATGAGGTATTCCGCGCCATTGGTAATGAAACTGCCGGTGAACTGATACAGGAAGATGAAAAGGAACAGCGCCAGACGGTAGTAATTGGACCATACCCTGGTCACGAAGAATAGCACCAATTGTATAAGTATGCGCAGTGACAGGCCGACCCATCCGAAGATGGCCAATGTTTCCGCTACCGCATTCGGGATCGCCACTTTCGTTTCTTCATAATACAAGTAATAACTGCGGATGATATCCGCACCTTTGAATTTGATCTGACCGGGACCGCAACCCCATAACGGATCCGACACATTCAGGATCTTTTGTGCCAGGATGAATGCATCGCTTGTCCTCCCCTGTCCGGAAGTATCCGCACCCGAGATCACATTCCCGATCCTTTCGAACAGAACATTGTCCCGGAAAAAAAGAAAGAGTACAACACCAGCTACGAATAATACCGCTACGGTATTGAACAACAGATTGAATACCCTTCTCCGGGGGATCAGGCTGCGCGCATGTATCAGCAGTACTCCAGCCAGCGCGAACAATACAGCCGCCATCACCCCGATCGAAAAGGAGAGCAGATAAGGCAATGCCAGCATGGGCAGTAACAACCAGCCTTTAAAGCCTGGCATTTGCAGCCAGTACCTGAAAAGGAAATAAAAGAAGAACGGCGTAAAGAGTAACGCGTAATAAGAAGGCTCATACGTGAACAGCTTCATCCGGTAAAAATCATTGATACCGGAAGATATATTCTGCTGCATCCATAAAACATCTTTCCACGGGCTGAAATACAGGATACCGGCGATCACACAGGCGACCGTGTTCAGCAACAGGAGGCGACGGAACAAAGGATATGGATCCGTTGTCTGTTGCAGGTAAGTGCTCACAGTCAGTGCAAAAACACCAACCAGGATGATATTCAGCAGGGATATGAAATAGGGACCGGTCTGCACCTGACCGCGCAGCAAATGAGCCAGCACAAAAGGAAGCAATACCAGCAATAGTGGCGCCATCACTTCCCGCTGTCTGACCCGGACCATCCAGAAATAGAAAACCGGTGCCAGTAATGACATCCACGTCAGTCCGAACGGCAGGGCGAGGCCGTTGAAGAAGAAATAAATGAACAGGAAAGGAAAATACCGGTTGATGCGCATGTGTACTGTTCCCATCCTATCGTGCCCGGAAAGCCGCAGGATGCCTGCCCGGGAATATTTAAACCGGGGCAACCCGTCCCCCCTGCTTTTCGTTTTAAAAACAGTACACAACGACTTACAAACCAACCTTCACGCATGCGCCCTGACACCACAGCATCCCCTGCCCGGGATGAAGATATCGACCTGTTGTTATTGCTGGAAAAAACACTGCTTTTCCTGCAACGCTATTTCAGGATATTCCTCATCGCGGGTATCCTTGGACTGATCACCGGATTTGCAGCATTTAAACTACTGCCCCGGAATTACAAGTCGACCCTCATCCTGCATTCCTTCATGCTCACCAACCCGGAAGAGATCGCCATTTCGGATAACTGGAACACTTTACTGAAGAAAAAAGAATACGCCGCGCTCAGTAAACTGCTGAACTGCCCGGACAGTATCCTGAAAAAGACCTGGAATATCGACGCCTCCGAAGTACAAAAGGTATTTACACCGGTGAACCCGAATGGTTTTTCGATCGAAGTAACGGTCACGGATAATCGCATTTTACCGCAACTACAGGACGCGATCATCCATGGCTATGAGAACAGCCTTTATGTGAAGGACCGTCTCGATAAAAAGAAGGAACGCCTGCGCAACCTGATACAATTCACTGAACAGGAGATCGGGAAACTGGATACCGCCAAACAACAACTGGAATCCATCCTTCGTGGCCAGTCGCGTTCCGGACAAGCCGTGATCCTGGATGGTTCCAGCATTTATAAGCAAGGCATTGAACTGCGGGAAAAGCTGGCCAACCAGCAGGAAGAACTGGCTTTCACCGCGGCGGTGCAGGTGATCCAGCCTTTTGAAGCATTTGAACAGCCTGCCGGTCCGCGTAAATTCATCTGGATCGGTGCCGGACTTGTGGGTTTCCTGGGACTTGCCTGCTGCTATGCATTCGTTGACAGTATCCGCAGCAAATGGAGAACAAGGAATGCCGCCGCTTCAAAATAACCCCTGAAACCTGCGCATGTCAGAATCGATCTTCCGGTCACGCCAGTTATTCCTGCTCAACGGGATCATGACTACCGCTTTCCTTGCGGGGCTGGTCTTTTCATGGCGTGCAGTGAGCAGTATCAGTACCGCGGGAATGATCATCACCGGGTTGATGGCCACCTCAGCAACTGAAAGAAAGGCCGCATGGACAAAAGAACTGACGCGGCTCTTCATCGCCTGCATCTTATTCTATCTTGCAGAAGCGCTGGCAGCGATCCTGCATCCTCCCTTACCTGACCATTTTCATAATCTGCAGGTCAAATCTTCATTGCTTTTCCTGCCACTTGCTTTTTATGCGTCCATGCCCGTGATGCAGGCCGGCAAATTGTATTTACTCCGGATCTTTTGTACGCTGCTGACCATTGCAGCGGTCTACTGTCTGATCGTACAGTTCATTTCCGGACATACCACTGAAATGACGGACGCATTTCTTTACCATGACCTGGTGAGTCCGATCGGGCAACATGCGGTGCTTTTCTCATTATACATTTTCTTCGGGATGATCATACTGACGGAGGATATCACAGAGAGAGGCGGCCTCTTCCCTTTCTTCATCAGTTTTATACTGATCCTGTTCTTCTGTTCATTCCTTTTTCTGCTTTCATCGAAACTGGTCATTCTGCTATGCCTCGGTTATTTCTTTTTCAAACTGTTCAGCGGAACCCTCATGAACCGGAAATGGAAGAACGGAATAGCCGTTATGGTGATCCTTACAGGAGTGCTGCTGCTTGCAACACCGAACCGCATTCAGCATCGCTTCCGTGAACTGGCTACGGGTAACATCGCGTTATTGCAACAACAGCAATTCAGTCCTGATATTTATTTCAATGCCTGGGAATTCCGTCTGCTCCAGTTCAGATTCGTTCCGGAAATACTGAATGAGCAAAAGGGATGGATCACGGGTACCGGTGCCGGCCATGCACAGACACTGCTGGATAAAAAATATACGGAGCTGAACATGTATCAGGGTGTGGCGGGGTCCGGCAAAAAAGGATACCTCGGTTATCACACGCATGACCAGTGGCTGCAATCCCTGCTGGAAGCGGGTTTGGCCGGGCTATTCGCTTTTTCATTGCTGGCGTATTTCCTGATCAGGATCTGTATCCGGCAACGCAGTACCACATGTACGTTCATGACACTATCCCTCCTCGCATTCAGTTTTACGGATGCGGTGCTGGCTTCCCAATACGGCATCATGCTGTTCCTGTTCTTCATCCATTTCTTTTATATCAAACCGGGAACGAATACATGAACCTCAAACTGACCGATATACTAAGTGTTTTGCAGGGGCGTGAAAAGAAACGCTTCTACGGACTGACCTTTGCCGGGATTTTCATTAATCTGGCCGACATCATTTCGCTTGCCTTGCTACTTGTACTGATCCGTTTTTATACTGAACCGGGGTCAGTCCATAGTCACTGGATCCCGCAGATCCTTTCCGACCCCACACAACCCTTTTTCGCGCTGGCATTCCTGTTGTTCTTTTCCTGCAAGAATGCGGCCGCTTATTTTGTACAGGAGGCGCAGACAGAACTTGCGTATGATGTCGCGTTAAGATTGTCACACGATCTCCTGCTTCGATTTTATGCCAGTCCTTTCCCGGAAAGGATCGCGACCGATTCATCCGTCAGCGGCAGGCGCATCAGTCAGCAACCTATCGAGTTCGGTCATCATGTACTGGGCGGCCTGCAACAACTCATCACACAATCGGTCCTGGTCCTGTTCGCCGTTACGGCGATCCTGCTATACAATGCGCCGGTATTCCTTTTATTGCTGGCGATCCTGCTTCCACCGGTACTGATCGCCGGCTGGTGGCTGAAGAAGAAGACCCGTGCCCTTCGGGAAAGTGGCCGCCATTTCAGCGAAACAGCTGCCAAACATTTACGGGAAGCGATGGCCGGCTATACCGAAGTGCAACTGTACGATACCCGTGAATTTTTCATGCTGCGCTATTTGCAGCCTCAGGCGGAACAGAACCGGCAGCTCTCTGCTTTGCAAAATGTACAGGCCATGCCTGCGCGACTGATCGAGGTCTTTGCGATCCTCGGACTGGTTTTACTGATCTTCCTGCGACTGCAGCATACATCGGGACTTGATCTGATGATCACCGGTGCATTTCTCGGTGCCGCCTACCGGATCATCCCGGGTGTGGTGAAGATCCTCAACAGCCTTGCACAAATGCGCGCCTATGCATTCACGATCCCGGAATTACTGCCGCAACCATTGCCCCATGCGGCACTTGCTGCCACTGAAAAGATCAGGTCCATCCAATGCCGGAATATTGTGATCCCCGGAATGCCCCGGCAGCAGACCGTTTCATGCGAACTGCTTTCCGGTAACATCACGGGCATCAGCGGGGCTTCCGGCAGTGGCAAAACAACACTATTGAATATACTGCTGGGTTTCAGGGCGGCGGAAAAAGGTGAAATCCTTGTGAATGAAGAAATAAAGAACAGCGCGAACCTGCGCGAACTGTGGCATCAGACCGCATATGTACCGCAACAAGCGGTGTTGCTGCATGATACGATTCTGCAGAATATCATATTGGGCAGAACGGTCACTGATCCGGCCAGACTGGATGCAATTATCCAAGTGACAGGCATCGGACAATGGACCGATACGCTTCCGGAAAAACTGGGAACGATCGTGGCAGAGAAAGGCGGGAATATCAGCGGCGGACAGGCACAGCGTATCATCATTGCGCGGGCTTTGCTGGAAGACAAACAGATCTGCCTGCTGGATGAACCTTTCAATGAACTGGATGCTGCTTCAGCAGATCAATTACTGAAATATTTCCATCAACTGGCGCAACAAGGCCGGATCGTTGTACTGGTAACACACGATCAGCATTGCCTGGATGCCTGCGATGCAATCATAACCCTGCATGGCTGAACAAAAAAATACAATCATCATACTCATACCCGGGTTCGCGAAGGACGAACAGGATGTGAACTGCCTGCCCATGCAACAATCATTCATCCTGGCGCTGAAAAGAACGAACCCTGACGCGCAACTGCGTATACTCGCTTTTGAATATCCGCATCATCAGCAGCCATACGAGTGGCATGGCATTCCGGTTATACCCCTCGGAGGCCGTAACCGGGGCGGATTATGGCGATCACTATTGTACAGAAAAGCAGTTGCCGTGTTACAGGAAATAAGGAAGAAGGAAAACATCTCCGGACTGCTTTCAATATGGACCGGTTTCACTGCCGGAGTGGCCACACGTTTTGGCAGGAAATACAACATCCCGCATCTGAACTGGATCATGGGTCAGGATGCAAGACCCGGGAATAAATATGCATTACGTAATAACTATCGTGCGGATGAACTGATCGCATTATCGGACAGCCTGCAGGAGCGCTATGAGAGATCCTATGGTATCAGGCCGGCCTATGTTGTAACTCCCGGCATTACCGTGATGCAGGACCCGCCAGATCCCGCACAGCAATCATTGCGGATCATCGGCGCCGGTTCACTCATTCCGCTGAAGCGATTCGACCTGTTCATTGATGTGATCACAGAAGTAAGGAAAAAGATACCGATGCTGGAAGCAGCGATCTATGGCAATGGCCCCTTGCGTGAAACACTGCAGCAGCAGATCGTTCGCGCGGGCATGCAGGATGTGATCCGGCTGGAAGGGGAAGTAAGTCATGAAACTTTACTGCAGCATATGCAGCAAAGCAGAGTATTACTGCACCCATCTTCCTTTGAAGGATTTTCCGGAGTTTGTCTGGAAGCAAGGTCAGCCGGTATCCCGGTGATCAGTTATTGCCAACCCATGAAAGAGGAAATGCCCGGCTGGTATACCGCACCGGATAAACAATCGATGATACAGATGCTGGTCACTGAACTCGTATTACCACAGGAGCCTGTGCCGCTGGAATGGCATACGATGGACGACACCGCAAAGGAGATCATGCGGATCCTGCTCACTCATCACAATGCCAGCAGCGCACCTGCCAGTTTATCAACCGTATAATTTTCAAGAAAATGCTGTTCCGCTTCAGCGGATGCCAGCGTGATATCAACACCAGTTGCGGATAACATACATTGATGCAACGCATTCACATCCCCGGCAGGATAGCTGAAACCCTTGCCGGATATCACTTTCAGGGCCGGTGCGATCTCCGTAACAATGGGTACACAACCGCAGGCCATGGCTTCAAGTAATGCATAACTTCCCCCTTCGCGGTGACTGCCGGATACGAAAAGATCGGCCGCACTGAACCAGGCGGACATTTCTTCATACGGAACTTTTCCTTTCAGCACTACACGGGCATAGGGATTTTCCTCACAGATCCTTTCGATCTGGTCCTGCAATTCATTGGTCTGAAAGATCATATACAAGGAAGCCTCCGGATGTGTGCGCGCAAATGCACAAAATGCCTGAACGACCGTCAACGGATCTTTGTTCATTTCAAGACGGCCCGCCCAGATAAAAACCAGCTGACCCGAAATTCCGGTCTTTCTTCTTGCTTCTGCTTTTGACATCCGCTGGAATGCAGGTGCTGTAGCGGGAAGTTCCACTACTTTACGCGGCGCGCTGATGATCCCGGCATGCAGCCATTCAGCCGCATTTCCGTCTGAAGTGAAAAGATAGCCATCAATGATACGGTCGGCCTGTTGCTGTATCCAGCGTCTGAAACCGGTGAAAGGTTTATCCGCATGATGTCTTGCATAAACTTTACAATGCTTACCCAGTGAACGCTGCAGCTGCAGCACCTGAAATGGATAGTGCAATCCTGCAACGATCACTTTATCCGGCAGTAATTGTCTGATCTGCCTGTGCATCGCTACCGGAAAATACTGTCCGCCTTTCCCTTTTGCTGTAAAATAGTATTGCACGTTGCCCGATTCGAATGCTCCTTCCCAACCGATCCTTGTTACATAACTCACTTTTGCCTCCGTTGCCAATGCTTCCAGCAAGGGTACATGCGCGGCGATCTTGCGCATCCAGTCCTCAGGACCACGGCACTCACCGGAATACGTGTAATTGACAAAAACGATATGCATCTGATTCGGATCTATAAATAATGGAATGGTATATCCATTTCAGGATCATGCTTGCGGAGTTCAACAACCAGTGATGGGATGTCCCCTTCCACCCACTTGATCCGGTCGTGCAAGCGGATCCTGCTGAAACCTTTTGTACTGAACCCATCAGTTTCTTTCAGTAGCTCATCATCGATCATCCTGATCCTGCCGTCACGGATGACCATGCGAATACTTCCTGCATCCCGGCTGAAGATCCCCGGCACCGGATCCAGTACAAGGAGGTCCGCTTTTTTGCCGGGGGCCAGTTCACCCCGGTCTTTCAATCCCCACAACGCGGCGGGAATAGTAGTGAGCATCCGCATCAGTTCATCTTCATCCGCGGCACCTGATAACTGCGCGATCCGGAAATGCTGCCAGGCGTCCCAGGAGGCACTCAGGGTTGAATCCGTACCAAAAACAACGGGAATCTCTTCGCGGATCGCCTGCACATGAGCAGTTTGACCCAATAAGAAAAAATTGGACGCAGGGCACCAGACCAATCCCCGGAAATGCTTTGCCTGCGCGGCTTTCATCGCTACACCATGTACTACGATGATGTCATGGTCCAGATAATTGGACCTTGCCAGTTCATCCAGTTCCTTTGCCGCGGCGTCACTGGTACCTTCTCCAGCATGTATAACAAAAGGTTTATCCGACCGCAAAGGATGATTGAGTTTCCATTTCCAGTTCTTCTCGAATCCGGGTGAGTGCAGGATGTATCCTTCCTGGATCACTTCCACCAGATCAACAGGGATGCTGAGTGCTTCGCCATGGTTCACCACTGTGGTAAAACCGTGAAGCAGGTTCTTATAAAGTCCCCACCTGATCCGGAGTTCCTGCGGGATGCGCTTCACCACACCGATCCGGTGTTCATAACGCTCATGGATATCCGCACCCCATGCCATGTAATCGGGATAGATCCCGTTCGCCAGGGCCGGAAAACAATTGAAATCAAGATGATCGTGTGAATTGATGAAACCCGGTATGACCAGTGCACCATTCAGCTGCACTTCTACACCCTCAGCAGCAGTAGCCGCTGCCTCCCCATCCGGAATTACAGAAGAAACCACATCGTCCGTGATCCTGATATCACAGGTATGATATTGATCCCAGAGACGGGCATGCTTCAGCCTCATCATTTTTTCTTTAAATGCATTCCGTAAATAATGGGCACCTGCCTGAACCTTTCAAAAAGATCCAGTGCCCCCTGTGCCTCGTAGTATGCGCGCACATCATCATCGATCAGTTTTTCTTCCTGACGGATACAGCTGAGACCATTGACACGCGCCACGGACTTCACTGACTCCAGATAGTAAATATGATTGATGATGGAATGACTCTTTCCTTCCGAACGGAAGGTTCTTTTCGCGCCACGGGCCAGCGCTTCCGGATGGTAATCCGTCAGCAGGATCTCCCCGCCCGGTTTCAGCACCCTGCTCCATTCCGCGAATAAACCCACCAGATTGGCAATATGCGCGATGGTCAGTGTGGAAACCAGTACATCCACCGATCCGTCCCTGATCTCGGTCAGCAAATGATCTTTCACCACATAACAGGCCGCATCGGGATACTTTACCCTTAACTGTTCCAGCATACCGGCAGAAACATCAAATCCGGTCAGGCTTTGTGGCCCCAGCTCAAGCAGTTTATTCCAGTGCCGGCCAGTACCACAACCGACATCCGCCACATCTTTCCCGGACAAGGATACCTGCTGAAGCAATCCGGAGAACATTTGTTCATCCAGATCGATCATCAGATTGCCCGGCTGGTCATCATAATCCGCCGCCCAGGCATTGTATGCTTTTGCCGGATCCAGGTCCCGGTTTCCACCGGTCCATTCCCTCATTTTTGCCAGGATTCCTGTCATGCTTCCCCAATCGGAAAAATTAAGGTTCCGGATGCCTCTCCGGCAGGCAACCCCCGTTTTAACCCCTTCGTTTTGAGAGCATATGAATAAGGTCATCCTTTTCAACCCCCGTAGTGCTGTCGCCAAACACCGTGTGCCGAACGCGATCCTCAATATCGCCGCCTCGGTCAATGGCATTTTTGAGTGGGTGGTCGTGGACGGGAACTGTGAGGACGACCCTTACGCCCGTATCCGCGGATTGTTACTGACGGGTGCGTACAAGTACATAGGGATCACAGTCATGCCCGGTCCGCAGACTAAACAAGCCATTCCTTTTTCAAAAAAGATCAAATCAGAATTCCCGGACACGGTGATGATCTGGGGTGGTTATTTCCCGACCAACCATTACCGAACCGTCCTGGAATCAGGTTATGTCGATTTTGTGATCAATGGTCCGGGCGATCATGCTTTCCCCCAATTGCTGGATGCACTGGAAAATAATAAGCCCTGGGAACTGATCAAAAATCTGATCTACCGGGATGCGCAAGGGAATATCATCAAATCAACGAAAGCCGATCTGATCGAACAGGATACGCTCGCTCCTTTACCGTATGATGAGCTGAATGAAATGTATCCGATCCGGCAACATTATCTGGGCAAGACCTGGCTCGGATCACATACACTGGCCTATCATTCCAGCATCGGCTGCCCCTTCACCTGTTCTTTCTGTGCAGTGGTACCCACTTATGAAGCGAGATGGAAGGCCAAGTCCGCGCAAAGGGTATATAACGACATCAAATACATCCGTGATACATGGGGCGCGAACGCGATCGAGTTCCATGATAATAATTTCTTCGTCTCTGAAAAAAGAGCGGTTGATTTCAGTCGCTTGATCACTCCGGAAAAAATGAACTGGTGGGGTATGGCACGGATCGATACGATGGACCGCTTCCATGATGAATCACTCGCGCAGATCCGGGAAGCCGGCTGCCGGATCATATTTTTCGGCGCGGAAAGCGGGAATGATACCGTACTGAAACAACTCGACAAAGGCGGCACCCAAAGTGGTGAGATGATCCTGCGCTTCGCGGAACGTATGAAAAAGTTCGACATCATTCCTGAATATTCATTTGTGCTGGGCACCCCTGCACCAACGCCTGAACAGGTGATGGGTCAGATCGAAGCAGAGATCGAATTCATCCGCAAAGTGAAAAAAGCGAATCCCAATACGGAGATCGTATTGTACACCTACAGTCCGGTACCGGCAGAAGGATCCGAGCTGTTCGAACAGGTACAGGCCAGCGGGTTTTCTTTCCCGAAAAAACTGGAAGACTGGATCGATCCGCAATGGGAATCCTTCGATCTGCGCAAGAACCCGCTCACGCCCTGGCTGCAGCCGGAAATGATCCAGAAGATCCGTGATTTTGAAACCGTGCTGAATGGTGCCTATCCGACCGTATCCGATCTGCGGGTGACCGGCCTCCGCAAAAAACTGTTACAAAAAATGTCAGCATTACGCTATCATACCAATTTCTACCGCGCGCCATACGAGATCAAATTCTTTCACCGGCTGTGGAAATACCGTCAGCCTGAAATTCAGGGATTCTAAAAAACGAACCATGACTGAAAAAGGATTTACGGTCACCAATAACGTGTATGTGCCTGACCGGGTGAAACCGGACAGTGTCTTTGAGCGGGATTACATCACCCTGCGCTGGAAAGAAAAAAGGATCTACAGCGATGCGGAACTCATGCAATTACCTGTGATCAGCGATGAACACCCTTGCTACGCTGAATGGCAGTTACGCCGGGAGTCAGCGGAACGACTGAAGGAATATATCGCAGCAAAAGCAGGCCCGCAAAAGATCCTGGAGATCGGCTGCGGGAATGGCTGGCTTTCAAATCTGCTGGCACAATTGCCCGGTACACAAGTGACCGGCTGTGATATCAACTTCACTGAACTGCAGCAAGCAGCGCGTGTATTTGGCCATTTGCCGAATCTCCGTTTTGTATACGGTTCTGTGAACACTGAAATATTCGGCAACGTACAATATGATTGTATCGTTTGTGCGGCGAGCATCCAGTATTTTCCCTGCCTGCATGCATTGATGCAGGACCTCCTGCCACTGCTGAAACCGGGCGGAGAAGTACATATCGTGGACAGTCCTTTTTATGCTCCGGAAGAAAAAGCTGAGGCGTATGAACGCAGCAGGGCTTATTACACTTCACTGGGATTTCCGGAAATGGCTAACCAGTACTTTCATCATACACATGATGAATTGACCGCATTCAATCCAACATTGCTTTACAAACCATCGCGCTGGAAAAAAATATTCAGCAGACAGGTCAATCCCTTTCCCTGGATCCGTATCGTACGGCCGGGACATGCCGCATGACGATCACCAAAAGCATATATAACCGGTACCAGCGTTACCGCACGCTGCAAACCCACCGCATCCATGCGATGCCGGTCGTCATTCTCATGCCGCACAGCGCCTGCAACTGCAAATGTGTGATGTGTGATATCTGGAAAGGCAATAAGAACCTGAAACAATTGCAGGAGTCCGATATCAAAGCCCTCATCACATCATTGCGTTCCCTGCAAACTGAGCAGGTACTGATGTCCGGTGGCGAAGCCCTCCTGCATCCGCAGTTCTTCCGATTTTGCGAACTGCTGAATGAAGCAGGTATCCGTGTTTCATTGCATAGTACCGGTCTCACCATCGGTCATTATGCCGAAGCACTGACCAGACATGTGCATGATATCATCGTTTCAATTGATGGCGACTGTTCTACTCATGATGCCATCCGCCGTATACCCGGCGCATATGATGCATTGGCAAACGGGATCGCGAAGATCCGGGAGACGGACCCGAATTATCCGGTAAGCGCGCGCAGCGTGATCCACCGGCTCAACTTCCGTAAATGGCCGCAGCTGATCCGCGATGCACGCAGTATCGGCATTGGCAGGCTGAGCTTTCTGCCGGCTGATGTCAGTAGTTCCGCTTTCAACCGGGACAGTCCCTGGACCCCTGACAGACAAGAAGAGATCCTGCTGCATGAAGATGAGCTGCCTGCAATGAATGATATCATCAATGGGATCATTGAAGATGAATACCTCCCCGGCCAACCGGTATTCATGGCGGAAAGTCCGGTGAAACTGCGGCAGATCGCGCAGTACTATGCTGCATTTTACGGACATGAATCCTTCCCGTATAAACGCTGTAATGCGCCATGGGTCTCCACTGTAGTGGAAGCCGACGGGACTGTAAGGCCCTGTTTTTTCCATGAGCCGATCGGGAATATCCATGAAGAAGGATTGAAAGACATCCTGAACAGTCCGGGAGCCGTACAATTCAGAAGAACACTTGATATGCGCACGAACGCGACCTGCGCGAAATGCGTTTGCTCACTTTACCTTTCACCCGGCACAAAACTGAACCGACCATAATGGCAACCGTATTGCTGACACATACTTATTTCCTGCGTTTCGATCCCAAGCAATGGGCAACGGGACAACCCTATGCACCATTGGGCACTTTGTATGCGGCTGCGGTGATGCGTGAAGCGGGACACAAAGTGATCTTTGCCGACAGCATGTTCGCTGAAGGGCCGGAACATATCCAGCCTTATCTCGATCAGTTTCAGCCGGACTATGTGGTGTTGTATGATGACGGATTCAATTATCTCACCAAAATGTGCCTGACCAATATGCGGGAGGCCGGATTCGAAATGATTACGGCGGCGAAGGACCGTGGCGCGACCGTCATCGTTTCCGGTTCAGATGCGACGGATCAGAAAGAAAAATATCTTGGCAACGGCGCTGATTATATCATCATCGGCGAGGGAGAACAAACACTATTTGAATTACTGGAAGCGGATCCCCGTAACATGGGCAATATGGAAACGGTTGCAGGATTAGCATATCTCAAAAATGAACAACTCTTCCGGACCGCTGCAAGACCTGTGATGAAAGAACTGGATGAGATCCCGTTCCCGGCCTGGGACATGATCAATCTGGATCCTTATCGCGAAATGTGGATGGAACACGCGGGTTATTTTTCGATGAACATGGCCACGACACGCGGATGTCCTTTCAAGTGCAACTGGTGCGCTAAACCGATCTATGGCAATCGTTATAATTCCCGGACACCGGAACATGTGGTGGAGGAATTAGTACTGCTTAAAAAATACTATCAGTTCGATCATATCTGGTTCTGTGACGACATCTTCGGACTGAAACCCGGATGGGTAAAGGCTTTCTCGGACCTTGTTCAGCAAAATGAATTATCATTCCGGTTCAAGATACAGGCCCGGGCCGACCTTTTGCTGGAAGAAGATATGATCCGCGACCTGGCGCGTGCCGGTTGTGATGTGGTTTGGATGGGCGCGGAAAGCGGATCACAAAAGATCCTTGATGCCATGGACAAAGGCACGAAAGTGGAACAGATATATACCGCCACGAGGCTGCTGAAAGCCAATGGGATCAGACCGGCCTTCTTCATCCAGTTTGGTTATCCCGGTGAGATGAAAGAAGATATCCGCCGCACGATCCGGATGATCTGTGAACTGCTGCCGGAAGAAATGGGCATCTCAGTTTCTTATCCGCTGCCGGGTACGCCGTTCTTTGAACGGGTGAAGGATGAACTCAAACAAAAATCGAACTGGACCGATTCCGATGAACTGGCCCTGATGTTCAGAAATACTTATTCGGCTGCTTACTACCGTCAGCTGCACCGCTATGTGCACCGGAAACACCGGCTGCACATGGCGCTGGCTGCGGCAAGCAGACTGGCCGCGCACCCGCTGAATACTTTCGGCAAACAATTACGCAAAGCCTGTTCCGCGTTTTATTATGCCCCCGCTTCCTGGTTCGATCATTTCAAATTGAAAAGACTCGCGCACCCGCAAGTATGAACACGATCACACATACCGGTGTAACGGAAGCCGCGAAGGCTTATGATCATCAGTCCGTCATCTTTGATGAGCTGTATGGCGGTGACACAATGATCGCCTGGAAAAGAGCACGCGTGCGCGCAGCAGCAGCTGCGGGTTTACCCGGCAATGCATCGGTATTGGAATTGAATGCCGGCACCGGTGAGGATGCGGCCTGGTTCGCCGGACAGGGACACCGGGTGCACGCTACGGATGTGTCAGCCGGCATGCAGGAACAACTGATCGTGAAAATGGAGAAAGGAGGATGGCGGGATCAGGTAACGAACGAGATCTGCTCTTTCACTGAACTGGCACAATTGAAACAACGCGGCCCCTTTGATCTTGTTTTTTCGAATTTCGGCGGACTCAATTGCAGTCCGCACCTGGACAAGGTTTTAGCTGAACTGCCTTCACTTCTCAAACCGGGCGGACATGCCTTACTGGTCATCATGCCTTCATTCTGTTTATGGGAATTCCTGATGCTGTTCCGCGGCAGGTTCCGCACCGCGTTCCGTCGCTTTGCAGGAAAAAAAGGCGCGAAGGCGAATCTGGAAGGAATGTCATTCCGTTGCTGGTATTATTCAGCAGCAAGCATCAGAAAAATGACGCGGGAACATTTTACAATTACAAAAATTGAAGGACTGTGTACCATCGCCCCTCCTTCTTATATACAGGGTTTCGACAGGAAATATCCGCGTGCATGGAAATGGCTGACAGAAAAAGAAAAGAAATACAGTGGGAAATGGCCCTGGCGAAATTGCGGTGATTATATGATCATTTCCCTGCAGCGCAGATCCTGACCGGTTCCGCTGAACGGATGAATGCGGTTTCCGCTTCCTGCACTTTGATCTTATATTGCTCCAGTACTTTCTCCTGAAAGTTTCCGGGATTGGAGCGGGCTACATGTATTCCGGTGATCAGGTCCACCGGAATCCCTTTTACATTTTTTTGCGCCCTTGTTTTTTTCAATTGCCAGCGGCGTGCAGTGATCCTGTACAGGAAATGATTGAGTCGTTCAGGTGCCAGTTTGTTCAGTATTGTTGCAGTTATTTTGCTTAGCAGGCCCTTTTGCGGATCCGGCATATCGGCCATGCGCCAGGATGCGGCGGGAAGATGGTCATCGGCCCAGGTATTGGCGCTGCGAAAGGCTTCCATAGCGTTCCTGCCTGCGACAGGCAACAATGTTTTGCACTCTATAGCGGCGAAGATATTCTGATCGGGTATGGTCAGCTGTGCTTCATCCACATAAAAATTCATGCAGTACCAGTGTTGACGGCCCAGCAGATAACTGAACTTCTTCATGATATGCATGATCGTCCGGGCGATCCAGAGACGATCCGCCTGAGTGATGATGAAGAAATCGAAATCACATCCTTTTTCCGCATAATTTTTGGAAAGCGATCCGGAAATTCCCACCCCGGTCACGAAAGGAAAACGGTAAAGGAACCTACCAACTTCCTGCGCCTTGCGGAGCTTTGTAGCCGCCAGTGCATTACCCTTGGCTCTGCGTGCAGCCAGAGATATATCATTCCGTAATGTATAAAACGTTCCAAATTGCCAGATCAGTCCCCGCTCACGCAGGTCTTCCAATAATGCGGACAGATTGACCGCGGCGATATTCCTTTCAGAAAACTGAAGGATCTCCTGAGCGGTCAGGGGATAATGAAAAATATCAAAATAAGAAAGTGTACGCAGGATGGCCAGTGATCTGGTATCAGGAAGTTTCCGGTACAGCGGAAAAACGTCGGTATAATGAAAGATGTTTTTGATACGTATTATTTTCAAGCAACCTTTCCTTTTATCCGGGCGATTCAAATCCTGTAAATGAAACAGGCCGTCCACTCATATCCCCATTTCAGCAAACCGGAAAAAGCAAGGCTCCTGTTGCGTCAAAACGACAACAGGGGAGAATTCGTTGCCACCCGGAAAAAGTATTTATGGCGAAAACGGGCCTTCGATCTTGTCTTTTCCTCCCTGATCATTGCCGGCCTGCTGAGCTGGCTGCTGCCCTTGCTGGCGGTCCTGATCCGGCTGGATTCCGGAGGACCGGTCCTGTTCCGGCAACGTCGTGTGGGAAAGGACGGAAAACTGTTCACCTGCTTTAAATTAAGAACGATGAAGGTGAACCGGGAAGCCGATGAATTACCTGCTCAGGAAGATGATGAACGGATCACGAAACTGGGCCGCTTACTTCGCAGGACCTATCTCGATGAACTACCTCAGTTTTTCAATGTAATGAAGGGTGATATGAGTATCGTAGGCCCGCGTCCGCATATGCTGGCCGATTGTCACCGTTTCTCATTCGTGATCCCCGATTACGCATTCAGGCATCTTGTCAGACCGGGCATCACAGGATGGGCTCAGGTGAATGGCTGTCACGGACCAACAAAGGATTATGAGAGCATAGCGTTACGATATTACTGGGATGCGCAGTACATCCGAAAGGCGGATCTGAAACTCGACATCAGGATCATTGCATCCACTGCAGCCAGGGCCTTGCACTCATTCAAGACCACGTAAGTCAGGTTCTTACCACTCATATTTTACTTTTCCGGAAAATTTTGTTAGGTTCAATACATGGGAAAGAAAAAATCCGGTAAAAAGAAGTCGGATAAAGAGGTCCCTGCCACCACCGGAAGATCAGTGCACGAACAGAACAAACGTGAAGCATTCGACGGCATGAGGGCTTACCACCAGTCCGAGATCAGTCATAAAAAAGATGCGATCGACATCCTCAAGACCTACCTGACAACGGTCGTGATCATCTATGCGGGACTCGTAGCCGGTATCACCGGAAAGATCATCGACAATAACTACATCGTTTTACTCGGTTGGGCCGTTGCGTTGCTGAATGGTATCGCCTGCTGGGCGATCATCCGCAGCACCAATTTCAAGATCGACAAGGACAACCGGAAATACAATCAATACAGGGATGAATATATAGTGGAGAGGGCGATCACCGGACTGGAAAATGACCTGAAAGAACATGGACATGTTTCTCACTGGATCGAAGCACAGGAAGAACCGGTCATATCCGGATATAATTATACCAAAAAGATCATCAACTGGTTCGGCATTACGATCGTAGCCGTGGGTCTATTCGGCGCGATCGTCATATCGCTGGCAGCTGTAAAGTTGAAAAAGACAGAAAATAAAAAGCAAGCTGTAACAACGTTCACACGTTACGAATGGCCAACAGGATCAGTTCCCATTCAATACGATCACAGCAGGATCGCTGCTACTGCCGAATGAAAATGAGAACATCCCGTTCGCATCGCTTTTTACTGTTTTCAGCTTTTTCCCATTCAATATCACATCGTAATTGTGTTCAGGCAATAAATGTCCGGCGCTGCATTTCAAATTGACGGGTACACGCCCCTTCGTATCCACTGTAAAACGGACAGCATCATCCATCCAATTCCTGACATCCAGCCCCAGCTCACCTGCAGGATCTACTGTAACTGTTAATGAAGGCGTATCCGATCGTCCCCTGAAATACTGTAACTGACCGCCTTTTGATGAAAATCCGAAATCAGCGGAAGCACGGATACGGTGAACACCATCAGACACCTGATAGTCATTCATGTCAAGCCCGACGCTGAGGATCTGATCCCGGTACCGGTAACGAACCTCTGTTCCTTCCAGGTCCTTTGTGATATGCGGATCGAGATAAAAACGGTTGTGCAAAGGATTGATACCATAGATCGCCTGATACAAACCCACTACCGTCAGGCAATTTCCGGAAAGGATATCATCTCCAAGCCCATCCTGTTTCACGCGGCCATATCGCTGGAAAGCCAGTCCGTCTTTTGCGTATTGGGCGAGTACGTTCTTCACATACTTCAAAGCCAGCTCCGGTTTGTAGGATGCATAAGCTTTTACACCCACGGCTCCCCATGATAAGAAGATATCACCATTCTCATAATTCGGGAACGGAAACTGCCAGTCGTTCCCCTCACCCGGCGCGTAACTGTACATGCACAGCGGCCAGAAGAACAGGTTCTCTTTTTGCATTTGTACCTCGATATCATCAAGGATCTTCTTTGTCCTGTTTTCATCATCACAAATACCATAAGCAATGGCCATGAAGTTGACAGGTGTCACCATATTATTTCCATGTACCGATCCATCCTTATCGAGCCAGTGGACATAACATTTCTTCTCTTCATCCCAAAAGCCACCCTGTGTAGTGGGTTTGTTGAAATTGGTTTTCAGTTTTTGGGCGAAGGCTTCATACATCTGCGACTTCACATGATCACCAAGTTGCTTTTCAATATCCGCCCATAAGACAAGGGCATGATACAATTTCGCATTCACAAAGGCGTTCTCATATGCCGCCCAGATGATATCGATCCAGTCGCTGCCCCTTTTCTCTTTGTAGCTGTCCGTCATCATTTCCACCAAACCGTTACCATTACTGTCGCGTTTCATGATCCAGTCCAGCGCCCGTTCGCAGGCGGTCTGCTGTGTTTTGACCCATTTCAGATCACCGGTCTGGTCATACAATTCTGATACATTGGTCACATAATCCGGGTTGGAATCAAGCAGGTAGCCCCATTGCGCTTCGTAGAGACCTTTATCAGTGAACCCTTTCGGCATGGCATCCTCATTACTGTAAGCCCAGCGCGGCCATACGCGACCATCGGGCTTAAAGGCATTGTCGCGGTAAAAATCCAGGCATTGCTGATAGCCTTTCAGATACGTATTGTCGTTGATGGCAAGGCCCATTTGCGCGATGTATTGTTCATGCAGACAAATGGGACCATAGGGTGTATGCCAGCTGTTGCCGCCGAAATGTTCTTTATCGATCACGCCGATACGCGCGATGGTATTGAGTACGGCGGAAACCTGTTGATGGTCGATACCTTTCAGGAGTCCGCGTCCGAATTGTTCCTGATAATAGAAATAAGAAAACCTGATCGTTGCACTGGTCGAACCTGCAGGGATCTTTGTGGGTGCCCAAACATCTGTGGTATCGCGCACATATCGCCGGCGTTTGGTATCCGCATCAAAGCGATATTGTAATGGAGCTTTGGATGTGATCACGCTGAATGCAAGTTGATCGGATGTGGTCCGGCTATATGTCATCCCAACTTCCTGATCAGGTGCCTTTACTGAAATGATCATCCCATTCCCGGTCTTGCTGTTCCAGAACCGGGAGCTGCTGCTGTGCACGCCATACGTATCGCGTTGCTTATTGAAAAGATAGAACCAGGCGAGTCCGCCGTAGTCCTGATAGGCGCCTTCCCAGGTATCCATATTATTGAATTGAATGGCAGGAAAGCCCATTTGCTCTGCCGCAACTGATTTAGAGAGGCTGCGGCGGATCTCCATTTTAATATCATCTTTCAGCAGCGTGATGGTCCAGGTCTCGTTGATGGAAAGTTCATGGTTTCCATAGCTGATCTTGCTGATCCGCGCGGTATTTCCGCTTATGCTGACAACCGGATCGGCATTCAGGTATAAAGAAGTATAAGTTGCATTTTTAGTCCGCAGGCTGGAATAGATCCCAGCCAGGTTCGAAATGACCGATTGCTTATTTACAATGAGCGTGGATATGGATGCTTTCTTATAATAATCAAGGGTTCCCGAGAACTTTGCATTGCGGAAGGTCAGTAGTTTTTTTGCAGGATCATTAATGAACCCCGACTGTTGTGCATTTAGCCCATTGAAAAGGCCGGACACAACACAAAAATAAATGAAGACGAAATAACGGAGACGCTTGAGATTCATATGGGATATTCTTTGGGAAAAGATAAGACATTAATGGAAAGCGGAGAATGGAGAACAAAACATTCTATGGCTGATCTTTTCACTATGGCGAATCCTGTCTTTATTATCTATCATCCGGCGGCGGGTGAAAAAACACCCTGCCGCGGCGTGCTTCTTTGCTGCTGCAGTTTGAAAGCAGAAATGTTTAAATAACAACAGAAGCAACTTCAGCGCCGTTGCCGGTGTTTTGCAGTGCTGTTGTGTTTTTAAGACAGCAGATATCGCAGGTAAAACGAGCGCTACCTATAGCGCCGTGGTCGGTGTTTTTCACCGACCACCATACAACTCATCATTCGAGGTATTCGGCGGCGGGTGAAAAACACCCTGCCGCGGCGTGCATCTTTGCTGCTGCAGTTTGAAAGCAGAAATGTTTAAATAACAACAAAAGCAACTTCAGCGCCGTTGCCGGTGTTTTGCATTGCTGTTGTGTTTTTAAGACAGCAGATATCGCCGGCATAACAAAAGTTACCTGCAGCGCCGTGGTCGGTGTTTTTCACCGACCACCTCCGTTTACTGTGTAATCATGAAAATGAAATGCCCGCTAACTCCCTCCCTATCTGTTGTACACCTTTCAAGATCCTGTCAGTTTGCGCGGCAGAAGGTTTTTTAATGCCTTTGATATATTGTGCGAGCAGACTCTGGTTCATACCAATACGCTCAGACAGTGCTTTTGCATTGATGACCTTATAGAATTCGAAGAATTGCGGAAGATCAAGCGTGATGTTCAGGTCGTTCACAGTAACACGTTTCCCCTGCTTCTCATAAAACAGATTTACCGCCTCCAGTACATTCGACTTGAGTTCATTGAGGCTTCGTCCGGTTGTGAACACCGGTAGTTTTTCCGCATATGCTGAATAACCAGTTCTTGTCTTTTCCACGACCATTTTGATCTTCATAGTTGTAATCATTTAAAACCCGCGTCCCTTTTGATCTTTCTTTCCAGTCCTTTGCCGATCCCATGGCTGCCATGAAAAGGACATACGATCTGTCCTTTCTTTGTGGCATGTTCCAGGATCATATGACTTCCGGATTGCCTGACTATGTACCAGCCATCTCTCTTCAGCATCCGGATCAGTTCGCTGGACTTTATTTTGACAAAGGTAATAAATTTATTACTTTCCTAAAATTAAAACAAACTCCTTCCGGGCGTATCGTAATTAAACTGAATTGTGATGGTTTAATCCTTCCTGTTCATGATGAAATAACGGGAGAATGAATGGAGAATGGAAAATGAAGAAATGATAATGGGCGTGCTGAGCGTCATTCAAGGAGTTTTCAACGATCCCTAACTGAGAAGAATTCCGCGCAATCTGCGCTTCATCTGCGGGATCTGCGGGAAAAAAAAAGCCCTGGCTTACGCCAAGGCTCCTTTGCTTCGTCGGGAAGATCCCGCACGTGCGGGACAACCCACTGGCCATAAACCAGGTTTATTCATATGTAATTAAAATAGAAATGCCCTGCAAAACTGCAGGGCATTTTTCGTCGTCCTCCCTGTACAATTTTCGAACTTATTTATAATGGACCTAAAGCGATTGGCTAGCATTGTTGCTTAGCAATCAACGCTTTAGGGATTTTATTTTTCAACAAATACTTAAACGAAAATGGCAAATATGAAAATTGACAAAGGCTACATTGACTTTATTCAATCCATTAAGCAACAAATTGTGCAGAGCCGCTATGTGGCTGCAAGGTTAGCAAACAGAGAACAGTTGATGCTCTATTTTAGAACCGGCCTAATGATTTCGGACAAAATTAGGGTTCAAAAATGGGGCGCCAAAGTTCTCGACCAGATATCTGCAGACCTACAGAATGAACTCCCAGGGCTAAAGGGATTTTCTTCTGGCAATCTCAAAAAAATACGGCTATTTTCAGATGCCTATGGCCCCCATCTTGTAATAGGTTCGACGCCGTCGAACCAATTAGCTGGCCAAGTGAGAGTAGATTTTTCAATAGGTTCGGCACTGTCGAACCTAATCGAAAATGAAGCATTTTATGAGGCTTTTACAAGTGTCAGCTTCTCCCATCATTTCGCCATTCTAACCAAAATAAAGGCTTGGGATGCGCGGATTTTCTACATCCAGTCGGCAGCAGCCAACTTCTGGTCACTGACAGTTCTGGAACACCATATTGAAAACAACCTATACGGAAAGGAAGGTAAGTTACCCAACAATTTTTCAGGCACTTTGTCTGAGAGTTTAAAGCCCTCGGCTTTAAAAGTATTCAAGGATGAGTACCTGCTCGATTTTATTGCAGGCGACGAATTGGAAGACGAACGGCACATTGAACAACAGGTCGTTTTAAATATCAGAAACTTTATCCTGCAAATGGGTAAGGGATTTTGCTTTATTGGGAACCAATACCGGCTTGAAGTGGATGGGGATGAATTTTTTATAGATCTATTATTTTTTAACCGATACCTGCAGTGTCTGGTGGCTTTTGAATTGAAGAAGGGTAAATTCAAACCTGCTGATGCCGGTCAACTCAATTTTTATCTCAATGTGCTGGATGAAAAAGTGAAACTGCAGCAGGAAAATAGCAGTATTGGCATTGTGCTTTGCAAAGAGAAAAATAATACAGTAGTTGAGTTTGCAATCAAAAGTTTTGATAAGGCAATGGGAGTAGCTACTTATAAAACTTCAAAACAAACACCGGCGCAAATGAAAGGCATATTTCCTGATACAAATGAATTAGGTAAGTTATTGCAGTAAAAAATTCAGTAAATACGTTTAATGAGCAATTAAAATTAAAAGGAAATATTGATACTTATCACAGAGGAGGCTTCAAAGTCCGTAAGGGAAAAAATAAAGCTCCTCTAAGCACGAGGATGTTAAACAAATAAAGACCATTTTTATTACCTTACTGAATGTTTGATTTCTATTTTACCCGATCCTTTTCCGACTATGTTATTCTGTGAAGCTGCAATCACTTCATGTGGCGACCCTAAATCGAATTTACTGATGTCGTTTAATTGGTTTATCTGCTCCTGAGTCAATTGTAATTCGAGGGATGAAAGATTATCTTCCAATTGTTGCAGAGTTCTCGGACCAATGATTGTAACGGTTGATAAAGTGGAATGATCATACTTCTGTCTAATCCACGCAAGGGCTACGTCAATCACCTTCGCTCCAGTATCATATGCGATGTTTTCTAACAAGTCTAAGATACTGGTTTCTCTTTATTAAACCCGAGAGTACAGGATTTATAAATCGAAAGTGATGCTTCTAACTTCTGATCACTACACTTTTTAGAACACAATATTGAAAACAATCCTTTCTCCGAGATTTAGTATCAAAACAGAAACTGTTAAAAGACTATTAGTAATTTCATATTGATCAAAATTAAACCGCCAATTTTGTATAAGAGCTGCAAAACGGCAACATCTTTCCTACTTGACTATAAAGCGTATAATTAGGCATATTTACTAAAATCACGTGTTGCACTTACTTGCTTGAACAGCTAATTTTAATAGCGTCTCTTTACTACAGTTATAATAGTATTAGCAAGTTCATCGTTCACCTGAACATCGCAGGATAAAGTGTGCCTGACAACAGAAGCTTTCTTCTCCATAATTTCTACCATACAAGTGCCACAACTACCCATGCCGCTACACAAGCCAAAACCAATCAAATCTAAATGAACAGCAATCAACACCATCAAGCTGTGATATTCATTTTTGTAAGTTCGTACAGGGTAATCCCCTCCCAGGTAAACAAGCGTAAAAATAATCGTATTTTCTTCTGAATCCATATCAGTTAAAAATGCTTTTTAAATTATAATTGTATGACTTCACCCAAATTCCTTATTAGTGGTTTGTTTGTTACCAAATATAGTATTCGTGATTGTTTAATTCATAAGGTAAAATATC
This sequence comes from Bacteroidota bacterium, assembly GCA_029555415.1. Lineage (GTDB taxonomy): Bacteria > Bacteroidota > Bacteroidia > Chitinophagales > Chitinophagaceae > JAKPSI01. The sequence goes on along the minus strand of JAKPSI010000002.1, from coordinate 20,976 downwards.
GTTGAAAGAGTTTGTTATATTTAAGTTGATTTTTAAAGGCATATTACGCTTTCCCTCAAAATCTTTTATGCGCATTTTAGACAGTATAATTCCCCGATTTTTTGCTTTTGTTTCCAGGTCGGCCATTTCATAAATCGAATTTGCGTTGGCATTATAAAATGAAAGCAAAAAGGTACGGGTCCATTTTTGAAACTAAATTTCAAACCCATAGAACGAAGTTGTTGTTCAATATCAGCTTCCTTTCCATTTCCAAAACTTACCTGTATATATTCTTTTATGAATGAACAGTCTTTTACAACGCCAACATTGATATTTATGAAAGTATTGGAATCGTTAAAATCAAAAATCATTCATTTTTGCTGGGCCCCATCCAGTCCGATTATTTTTTCTTTTAGAACTTCCTGTTATGAAAAAATAATCTTTTATCTGCGCCAGTCTTACTGAAAGTATTCACTAACATTTTCAGCCGCTTCTTATTTTTTTGAGTGTTGATAAAAATAAAAAAATACAAAATACCGGTAGTAGTTAAAATTAAAATTGCTACTGAAATTATAGTTGACATGATCATGTGATTAAAAGATGAGAATAACAGGAAATAATAATTCGAAAAAGAGATTGCAAGAAAGGTTATAACCGGTTCGGATAAACCAGCAAGACGCTTTTAAGGAATTGAAAAAAAGATGCTTGTGTATTCTTCTTTCCAGGCCTTATTTGTAAAATGCCCCGGCTATGGCGGGGGCATTTTATTGATGAGAATGCTAAGGAATATTTGATATTTTATCAACTAGCATTCAGCACATCCACTATAAGAAATTCTTTTCTTCCCCCTGGCATTTGCCATTTTACCAACTGGCCTTTGCGATAGCCAATTAAAGCTGTTCCCATTGGAGCAAATACAGAAATTCTGCCAAGTCCTAAATTTGCCTGCGCAGGTAAAACAAGTTTCAATTGAAGTTTTCGTCCTGTAGATTGATCCTGTACGGTAACTTCCGAATTTACACAAACGCCATCTTCAGGAAAGTCTTTTTTGTCTACAAGAACAGGTCCCTTCAATAATTCCTTTTCTAACTGCACTAAATTATTTTTATCTATAAACTTTGCGCTTACCATCGACTTGATATATGCTTTCAGCATATTATAATCCTCATTTAATAAAATGAGTTTGTTCTTTATTTTCTGCATAATATTTAATTTAAAATTGGATTAAGTGTTTTACCTGTTTTTGCTTTATGTAAACCATAAATTTCACCAAAGCTTTTAGTATTTAAACCATCAAGTTTGCGAAAAAAACTAGCTATGGTTATATGGTTTAAATCCTTAAATCCACAAGCTTCCATTAATTCTGCAGTTGCTTTGATTGTATTGGTATGAAAATTGGCTACCCGAACCCGCTTATCGGATACATCAAGGCCCTTGTACAAAGCGGGGTTTTGAGTGGCAACACCTACGGGACATTTGTCGCTGTCACATTTTAATGCCTGAATGCATCCTAGCGAAAACATCATTCCTCTTGAGCTACAGCATGCGCTGGCACCCAATGCAAGCACTTTAAGAATATCGAACCCTGTTATAATTTTACCCGCTGCTATTAACTTTACCTGGTCGTTTAATCCATATACCTGTAAAGTTTTTGAAGCAAAAGTGAGTGCTTCATATAATGGCATTCCTACATTGTCTGTAAATTCCAGGGGTGCGGCGCCGGTGCCTCCTTCAGCTCCATCAATCACAATAAAATCCGGAATGATGTTAGTCTTTCGCATGTAATAACATATTTGGTGAAATTCCTTTTTATCTCCAATACACAGTTTAAAACCGACAGGCTTTCCGCCGGACAGGTATCTCAATCTTTCAATAAACAATAACATGCTTTCCGCATTTATAAACACTGAATGGGCAGGAGGCGAAGCTACAGTTGTGTTAACAGGTACGTTCCTAATTGCAGCAATCTCAAATGTATTCTTTGCCGCAGGTAATATTCCCCCATGACCAGGTTTAGCGCCCTGTGATAATTTCAATTCAATCATTTTCACCTCCGGCCTGCATGCATTTACTTTGAATAATTCCGCATCAAAATTTCCTTTTTCATCACGGCATCCAAAATACCCGGTTCCTATTTGCCAGATCAGATCTCCGCCTTTGAGATGATAAGGGCTTATACCTCCCTCGCCAGTATTATGTGCAAAGCCACCTAAATTTGCGCCCTCATTTAGTGCCTGTATTGCAGTTTTACTTAAAGCCCCATAACTCATGGCACCAATGTTTAAAATACTTGCGTTATAAGGTTTACGGCATTGATCATTCCCGATAGTAACCCTTAAATTTTTCTCTTGTATGGAAGCCGGATAGATAGAATGGGCTACCCATTCATGGCCGGGTTTATTGGGATCTGCCTGCATACCAAATGCAACAGTTTGACGTTCATTTTTTGCACGTTGATATACAATGGATCGTTGCCGCCGGTTAAATGGCTTACCATCGTCATCCGATTCAAAAAAGTATTGTCGTATTTCAGGGCGAATAGTTTCCAGCATATATCTTAGATAACCCACCACCGGATAATTACGTAATACAGCGTGTTTTTTTTGTGTTATATTATATACGGCAAGCAATAATAATGGCAGTAATAGTAATAAGAGCCAATAATAAACAGGGTTATTAATATAGGCTGCTTTCAGTACTATTACATTTAGAAGTACAATAATTGATACTATACTTCCGCTTGCCGAAACCATTTTATGATTTCGTGACATAGTTGTTATTTTTCAAAAAATGAATTAAATGAAATAAAGCGTACCCCGGTTGAAGTAAATAGTTATCAGCCCGGGGTTGAAGTACAAAAGGCCTTTTGATTGGGAAGGAAATCAAGAGAAGTATGGCAAAAGAAAAATTGCTCCGGCAGGTTTTGAGATTTGCCAGGAAACAATAGAACGTGTATGTGATTTTTATTTTTCAATTTCAGTAAAGCTACAAAGTTTATAATTCATCCTTTACAATACAAACGTCTGCATTATAAACTTATCAATATTTTAACTTATTAAGTTCAATCCTATTCCCTCGCTATTCGGGTAAATATTGCTAAAGATATATTGAATCCCGTTTTGAAATGATTCTTAACCCGTTGCTCTACAAAATAAAACTGCAGGTACCTTCATTTACCTGTTTGATGATCGGGTAAATCACTTTCTTTAATGAAGCCGAAAAAGCGAGGAACTAATCTGATATTCCATCAATCGGCATGGGGAAAATGAAATACTCCATAACATTTTGATGCGCTTTTGAAATGTAATAATCATAAGACCTTATACTTCTTCGTAAAGCACTTACAAAATCGGGGTCAAGTTTACTTAGCAAGCTTTCCAACTTGTTTAATTCCAGTTGAATTGCGATTTTTCTTTCTTCCCTGTTGTGTGGTAATTTGGCATCCAGGTCAGTAATTGTTTTTTCAAAAACACTTTCCGCTTCTTTGTAAAAATCTACCAGAATGGGATCGCTGGAATATGCTTTTACATGGGTAATCTTTAAGGCTGTATCTTTTTCCTCCTTATCAATGCCCGCTTCTGTTGTTGAAGTAAGCAATGACATATACGCCGGTAATTTTAATAACTGTTTCTTTTCACTTTCATTAAGATCGCTGTAATGTTTCATAATTAAGAGTTTTAGAAGATTAAATCAATCTTTTCATTTTGCATTTTTAACTATTTTTCGCAACTTATTTTCAGCATTTATTTTGATATGTTTCCCATCGGTATTGATTATTTTATCGGTGGTTAAAGTTTTTAAGAATTTAAAAACGGTTTCGTAAGTAGTACCGGCATAAGCCGCAATGTCTTGTCGTGTAACTGGTACCGTCATATACCCTTCAGCGTTGGTACCAAAAACTTCCAGTAATTCTAACAAAGTTTCTGCTATCCTGCCTTTCACTTCCATCAGTGCCAGGTTTCGCATCCGCATTTCAGCCTTTTGTAATTCGCTGGAATAAAACTGCATCAGCCGGTAGGTAAAACTGTGATCAGCCTTGAGGATAGTTTCCAAAAAAACGTTACTGATAAAGCAGGCTTCCGATGCTGCCAATGCAGTGGCTGAAACAGGATACAGATCCCCCGCCGCCAGGCCCCGGTGGCCTACTATATCGCCCTGCCTTGTGAAACGTATAATCAATTCTTTTTGATCTACCCATTGTTTATGCACTTTAACTGCGCCTGAATAAAGAAAGTATATCCCATTTACTTTGTCTCCTTCTTTAAATATCAATTCCCCTTTTTTAAAATGAATTGTTTCTTTCTTCACTACAATTACTTCCCTCCATTCCGGGATGCAATTAGCACATAAAAAGCAACTACTTAAGTCGCAGGCATCAGTACTCATTCGTAAAATTTAAAATATTGCTTAGGTAATACTTAGCGTGATTTATTTACAGCAAAATTAGTTAAAATATGGTTTATGCAATACATTTGCAAAAAAGTAGATTTTAATACCATATCGAGAATTGATGAAAGCACACCGGTTTCACCAACACTATTTCAGCTATTTGGCAAAAAAGAAGCCATCAGAAAAGCGCCTGTAAATAAACGGGTTTTCTATCTGAGTATCCAGGCTGTTATCAATGCCCTGTTGATTGGCTTTATTGCAAAATTACTGGTTGCGTTAATTGGACTCATTACGAACATAGCATTCTATGGCAGGTTTTCAATCGAATTATCTTCTCCTGCAGGCAATCAGTTAGGCTGGTTGGTAATTTTTATTCCAATAGCAGGCAGTATCCTGGTAGGGCTGATGGCGAGGTATGGTTCAAAGGCGATAAGAGGGCATGGCATTCCAGAAGCAATGGAAAAAATTATTTTAGAAGACAGCAAAATCCCCCCGATTATTACTTTTTTAAAACCTTTGTCTGCCGCCATATCTATAGGTACCGGAGGCCCGTTTGGAGCAGAAGGGCCGATCATTGCTACAGGAGGTGCCTTGGGATCTTTAACAGGCCAGGCCATGCACATATCGCCCGCCGAAAGAAAAATCATTTTAACCGCAGGTGCCTGTGCTGGTATGGCAGCTATTTTTGGCAGCCCGCTGGCCGCAATTTTACTGGCCATCGAATTATTGTTGTTTGAGTTTTCACCGAGGTCAATTATTCCGGTTGCTTTGGCCTGCATCACGGGGGCTGGTATGCATATTTTTTTATTTGAATCGAGCCCCGTATTCGCCATGCCTTCCATCCCGGTTCCAACAAACAGTGCATTGATTATTTATATTTTATTAGGCTTGCTGATTGGGATAATTGCAACCTTTGTTTCCAGGTCGGTGTATGCGGTAGAAGACCTGTTTGAAAAATTACCCATTCACTGGATGTGGTGGCCGGCAATAGGTGCGGTTGTTGTAGGTGTAACAGGCTATTTTGCACCACGAACAATGGGTGTTGGGTATGACAATATTCAGGATTTGCTAAAAGGAAATTTGCCATTGGCGATGTTGCTTTCACTTTGCTTTCTTAAATATATCTCCTGGGTTATTTCCCTGGGCAGTGGTACTTCCGGTGGCACGTTGGCACCCTTGTTTACAATTGGCGGCGCATTGGGTGTGTTACTTGGTAGCCTTACATTGCATGCTTTCCCCTCTTTAGGTATCAATCTGCCCACTGCAGCGTTAATAGGCATGGCAGCTATGTTTGCGGGAGCTTCAAGGGCATTCCTTACCTCCGTTGTATTTGCCCTGGAAACCACGGGCCAGATAAATGGGTTGTTACCATTGCTGGGGGCTTGTTCAGCAGCATACTTTGTTTCCTTTTTCTTTATGAAGGGCAGCATCATGACGGAGAAAATTATCCGTAGGGGAGTAAAAACGCCAGATGCTTATGAACCCGATGTGCTGCATGGAGCCAATGTGGAGGAATTGATAACAGAGATTCCTACCGGCATTACCAACATGCCTTATGTTTATAAAACGGATGATGCTGGTCTTGCAGCAGAAATGCTAGGTAAATATAACCTGGACACATTATTGGTGTTGGATAACAAAGCCAACATGCAGCCTGTAGGTGAAATTACTTCAACTGCTATCTTAAAATATTACAGCGATCAAAAACTGAAAGAGCATAGTTATGAATCGCCTAAACGAACACAAAAAATAATGGTACATGGTAGAAAATTGATGAAAAAGATGGGGAAACAATAAAATAGGAAAGAGAAATATTTGCAGGTGCAAAAAAAGACAAAAATGAAAATAAGTAGAGGAGTAAAAACTCTTTTATTACAAATTGTTTTTTATCTTTGCGCTGAATAAAAACAACAAAATGGTATCAAAAACCTGCGAATATGCGATCAGGGCAATGCTTTTTGTAGCACAAAAATCAAAGAACGACAGCAAGGTTGGGGTAAAGCAAATTGCCAAAGCGATTGATTCCCCTGAGCCTTTTATTGCTAAAATATTACAGGATCTGGGAAAGAAAGGATTGGTATTATCTTCCAAAGGGCCTACCGGTGGATTTTACCTGGACAAAGCAGGTTTAAAGAAAAGTCTTGCTGATATTGTAAATGCCATTGACGGTGATAAATTATTTACAGGGTGTGGTTTAGGATTAAAAAGTTGCTCGGCAAAAATGCCTTGTCCTGTTCATGAGGAGTTTGTTGTTGTCAGAAAGCACATCAAGGTAATGCTGCAAAATGCCAAACTGGGCGATTATAACACGGCTTTGGAATTGGGAGAAAAATATTTAAAGCGATAATTTTTTTATTTAAGTAGATGAGTAAAAGGTCTTAAATTATTTTATATGCAAGTTTGTTTTAAAAAAAGTCGGCTACAATGGCTATTGCCTGGTTTTATATGTTCGCCAATAACAATGCTGGCACAAACGGAATCTGCCGGAATTTCGTCTTCCCCAAATGATACAGGCCTTATTGTTTTGTTAGTGATAGTGTTACTGATTGTTCTTGTTGCAGTGCTCTTACTTTCTTTTGAGGCAAAGGGACTTGTTGCTAAAATCAGGAATAAAAAGACGGGAAGAAGCACCCATCAATTTGAAAAGTATTTAAAAAACATGAATAGTAACCAGATAGAAAAGGTATTAGAACTCAAACACCAACAGAAAGGTTTAAATAATAACGCACAAAGTTCAGGAAGTATAAAAGGTGTTTTGATAATTGTCATTACATTACTGGCATCGTTATTTCCGGGTCATTCAGTATATGCTCAAACTAAAGCAACAAATGCAGGTATATTCAGTGAAGGCGGTATCTTAATAACTATTACGCTGATCATGATCCCCATATTAGCAGCCATAGTGCTGATGATTGTAAAGTTATCCAATATGCTACGGAAACACCGAAACAGGCAAGACCTTGAAGAAGCGGCACTGTTTGCGGATTATCTGTCTACCTTAACTGAAGAAGAAGCTAATGAAGCACTGGCAAAAAGAAAAGCCGCACTGGATTATAAACTTACCCATCATGAATTATCAGGTGACCAGGAACCGGTAGATAAAAAGGGGTTGGTGGGTAATATTGAAACAGAGGGGTATATTAATTTTATTGCCCGTAAAAAGAAAGCGCAGAAACGTCCCAACATAGATCCGCAATTATCCAAACTCATTTTGTGGTATTTTGGATGTGCCGCATTGTGGCTGCTATTTGGTACAACCATTGGTGAATATGTGGGTATTAAATTTGTTGCACCAGATGCAGACCATTTCAGTTGGTTGAGTTTTGGCCGGCTTCGTCCTGTTCATACCAATGCTGTATTTTGGGGTTGGGCATCGTTGGGAATGCTCGGGTTAGGTTATTACATTGTTCCCATGGTAAGCAATGCTCCATTGGCAAGTATTAAAAAAGGATGGTATGCCCTCTACCTCATTAATGCCGCAGTTATTCTTGGAACGCTCTTTTTAATGGCGGGTATTAACAATGGTGGTGGCGAATACCGGGAATACATTTGGCCAGTAATGTTATTATTCGGTATCGGGCTGATACTTACCCTGATCAATTTTATTCAAACCATTGCAAAACGAAAAACAAAAGAAATTTACATTTCCAACTGGTACATCGTTTCTGCCATTATGTTCGCTTTAACCATTACTGTTGTAGCTTATGTTCCCATTTGGCAGGATGGCCTTGGAGAAACAATAATTCAGGGCTATTATATGCACCAGGGTGTAGGCATGTGGTTTATGCTCTTTACATTGGGCATCGTTTACTATATGCTTCCGCAGCAATTAAACAGGCCTATCTATTCCTATAGCCTCGGCATACTTGCCTTCTGGACACAGATTTTATTTTATACGCTGATCGGCACACACCATTTTGTATTTAGTGCTATCCCCTGGTGGTTGCAAACCATCGCTATCGTTGGCAGTGTTGGTATGGTAATTCCTGTTGTGGCAGGCACCACTAATTTTATCATGACATTCAAAGGCGCATGGCATAAAATTGCCGGAAGTTATACACTGCCTTTTTTCCTGGTGGGTATTATATTTTATTTTACCGGTTCGTTGCAGGGCACTGCAGAGGCATTCCGTTCCACTAACCTCATGTGGCATTTTACAGACTTTACTGTTGCCCATTCTCACCTTACTATGTATGGTATCATTTGCTTTTTTCTGTGGGCTGGTATGTATGCAGTGATTCCCAGGCTTACCGGTAAAGAAGCCCCACAAATAACAGTGGGTGCTCACTTTTGGTTAGCACTTATAGGGCTGCTGTTTTACACTGTGCCGCTGATGATTGGCAGTACATTAAGGGGGCAAATGTGGATAGCCGGAAAACCATTTATTGACTCGGTTGTACACATGGCACCATACTGGTTATGGCGGGCTATCGGTGGCAGCCTTATGTGGTTGTCGCATATTTTCTTTGCTTTCAATTTTTATAAAATGATTAGCAAATATGAAACGGTTGATGTAAAAGAAGCAGCGCTGGAAAAATTAGGACAATTGATTCCGGCCGAAACAAAAAATGATTAATTAATTTTTATACAGTACAAATGGAATTTTTCAATAATCATAAAAAGCTTTTCAGAACAGCATTCCTATTTTTCGCAGGGTTAACCATTTTGGTAGCCATTCTGCCTGCGCTGAATAATCAGAAAAATAATAAGCCTTTACCAGGGGCAGAACCTTTAAGTGCAGATGCCGTAAAAGGCAAAAACATTTACATTGCCAATGGTTGCGTAGCCTGTCATACGCAGCAGGTACGAAATGTGGATATGGATAAAATGTGGGGATCAAGGCCGGGTTTAGCAGCAGATTATGCAGACATACATCGTACAGATATTTGGCGCAATACGGCTACATTAATGGGTACTGAACGTACGGGGCCTGACCTTACCGATGTAGGTAACCGGCAACCAAGTAAGGATTGGAATTTAGTACATTTATTTAATCCGAGAACCGTTGTAAAAGAGTCTATCATGCCTGCTTACTCATGGCTATTTACCATTAAAAAACAACCTGCAAAAAGCGATGTAATCGTGAATGTTCCTGTAGCTTACCTGAATGGTGAGGAAGGGAAAGTGGTAGCAACAAAAGATGCACTCTATTTGATAGCTTACCTGCAATCGCTTAAACAGGTTAAACTGCCCGATGGTACGCCAGCTTCGGATTTCCTGTATAAACGGCAACAGGAAACGGCGGGTGCAACTGGTGCAACAAAAGAACTGAATGGCACTACATTATACACTGCTAACTGCCAGAGTTGCCATCAGTCAAATGGTGAGGGTTTACCCGGTGCCTTCCCTCCATTAAAAGGCAGCCCGGTTGTTAATGGAGATAACCTGGAATTATATGTGGGTATCATCATGAACGGCTACAGTGGACGGCCAGGCTTTGGCGTGATGCCACCGGTTGGCACAAATGCCAGTTTAAGTTCTGCAGAAGTAACTGCCATTTTGAATCACGAACGCAGCACCTGGGGCAATAATGCAAAAAAAGTAACTGAGGAAGAGATAAAAAAGATCATGGATTTTGTAAAACTTCAGGCTCCTAAATAAAAGCAGCAAACAAGTACATAACATTAAATTGATTACAATGAAAAAGATACTGCTGATCGTTACTATGCTGGTAACAGAGTTATTGGCTTTTGCCTGCCCTACTTGTGAAATAGCTCAACCCAGGTATTTACGGGGTATAACACATGGCACAGGCCCACAAAGCAATTGGGATTTTCTGATCATATCGGCAATAACCGTTATTGTTATCGTCACGCTTTTCTTTTCGATAAAATGGTTGGTAAGGCCCGGCGAAAAATCAGTTACACACATCAAACATTTGATATTAAATATTGACTAACATGGAAGATAAAAGCAAAATAATTGTTTTTATAGACGATGAAGAGCAGCCCGTTGCCGCCTTTACGTCACCGGTGAATTTTGAACTTGACACCCTTAAACTGGTAGATGGTAAACATACACTTAAAATTGTAAGTAAAGACCCTACAGGCAAAGAAGGCGTCAGGCTCATTCCCTTTGAAGTAAGAAATGGCCCTGCAATTGATGTGGAAGGAATACGCGAAAATGCAGTAGTGGATGGGGTATTGCCCATTATGATTAATGCTTACGGTAAAGGTGACCAAAAGATGTTTTTAATAGAGGGAAGTGAAACACCTAAAAGCATTCCTTCCTGGGTATGGATATTGATCATTGGTTTTGCAGGGTGGGCATTATATTATCTATTCACCTATTTATCACTGAAACCTTAATGACAATGAAGCAGGATATTCTTACTATAGAAGATGTAAAATTATTGGTGGATCGATTTTATGAAAAAATAAGGGTGGATGAATTATTGGGCTCCATCTTTAATGAACGCATTCAAAATCGCTGGCCGGAACACCTTGAAAAAATGTACCGTTTTTGGCAAACCGTTTTACTGGGAGAACATACTTATTTTGGTAGCCCCTTTCCCCCACATGCCCAATTACCTGTTGGCCACCAACATTTTTTAAAATGGATGGAGTTGTTCGTTCCAACTGTGGACGAATTATTCACTGGCGAAAAAGCAACAGAAGCAAAATGGCGTGCCACAAAAATGGCCGAAATGTTTGAAATAAAAATAGCACATTATAAAAAGGTGGGTATTAAAAATCTGGTATAGGCATGAATGATGAAAGAAAAGAAATAGCCATTACCATCATAAATGCCGGTGAAGCACATGTTGTAAAAACTTATTTGCATCAATACAGGAACCTGATGGTACTGCTTAACAACAGCATTTACCTGGAAAATTTTGGCGAGTGTGGCGGGCAGGGCCGGTGCGCCACCTGTATGGTTAAAGCAGTTGGTTTAAAAGGCAATGCCAATGTGATGGAGCGAAATGAAGCGGCAACCATTGGCAAAGCAGCATTGGCGGATGAACCCATTCGTTTATCCTGCCAGTTATTGATTAATGAAGATCTCAATGGAGCTGTAATTGAAATTGCGGGAGAGTAATTTTAATTGCTGTCATTACTTCTTTAACAGGATTAATCTGGATTGGTACAATAATAGTAGTAACTTATAACTATCCTCAGTTCTTTTAAACATTTAAAACAGCAACGCATGAAAGAGAGTTATGGTACCTTATCCGAAACAATTAATGGTTTAAAAAAAGAAGGCTATACGCAGGATTTTAATATTAGGGAAGATTGTATTGTTTGCCATCAATCAAATACTGTATTATCAAATGACGATTTTGAGATTGATAAAATATTCCGCTTTGAGGGCCAGTCTAATCCCGATGACCAGTCTATTCTGTACGCTATCTCCTCTAAAAAGTTCAATGTTAAAGGAACACTGGTAAACGGATATGGTATTTACGCTGACGATGTAACCACCGAATTGGTTGCCAGACTACAGCAGCATCATTAAGTATTCAACTAAATTACCCCACGCACAAAATTTTACACAATGGAAAACAAATCAAATGAAGCAACCCCTCAACGACCTGAAGGTGACCGCATGTTAGATGCTCCGTTGGTGGAGATGGATTTGAATAAGCTTATGTTACAAATAAAAAGCGAGGCTCCCTGGGTAGAAGCTGACCACAATGCAATCACAATTTTCAAGTCAGATTTAATGCGAATTGTACTGATGGGTATGCACGAAAATGCTGAACTGAAAACGCACACCGCAAAGGGAATCATCAGTGTTCAGGTGATAGCCGGAAAAATCGATTTTACTGCCAATGACCATACCGCTTCAATGGAAGCTGGGCAAATGCTGGTGTTGCATGAAAAAATTCCTCACAGTGTTATAGCACTCAGGGAAAGTTTCTTTCTGCTTACACTCACAATGAGTAACAGCTATATAACTTCCACTCATCCAGATCATTTACCCAATAGATAAGGAGAAGGTTAGCAATTGGACCGCTGTTTGCAATCGTTAAACTTTAACCCTCAAGGAGTATTTTAATGACACCGCATCATTTTATCCATCGGATAATCCTGTTAAATAGTCCCGCCTGATATAACCGGACATATTGCTAAAATTCAGAACAATATGAATGTGAGTAAACCAGAAAAAAGCATTTGGTCAATCGGACACTCCACCCGCCCGCTGGATGAACTGGTAGCTATGCTTCAATCATCCCAAATTGAAATAGTAGCTGATATCAGAAGTTCTCCCGGCTCTACGAAATTTCCTCAATTCAATAAAGAAGCACTACAAATTTCTTTACCCGAAAATAAGATTCAATACATCCATTTAAAACGGCTTGGTGGAAGAAGAAAAGTAAATCCTGATTCTAAAAATACGGTATGGCGGCACCCGGCATTTAGGGGGTATGCCGATTATATGGAAACGGATACTTTTAAAGAAGGTATCCGGGAACTTGAAAAGATAGCACTGAAACAGCGCACCGCTTATATGTGTTCAGAGGCAGTATGGTGGCGCTGTCACCGCTCCATGGTTTCAGATTATTTAAAAGTACATGGTTGGAAAGTAATGCACATTATGGGTGTTGGAAAAGAAGAAGAACATCCTTATACGGCTGCAGCCAGGATTGTAAACGGGGAACTGACTTATGGAGAAGATTTGAAAGAAAATGAAGGATGATAGTTAGCTTTCAATGCAGCAATCGCCAAACAATTGGCGACAATTGAAATAATATATTTAAATGCATAATTACGGCGATATGGAATCGCTGGTTACCTTTTAATCTACTTTTGTAATCAATAAAAAAAACAAGCATTTTTGATTACATTATCTTAGCAAAATACCTTTCCATTCTCTATAAGTACGGCCCCGGCTTCATGCATGTGCCGCATGGCCCTGATTACTGTCTCTACCCGAAGGCCTGTCATATCAGCTATTTGCTGCCGGGTGAGTTTCAGTTGCCTGGATTTATTACAAAAATTCTTATTTTCTTTTTTAAAATAATTCAGTAATGTCTTTATCCGCTCAACTGGATCATGACAAGCAAACGAGTGTAATAGTATAAATCTAAAGCGTATCCGTTGCGCCAGTAATTTGCTAAAATTAAAATGAATAGCTACATTTTCACTAATTAGCTGGTTAAAAACAGGCTTGTATAAACGGATGACTACACTGTCTTCGTCTGCAATTGCTGATTCGCCATACGGTTCATTATCGAATAAAGGCAATTCGCCAAAACTTTCTCCTGGATCAATTAACATTTGAATAAACTCATTTCCGTCATCATTAATGTTTAGCCAGTTAACACGACCGGTTAATAATTGATAATAGAATGAGCAGTTATCTCCTTCAGTAAAAATTATTTCCCCCTTAGAGATTTTTTTATAAGTTGCTCCATACGTAAGTAAAAGGTCAACGTCAATCATCATGTGTTGATAATTTAAAGATTGCAGGTTAATCCGGTATCTATTCAATAACTTAATATCAGGAAACTAAAGATAATTGGCAGATCAAACTTCTGCATATAGTATTGTAATTTACCCAAAATATCCGGCAATTTTAAAGATAAGTAACCCTACCATTTGCCCGGCTTTATCACCCAGTTCTGCTTTGGAAATAACGACTGCTAAAACCTCCAATTTATAGCCTATTTGCTTTTGTTGTTAATAAACACATCACCATTTTTTGTGTCATCTGCCAGATGCTGAATGGTTTTAGTTTCAAATAATTCTATCAACTGTTCTTTTATTATTTTGTATTTTGAATGCATAGGACAGGGCTTTGTTTCTGAACATTTAGCCAACCCCAACACACATTTGTCCAGCATTTCATTTTCTCCCATAGCTTCAAGTATCGCACGAACGGGTAGCTTTCTCGTTTTTTCAGTCATATAAAAACCGCCATTGGGGCCACTGACAGACCGGATAATTTTATTATTCTTTCTAAGTGCCTGTAATATTTTAGCTGTAAATGACGGAGGCGAATCAATGGCTTTGGAGATTTCTCCGATCCCGATTTTGTTATCCTCCGTCCCTTTTTGTGCAATGAATATCGTTGCTCTTAATGCATATTCTGTTGCTTTTGAAAACATAGAAATTAATTTAAAGGGGAAAGTACATTTTATTTTAGTAATAGCTCAATGTTGTGGTATCAATCCATCTTGCAAATGAATCCTTTGTCTCGTATAATTTCATTTCAACTAGTTTACTATCAGATGGTAATGCCTGCGATAGAATTTGTTGAAAATGAATAAGCAGGTTTTCTGCAGTAGGTTCGGCTCCAAGTATAACCAGGTTTTCTTGAGAACGTATAAAGGGATGCTCTGCAATATAATCCTGAGATAAAACAAGTTTATGGTCAATCATCCTGATAATCAAGTCAGTTACCAATTGTTTTAATTCTTTAAAATCGATGATAAAGCCCCGTGCCGGAATATATTCGTCTTTTGTTGTGCATCCGGAAACAGTAACCTCTAATTCATAAGAATGGCCATGTATATTTTTACAGGCTCCTGCATAACCGTGAATGGCATGTGCTATTTCGAAATAAAAGATTTTAGTGACTAGTAGCATGTATAAAAATGATTGAACAGGTTATTTATTGTTCTTTAAGCAGCAGGTGAATAATAATGGGTTTGTATTTTTCCGGTTGTTTTAAATTTGAAATAACAGAGCACATTATTTTTTAACAAAGGATAGATAATACACAGGAAACCTGTCATCATTACTACCCCGGAAATAAAAAACACAATGAAAAACGGCCTTAATTGAAGCATCATACTGCTAAAAGGTATTTGTGAAGTGCTCAGCTGCCATTTCGCTTTCACTACGCCTGCCCCAATTAAACTTATCCAAAAGACAAATAGCGAAATATTAGCTAGCCAATATCCCCTGTTGAATAGTTTCTTATAAGGCTCAAAACTCAGGCAGGTATCGTTGAGAATATCAAATGCAATTGCCAGTAGCAGAAAACTGTTAATGCCAATTGTTGCCCCCATTGTATGAGCTACTGTAATATGTGTGCCGTGAGTATATAGATTGATACCAGGAACTGACATTATAATTGCCAGCAATAGTGTTAAGAATATCCAGGCATCAGCGGCAACCAGGAAACGATAAGCTGTTTTGTGAAAATTCTTTTTTGCAGCGCTGACTGAAGCCCTCCAGTTGAAAATAATTCTCCCAAGGATGAAGAGTTCTGTCATGCTGATTGCATAGCTGATGTGTTTAATATAATTATGAGTGGGCAATGTATAAATATGATGCCCCCAGTTGAACATGAGGTTGAATAACCCAATAAAATACAGTAAAAAAGCCATACTTGAATGGCTGTAGTTTTTGCTGTTGCTTATTTTGTCCATCAGGAATATGCTACTGCCGTAGATCAGCATATTCCAGGAACCTACCATAGCGCCATACGATTTCCATTGCACTGTCATGTCGTTTACCACATTATTTCTGAAATAAGGGAATATCCATAAATAGGATTCGAGAAAGGTGAATAAAAAGAACAGTATACCTGTAAACCACATCCACACATAAACAGGCTGGTTTCTAAATGATCCAGCTGATTTTATAAAATTGATTAAAAACAGGATCCAGCCAGCAACAATGGGTAATGCCAGTATTGGATGAAATTCCCAATATTCCCTGCCGCCGAAGATACCGGCACAATAGGATATCAAAATCGCAATAACCGAAAGACTAAAAATAATTAATTGAATTTTTATCAGTAGTCGTGAGTAGATTTTTTTGCCGGTATGTTGCTGCAGATATGTAAAAACAGCACCTGTGGAGCTGAAAATTATCCAAAAAACTACTGATGATACATGGAGTGGCCTGATTTTTTGGAAGGGAAGATATGATTTTAGAAATCCGGGGATGAGGTATTGAAGTCCACCTGTGACCCCCCAAAACATTCCAGTACCCAGCAACACAAGTGCGGCAATTATGAATAGTCTGGATGGTGCTTCCTGTTTACTGTTGGATGGTGCCATTATTATTAATTGTAAAAGTTCTTGGGTCACCCTTTCCGGATGCAGCTATATCTCGTAAATAGGCAAGTAAGGCGCTCACTTCCTTTTCATTTAAATCAAAGTTGGGCATTGTGGCTGTCCCGTTTTGCACAAAGGCTTTGATATAAGCAGGCCCCCTGAGCGAATAGGTATTGGTAAGGTCCGGGCCAAGATATCCACCTAAACCATACACCTGGTGACAGGCATTGCAATTATACTGTTGCCATACTAACTTTCCCTTACTGGTCTCTTTGGATACAGATATATTCTTTACCGGCAGCGATAAATACAGGAAGAAGGAATAGGATAAGAAAGCAACTATGAGTAATGCAGCTATAATATTTTTTCTCTTTTCAGTAAACATGAATACTTGTTCAAAAATAATTCAGGACAAATTTATCCTTAATTATTATATTTGCCAACAAAACTTGTTTATGGCGAAAAATAATTTCATCAGCTACCTGCTTAACCCTAAGAACTGGTGGCTTCCTTTACTCGTTATTTTTATAATCAGTATTGCAGGGGTAACCATGATTGGAGTACACACATACACTGAAGCTCCACCCATTCCATCTTATGTTTCATCAAAAAATGAAACTGTTTTTTCAAAGGAAGATGTGCTGGATGGTCAGGCAGTATTTCAGAAGTATGCACTGATGGAGTATGGCAGTATGTTTGGTGATGGTGCTAACCGGGGTCCTGACTATACTGCAGAAGCTTTGCATTATGTTTCTAAATACATGAATGATTATTATCAATCGAAATTGAAAGCTGAAGCAAATAGTGATTTACTTAAAAAAGGTATCACTGAACAGGTAAAACTAGAAATTAAAAATAATCATTGCAGTAAAGAAAAGAATAGTGTAACACTTTCTGATGCACAGGTTTTTGCAGTGGCAGAACTGGTAAAATATTATAATCAAAAATTTACCAACCCGTCTTCACCCGGAGCATTTAAACCGTCCGGTTACATCACTGATGCAAATGAAATAAAATCGTTAACCGCCTTTTTCTTTTGGGGTTCATGGGTTTGTGGAGTAGAAAGACCGGGAGAACATTACAGTTATACACATAACTGGCCTTATGACCCTTCAGCCGGTAATACGCCGAGTGCTGCAATTATTTTGTGGAGCATTATTGGTTCACTGGGATTAATATTTGGATTGGGTATTGTGTTGTATTATCATGGCAAACTGGATAAGCTGGATGATGATGTTTATACAAACAAAGCTGAACCTTTTATGACAAGGGGCGATATAGAGAAATTTCAACCAGATGCTATACAAAGGTCTACCTATAAATTCTTTTATGTTGCCATTATACTATTTGCAGTGCAGGTTTTAGCAGGTATCTTAACCGTTCATGATTTTGTCGGCTTCATCAACTTCTTCGGGTTTAATATTTCCAAAGCTTTGCCAATTACGGTAACAAGAAGCTGGCATGTACAACTTTCTATTTTGTGGATTTCAGCCTGCTGGATAGGTGCCTCATTTTTCATGATGTCGCTCGTGTCACCCAACCAATCAAAAAAGCAGGTTACACTGATTAATAGTATTTTTTGGCTTACCGTATTACTCGTGGCCGGCTCATTTGCCGGCATGTTTCTCGGGCCAAAAGGTATTATTGGAGAGAACTGGTATTGGTTTGGCCACCAGGGATGGGAATATGTAGAGCTTGGAAAATTATGGCAGATCATCCTTGGAGTGGTATTTATTATCTGGGCAATTACTATATACCGTGGCATTAAACCGGTGATGAAACTCAAGCAACCATGGGCCCTGCCTAACTGGTTAGTATATACCACCTTCAGTATAATTTTATTATTGCTCTCTGGTTTTATCGCCACACCCAAAACCAATTTTGTGATTGCAGACTTCTGGAGATGGATGGTGGTACACATGTGGGCCGAAGCATTCTTCGAAGTATTTACAACCGTATTGATTGGATATTTTATGGTGGTAATGGGATTGGTAAGCAGGCAGGCTGTAATTCGGGTTATCTATCTAGCAACCTTATTATTTCTTGGATCCGGCTTGCTGGGTATATCTCATAATTTTTACTGGAATGCCAAACCGGTGTTTACGATGGCGCTTGGTTCGGTGTTTTCAACATTACAGGTAGTGCCGTTGGTGCTGCTCACATTAGAAGCGTGGCGTTTCAGCAAACTTCCAAAGCTGCTGGAAACAAATAACCGGGTAAACGGAGATTTAAGTAAACGATTTGGATTTTCAGAAGTATTCCTTTTTTTGGTGGCTGTTAATTTCTGGAATTTCTTTGGGGCAGGTGTACTCGGTTTTATCATCAATCTTCCCATTGCTAATTATTATGAGCACGGTACCTATTTAACCGTCAATCATGGCCATGCTGCATTAATGGGTGTGTATGGTAATCTCGCTGTAGCTGCTGTCTTATTTTGTTGCCAGTTGCTATTTAAAGCTGATTGGTGGAAACCAAAATTGCTCAAAACAGTTTTCTGGTCTATCAACGTTGGTTTACTACTGATGGTATTGCTTGATCTGTTTCCTGCCGGCATTTATCAATTTAAAACAGTAACAGAGCAAGGACTGTGGTATGCACGTAGCAGTGAATTTATAGAAAGCAACGGTTTTCAAACCCTCACCTGGATGCGTATTGTTGGAGGCTCCATATTTACTGTAGGCGGCGTGATACCGCTGGTTTGGTTTGTAACCAGCAGAAGAAAAGGATTAAAAAAAGTTGAGCAACTCAATACAATAAAATCAACAACCAATGAAACCATTTCAACAATTCTGGCTTAATATTAAAATCTATTGTCTCTGACGATTGCAATTCTTGCTTGGACGTCTGAAAAACCATCTTTATAAAAAACAGCTTTCATACAATGAAAACAAGAACTGATAATAAACCGCTGGTGTATTCCTGCTCCGGCTGTTCCAGTGCTGCACAAATGGCAAACTATATTGCTGTTCAGCTTGACAGAATGGATGTAGCAGAAATGTCTTGCATTGCCGGAATTGGAGGTAACGTTAAGAACCTGGTACGTACCGCTACATCTGGCAGAAAAATTATTGTTATTGATGGTTGCCCGCTGGCATGTTCAAAAGCCTGTTTAAGTAATCATAAGGTAACGCCTGATATCCACATAGATTTATCTTGCATGGGCGTTTCAAAAAAACTGCATGAGGATTTTGAAATGAAAGAAGCAAATGAAATACTAAAGAAAATTGAATCACTCGTAAAAGGAAGAAATATAAAATATAATTATGCCGGAAACAATATTTAATACAAATTCTTTCTTAAAATCAGTTATCCCTGCAGTTGAAAGCATGACAATGGTGTTGAATATGCAGAATCAAATCCCGAACTCGAAGAGAATATAAAAGTGCAGTTTATCTGGGAATACTATAATATTGTTCAGCATAAACGACGCAGGTGTTATATAAAATATTACTAGTAAATAAATAATGAAAGTATTAAACTACAAGATCCCATCCGATTCTGAAACCATCAAAACAGAAGTTGTTTGCCCTAACGATACGAATCCTATGGGCATATTGCAGGGTGGTCGTTTGGTGGAGTGGATGGATGTAGCCGCAGCCGTATGTGCGCAAACTCATGCCGGAAAAATTTGTGTTACCGCCTGTATCAATCGTGTTGATTTTAATGCAGCAGCAAAAGTTGGAGATATTATTACCATTTCTGCCAGAATAACCCGTGCCTTTAAAACGTCACTCGAAATCTTTGTTTTCGCATTCGCAAAAAAAGTATTAAATGGGAAAAACTATTTAATCAGTGAAGCGTATTTTACTTTCGTGGCGCTTGATGAAAAAGGAGAAGCAACAAAGGTAATCGCTGTTAAACCAGTCACTGCATCTGAAAAGAAGTATTATGCTGCTGCATTTAAAAGAAAGAGAAGATATTCACCAGTCGGAAAAAGTATTGAATAATATGAGTGTTATGAACGAAATAATCTTCCGTTTTATTAAACAACAAACATGCGCCACTATTTGCTGCACAGACGAAAAAGGTATTCCTTATTGTTTCAGTTGCTATTACGTAATTAAACCCGAGTCAGGCTTATTGTATTTCAAATCGTCAGATAACGCATATCATACTTCCCGATTGGCAAATAACCTGGCTGTCGCAGGTACAATTCTTCCTGATAAACTTAGTAAACTGATAACTAAGGGTATACAATGGCGAGGGGAATTACTGGATGAGCATCATCCACAAACGAAAGATGCAGATGAAATCTATCACAAAAAGATTCCCTTGGCATTGGTCATAAAGGGAAAAGTATTTACTATTCGTCTGAATATTATAAAGATGACAGATAGTCAATTGGGCTTTGGAAAAAAGAATATTTGGAAAAGAGATGAGCAGTGAGTTGTTCCAAAACTAATAACAACAAACATATAAACGTTTTGCAACTATGGATATCGTCAATTCTATTTGAAAATTTATCAAACAAAAAATCATTTAAAGCTTTCAATCAAAATCTATTCAAATATGTATCAATCATCTCAACATAAATTTCACATTCCTGTAATGGGGCTGGCTTACACCATTGATAGTCCAATTAAAGTTGCCAGGTTTGGCATATCATCTGTTATTTCAATTGTAGAAGACCGCCTAATAGAAATGATGAGGCAACA
>JAKPSI010000131.1 GCA_029555415.1 Bacteroidota bacterium | reverse complement strand
GTCATCAACAGGATCAATCAGCGTGCGCCTGGTATCGTATTCGTAGTACTGGGTTGCCCCAAACAGGAAAAGTGGATGGCTTCCATGAAAGGGAGAGTGAATGCGCTGATGATCGGTGTGGGAGGAGCGCTGCCGGTACTGATCGGCGCGCAGAAGAGAGCCCCTGCATGGATGCAGCGCTATGGACTGGAGTGGTTGTACCGGCTGTTTCAGGAACCTAAAAGACTTTTTAAAAGATATTTCACAACGAACATCATATTCCTTGGTTTGCTTTGCAGGGCCTTTTTCAGAAAACTGACCGGCCGGCCGGTTTCACCCAAAGCGGACCAGCAGAAAAAATAAGAAAACAGCACAGAAAATGAAAAGCAGAACTGCTAATATATCCCGGTTCTTTTTTATAGGGATGGATCTGTTCATGCTGAATTCGCTTCACCTTGTACTGGTGAATCAGTTGCAGCGCATAAGCGGGAACAGTTATGAGTATAACCTGTTCTTCCTTATTTCGAATATGAGCTGGCTGTTCACAGCTTATGCCAATGCGGTTTACGCGCCAGATACACTCGTTTATATCGAATTCTTCGTAAAGCGGTCCATCAAGGCTTTTGCTTTTTCGATCTTTATCATGCTCGCTTTCATTTTCATTTACAATTTTGATTATTCCCGGTTGTTCGTCATCCTGAATTTTGCAGGATTCGGACTCGGGATTCTGATCACCCGCCTGTTCTTCATGCTCGTGGTCTATTTTATGCGCAAGGGGAATAAATTCGGGAAAAGAGTGATCATCCTGGGGTATAATGAGTTGTCAAAAAGGCTTGTGAATTATTTCGTTGAAAGGAACCGGAATATTTCGATCGAAGGATATTTTGAAGATCCGCAACAGGTCAGTGAGTTATCCAATTTCCCGATCCTGGGTAAAAGGGAAGATTGTCTTTCCTATGCCATTGAGAATAAGATCACAGAGATCTATTCAACGCTTCCGCCGGAAGAGAATGATTATGTGTATGAACTCGCACAGGTCGCGGAAATGAATATGATCCGGTTTAAACTGGTGCCTTATCTCCAATTGTTCGTGAACAGGCAGGTGTATATCGATTTTGTGGCGGATATTCCGATCCTTTCCATGCGGGCAGAACCATTGGAAGAGATCACCGCACGGATCCAGAAAAGGATCTTTGATATCATCATCAGTACGCTCGTCATCACACTCTTGCTTTCCTGGCTGATCCCGATCATTGCACTCCTGATCAAATTGAATTCAAAAGGACCAGTATTCTTCATCCAGGTCCGGTCCGGTAAGAATAATATGCCTTTCAGGTGCCTGAAGTTCCGTACCCTGAAAGTCAATAAGGAGGCGGATTCCAAACAGGTTACACAGAACGATGTGCGGATGACGAAGCTCGGACGGTTCCTGCGGAAATCCAACTTTGACGAATTGCCGCAGTTCCTGAATGTACTGTACGGGAATATGTCCATCGTTGGCCCCCGCCCGCATATGCTGAAGCACACACAGGATTTTTCCAGGTTACTGAATAGTTATATGATCAGGCATTTTGTGAAACCCGGTGTGACCGGTTGGGCACAGGTTCATGGATACAGAGGGGAGATCAAAAAAGATGAACAGCTCCGTAAACGTATCGAACATGATATCTGGTACCTGGAGAACTGGAGTTTGTGGCTGGATCTCAGGATCGTATTCCTGACGATCTGGGTAACGATCAGGGGAGATAAAAATGCCTATTGATCCAGGAAAATGTGAATCATGAAGAACAAGAAACCACGAATCGTCATATTGCAGAAATCTTTACCCCAGTACAGGGTAGCTTTTTTCAATGGTCTCCGTGAGGAGCTGGCGAAAAGGGAGATCGATCTGGAGCTGATCTATGGAGACATGGATGAAGGCAGGAAAGATAAGGTCAAACTGGACTGGGCGACTTTCCTTCCTAATAAATACCTGAACCTTCGGTTCATTAAACTGATCTGGCAACCCTGCCTGAAACAGATTCGGAATGCTGATCTTGTCATCGTTGAGCAGGCAGATAAATTGTTGCTGAATTACTTTTTATTCATCCGCAAAATTTTCGGGAGACAACAATTCGCATTCTGGGGTCAGGGGCGTCATTTGCAGGACAAGGAGAACAGTGCCAAGAATCTGTTCAAACGGATATTCCTGAAACACTGCAACTGGTGGTTCGCCTATACGGCAGAGGTAAAGGAATACCTGATACAAAAAGGATATCCGGGTGATCGTGTCACCGTCGTTCAGAATGCGATCGATACACGCTGGATGCAGGAGGACTATCTGTCCGTTACAGAACAGGAGCTGACACAATTCAGGGATGCTCATAAGATCAGGGGGGATGAAACCGTGCTGATCTATTGCGGATCACTTTTCAAAGAGAAAAGGATCGAATTCCTGACCGATGCCGCGAAAAGGCTTTTTGAGGATGGGTATAAGGTCCGCTTGCTGGTAGTTGGAGCAGGTCCGGATGAACAGCTCATCATTGATGCCGCAGCAAAATATCCATTCATCACTTATACGGGGCCCTTATTCGGCCGCAATAAAGCAGTGGCGTTTAAAGCGTCTTCATTGTTCCTGTTGCCAGGTGCCATTGGATTGGCGGTGCTCGACAGTTTTGCCTACCGGACGCCAATTGTAACCACTGAATATGAATTTCATGGTGCCGAATTCAGGTACATCATCAATGGGGAAAATGGACTGATCACAGAAAACGATCTGGAAGCATATATCAGTGCAATAAAAAATATCCTTAGTAATAAAGAGCAATTCGGCCAGTTGGTTTCCAACTGTATCCGTGATGCGGGAAAATACACCAATGAAAATATGGTACTGAATTTCGCTGACGGGATCAGTTCTTTTATTGAAAAAGTAAATTGAACCGTCGGTTTGCTGTGTACTTACACTGAACCAAGCCGCTTTTCAGCGTTTCCGCAAACGAAAAAAATCCCCTTTTATTGTCCTTTTCTTTTTTGAAAAACCACTTACAGGATCAATTTCCCCGGTTGAATTCTGAAAAAAATGGTCAGATTAGTGTAAATAGTGGGACGGATATGCCATATTTATTTTTTAAATGTCTGAAAATCATAAATTTAGATCACTAAAATATTTTCATTAAATGTTGATATTTTGATGCCTATTTCGGGGGGTATAAGTTTCATGGGCTGACGAAAATCATTAATTTTAGCAAATCATTCATGACCGGGTAAAACCGGTCGGAACCATTACTGTTTAACCTTATAATGTCAAATTTCAGCGTATGAAAAGAATTGTACTTGTGATCGTATGTGCTTTAGCAGCCTTCAGGGGAATGAGCCAGGACGGCTCCCCCGGTGCACCGTTTCACTTTCTCGGACAGGCTCAGAATGTCCCCAGCAACGGTATCTATAATTTCAATATCGGTGGAAACGCGTTTTCAACGTATGTAGAAGTAGGTGGATGGGTACTTGTAGCTTCTTCTTCCGGAACAGGAGCTGCTTCCCTTACACACTCCACCGCGGTGACCCTTCAATCCGATCTGATCATTCCGACGGCAATCTATACTTCGGGTACTTCCGGGATCACGACCGTA
>JAKPSI010000129.1 GCA_029555415.1 Bacteroidota bacterium | reverse complement strand
AACCGGTCATATTCGTCCGTATTGATATTCGCAATGTTGACCACACCCTGTGCCGGATTAGGATATACGACCAGAGCGGTTGCCGCGTCTTTGGCAACAACATCCGTCATGGCCGGACGCTCAGGTGCGGCCTCACCATGATGACATTCATTGCGTGCTGCATAGCGCACTGCGAATGCACGCATATAAGTGGAGTTGAAAGTGATGGGATCGATATCCTGCGTTGTACCCACCGCCACCAGCTTCTCATTTCTGTCGATGAATCCATCCGTCAGCCAGTGTTGTCTGCCATCTGATGCACTGTCCGGCGCGTTGTAGCTGCCATCTGTATGACCATTCTTGCGCAAGCGCTGAACGAATACAGTGGAATACGTGCCGGAACGGATCCGCATGCCCAGCAGAAAGAACTGCTCGTCATTTCCCACAACGACCCTGCTGAACTGTGTGCTGTCATGCGCATAGGCGAATGATCTATTCCAGTTCACGGAACCGCTGCCCGGATTGATCCTGCTTACCTTGAAGAACTGTTCACTGTTACGATTGTATTGTTGTACCAGACTATACAGACTGCCGTGATTATCGGCCCTCAGGTCGACCACATATGCACTGCTGGCTTCGAACAGGGATTTCCGGAAATAAGTTTGCGCATTGTTCCGGTTCACCCGGTACAGGAATACCGCCTGTGAAGTATCGGTCTTACTGTAATTACCATACAGGAAGAAATTGTCGTTATCATCCAGCAGCGAGCCTATGCTTTCCCGGCGTGCTTCACCCGTGATCATGTAATTCTTCCGCAGCTGTCCGTTCTCCGTCCACTCACGGACATGGATAGCCGGAAACAAGTCCGGGTTGTCATCCACCACGATCACATTGCCGCGGCGGTCGATATGCACCCGGCAATACACCGCAGGCACCGAATCGATCTTTGACCATTTGGTATTGAGGTGGCGGTCAGATTTCAGCACAAAGGAAGCCGGACTGAATCCCGGTCCATTGGGATATTGTCCATCTCCTGCGAAATAAACATTATCCGCATCATCGATCTCGAAAGCATTCAGATTGAAGATCTCATAACCGCCCGGAAAACTGATGGTCCGCTGATTGAGCAATACCAGATTGGTATCGAGGCGGTACACATTGTAAGAAGCGGCCTGCCCAGACGGGAATACTTTTTCGAATACGAAGACTTCATTCCGGTGACCCGCATGAAAGTCAAGGATCGCATTGGAATGAGTCAGCATGAAGGTCTTCTGTTCCTGGCCGGCCAAGTTGGATTTGGAAAGTTTCCAGGTCACCTGATCGCCTTCGGACTTCCACTGGTAAGAAGCCAGAAAGCTGTGTGCCGTGAGCGGCTCTGACCGGTTGGAATACGTTCCGAATGGGAATGGGGCATGTGAGTCCTGGTCCTGGTACCACTGTACCTGGGCCTGTGAAACGATGGAGCACCCGAGCAGGGTCAGCATCCAAAGTTGTTTTGGCATTTTCATAAAGTCGGATTGAGGGGTTGAGAATAGTGTCCTACCCTTTAAAGGATACAAGAACCATGCAGTTGTGCCAGAAATACACTTATTAATACCTGTATCAGTGCTTTTTCCGTAGATATACGAGGTAGTTGGGCTGCGGACTTTCCAGCCAGGCTGGTAAGTGTACCACAAATGGGGTATTGGTGGAACCGGGAAGAATGTAAATCTTTAAGGACCGCATCATAGGAATACTAAAAAAACCAACCATGCCTTACTTTGATTTTCACCTGCACCCCTCCCTCAAACCGCAGTTGTCGCAGCCCCCTGCCATCCCCTCGCCCTGGGATATCGTGAAGATAAAATTCAACCACCCCAATGTGATCACGGTATTGCTCAAATGCAGCGGGATCAATGAAGTGGTGGATTCGCAGGCCTCCCTGCAGCAACTGATCAAAGGCAAAGTGAATCTCGTGACCATCGCCCTGCATCCGCCGGAAAGCAATATGATGAAGGACGGACTGATCAATGAGATCGCGGCTGAAGAACAAACACAGTACATCAACCTCCAGCGGGTGCGCGATATCAGCAGCGGCGATATTTATTTCCGGATGCTGAATGAAGAACTCGCGAATCTGAAATCACATCTGTCTCAGCAGGGAAAGAAACTGAAACTCATCAAAAAGATGAGCGAGTACAAGGCCAATGACCTCGATACCATCCACGCGGTGTTTTCCGTAGAAGGCCCGCACGCCTTCCATGGCGCACGACAGGGCAAAACAGAAACGGAGATCATGACCGAGTTCTGGCAGAACTTCGAAACCTTCACTGCCGCCAACCGCATCCTGTCCATGAACATCGCGCATTTGCAGGATAATCTGTTCTGCAATCATGCGTTCGGCATACAGATCTTCAAACAAGAACCTTTCTATCCGAACGGCAATGGTATCACCCATCACGGATTCCGTTTACTGCAAAAACTGAAAGAGAAAAAGATCCTTATCGACATCAAGCATACCAGTCTCTATGCCCGCAAACAACTCTATGATTATTTACTGAACGATGATGACCTGCCACTTGTCTGCACCCACGCGGGACTTACGGGGATCGAAAAAACAAAACGTGGCATCTTTTTCCAGCACCAGGAAAGCGAAGGCGATCATCTGAAGATCCGGCATTACAAACCGGCGGGGTATATCGGCGGCACTTCCTTCAATCCCAACAGCATCAATCTATATGATGAAGATGTACAGCAGATCCTGCTTTCCGGTGGTGTCACGGGCATCATCGGACTTTCGCTCGATCAGCGCATCCTCGGTGTACCTGATGAATCGATGATGGGACCGGATTATTTCGAGGACATCTATGAAGAAGAAGTGATCAGTCCGCAGGAAAAGGATTATTTCACCAACGTGCACACGGGCACGCCTGATTCGCATGATATCCATGAAGTATCCGACATGACCCTGGAAGACCGTC
>JAKPSI010000136.1 GCA_029555415.1 Bacteroidota bacterium | reverse complement strand
CGATCACCGTATGCTGTAATTCAATTATAGCAATGGCCCTGACCCGTAATTAGTTCGATCTTAAACCCTGGATATGAAAACATTCCTTTGCGCGCTTTGCGCATTTACTGCTGCTTTTACTGCTCAAGGACAAATCGTCCTCAACGAAATTTATACCGACCCTGGCAGTTCCGCCGGGAGATCTGAATTCATTGAACTATATAATAGCTCCACTGCCAAACAGAACCTGGATTGTTTTACGATCCTCACCTATTGGGAGGACGGTTCAGAGAAAGGCTGGTATGTGATCGATCTTCCCAATATTACGCTGGATGCAAAGAAATGGTATGTGCTGGCAGGTTCTTCCACATTCAGTGTGCCGGCAAGAGCGAACATTGCTGCAGATCTGAATTGGAACGCGATGTCCGCGGATTCATATTTAAGGAAATTCAGACTGAACGGAAACGATTATGAAGAGATACCACCCTGGACACCTGCGGATCTTCTGGCAGACGTTGTGCCTGCAGGAACGGCCGGACATCATTATTTTGTTCTACTTTATCAGAATGGGGCGCTCATCAATGGATTCCATGGTGGTGGCGCGAACGGGACACTGCCTGTCGGGATCAAGACACTTCCTTCATTGCAGTTCACTTCCGCAGGTACTTGCAATGCGAATTATGATATTAGTTTCGCGAATATCGGTTCAGTGGAATTCGTGAATCAGGTACCGTCTCCTGATAATGGCTATACGCGTACCAGTGATGGCAAATGCGCGTCATGGTCCAGAACCACCGCCTCGATCACGCCCTCTCCGGGGGCTTCAAACGGGTCCGCAGCCGGCGTCAGCGGTTCACTTGTAACCTCTCAAACGCTATCCTGTAACACCAGTCCGGGTTATTCCACCGTCACCTACAGTATTTCAGGTATCACCGGTAACGTTTCTGTTGCGGATGATTTCCCCATCGAGATACAGGTATATTATGATAATGGTACCGTGCCGGGAAAACTGGATGGCGGTGATCTTTACCAGACCTCTGAATACGATTACAGTGTGTCCGATCCTTCCAGAATGATCTCCGTGCTGTCCATGCAATCCGTTATTCTGGTGTACCGCACCAAACGGGGTTGTTTCGATAAGGTCGTTTCCCTGGCCAACGGATGCTCTCCGCTGCCAGTCGGACTCGTGAATTTCACAGCCGTCCGGGATTTCAATACGGTAAAACTGAACTGGCAAACCACATTTGAACAGAATTCGCAGGGGTTCTACATTGAAAAGAATACTGGCGGCAACTGGCTGGAAGTGGGCTATGTTCCTTCCAAAGCGCATAATGGAAGCAGTCTGGATGAACATGACTATGACTTTTCCGAGACCAATACCGAAACAGGTGTTTCCCAATACCGTATTCGTGAAGCGGAACAGGGTGGCCGTTTCCGTTATAGTATAGTTCGCGCAGTATACGGGATCGGTATGCCAGGCAGAGTTATCGTATTCCCGAACCCATCCGCCGATGGATCCGTCAATGTGGTATTTGAAGCAACCAAAAAGATCAGAACAGCCATATTGAGCGACCTGAGCGGTCATGTTGTACGTCAATGGAAAAATTATGGGGCAGGCAGCATCCAGATAAAAGGATTAGCACCCGGTATCTATAGTCTGCTGGTCGAAGTGCCTGAGACAGGCGACCGGCAGCTGCAAAGGATCGTTGTAGCGGGTCATTAACGCGTTTTCTCCATGTGTCCTGAATCCAGGGGGTGGCTTCGGCCATCCCCTTTTTTTATGCCGAGGTCAGCGGATCATTTTATATTTTTAGGGTAATGAAGCGTTTCAATGTATCCACCTACCGGCTGCTGCAGCCTTTCGTGATCCTCCATGTGATCATCATTACCGGTATCGTGGGTTATATGGTCATCGAAAAGGCAAACCTGATCGATTCACTCTTCATGACCACTATCTCGATCACCACCGTTGGATACGGTGAAGTGATCCCCCTCAGTCAGGCCGGGAAGATCTTTACGATCATCCTGCTCATCACCAGTTGGGGTACTTTCGCATTCGCCATTACCCGCATCACACAATTCGTGGTCAGCGGGGAGATCAACCAGTATTTTAAACAACGCCGGCTTATGAAAGATATCGCACGCCTCAACGAACATGTCATTGTTTGCGGATACGGAAGGAATGGTCAGCAGGCCGCACGTATCCTCCGTGCACATGATGTTCCCTTCGTCGTTATTGAAAAAGATGTTCAGCTGATGCAGAAACTGGAGGCGGAAGGGGAGCGACTGTTGCACCTGACCGGCGACAGTACGGATGACGATCTCCTGAATTTTGCAGGCATAGAGCGGGCACGGGCGCTGATCACAACATTGCCGGTGGATGCACAGAATGTATTCATTGTGCTGTCAGCCCGTTCACTGAACCCATCCATGCAGATCATCAGCCGCGCTTCAGATGCGAATTCCGTTGCTAAACTCAAGAAAGCGGGAGCCAGTAATGTGATCATGCCCGACCGGATCGGGGGCACCCATATGGCCAACCTCGTATCCAAACCGGATATCGTGGAGTTCATCGACTTTCTCTCAGGCGAACAGGGTCATTCCATTCACATGGAATCGGTCTCCTATGAGAATCTTCCGGAAGCGATCAGAGGTAAACCCCTGCGGGATATCATGAGCTGGAACAAGACAGGCGTGAATTGTATCGGCATCAAGGATCCCGAAGGCAATTTCCTGATCAACCCGCCCGATGAAACGCAGATCACCGAAGGCATGAAGGTCATCGTACTGGGCACCCGGCACCAGATCTCAGAAATGAAAGGGAATCTTTCCTGATCACTGACCGGCAGGACCTTTCTTCACATCCAGCAGTTCGATCTCGAAGATCAAAGCGGAACCGCCGGGGATCGGACCATAATCGAATGCGCCGTAAGCGAGCGTATAAGGAACGTACAATTTGTATTTGGAACCTACACTCATCAGCTGCAGTCCTTCCGTCCAGCCCGGTATCACACCATGTAATGAGAATGTGATGGGTTGGCCTCTCTTATAGGAATTATCGAATTCAGTACCATTCACCAGTGTTCCGAAATAGTTACAGGTCACGCTGTCAGATCCCTGCGGTTTAGCGCCGTTGCCTTCACGGAGCACTTCATACTGCAATCCTGAAGCCGTGGTTTTTACACCCGGTTTATTCTTGTTGGTAGCCAGGAATTGCTGACCGGCCTCGATATTCGGTTTTGATTTATCCTCCTGCAGGGAATTCATGAAACGGTTCATGAGTTCATTGGCTGCATTGTCATCCATCAGTACCGGTTTTCCGGTCATGACATCATTGCACGCACGGGAAATGATCGATGCATTCAGCTTCGTAACGCCTTGTTGTTTGTAGAAATTCGCCACACTGATACCGATCGCGTAACTAGCGGAGTCCTGCATGTTCTTGAGGACGGGGGCTGCAGCGGCGGCAGGTTTCTTTACAGCTGGCTTGGCAGTAACGGTAGGTTTGGTTTTTGCGGGTTGTGCAAAGACCAGGCTGCCTGTCATTAAAAGTGCCAGAACGAGTGTGCATTGTTTCATCATGATGTCATTCTTTTTTAGATGGGCAAAAATACAGGATGGGTGCGGGATTTAGATGCCGGTAATCATATAATTTAGCATTCCCTTAATCTCCTGTTATGCAACAATTCAGGCTCCCCCTGCAGATCCGCTGGTCCGATATCGACGCCAATTTCCACCTCCGCCATTCTGTATATTATGATTGGGGTGCACTGTGCCGGGTAGGCTATCTGGAGCAGCACGGGCTCACCACTTCCGTGATGCAGCAGATCGGTTTCGGACCGATCCTGTTCAGGGAAGAATGTGTCTTCAAGCGGGAGATCCGTCTGGAGGATAAAGTGTTCGTTACACTGGAGATCGTGAAAGCCCGCCGCGATTTTTCCCGCTGGACCATCCGCCATCTGTTCTATAAGGAGGAGTCGACCATAGCTGCCATCCTGACGATCGACGGAGCATGGATGGATACCACAAAACGTAAACTGGCCCCCGCGCCTGAATTGGGCGCATCCGTATTCTCAGGTATGCCGCTGGCGGAAGATTTCAGCTGGTCCGACTGACCCGTTTTTCCCTGGTCTTGTTGAAATGAATGACCTTGTCCGGGAAACGTGCGGCGTATCCCAATACCAGATTGCGGATGAAACTGTTCTCCCGGTATTGCGTCAGCTGATCCTTTAATGTTTCCGGATCCTCAGGCTGATGTTCATCGTGGATATATCCCATACCATAGAAGGCTCCTTCCAAAACCAGGATGCAGGATCTTTCACCCGGTCGTATCCCTTTTTCAAGGATCGCAAAACTGGGCTGCGCTTTCAGGGACTCCACGGCCTTTGCTACACGTGCATTGTATCTTTCAGGTGACTCTTTATGTTCACAGGCACCATGACAATGTTCTTCTTTCATGCCTTCACAGGGCCCGGGGTCTTTTTGCATGAAGCATAGCTTTGGGCACAATTCAAATTGTTTCATCAGATGACGGATCAGTGCATGTCCGTCCACCAGGTAATGGAAACTGTAAACCGGATGTAAACTCTTTCGGTTCTTGTCGATCGCCAGCCGCTGATATCCGTTCTGGTCCTCGAATACAAAGATGCCATATACGTCTTCCCATCTTTTCTGTGACTTGTTAAAAATGGGCCATCGCTTTTTGATCTCGGTCGATTCCAGGATACAGGCCATCAATTCACTACCGCATTCCTGAAAACTGATCGCATGCACATGCTGCATGAAATTCTGTTTCTGCCGGCTGTCTGAATTATTACTGAAATGACTGTTCACGCGGTAACGGATATTCGTCGCCTTACCCACATAAACGATCTTGCCTTTTTCATTGTGAAAGAAATAGACGCCGGGTGTATAGGGGAGTCGCTCAAAATGCTCCTTCGGCACATTCGGTGGCAGTACCGATTCTTTTGAATTCCTTCCCAGACTTTTAATGATGTGCTGTTCGGTATCATTCTTCAAAAGGATCTGCAGCAATTTAACCGTTGCGGCCGTATCACCACCGGCACGGTGACGGTCGGTGATCTCAATGCCCAATGAATGGCAGATCCGGCCGAGACTGTAAGACGGATAGCCCGGAAGTATCTTACGGCTCATCCGGACGGTGCAAAGCTTCTTTGTATTGAGTTGAAAACCGCTTTCTGCCAGATGTGATTTCACGAATGAATAATCGAAGTTCACATTATGGGCCACGAATACTTTCCCTTCCAGGATATTATAGACCTGTTCGGCGACCGCTTCGAACCGGGGCGCCCGGCTCACCATCTGATCGGTGATGCCCGTCATGGCCTGGATGTAACGCGGAATGGGTTGTCCGGGGTTGATCAGTGATTCGAATTTCTCCGTCACTTTTTCGCCATCAAATACATGCACAGAGATCTCGGTGATCCCGTTGGCAGCGGCATAAGAGCCCGTGGTCTCAATATCAACGACAGCGTATACCAGAAATCCGTTTTTGAAGTGTAGTTTTATGCGAAAGGAGAACTAAGTTCGCAAAATTCCGGCATGAATCCACTAAAATCAGAGATGTTCCGTAACCGCCTGCAAAAGGTTTTCCGCCACCTGGGCAAACAGGCACGGAAGGCCGGCGTGAGCGCTTACCGGGTGTATGACCATGACCTGCCGGAGTATCCGCTTTGTATCGAATTCTATGGCGACCAGCTCTACATCGCAGAATACAAACGAAGGCATAACATGACCGATGAGGAACATGACGCCTGGATGGAAGAAAGTATCAGTGTGATCATGGACGTTCTGCAGGTACCCCGGGAAGTGATCCATCTCAAACTCCGTCAGCGTAAACCCGGCAGACTGGCCCAGTATCAGAAACTCGGCGCCGAGGGTAACGAGTTTGAAGTATCAGAAAATGGACTCATCTTTTATGTCAACCTTCAGGATTATCTGGATACCGGGCTTTTTCTCGATCACCGGATCACAAGACAAATGGTACAGGAAATATCCAGGGGCAAAAGAGTGCTGAACCTTTTCGCCTACACCGGCTCGTTCTCCGTATATGCCGCCGCAGGCGGTGCTTCAGAGGTGTTGACCGTCGACCTCTCGAACACCTATCTGAAATGGGCGGAAAGGAATATGCAACGCAATGGTTTTTCGGATCCGGAAAAGTTCACAATTAAAATGGCGGATGTGAAACAGTTCCTGCCTTCTTTGGCAAACGGGAGCTATGATATCATCGTGATGGACCCACCGACATTCAGCAACAGCAAGAAGATGAAGGACGATATCCTCGATATCCAGCGGGATCATGCGGAGCTGATCAATCAGTGCCTGCGCATCCTCAGTCCGGGAGGGGCTTTATATTTCAGTACCAACTTCAGGAAATTTGAAATGGATACGGATGCCATTCATACAAAGGATATCAAAGACATTACAAGGGCTACGACGCCTTTTGATTTCGAAGGGAAGCTTTTTCGGTTTTGTTATTTACTTAAGAAATGATTTGGGTCCCCGCAGATCCCGCAGATATCGCGCAGATCGCGCAACTGTTTCTCGCAGCGACGCCACGGCGCTAAGACGCAACGGAACGATAAAACTGAATTGGCACTGCAGGCGAATAGAACGCCTTGCAGCTTGTGGCTTACAGCTTGCAGCTTTCTTCTTATAGCTTTTTAATCATCCCCTTCAGCCATTCGTATAAAGGCTTTTCAATGATGAGGTACAGGATGACCGAAACGATCCAAAGCAGTATGAAATTCCGGTCGGGGAACAGATACAGGTTCCGCAGTTTCATATTCACATAACTGATATGGATCAGGTAGAAGATGAAGGATGCATTGCCCAGCAGGACCATAGGCGGGGATCCAAGGAACCTGGCGACCCAGGTGCGTTCCGTGATCAGGCCGTAGAGCAGCATGACGACCGATGCCGGGAATACAACATTACGCAGGATCATCCCACCCGTTACATCCGTGCCATGTCCATAAATATTCGGTTCAAAACAGCTGATGGCATAGATCACCGCAAGCGATAAAATTCCGCCAGTCAGGGTCAGGAATTTTTTATTGGCCAATCCGTTTTCCTGATGCTTCAATAAATAATGTCCCAGCAATATGCCGCTGAAGAACTCCGGGAAACGCCCGGCGAACGTACTGTTGAAAACGAAATTGGCAGGATAGAAATAGCCATACCGGTTCCCATTCCACCAATGCCAGCCATAGCCCACCGCCAATGTCAGTCCAAGGAAGACAATTAGAATGAGTAACGTTTTTCCGATACTTCTTTTCGTCAGCACATAAATGAAAGGTGCAAGTATGTAAAAACTCATTTCAACAGTGAGCGACCAGGCCTGCGCTATGCCATGCAGGTTCCAGGTGTCGGAGAAACCATGTGCCAGTGTATAGGTGAGGATGGTTTCAGGAGTGCCGGGAAATCCGTTATCGATATAACTCGCAGTAAGGATCAGCAGGTACATCGGAAAGATGCGCGCGAAACGCACAAGCAGATATTTGCCATATTCTTTTCCGGAGGCCAGCGGCTTTTCGCGGTAGGTATAGGCGATCAGGAATCCACTCAGTACAAAGAAAACCGCAACGCCGGTATGGAACTCATTCAGCAATTTCAGCAGTGCATGCGGAATGTCTTCCCGCCAGTACTTGCGGTTGTGATACAGGAATACCATCATGGCCGCAATGGCCCTGATGCCCGTTAATGCCTGTATGCGTTGTGCCTTCATGCAGCTGATGAAATAAAAAAACGGATAGGAGGGGTCCTATCCGTTATGATAACATTACTCAATTGGTCAGAGTGTTTTCAGTACTTCATTCATGCTGCGTACGGCATCCGCACTCTTGTTGAATGTTGCTTGCTCTGTAGCGTCCAGACCGAAGTCCACCACTTTCTCCCAGCCATTGCGGCCGATGATCACGGGAACACCGAGGCAGATATCCTTCTGTCCGTATTCGCCATCCAGCGCTACGCAGCAGGTGAATAATTTCTTCTCATCACGTACGATCGCTTCCACCAGTGCCGCTCCGGCTGCACCGGGTGCATACCATGCGGAAGTACCGAGCAGTTTGGTAAGTGTGGCACCGCCCACCATCGTATCATTCACGATCTGGGCCTGTTGTTCAGCACTCAGGAAATTCGTTACAGGAGCACTGTTCCAGGTAGCGAGACGGATCAGGGGGATCATGGTCGTGTCACCGTGGCCGCCTACTACGACTGCATTCAGGTCTGCAGGACTACAGCCCAGATGTTGGCTCAGCTGATATTTGAAACGCGCGCTGTCCAGTATACCGCCCATACCGATGATACGGTTCTTCGGAAGTCCTGTTGATTGCAGCGCGAGATAGGTCATGGTATCCATCGGGTTGCTGATCACGATGATGATCGCGTCCGGGGAAAATTTCAGGATGTTCTCACAAACACCTTTCACGATACCGGCATTGGTACCGATCAGTTCTTCACGGGTCATACCCGGTTTACGGGGTATACCGGAAGTGATCACTACCACACTGCTGCCAGCGGTCTTGGAATAGTCATTGGTGCTGCCACTGATGCGGGTATCAAAACCCAGGAGGGTAGCTGTCTGCATCATGTCCTGTGCCTTACCTTCCGCCAGTCCTTCTTTGATATCAAGGATAACGAGTTCGGAAGCCAGTTCTTTACGGGCAATATCATCGGCTACAGAAGCACCAACGGCACCCGCGCCTACAACAGTAATTTTCATCTGTTAAAAATTTATCGCGTGAAAGGATTTATTTGCCCCGCAAAGGTAGGTTCCGGGCATTGATTTAAGGGGTGCGCCGGCCTGTTTTTTTCAACCTTTTACATGGAAACACCTGCGTTTATTTCGCCAGTTCGATGAGGGCTTTGTCGATAGGCATCGAACCTTCAAAAACGGAGATCAGTTCTTTCTTTTTGTTATAGAAAGCCAGGAAGGGGAGGTTGCCGACCATATAGAACGTGGGCAGGAAATACTGGGGATCCTGAGTGACCACGATATTCTTGTATTTGTTCAGCTCATATTTTTCGATGAAGCTCCTGACGGATGCGATCGGCATGAACGTGGCCATGACGATCTGTACATTCGCGAATGAATCAATATTCTGCAGGATCGCCTCCGTTTCATGCTGGCAATGCCCGCAATCCGGATTGAATACCATGACCATCACCGCTTTTTTCTTATCCAGATCCGCTTTGGTGAAAGTCGTGATACTGTCTGACAACAGCAGTTTAGCAGGGGGAAAGAACGGGAATTTTTTATAAGGGGGAACATTGACAACGGAGTCTTTCTGTGCAGAAGCCGAAAGGGTGAGCAGGATGGCAATGGCCATTAAGATCTGTTTTCTCATAGTTCCCAAAGAAAGGCAATTTTTTGCATTTGCCCCCGGTAGGACGAACCTGACTTACAGGAGGTTGTCCGGGGTCCTGATTTAGTTCCCACCCTTCTTTGGCAGGCTACTTTCCCTGCCTTATCTTTGCGACCCGAAATAATTCATCACCGGCTGCTGCCCGGAACGACACCGGACAGCGCTTAACTTAAAAAAAATGGCAAATACAGCTGATATCAGCCGCGGATTGATCCTGAACCTCGACGGTAGCCTTTATTCCGTTGTGGAATTCGGTGAAAACAAGACCGCCCGCGCCGCCGCAAAGGTTTGGGCAAAACTGAAAGGAGTGGATAATAACCGCTCTATCGAAAAGACCTGGAACTCCGGCGATACCATTTTTCCGGTTCGTGTGGAAAGACGCACTTACCAGTTCCTCTACAAAGACGATACCGGTTATAATTTTATGGATAACGAAACCTTTGAACAGGTTGCACTCCAGGAAACTACGATCGACGCCCCCCAATACCTCAAAGATGGTCAGGAAGTAGGTGTTTTGATCAACACTGAAAACGATCAGATCCTGGGCGCTGAATTACCCGATAAGATCGTCCTCCGCGTAACCTACTGCGAACCCGGACTCCGTGGCGATACTGCCACCCGTACACTGAAACCGGCAACCGTTGAAACCGGTGCTACAGTGGGTGTTCCCCTGTTCGTGAATGAAGGTGAGCTGATCCGCGTAAACACCAAAACAGGTGAATACGTAGAAAGAGTGAAGGAATAAGCACCTGAAAAAAAATGGAAAATGGCCTAAAATCTGTCGATTTCAGGCCATTTTTATTGAATTTTACCCCATTTTTGCCAAAAATCACCCGAAAATCATTGATTTGCCGGATGAGATTTCCCTAACTTAGCCTTCCCGGCTAACGGCGGGAAGTACCAAAACATAAAATTGCCTGTAAAATTGAAAAACATGGACTTTAAACAGATTCAGGAGTTGGTCAAAATGGTCAACAAGTCAAATATTGGTGAACTCACCATTGAACAGAAAGATTTCAGGGTAACCATTAAACAGAAAGAAGAACACGTTACCCAGGTAGTTTCCGCCAGTCCTGTTCAGGCCGCTCCCGTTCAGGTAGCAGCCCCCCAACCGGCCGCAGTTTCAGCCGCTCCCGCCGCAGGCGATAAGCCCCAGGCTGCCGCACCGGCCGCCGATAACCTGATCACTATCAAAAGCCCCATGATCGGCACTTTCTACCGCCGTTCATCCCCCGACAAACCCAATCTGGCCGATGTTGGCACAGATATCACTCCGGGCAAAGTGGTTTGTATCATCGAAGCAATGAAGCTTTTCAATGAAATTGAAAGCGAGGTAAAAGGTAAGATCGTGAAAGTACTGGTGGAAGACGCTTCCCCGGTTGAATACGATCAGCCCCTGTTCCTCGTGGAACCCAACTGATGACCGGCATTCCCGGCACTGTTTCATTCATGCAACCAACGTTGCCTTCCTGACTTAATGCAAAAACAATGTTCAAAAAAGTTCTGATAGCTAACCGTGGCGAGATCGCCCTGCGCGTGATCCGCACCTGCAGGGAAATGGGTATCAAGACCGTCGCGGTATATTCAACGGCCGATCGTGACAGCCTCCATGTGAAATTCGCGGATGAAGCTGTTTGTATCGGTAAACCCCAGAGCGGTGACTCTTATCTCAATATCCCTCACCTGATGGCCGCCGCCGAGATCACCAATGCGGATGCCATCCACCCGGGTTATGGATTCCTCGCGGAAAATTCCCGCTTCGCTCAGATTTGCAATGACCACGGTATCAAATTCATCGGCCCAACACCGGATATGATCAATTCCATGGGTGACAAGATCACCGCCAAGGAAACCATGATCAAAGCAGGTGTACCTGTTGTGCCCGGGGGCGAAGGATTGCTACAAAGTATTGAAGAAGCCATTGGTCTGGCCAAGAATATGGGTTACCCCGTCATCCTGAAAGCTACGGCAGGCGGCGGTGGTAAAGGGATGCGCATCGTTTGGGAAGAGAGTGAAATGGAGCGTGCCTATACGACTGCAAAAGCGGAAGCCGCTGCCTCATTTAAAAATGACGGGATCTACATGGAGAAATTCGTGGAAGAACCCCGCCATATCGAGATCCAGGTGGCCGGCGACCAGTATGGTACGGTTTGTCACCTGAGTGAGCGCGACTGCTCCATTCAGCGCCGTCACCAGAAACTGGTGGAAGAATCACCATCACCATTCATGACGGATGAACTCCGTTATAAAATGGGGGAAGCAGCCAAGAAAGCAGCCGGTGCTATCAACTATGAAAGTGTAGGAACCATCGAGTTCCTGGTCGATAAACACCGCAATTTCTACTTCATGGAAATGAATACTCGTATCCAGGTAGAACATTGCGTAACGGAAGAAGTGATCAACTTCGACCTGATCAAAGAACAGATCAAGATCGCGATGGGTGAACGCATTTCAGGTGCGGATTATATTCCCCAGAACCACGCGATCGAATGCCGCATCAACGCTGAAGATCCTTACAATGATTTCCGCCCCTCACCGGGACGCATCACCGTATTGCATCAGCCCGGCGGACATGGTGTACGCGTGGACAGTCACGCCTACGCCGGTTACGTGATCCCTCCGTATTATGATTCCATGATCGGTAAACTGATCACCGTCGCACAAACACGCCAGGAAGCCATCAATACCATGCACCGCGCCCTGAGTGAATATGTGATCGAAGGCGTAAAAACCACGATCCCTTTCCATCTGCAACTCATGAAGGACGAACGTTTCCGCAGCGGAGACTTCAATACCAAGTTCCTCGAGAATTTCACCTTAAGATAGTCTGTAGTCGTTAGTCACTAGTCGTTAGTCCCGCATAGCATCAACTCATTATATTGTTGCTATGCCGGACTACTGACTATTGACTATCGACTGGTTTTAACATTTTCATGTAAAACCTTCGCCCACTCTTTGCCATCCATATATAAAGGCAGTTCGCTGCCGGATCATTAACCTTAAAACGGATGGCTATGAAAAAGATTTTTACCCTGTCGTTCCTGACCCTTTCACTGATGTTATTCCTGTCCGGATGTTATAAAGAACAATTCGGCACCAATGAAGGCTACTGGCTTTCCAAAGAAAGGGGCGTGGTCGTGTACAGCAGTCCTTACTGCTCTTACTATGTTGTTGAAACCTCCAATGGGTACACGGTCCTCCGTGCCTGGGGCAACTACAAACCGTATGAGAATGCCGTTGTGTATGGCAACTTCAGCAATGCCGGTACCCGCGATATCTATAACTATACCACCGGCTATGTATTCAGTGCGGAGATCAAGGATTACTGGTTGTCCTATGCCAATGCGGATTATGAGGTCAACTATTATTGCCACTGATAACAGGCCATGGACAGCAGCAGGGAATGTTGTACATTCATGACAAACTCGTCATACATGCGTACACGCCTCCTGCTGCTGTCATTTTTTTATACACTGACTGTGGCTTCCCAATCCACTCAAAAGATTCATTTTTCCTCGACATTGGTCGATACCCATAATGATGTATTGTCTTCCCAGGTTCTGGGTGGATATGATATCTCGAAACGACTGACCGTCGGACACAGTGACCTGGTACGATGGAAAGAGGGAGGATTGGATGTGCAGTTCTTCTCAGTATTCACCGGACCTGATGCCCGCAATAAGGAAGGCGTTTACAAAGATGCTAATCAGGAGATCGATTCCCTGCAGTCC
This sequence comes from Bacteroidota bacterium, assembly GCA_029555415.1. GTDB lineage: Bacteria > Bacteroidota > Bacteroidia > Chitinophagales > Chitinophagaceae > JAKPSI01. The sequence goes on along the minus strand of JAKPSI010000136.1, from coordinate 7,559 downwards.
ATCGTGGACCGTAATCCCGGTCGCATGGTGCTGGCCAGAACTTATAAAGATGTAACGAAAGCCGTGCGCAAAAACATGCTGGCTTCACTCATCGGTGTGGAAGGCGGTCATATGATCGAAGGTGATATGGGCAAACTGGATGCGTTGTATGAAAGGGGCATGCGGTATATGACGCTGACCTGGAACAATAGTACCGACTGGGCCAGCAGCGCGATGGATGAAACCCTGCATCCGGAAAAACTGAAACAAAAAGGACTCACTGAATTCGGGAAAGAAGTCGTTCGTCATATGAATCAGCTCGGTATCATCGTTGACCTGTCGCATACCGGTGAGCAGACCTTTTATGACGCCTTATCCGTTACCACCAAACCCGTTCTCCTTTCTCACAGCTCGGTATGGAGCATCTGTCCGGTCTTCCGTAATGTGAAGGACGATCAGATCCGCGCGCTGGCGAAGAATGGCGGCGTGATGTGCGTGAACTTCTATTCCGGCTTCATCAGTAAGGAATACGATCAGCGTTCCGCTTATCTGAATGGTCCGGGTCATAAAGCCTGGACGGATTCCATGATGCTGCAGCTGCACGATTCTGTTGCAGTGGCGAAGGCCTGGGATGTGTACATGGATGCGGAACTGCAGAAAGTGCGGCCCACCTTGCAGCAACTGGTGGATCATATCGATCATATCGTGAAACTGGTGGGTGATGACTATGCCGGCATCGGTTCGGATTATGATGGTGTGACTTCACTGCCACTGGGCATGGATGATGTAACGAAGTATCCGCTGATCACCGAAGAACTGAAGAAGCGGGGCTATACCGATAAATCCATTAAGAAGATACTAGGTGGAAATGTGCTGAGGGTGATGAAAGCGAATTTCAGGTAAATGCGTAGTAATGATAGTAACGGTGAGCACACCTGCTGCCTCATCTTATAAGAAAGAAGCCCCGGATCAACTCCGGGGCTTCTGTTTTAAAAGCTCTTACCTGTAACCTGTTACCTCTTACCTCAAGAAAAGCATCTCCCGGTACTTCGGCAGATACCATTCTTTATCATCCACCAGCAGTTCCAGTTTGTCTGCGTGGTAACGGATCTCATCAAAGAATACATCCTTCACCTGACTCTGATAAGCGATGGCCTTGGTGCGGGTGTTCGTCATTTCATTGCAGATCTTGCGGGCTTCGATCATTTTCTCTACCAGATCACTTACTTTGTTGATGTGCTCTGATATTTTTTCCAGGATCTGTTTCTGATTGCTGTATCCTGTTTCTTTCACTCCGGCTTCTTTCAGTCCTTTGATATTATTAGCCAGTGTATTCTGATAGCGGATGGCCGGGGGAAGGATATGACTGGTAGCCAGTTCGCCCATGATACGGCTTTCGATCTGTACTTTCTTGATGTACTTCTCCAGTTCGATCTCGTGGCGTGCTTCCAGCTCGGAGTGTGAATAGATCTTATTGCTTTCGAACAGTTTTTTCGCTTTTTCAGTAACCATGGCGTCGAGTGCGAGCGGAGTGGTCTTCACATTGGCCAGACCTCTCTTCTCAGCTTCTTTTTCCCAATCCGCACTGTAGCCATCACCTTCGAAAAGGATACGTTCGCTGGCAACGATGTACTCACGGATCACGTGCATGATCGCGATCTCTTTTTTCTCTCCTTTTTCGATCAGGCTATCCACATCTTTCTTGAATTGCTTCAGGGTTTCCGCCATGATGGTATTCAGGATCGTCATCGGGTTAGCGCAGTTAGCGGAAGAACCTACTGCACGGAACTCGAATTTATTACCTGTGAAGGCGAAAGGAGATGTACGGTTACGGTCGGTATTGTCCATCAGCAGTTCAGGAATGCTTTTATGGATATCGATCTTCAGCATGCTCTCATCGGTCTCATCCATTTTCTTGGACACCCTTTCCTTTACATCATTCAGCACTTTGCTGAGGTATTGTCCGATGAATACGGAAATGATCGCCGGAGGCGCTTCGTTGGCACCCAGACGGTGGTCGTTCGGTGCGGAAGCGATAGCGGCACGCAGTACATCAGCGTAATCATGAACGGCCTTGATCGTATTCACGAAAAAGGTCAGGAACATGAGGTTGGTCTTCGGTGTTTTACCGGGCGCGAGCAGGTTCACACCGGTATCGGTGGCCATACTCCAGTTATTGTGTTTACCACTGCCGTTGATACCCGCGAAAGGTTTTTCATGCAGCAGTACTCTCAGTTTGTGACGGGAAGCCACACGTGCCATGATGTCCATGAGCAGTGTGTTGTGGTCAACAGCCAGGTTCACTTCTTCAAAGATCGGTGCACACTCGAATTGCGCGGGTGCCACTTCATTGTGGCGGGTACGCAGGGGAATACCGAGTTTGTAACTCTCCTGTTCGAAATCGCGCATATAATTATAGAAGCGTTCCGGAATGGAACCGAAGTAATGGTCTTCCAGCTGCTGGTTCTTCGCGGATGTATGTCCGAATACCGTGCGGCCGCACATCACCAGATCAGGACGAGCATTGAACATCGCTTCATCCACCAGGAAGTATTCCTGTTCCCAGCCGAGTGTGGGTGTTACGCGCGTTACATTCTTGTCGAAATAGTTGCAGACTTCAACCGCTGCTTTATTCACGGCTTCCAGTGCTTTCAGCAAGGGAGCTTTATAGTCGAGTGATTCGCCGGTATAGGAAACGAAGATGGTGGGGATGCACAATGTTTTACCATGAGAGATCTCCATGATGAAAGCGGGAGAGGAGGGATCCCAGGCTGTATAGCCGCGTGCTTCAAAAGTTACACGGAGACCACCACTGGGGAATGAAGAGGCATCAGGTTCTTGCTGAATGAGGGCGTCGCCGTCAAAAGTTTCGATCGGTGTACCATCTCCTTTCAGTGTGAAGAAGGAATCATGTTTTTCTGCAGTCGTTCCGGTGAGTGGCTGGAACCAGTGTGTGAAGTGCGTCACGCCTTTGCTTTCAGCCCATGCACGGATACCATTCGCGATCTGGTTGGCAACGGCACGGTCGATCTTCTGGCCGGCTTTAATGGAACCCAGCAGACTTTTATAGGCTTCATCACTCAGGTATTCACGGGCAACTTTAAGTGTGAAGACATTACTGTTGAAGATACCGGTGATCTTGGCAGGTCCGGGCACTGAAACTTCTGAATGTGCGGTCAGATTACTGAGCGCTGTAAATCGGAGTGACATATGGTATTTGGTTTAAGGTTTAAAAGTATCGAAAAAACAAAGGGTAAACCCGTGATCGGGTTTACCCTGAATAAACTGTTCATTTCTTTTTTTGACCGTAGGATCAGGCAACCTGCGCTTTGCCGGAAAGGTGACCGACTTCAGCAGATTTTACGGTCTTCACGATGCGGGCGGCTACTTTGTAAGGATCCGCTGCGCTGTTCGGGCGGCGGTCTTCCAGCCAGCCTTTCCAGCCTTTCTCAACCGTAGCGATGGGGATACGGATGGATGCACCACGGTCAGAAACGCCGTACTTGAATTCGTTGATCGCTGCGGTCTCGTGTTTACCGGTCAGGCGCAGGTGATTATCCGGACCGTACACATTGATATGTTCAGTGATCACGGGGCGGAAAGCCTCGCAGATCTGTTCGTAAACTTCTTTGCTGCCACAGGTTCTCAGTACACCGTTGGAGAAGTTAGCGTGCATGCCGCTTCCGTTCCAATCGAGGTTGCCGAGCGGTTTGCAATGCCAGTTGATGGTCACACCATGTTTTTCTCCGATACGCTCCAGGAGATAACGTGCCACCCAGATCTGGTCTCCGGCAGCTTTAGCGCCTTTCGCGAAGATCTGGAACTCCCATTGGCCGGCTGCAACTTCAGCATTGATACCTTCCACGTTCAGGCCTGCTTCAATGCATGCATCCAGGTGCTCTTCCACGATCTCACGTCCATATGCATTCGCAGCACCTACTGAGCAGTAGTAAGGGCCCTGAGGACCGGGATAACCACCTTCAGGGAAGCCGAGGGGTTTATTGGTAGCAGGATTCCACAGGAAATACTCCTGTTCGAAACCGAACCAGAAATCATTATCATCATCTTCAATGGTAGCACGTCCGTTTGATTCGTGAGCGGTACCATCAGAACTCAGTACTTCACACATTACGAGAAATGCATTCTTACGCTGGGGATCTTTGGCAACAAAAACAGGTTTCAGGATACAGTCGGATGAACCGCCCGGTGCCTGTTCAGTGGACGAACCGTCAAAACTCCATAAAGGACAATCTTCCAGTTTGCCGCTGAAATCTCTTTCGATCTTTGTTTTGCTGCGCAAACTTTGAATGGGTTTATAACCGTCGAGCCAGATGTACTCCAATTTTGAAAGTGCCATGATGAATAGATTAAATTATAAAAAATAATAATGTTACTATCAGAGCAACAAATCTACATTATCGGAGTATTAAATGAGGAAAACTGTGAAAAAAATGGAGTAAATGTGGAAAAGACTGAACAATCGTTAGAGCGTGTTTACCGTAACTGATTGATTTTCTATAAATATATCGAATTAAATTATTTCGATATATATTTATAGATCTTCTTCCAGTCGATCTGTGCGATCATCGGAATGACCAGCAAAGGGAGGATGATACTTCTGTAGCGGACAATAGCGCCGAGGTTATTATTGCTGAAACCAATGGAGAGTAATACTGAAAAAGAAAAGAACAGAATGAAGTTCATCAGACTTCTGGATGGGTGCTGCGGTGTACGCCAGAAAATGAATAGAATGAAAAGCAGTAAGAGCAGATCGATCTCCATGGCAGCGGCCAGTGAGAGGATATGCTGAACATCGCCGGGATAGGGGCGCAGAACGGATAAGGTGATCGCTTGTGGCATGTTTTCAAAAAAGCTGACAGCAGTCGGTTCCAGGTCCCGGATCGGAACCGTGGATCTGCCCATGAGTTTTTTGAATTCCTGCTGTTTGTTGACTACCGCCTGGGGGAAATCAAGATGGGGATTGATGTATCGGCTCGTAAAAAAGAGAATGCAGAAAAAGACATAAGCTCCGGCAAAGATCCGGATACTTTTTCCAGGCCATTTCATACTCACGGCCCATGTCAGCAACCCGGGTACCAGCAATGCCAGCAGGAAATTCCGGAGTGAGAATACCAGCGTGAGCCCCATCAGCAGACTGACGATCCGTTTCCATCCGAATCGTTTTTCCTTGAATCCGAAATACAATGCATAGATACAAAGACTGACCCCGGTGAACAGGATGCCCTCTTTATGGAGTCCGCTGGTCCAGAACAGGAAGGACGGCACCAGGAAAAGGGATAACAATATGGTGAATTTCTTTCCGGGAAAAACATCATTCATGACCCGGTAGAGTGCCAGCGGTCCGAATAAAGTGAGGAGAGAGTAGAAAATGACATTGACATAATAATGTCCGAAGCTGAATACATTGAATATGGAAAGGATCTTGATGAACACATTCCCTTTCAGGTCGTTCCAGTAGGAGTTGGAACTGTCGAAGAATGTCGTGAGGCCACTTCCGTAAGGGTCATGAAAAAGGTTGGTGAAATACTCGCCCGGATTGGTTTGGAGCAGTTGGTACTCCCGTATGCCCTCCGCATGATAACCCCAGGTGTCGACCATCTGTGCGAGGTTGCCGTAATACAGTCCGATCCAGCCATAGAAGATACCGGCCATCACTTTCAGCAGGAAAAGGATCACCAGCTGAGGATTATTCAATCCTGTTTGTGTAAAAAAGCGGACCCGGGTCACCAGCCAGGCGAACAATACCAGATATCCGGAAAAAAGCAGGTACTCCAAGCTGATCCTTTTAGCCCTGCAAAATACTTAATCCCGGCCGACGTTACCGGATTGTTTTTGCGATCGGGTACCAGATCAATTCACTATCGTTGAAAAGTTGTGTAAAGGCACTGCGGCACTTGCTGTACCTTCGTGCCTGGTTCGGATCGTCCCGCACCTTTCATTTCCCAATAACAGGAACAAGCATGGAAACCACTGTCAAAACAGCGCAACAACTGCGTTTAACGGAAGAAGAATTTGAACTGATCAAAAAGAAGCTGGGCCGTACACCCAACTTCACTGAACTCTGCGCCTTCAGTGGCATGTGGAGTGAGCATTGCAGCTATAAGAATTCCATCAAATGGCTCAAAACATTGCCCCGTGAAGGTGGCAGGATGCTGGTGAAGGCAGGTGAAGAGAATGCGGGTCTGATGGATATCGGTGATGATCTGGGCGTGGTGTTCAAGATCGAATCCCATAATCACCCTTCGGCGATAGAACCTTTCCAGGGCGCTGCAACTGGCGTGGGTGGTATTCACCGTGATATTTTCACGATGGGTGCCCGTCCGATCGCTTCTCTCAATTCCCTTCGTTTCGGAAAACTGGAAGAAGATAAAACACAGCATCTGTTGGCAGGTGTTGTTCATGGTATCGGACATTATGGTAACTGCTTCGGCGTACCTACTGTTGGTGGTGAGATCTATTTCGACGCTTGCTATCATACCAATCCGCTGGTCAACGCCATGAGCGTAGGTATCGTGAAAGCCGGTGAAACGGTTTCCGCTACCGCTGCCGGTGTAGGCAATCCCGTTATGTTCGTGGGTTCCGCTACCGGTAAGGATGGTATCGGGGGTGCGTCATTCGCTTCTGCGGATATCACTGCAGAAAGCGCGCAGGACCTGCCTGCGGTTCAGGTGGGTGACCCTTTCCAGGAAAAGAAATTACTCGAGGCTTGTCTTGAAGTCATACAAACCGGTGCTGTTGTCGGCATGCAGGATATGGGTGCGGCCGGTATCATCTGTTCCACCGCGGAAATGAGTGCCAAAGGTGAAGTGGGTATGCGGATCGATCTCGATAAAGTACCGACCCGTCAGCAGAACATGAAAGCATGGGAACTGCTGCTGAGTGAAAGTCAGGAACGCATGCTGCTCGTAGCTGAAAAAGGAAGAGAGGAAGAGGTGAGCCGCGTATTCGCCAAATGGGACCTGCCCTGTTCGGTGATCGGGGAAGTGACCGCCGATGGCATCCTCAATTTTTACATGCATGGTGAATTGGAAGCATCGATACCCGCTTATGAACTGGTGCTGGGCGGAGGTGCTCCGCAATATGACCGTGAGCAGCGTAAGCCCGCGTATATGGAAAAGATCAAAGCATATGATGCGGCATCCGTGAAAGTTCCGGCGGACCTCAAAGCTGTAGCGGAAACACTGACCGCTTTGCCGAGCATCGCATCCAAGCGCTGGATCTATACACAGTACGACAGTATGGTGGGTACCGTGAACAGTTCCACCAATGAACCGAGTGATGCAGCAGTAGTGGTCGTGAAAGGTTCTGAAAAAGGAATGGCGGTCACAACGGATTGCAACAGCCGTTATGTCTATGCCGATCCTTATAAAGGAACGATGATCGCTGTCAGTGAAGCGGCCCGCAATATCGTTTGCAGTGGTGGTCTGCCATTAGGTGTGACCAACTGTCTCAATTTCGGTAACCCCTTCGATCCTGAAGTTTATTACCAGTTCGTGGAAGCGATCAAGGGTATGGGGAATGCCTGCCGCAAATTCGATACACCCGTTACCGGTGGTAAC
>JAKPSI010000134.1 GCA_029555415.1 Bacteroidota bacterium | reverse complement strand
ATGAAGGCCACGAACACACTCAGCGGCACACTCAGTGCCACGAAGAAGGCATTCGTTACACCCATGAAGAACATCAGCACCAGCAGTACGAGTACGAAACCGAGGATGATGGTATTCACAAGGTCCTTAAAGGAGGTGTTGGTCTGCACACTCTGGTCACCGGTGATCACCACATTCAGTTTATCCTTCGGCGGGATCTCTTCATTCTTCTGCATTTCAGTGATCAGGTCCTTCACTTTCTGTGCGCAACCGATCAGGTTCTCACCGGAACGTTTCACGATATTGATGGTGATCACATTCTTGCCATCCAGACGCGCGTAGCTTTCTTTGTCATGCACGGTATCCCTGATCTCGGCCAGGTCATGCAGATAGATCGGTGCGCCCTGTATATTCTTCACTACGATATCCTGCAGGTTCTGTGCGGTTGCGAACTGCCCTTTCACACGCAGGGTGCGTTTCATATTCCCTACTTCGATCTGACCACCGCTGATATCGTGGTTCTCGCGGCTGACCGCGTTCTCGATATCCGTGAAGCTGATCTTGGCCACCTGCATTTTGTACGGATCCACATTGATCTGGATCTCACGTTCTGGCGCACCCACAATATCGGCACGGGTCACTTCCTTCAGATCTTCGAAGTGGTCCTGCATCTTATCCGCGAATTGTTTCAGCCGCATCCCGTCATAATCTCCACTGATGTTCACGTACATGATGGGCATTTCGCTGAACGCGAACTCCATCACTTCCGGTTGCGACGTGAGGTCGGTCGGCAGATCGGTCTTGGCCTTGTCCACCGCATCCTTCACTTTCTGCTTCGCGATATCGGTCTTCACATCCGTATCGAACTCCACGGTGATCAGGCTGAAATCCTGCTGGGAGATGGACTGGATCTTATTCACTTTGGCACCACTGATACCCTTGATCTGTTTTTCGATGTGACGTGTGACCAGGTTCTCGATGTCTTTGGGTGAGTTACCGACGTACACCGTGGTCACCGAAATGGTGGGCACCACGATGTCGGGGAACTGTTCTTTGGGAAGTGTCGTGAACTTGTTCAGTCCGTACAGGGAGATGATGATCGCCACGATATAGATCGCGGTACGATTATCGACCGACCAGCTGGTGGGAGCGAACTGTTTGAACTTTTCCCGGATTCCTTCTAATATTTTCATATTGATCTTTTGATCACCCGCCGCGGCGGATGGAGTCTTCAATTATTTTGCAAGATTGGCGGTAACGGATTGTCCGTCGTACAATGTCAGGAAACCTTCCGTGATCAGCACATCGCCGCCACTGAGCCCGCTGCGGATCTCGATATCGTTACCATAGGCTTCACCGGTGGTAACGGTCTTGCGGCGTGCCACGAACTTGTCACCATTCTTCTCCATCACATAGATGTACTTACCGTTCTCATCACTCTGTACGATGTTCACCGGAACGATGGTCGTCTTTTTGTTCTCATAATCCTTGATGCGCAGACTGGCCACCTGATTCGGTTTCAGGATCGGATCGGAAGGCAGTTTCGCTTCTGTGATGAAAGCACGTGTATTCGGATTGATGGAAGCACCCACCACACTGATCACGGAACGGAAAGCCGGACGGCCGGAGCCGGGGATCTCCACCTGCACTGAATCACCTTTCTGTACACGGGAGATATAATTCTCAGGCACTTCAGTTACGATCTTGAGGGAACTGCCATTCACCAGTTTGATCTGGGGCATCGCGGGCGCACCGCCGTTGAAGATCTCACCCACTTTCACATTCAGCTCATCCACCACACCGGAGATCGGCGCATACACGAAGGATGTTTTCCAGTTCTCATTCAGTGTAGCGATCTGTTTGTTGATACCATCCACATTGTTCTTGGCGGAGATCAGCTGAACTTCGGTACCGATACCCTGATCCCAGAGGCTTTTCTGACGATTGTAGATATTCTCGGCGTAAGCGAGTTGCACTTTCAGTCCTTCCATTTGTTGTTGCAGGATGGCATCATCCAGTTTGGCGAGCAATTGACCCTGACGCACCACGTCACCGCGGCGGATCAGTAATTGCTTCACCTGCGCGGGCATACCGCGGGGAGTTACCAGTACCACATCATTGGCATCCACCTTGCCCTGCAGCTCGATGAAATGCACGAAGTCCCTCAAACGCAGGGTGTCGATAGCTACCAGACGCGCGACCTTCTGAACGGATGCCGGATCGGCTTTCCCGATCTTTTCTTCCAATGCTGCGATGTCGTTATCGAGTTTCGTTTTGTCTTTCTTCAGCTTTTCCAGCTGGGTCTTCATGTCATTCAGGTCGCCTTTCTTGTCTTTGGCGCCAGTGCAGCCTGCCAGGATGAGCAGACCAGCGAAGAGCCCGGTAATGATGATCTTATTCATAGTCGTATATTAATAGTGTTGGTTGATTTATAATTTTCCGGATGCCTTCAGGTAGCTCACTTTCGCGATGATGGCATCATACAGTGCTTTGAAATAATTGGATTGAGCCTGCTGCAGATCCGTATCTGATTGCAGGATGGAGAAACTGGAACCGAGACCGGCCTCATATTTCTTCTTCTCCGTATTGTACACTTTCTCTGCCAGCTGCATGTTCTCCTGTTGCATATCCAGTGTCTGCAACGCGTTGGCCAGTGTGGTCTTCGCGATGGTGCGCTCCAGGTCTATCCCTTTCTTGGCATTGTCCATCGTGTTTTCCAGTTTTTGTAATGTGATCTGCGACTGCTGGATCTTGTACTTTTTCTGACCACCGTCGAAGATGGGAACATTCACACTCAAGCCGATCAGGCTGGTGTTGTACCAGAACCAGGGCTTGCCGGTGAAGGATTCAAAACTGGGGTTCTTCTGTCCGGTCCGCTGGAAATTATAGAACGCTGCAACGGTCGGGAAATAAGAAAGCTTGTAGCGGCGCAGGTCATAACCCTGCAGCTCTTTCGATTTATTGAGGAACTTGATCTCATTGCGGTCTTCGTATGAGAAGGTCTCATCCAGCAGACCATCTTTGATCATCTGGCTGCTGAGACTGTCCTTCAGTACCAGGGTATCCGACTGTGATAAACCGAGGTTCATCTTCAATGCGGCGTAACCCATGGCGATACCATTGACGAGCTGGCTTTCGATGGAACGGGTATTGTTCACGGAAACCGTTGTTTTATCGATATCGAGTTTCTCCGCAAAACCATTCTTATACATCGCATTCATATCAGCGGAGAGCTTGTTCAGGCGTTTGATGCTTTCCTGAATGAAGCCGAGTTGTTTCTCCGCGATCAGTACCGCGTAATAACTTTTATAGACGGATTCACGCACTTTATCTTCCGCCATTTTGATCTGGATATCGCTGGATTGCAGCAGGGCTTTACGCGCCATGAGACCCACGATCACCTGCGGTTCGAACAGCAGCTGATTAACACTCAGTCCGCCATTCGCGTTCCACGGAGCGGAGAAGCTGAAATTATTGACACTGAATTCAGCATTGTTCACGTTGATCGGATTGCCGCTGCCGTCCTTCACCCCTTCGCGTGACAGTACATCGTAGATGGATTTCTCTGCGCTATTGGGGAACTGGATCAGGGGAAGTTTCAGGTAGTGTGTGGCCTGCAGGGTACCGGAGATCTGCGGATACGCGGTGGCCGTGATCTCCTTGTTCCTTGCTTCGGAGAACTGGTAATCCAGTCGCGCATTCTTGATATCCACCACATTCTTAAAGGCAAGGTCCACTGCCTCTTTCACACCGATCTCATATTTCTGCTGCGCCTGCACACCGAGGGCGGGGGCCAGCATCAGAAGGATCAGTCCTTTACGGAACCATTTTCTTGTCATGACTTATTGTTTTATTATCCTGTTTGTATTGTTGGATCAGTTGGTGTCCTTTCAGCGTCGCGATACCATAAATGAAATGCTCCAGCAGCATGGTAGTGACTTCGGCCACATTGAATCTGCCCGGAGGGAATACCTGTATGTTGAAAGGCACCATCATGGATTCGAGTCTGAAACGCGACATCACTTCCACATCGATATCATCCCGGTAAATACCTTCCCGGATACCCCATTCGATATTATCTTTCACCACTTTGCCCAGGAACTTGTCCTTGTGTTCCCGGAAACGCTGAAAGCCTTTGTAGTGGAATTTTTCCAGATCGTAAAGCAGCATCGGGTTCATATTACTCAGCTCTTCACTGATCTGTACCATCGTCAGGAATATCTCGTGAATAGCGTCTGAAGAGCGTTCACGGCAAAGCGTGCAATCGGACTCTGATTTGCTGAGATGCTGTTCGATCACCCCCTGTACCAGTTCATCCTTATCGGAATAGTACTGGTAAAGGGTCTTCTTCGACATGCCCAGGGCATTGGCGATATCGTCCATCGATACCGAACGGATGCCGAACTGGAGGAACAGTTCCGTTGTCTTTAATAGTATGCGTTCTTTGGGCTCCATTTGAATTGAAAAGAGCCGCAAAACTACGGAAACTTTATTCGTCACCAAAGTTTCCATCACTTTTTTTCACCATTTATCCCGTTTTAATACGTTTCGCACCCTTAGATTTTGCCCTACCTTTACCCTCTAAATCGTTGTATGGCAGCACCCCGGCAAGGCAGTCCGATCAAACGCCTTTTACGTTATTTCATCCAGGGATTGATCATCCTGGCCCCTATCGCGATCACCGGATATGCGATCTACGTGTTATTCGACAATGTGGACCGGATCCTCCGCCCCTATGTCAATATCCCTGGCCTGGGTTTCATCATCATCATCGCCTTCGTGATCCTGATCGGATGGGTGAGCTCCAGCTTCCTGATGGGCAGTTTCATCACATTCTTCGACCAATGGATGGAACGTACCCCGGGTATCAAATTCATCTATTCCTCCACCAAGGATTTCTTTGAAGCCTTTGCGGGCGATAAGAAGAAATTCAATAAAGCGGTCCTTGCCAACGTCTTTTCAGAAGATGTATGGATCGTAGGCTTCCTGACCGATGAGGAAATGAGCAAATTCGATATGGGCGCTGAACATGTGGCCGTGTATGTGCCGCAGGCCTACAATTTTGCGGGACAACTCTATGTCCTGCCCCGTGTCAAAGTGAAGAAGATCGATAAGATCACTTCCGGTGAAGCGATGAAATACGCGGTGACCGGTGGTGTGGTCGATCTGGATGAGGAAAGAAAAGAGATCCGCGGCTGATCCCTCCTTTCCGGAATTATTAGTGAGCAAGAAATGTGTGTATGAAAAAAATAAGCATCCTTATTCTCCTGTCCGTATGCTCCCTCCATTGTTATTGCTGGGGCTTCTTCGGTCACCGGCAGATCAATAACTGTGCAGTGTTCCTGCTGCCGCCCGAAATGCTGGGCTTTTACAAATCACAGATCGTCTTTCTCACGGAACACGCCACGGATCCGGATAAGCGCCGGTATGCGGTAGCGGAAGAAGCGCCGCGGCATTACATCGATCTGGACCGTTATGGCAAAGCCCCTTATGATTCTTTACCCCGCAACTGGAAAGACGCGGTGGCGAAATATTCCGAAGACTCACTGAACAAACACGGCATCGTTCCCTGGTGGATCCAGACCATGATGGCAAGGCTCACCAAAGCATTCCGCGATCAGGATGAAGCGAAGATCCTGCGTTACTCGGCCGAGATCGGACATTATATCGCCGACGCCCATGTGCCCCTGCATGCCAGCAGTAATCATAACGGACAACTCACGAATCAGAAAGGCATTCACGGATTCTGGGAAAGCCGCATACCGGAATTGCTCGCGGATACGGAATGGGATTTCATTATCGGTCATGCCGTATACATCAAGAACCCCGGACAGTTCATCTGGCAACGTGTACTGGAAAGTGCTGCGGCATCCGATACCGTTCTGCGGGCGGAAAAAGAACTGAGCCGGAAATTTCCGACCGACCGCAAATACGCGTTCGAAGACCGGAACGGCACCGTCATCCGCCAATACTCCTCCGAATATGCCAAGCGATACGACCGGTTGCTGAAAGGCATGATCGAAAGAAGGATGCGGCAATCCATCTTTGCTGTGGCTTCATTCTGGTTCACCGCCTGGGTCAATGCCGGTCAGCCTGATCTTTCCAAACTGCAGCACCGGGGCTTTTCAGCGGAGGAACTCCGTGAGTTTGAAGCACTCACGAAGGCCTGGCAGGAGCATGGGGCCTCCGACCCTGAAATGCATGTTCCTTAACACCCCATGGCGCAGTTAATCCTTACCTTTGCACCTTCAATTTTAAACCTATCGCCCGTGTCCGGCACGCTTTATAATTTCAACGCAGGTCCTTCCATCCTCCCCAAAGAAGTCTTTGAACAGGCCAGTGCGGCCATCCTCAATTTTCAGGATACCGGTTTGTCGATCCTGGAATACGGTCACCGCACGCCCGCATTCGAAGCGGTGATGGAAGAAGCGCGGCAACTTATAAAAGAACTCATGCAGCTGGATGCGGACCATGAAGTATTGTTCCTGCATGGTGGCGCCACGACACAATTCATGCAGGTGCCGGTGAATTTATTACCGGACGACGGATTGGCGTCATACACTGAAACAGGTACCTGGGCCAATAAAGCCATCAAAGAAGCGAAACTGTATGGCCACGTGGAGATCGCCGGCAGCAGCCGTGATACGAATTTTACCAGCATCCCGAAACAACTAACGGTAAGCCCTACCGCCGCTTACCTGCACATCACCACCAATGAAACCATCGCCGGTACACAATGGCATCAATTGCCCTACGACTGTGGTGTGCCGCTGGTGGCCGACATGAGCAGTGATGTACTGAGCCGCGTGCTCGATTTCAATAAATTCGATCTCATCTATGCCGGTGCACAGAAGAATATAGGTGCCGCCGGTGTGAACCTGGTGGTGATCAATAAGAACATATTGAACAAGACGGGCCGGAAGATCCCGACCATTCTCGATTATCAGAATCATATCAAAGAAGGCAGTATGCTGAACACGCCGCCCGTCTTCGCGGTTTATGTCTGCATGCTCACACTTCGCTGGCTGAAAGCACAGGGTGGTGTTGCGGGCATTGAAATGATCAATGACCAGAAGGCTTCCTTATTATATGATACGCTGGACGCGATCCCGCTGTTCAACAAACCTATTGCAAAAGAAGACCGCAGTAAAATGAATGTGGTGTTCACGATGAATGACCCCGCACTCGAAAAAGAATTCCTGGACCTCTGCAAACAAGAGAATATGATCGGTGTGAAAGGTCACCGCAGTGTGGGTGGATTCCGGGTCTCCTTATACAACGCCATGCCCCTTTCCGGCGTTGAAGCCATCACACAACTGATCAAAACATTCGCTACTAAAAAAGGATAAGATAACATGTCTACCATCGCTCCGTTCAGGGCGCTCCGTCCCGTAACCGAACTCGCAGCCCGCGTTGCCTCCCGCCCCTATGACGTACTCAACAGTGAAGAAGCCCGTGCGGAAGCCGGCACCAATGAAGTGTCATTCCTGCATGTGACCAAATCAGAGATCGATCTGCCACCTGCCATCGATATCCACAGCACAGCAGTATATGCCAAAGCCAAGGAGAATCTGCAGGCACTCATTGCCAATGGCACTTTACTGACCGAAGAAAAAGCCTGCTACTATATTTACCGCCTGATCATGAATGGTCGTGAACAGACCGGATTGGTTGCCGTATCCAGTGTGGAAGATTATTTCGGTGACAAGATCAAGAAGCATGAATTCACGCGTCCTGAAAAAGAGAAGGACCGCATCGATCATATGCAGGCCATCCAGGCCCAGACCGGCAATGTATTCCTTGCTTACCGTGATGTAACGGAAGTGAACGCGCTGATCAACGGATGGAAATCCACCCGCCAGCCAGTGTATGACTTCAAAGCTGACGATGGTATTCAGCATACCATCTGGGTCATTGACCGTGATGATGTGATCGGTTCTATCACGGAACTGTTCCGGACCAAAGTACCCGCCACCTATATCGCCGATGGTCACCACCGTGCAGCATCCGCCGCCAAGGTGAGCAAGGCCTTACCGAAAAGCGAAGCCGCTAAATATTTCCTGACCACGATCTTCCCGGCCAGTCAGCTCGCCATCCTGGATTATAACCGCGTAGTGAAAGACCTGAATGATATGAGCGCGGAAGAATTCCTGAGCGCACTGCAGGACGATTTCTATCTCTCGCTCAGTCCGGAACCCGTTAGGCCCGCACAGGCCCACGAATTCGGTATGTACCTGAAGGGACAATGGTACATCCTCTCCTCCCGCAAAGGCACTTACACCGATGATCCGATCGGGATCCTGGATGTGACTATCCTTTCAAAAAATGTACTGCACAAACTGCTGGGCATAAAAGACCAGCGTACCGATAAACGCATCGACTTCGTAGGTGGTATCCGCGGACTCGCTGAACTGGAGAAAAGGGTCAACAGTGGTGAAATGAAAGTCGCTTTCAGCCTGCCTCCTGTTACCATTGAACAGTTATTCGCGATTGCCGACAGCGGACAGGTCATGCCCCCGAAAAGCACCTGGTTCGAGCCGAAACTGCGTGACGGTCTGCTGACCCACATGCTTTGAGGCCCTGAAAGTTTTGTTATTTTGCAGCAGCAAAGGCCATGTTACGGCCCTGCACGATTAATTTACAGTATGAAAAAGATCCTGTTCTCAGTATCACTCAGTTTTCTTTGCCTGTTCGTATCGGCGCAACCCGGTGATACCAAGACCATGCAGGAAACCGCCCGCAACTTCATGCTGGCCGGTGATTACGATAACGCTATTGTGGTACTGAACCGTGCGCTGGACCAGGATAAGAACAATCTGGAATTACAGAAGGACCTCGTACTGACCTATTATATGAAGCGGGATTTCACCCGCGCACTGGAAGGCGTGAAGAATATCGTGGACCGTGATGATGCCGATGTGGTCACCTATCAGATCTGCGGTAATGTATACAAGGGCATGGAGATGACGAAGGAATGTGAACGCATGTACCGCCGCGCATTGAAGAAATTCCCCAAAAGCGGACCCATATACAGTGAACTCGGTGAATTGCTGTGGGCGGTGAAGGATTTTACCGCGATCGATTTCTGGGAAAAAGGCATTCAGGCCGATCCGGCCTACAGCGGCAACTATTACAACGCAGCCACTTATTATTTCTATACCAAGGACAAAGTATGGAGCCTCGTATATGGTGAGATCTTCGTGAACATGGAGAGCCTGGGTGAAAGAGGGATGGTGATGAAAGAAGAACTGCTCAAAGGTTATAAAGAAAAACTGTTCGCGGATGCGGACCTGCTGAAGGACCAGGACAAGAAATTATCCGAATTCGGCATCAGCTTTCTGCAGGGCATGGGCAAGCAGGCCGTACTGACCAGCAAAGGGATCAATACGGAATCACTGACGATGATCCGGGCCCGTTTCATCCTCGACTGGTATGAAGGCAATGCGACCAAGTACCCCAACCGGTTATTCGACTACCTGCAACAGTTATTACGCGAAGGCATGTTTGAAGCATACAACCAGTGGTTGTTCGGCCCGGTTGACAACCTGGCGGCTTATGAGAACTGGACCAAGAGCCATGCCGCCGAATATGAGGCGTTCAACAAATTCCAGCGCAGCCGCATTTTCAGGATGCCCCCGGGTCAATACTATCAAACCAAGTAAGGTATCGCACATATCATTGACCGGCTGGATCAGCCGGTTTTTTTTTGTTTTCAATTTTGCCTAATTTGTCCGTGTGAACCCGAACTCAGGCTTCTGACCTTTAACGATTGCAACATGAACCCCGAACCGAAACGGTTATTTGATTGTATACAGTTCCAGCTCAATGCCGGCACCAATCCTGTTATGCTGGCAGGTAAGTCGGCGGGACAATGGAAGACCTACAGCCCAGCAGAAGTGGCGGAAACCGTCAACAACCTCAGTGCGGGTTTACTGCGGATGGGCATCGGCCCCAATGACATGACGGTGGAAGGAAGGGACAAAGTGGCCATCCTTTGCAAGAACAGACCGGAATGGATCATGCTCGATCTCGCGGTTCAGCAGATCGGTGCTTTGCTGACCCCCATTTATCCCACCATCAATGTGAATGAACTGGAATTCGTGCTGAATGACGCGCAGGTCAAAGCCGTTTTTGTGAACGACGAGGACGCCTTCCTGAAAGTGCTGAGTCTGAAAGATAAAGTACCCTCACTGCAAGAGATCATCAGTTTTGAGCATGTAACGAATGCGCGGCACTGGAAAGAGATCTCTCAACCGGCAACAACGGAGGAACTCGCTGCGATCAGGTCCATCTCTGATAAGATCCGTTATGAAGATACCGCCACGATCATTTATACTTCTGGTACCACTGGTTTCCCGAAAGGTGTGATGCTGAGTCACAGGAATATCGTGAGCAATGTGATCGCCTCCATGCCTTGTTTCCCGCCGGGCAACCGTTGTCTGAGTTTTCTGCCGTTGAACCACATCTTTGAAAGGATGGTCACTTATCTCTATCTCTTCAAAGGCGTTTCGGTGTATTATGCGGAAAGCCTGGATACCATTGGCGACAATCTGAAAGAGGTCAAACCGCATATGTTCACGACGGTCCCCCGCTTGCTGGAAAAGATCTATGAGCGGATCATGTCAAAGGGCAGTGAGCTGACCGGGATCAAAAAGAAACTCTTTTACTGGGCCCATGGTCTGGCTGAGAAATTCGAGATCAATCAGAACCAGGGGCTTTGGTATAATATACAGCTCGCACTGGCGAATAAGATCATCTTCAGTAAATGGAGGGAAGGTGTAGGGGGTGAACTGAATGCGATCGTTACCGGTGGCGCTGCCTGTCAGGTCCGGCTGATCCGCATCTTCACTGCTGCAAAACTGGTGGTGATGGAGGGGTATGGGTTGACCGAAACTTCGCCTGTGATCAGTGTGAACCGGTATGAGGTATCCGGGCGCAAATTCGGGACAGCCGGGCGTTTGGTGGAAAAGGTGGAAGTGAAGATCGCGGAAGATGGCGAGATCCTTTGCAAAGGGCCGAATGTGATGGAAGGCTATTACAAAAGGCCCGATCTGACCGCTGAAGTGATCATCGATGGCTGGTTCCATACCGGTGATATCGGCATGCTGGTGAATACGGATTTCCTGAAGATCACCGACCGTAAAAAAGAACTGTTCAAAACCAGCGGTGGCAAATATGTAGCACCGCTGCCGATCGAGAATAAACTGAAAGAATCGAATTTCGTGGAGCAGGTAATGGTGGTGGGCTCAGAAAGGAAATACGTGGGCGCATTGATCATCCCCTCTTTCCCGAACCTGAAGGACTGGTGCAAACAACAAGGCATCCCTGTTGCGGGAAATGAGGAACTGATCCGGAATGAAAAGGTCGTCAGTCTGTTCAAAGAGATCGTAGAGAGTTACAATATCTTCTTCAACCATGTGGAGCAGGTCAAGAAATTCGAATTGCTTGCGCATGAATGGAGTGTGGACACGGGTGAACTCACACCGAAGTTGTCAATGAAACGAAAAGTGATCATGGAAAAATACAAGGCTGCGATCGAAAGGATCTATTCCTGAGGAGGACCTTGTTTGCGGGTGGTATCCCTGCGCCAGCCACCGGGACCCGGCCGTTGCATCATCTTCTGAACGTAATCATCGAATTTCTTCTGCTGATCAGCTGTAAAGATGTTACGCACTTTCCTGAAATGTTCAAAGGTCATTTTATCAGCTTGTGTCTGCAGGTTACGTATCTTTTGTTCAGCAGCATCGATCGTGCTGTCAGCAGCGGAAGCATCTTTCACAAACCCGAAGAAAGCGGTCTTGGCCGCACGGATGGAATCCGCTAAAGGTTTCATGTTCCTGAAATGATCTTCCTTCATTTGATCGAAATCCTTTTGCTGCTGATCGGTCATGCCCATTTCTTTCTTCATCATTTCAATGGGACCACCCTTCCCCTCATTGCGTTTGAAGTTATCGCCATGATTCCTTCCTTTCAGGATGAAATACAGCATCACGCCGTTCACGATGAGCAGCAGGATCACTGCTATGGATAATATGCGGGTGTAATTGTTCTTCATTTCTCTGCATTCATTTCATAAGTGAGATAATTGTCGTTCAAACTGTACTCCGATGCCAGGGTTTGCTGGGAAGTTTCAGTTTCAGTGCCGGCGGTGGCAGGTTCGGTTTGATCACCTGACATCCATACGACTGCGACATTGATGAAAAGAATCAGGATAAGGCCTGCCAGTACGTAGGCAGGGCGAAGCAGGGGACGGCGTGCAGGTGCGACCATTTCCTTTTCCATCCGCGCTTTGAGGCGGGTATAGAAAAAGTCGGGAACGGAAGCTCTTTCACAGCCATCGAGGCTGTTCAGGATCTGCTCATTTCGGTATGTACGGTCGTCTTGCATCGCTATGAATTTGACGTTATTTAAATATAAAACCTTCGCGGGAAAGTCCTATCCCGTTTCTTTTTCAAGGATTTTTCTGAGGTTCTGCCGGGCCCGGTGCATCAGGGATTCCACGGCCGCCACGGAGGTCTTCATGATCTCGCTTATCTCCTGATAACTAAGGTCTTCCAGCTTATGGAGCGCAAAAGCCGCCTTCTGATTTTCCGGCAATTGGGCGATCGCCCTGAACAATTTACCCGCATTTTCCTTCTGGTCAAGCGCCACCCCGGGATGATTAAAATCAGGTATTTCGTACAGGGGCTCGTTCCCGTCGCCAAAAAGGCGCTGGATGAAGCCTGAGCGTTTCTTGCTTTTCCGGGTCCGGAGCAGGTCCAGCGAACGGGTGGTAGCGATACGGTACAGCCAGGTGGACAATTTGGCTTCGCCTTTGAAACTATGAATGGAACGGTATACCTGAATGAATACCTCCTGTGCTACATCTTCCGCGTCTTCGGCATTCTGTACAATGGAGAGTGAGGTGTTATAGACCCGGTCCTGATAGGTATCCACCAGAAATCTGAATGCGTTTTCGTCGCCCTGGCGCAGACCTTGTATCAGTTCGTATTCAGTCAAGAATGGGTCTTTGGTTTTTTGGTATCAGCGGTTAGCTCAATGAGCATGTAACTTACGAAATCATCAACTGAAATGTTTCAGCAGGATGTTAAAACAGATAAATCGGGGATGAGAGGTGCAGAAATCAGTTTTAGCGGATAAGGGTAACTGTTCCTTTTCTGAAGAAGGGTTTACCATTCAGATCGGTACCGGAAGCAGACCAGACGAATACATTGCTGTCCTGATCCTGACCATTGAACTGTCCGTTCCATCCTTTCGATGGATCATTGGTCATGAATACGACCTGACCCCAGCGATTGAATACGGTGAAAGCTTTCAGCTCTTTCATGCCTACAGGGATCACGTGGAGCACATCATTCAATCCGTCTTTATTGGGCGTAAAGGCTGTGGGAACGAAGATATTTGCCTCCTGGAATACCTGGATGCGGATATCATCGGTGGCTTCGCAACCGTCCGCTGTTCTGGCGGTAACACGGTAGGTGATGCCACTGCTGAGTGTTGCAACAGGGTTTTTAATGGAAGCACTATTCAAACCGAAGCCCGGAGACCAGGAATAGTTGATGAAACCGCTGTTGCGGACATCGACTGCATTCAACTGGAGGGGCTGATTGATCACGATATTGGTATCATTACCGGCAAAGACCTTTACCTGTGGCAGCATGGTGACTGCAACGGTATCGCCGGCCGCGGAGATACATCCGTTATTGCTGACCTGCAGAATATACTGATAGGTACCTGGCGCGGGCAGCGTTACGACAGGATTCGGGATCCGCGGGTTGGACAAATAGCTGGCGGGTGACCATTGATACACCGCACCTCCGCTACCGTTCAGGCGGACATTGTTTCCGTAACAAACCACCAGGTCGGGACCTGCATGGGCTACGGGAGTGGGAACAACATAAATAGCACCGCTCACGATATCTCCATCACATCCATTCAGCGCGTGTTCCTGTACAGAGAGTACATATGGCCCCGGATTGTTCCAGGTGATGCTGATCTCATTTTTTACGGAAGGCTGTGTCACTCCGTTGATCATCCAGGTATAGGTGGAAGGAACGGAAGGATCATTGACACGATACACCCTGCTGGTTCCGATACACACGGTATCAGGCATGGCTACCTGCGCTGCGGCGGGTAAGATGCTGAAAAGCAGCATCACCATGAAACTGATATGTTGTATGCGTTTGAACATCGGGTGTAATTGTCGTGATCTTATTTTTTCTTCTTATCTCTTACCTCTAACCTGTTATCTTTTATCTTTTTCACTGTCATCTCCGTCCCGCCTGCCCGTTGAAGGGCGGCGGGACGGTAAATGATCAGTGCGTTTTAATGAATGTTATCGGTCGTTCTTAGTTATGGGTGATCGCTGAGGTCACCGGTTTCGGATTCACGGTCACTGTCTTCGTCGCAGGTGCCGAGCAACCGGACGCTGTGATGGATTCAGTAACACTTACGGTTTGTGTACCAGCTGTTGTCCAGGTCACGGTGATCAGGTTGGTACCCTGACCGGCTGTGATCGTACCACCGGTTACGGTCCAGTTGTAAGTGTGTCCTGCAACGTTAGCCGTACTGTAAGTGGACGTGCTTCCTGCAGTGCTTACGCAGACCGGATCAGGTCCTGTGATCGCCGGAACAGGCAGCGGATTCACGGTTACGGTTACAGGTTGGATCGTGGAGCATCCGCCTGCAGTTGTACCCTTGATATAGTAAGTACCTGCTGTTGCTGTGGCCGGTGTTGCATACGGTACAGTTGCGGCTGCGTCTGTCCAGTATGTGAATGTCAGATTCGCTGTAGAACCTGCGGTCACTGCTGCGGCTGTCAGATCAACGGTATTCGGTGCGCAAACTGCGGCCGGGTTCGTGATCACAACGGTCGGAGCCGGTGCTGCTGTTACCACTACAGGTTTGATATCAGAACATCCTGCTGCAGATGTACCCTTGATGTAATATGTACCCGGTGTTGCAGCGGTCGGTGTTGCATACGGGATCGTACCTGCTGCATCCGTGAAGTAAGTGAATGTCAGATTCGCTGTAGAACCTGCGGTCACAGCTGCGGCTGTCAGGTCAACGGTAGCTGGTGCGCAAACCGCGGCCGGATCAGTGATCACAACGGTCGGTGTCGGTGCACTGGTTACGGTTACAGGTTTGATATCGAAGCAACCGCCGGGCAGTGTGCCTTTGATATAGTATGTACCTGCGGTAGCTGCGGTCGGCGTGGGGTACGCTACAGTTGCAGCGGCATCGGTCCAGTAAGTCAGGGTCAGACCCGGAGTAGAGCCTGCGGTCACAGCTGCCAGTGTAAGGTCAGCAGTTGCCGGAGAACACAACAGTGCGGGGTTGGTGATCACAAGTGTCGGTGAAGCGTTCACCGTCAGTGTACCACTACCGGAAGCGGATGCACATCCAAGCGCATTGGTGATGACTACACTGTAGGTACCTGCAACACTTGCAGGGAAGCTGGCTACGTTACCAGGGTTGGTCGCACTAACTGGGACTGTCCATACATATGTATACGTACCGGCAACACCAGGTGTAGCAGTGATCGTGGCGGATGCGCCGGAACATACTGCAGCGGAGTTGACCGTTACGGTCGGAAGCGGATTAACAGTTACAATGATGGATACAGGATCGCCAACGCAACCACTGGCATTGGTTTCCACCACTTCCAGTTTTGCGGTACCGGTACTGGTCCAGTTCACGGTGATCAGGTTCGGTGTCGCACCAGCCGTGATCGTACCGTTGGCACCGGTCAGCGGTGTAACGGTCCAGGAATAAGTTGAGCCTGCATTGAGTACCACCCCATATGGTTCGGTGGCATTCAGACAGACATTGTGGTCACCCGTGTTCGGGTAGGGTTGCGCCATGGCCTTTGTACTGCTGAACAATACCAGCAACACAAAGAACCATTTCAAGAGCCTTGATGTTGGTTTCATGTTTCTTTGTTTAGAATTGGAGATTGCGGACACCGGACTGAACAAGGCCTTTAACGATGCCCTTCCCGGAATACCAGTGAATGAATGATTTGATTTGAATGAGTTTTGCATGTCAGTTATGATATATGATAATGGGTATTGGTTTAGGATTGATGGTGATCGTCATCGTTGCCGTGTTCGCACACTGACCCGTGCCAGGTGTGAACGTATAGGTCGTTG
>JAKPSI010000042.1 GCA_029555415.1 Bacteroidota bacterium | reverse complement strand
CGCTGGATCGTATTCCTGTTCTTCATGATGGGATTATCGATCGGTGTACACTTGCTGAACCTTCTGACCATCCCCGCGATCGTGATGATCTATTACTACCGCAGGTATGAAGCCACTACCAAAGGCGCGATCTTCGCTTTCCTGACGGGTTGCGTGATCACCGTACTGGTAGAAGTAGGCGTTATACAATATTCCATGAAGGCGGCCGGCATTTTCGACGTATTCTTCGTCAACAAAATGCACATGCCTTTCTTCTCCGGATTCACCATTTACTTCCTGGCTATGGCAGCCGTCATCGCCTGGGCGATCCGGATGAAAGCTTCTTCTTTCAGCACGGGTAAGATCATCTCCTGGTTCGTGATCTTCCTGTTACTGTTCACCCTGCCCTTCTTCACTGCGAAAGCGGATATGGGCATGAACATCCTGAAGTTCATCCTGATCGGTGGCATCGCCGCCATTGCCGGATATTTCTTCAAACCGACCGGTCTGCGCGTACTGAAACTGAGTCTCTGGGCCTTCGCCTTCATGATGCTCGGTTATTTCATGTACCTCACCACGATGGTCCGTTCCAATGCGAACCCTTCGATCGACATGAACAATGTCGACAACCCGATCAACCTCGTTTACTATCTCAGCCGCGAACAATATGGTGAAGCACCATTGATCTACGGCCCCCATTTCTCCGCACGTTACAAACCTGATGATAACAGCCCGAATGGCATCGCCATGGAAAAGGGCGAGATGAAATATGTAAAAGGAAAAGACAGCTACATCCCGACCGGCGTTGATGAAAAACCGACATACAGGAGTGAAGACATGCAACTCTTCCCCCGTGTATGGGATGCAAGCAATGATCAGTACCATGCGGAATTCTATTCCACCTGGCTGAACCTGCCGATGGAACAGGACCCCGAAACGGGGCGTCAGCGCTACAAAGCGCCGAGCTATGGTGATAACTTTGAATGGTTCTTCAGCTACCAGATGGGTCTGATGTACTGGCGTTATTTCATGTGGAATTTCTCCGGTAAACAGAATGACCTGCAGGGTCTCGGCAATAAACGCGATGGCAACTGGATCACCGGACTTTCCTTCATCGACAACAAACGCCTCGGTGATCAGAACCAGTTACCTGACTCACTCAAGAACAATAAAGCACATAACAAGCTATACCTCCTTCCTTTCCTGTTAGGGATAGTGGGATGCGTGTATCAGTACCTGCGCAACCGTAAGGACTGGATCTCCACCTTCCTGCTCTTCTTCATTACCGGCATCGGTGTGGTCATGTACCTGAACCAGCCCGGTAATCAGCCCCGTGAACGTGACTACGCGTATGTAGGGTCTTTTTACGCCTTCGCGATCTGGATCGGACTGGCAGTAGTGGCATTCGTGAAACTGGCACGTGAAAAAGAAGACAAGCTGACCTTACAGAACACGCTGGTGTACGGTTCCATCCTCACCTTCTTCATTGGTGTGATGAGTGCATTGCCGGGTACGACCAGTGATGTACTGATGACATCGATCTATATGACCGCTTTATATGCGATCGTACTGGCAGGTGTGACCTATCTGATACGTATCATCTCCGGTAATGGTTCCAATAATATGATGCTCAATCTCGGCGCTACCGTGGTTTGTATCGCGGCACCGGTCATGATGGCACAGCAGGAATGGGATGACCATGACCGCAGCCAGAAAACGACCGCACCGGATATAGCGAAAGATTATCTGGAAAGCTGCGCACCGAACGCGATCATCTTCACATTCGGTGACAACGACACCTACCCGCTCTGGTATGCTCAGGAAGTGGAAGGGGTACGACCTGATATCCGCATCATCAACAACAGCTTGCTGGGTATCGACTGGTACATCAACCAGCTTCGTTATAAAGTGAATGAAGCCGATTCAGTGGATGTACTGTGGTCGCCTGAGCAGATCGAAGGACATAACCGCGAATACCTCCGTTACCGCTCACAAGGCAATAAGGATACTTACTACGAATTGTTCGATGTGATGAAGAACGTACTCGGTAAACCTTTCATTAATGAGGAAACAGGCAGGGATGAAGGCAGCGGGATTTTCCCTGTTGCGAAATTCAGGGTTCCTGTGGACTCCGCTTCACTGGTGAAGAACAAAGTGATCAATGCCGGTGACCAGGTGGTTTCTCCGATGCTGTTCGAGATCCCTGAGAACAAACTGAATGGCGGATTGGTACGCAGCGACCTGATCATCCTGAATGTGATCGCATCCAATGCGGCACAGGGATGGAAACGCCCGATCTATTTCACGGCTCCTTATGGTGAACTCGGCTTTGCGCAATACCTGCGTAAGGACGGTCTCTCCTACCGTCTGGTGCCTGTTGCCAATAAATTCCCGCAAGCCAACTGGGTCACTGACCAGAAACTGCGTGAATATAAACTGGGTGGCACCAGCATCCGTGACAACAATACGGATGTACTGTACGAGAACCTGATGAACAAATTCGCATTTGGCGGCGCCAACAAGAAGGGCGTTTATTTCGATGAAGAGAACAGACGCCATATCCTGAACATACGTGAAGTATATGCTGAAGCAGCCGGTAACATGGCGGATCTCGGCAGAAAGGATGAGGCTTCCAAACTGATCGATAAAGTTCAGAATGGCATCCCTGATGAAACACTGCCTTTCGGCATGACCAGTCGCTATAACAGCCACAACCAGACCAGTCTGATCCTCCTCGAAGCCTGCTATAAAGCCGGCAAGATGGATGAAGCGGAGAAGGTCAGGAAGGTATTGCGCAAGGATCTGGAACAGCAGCAGCGCTATTATGAGTGGATCCGCAGCAACCGCCCTGAATTGTATGGTGCTTTTGAGGATTCAGAAGTTCCCATTAATGAAAGGATCCTGCTGGTATTGGGTGACCTGGAAAAGAAATATGCTCCCCAAACCCAGCCCCAGCCTAAAGTTGAGGGCAATGCACCTACCATCATCAATGGTGCCGGTAAACCCGACAGTAACGGATCAAAGCCACAGCAATAAAGCTTCCGCTGAAATGATATACAGAAACCCCGGACCAAACATCCGGGGTTTTTTAATGACGAACATTTGACCTTTTAACTTGTTATAAAAGCGGATACACTTCTCCAATTCCGTAAATTGTATAAATGAAAGGTTACCGTTTTTCACGTTTCGATCCCGGTGAGGGCAAGAGCCGCTTTGAACAGCTGCTTGACCTTTTCATGCAATTACTGACCTATACCAGTGGGGATGTAACGGAAGCGATGCAATGGATGAATGAGCTGGACAAGAAATACCAGCTGACAGATGATGAGTATGGCATGGGGGACTTCATCGATGACCTGAAGCAGAAAGGATATATCACCGATCCGGATCAGGAAGGCAAAATAACCATCACACCCAAAACCGAACAAGGCATCCGGAAGAAAAGTCTGGAAGAGATCTTCGGCAAACTGAAAAAAACGAAACAGGGCGATCACCAGACCTTCAAACCCGGACAGGGTGATGAACAGAATCCGGAGACCCGCTCCTTCCGTTTCGGGGATATGCTGGAGCAGATCGATTTTACGGAGAGCATAAGGACCGCTCAGATCAATCATGGCGTGGATAGTTTCCATATGCAGGAAGATGATCTGAGTATCCGGGAAACGGATTTCAAATCGCAGACCTCCACGGTGCTCATGATCGACATTTCCCATTCGATGATATTGTATGGCGAGGACCGCATCACGCCTGCGAAGAAAGTAGCGATGGCACTGAGTGAACTGATCACGACACGTTATCCGAAGGACACATTGGATATCGTGGTATTCGGTAATGATGCCTGGCCGGTGGAGATCAAGGACCTGCCCTATTTGCAGGTCGGTCCTTATCATACCAACACCGTTGCCGGATTGGAACTGGCGATGGACCTGCTCCGCAAGCGGAAGAATCCGAACAAGCAGATCTTCATGATCACGGACGGGAAACCGACCTGTCTGAAGGTCGGGAAGCGCTATTACAAGAACAGTTTCGGGCTGGACCGGAAAGTGGTGAACCGCTGTATGAATCTGGCGGCGCAGTGCAAGAAGCTGAAGATCCCGATCACGACCTTCATGATCGCTACGGATCCATATCTGCAGCGTTTCGTGCAGGAATTCACGGAAACGAATAATGGCAAGGCCTTCTTCGCCTCACTGGACAAGTTAGGCGCATTTATTTTCAAGGATTTTGAAAGCGGAAAAAGAAAGACAGTTTATTAGCAAATATTAAAAAGACCACAGAGAGAAAGCTTAAACACTTAGAACACATAAGGAACTTAGGTACACTTAGATGAGAAAGAACATATAGTACTTACTTCTGTGCTCTCTTTAAGTGGACCTAAATGTCTAAGTGTCCTAAGTGTTTAAGCTTTTCACTCCGTGCCCTTTCCCTGCAAACAAGATATAAAAACGAATTATGAATCATATACAAACACTCGGCGAACTTAAAGCTTCAGGATACAAGTACAAGCCCATCAAGGAAGAGATCAGGCAGAACCTGGTGAAAAAGTTAAAAGCCGGTGAAAGCAGCTTCAATGGCATCATCGGTTATGAAGACAGTGTTGTACCGGATGTGGAGCGCGCTTTGCTGAGCAAGCACAATATCCTGTTCCTGGGATTGCGCGGACAAGCCAAGACCCGTATGGCCCGGCAGATGACGGAATTGCTGGATGAATACATCCCCAGCATTGCGGGCAGCGACCTGAATGATGACCCGATGCACCCGGTATCTAAATACGCGCTGGACCAGATCGCCGCGCATGGTGATGAAACGCCGATCCACTGGATCCACCGCAGTGAACGTTATGGAGAAAAGCTCGCTACCCCTGATGTGAGCGTTGCGGACCTGATCGGCGACATTGATCCCATCAAAGCCGCAAATCTCAAACTGAGTTTCGCGGATGAACGTGTGATCCATTATGGCATCATTCCCCGCAGTAACCGGGGCATTTTCGTGATCAACGAATTGCCCGACCTGCAGGCGCGTATTCAGGTAGCGCTGTTCAATATCCTGGAAGAAGGTGATATCCAGATCCGCGGATTCCGGTTAAGGCTCCCGCTCGATATCCTTTTTGTTTTCACCGCCAATCCGGAAGACTATACCAACCGTGGTTCGATCGTTACGCCGCTAAAGGACCGTATCGAAAGCCAGATCCTGACGCACTATCCCAAAACACTGGAACACGCGCTGGAGATCACCGCGCAGGAAGCCGTATTACCGAAGGAGCAGGAAAAAACGGTGGAGGTGAGTGACCTGGTGAAGCGACTGATCGAACAAGTGGCGTTTGAAGCACGGAACAGCGAACTCGTGGATAAGAAAAGTGGTGTGAGTGCGCGCTTAACGATCTCCGCATTCGAGAATGCGGTGAGCAGCGCGGAACGAAGGGCATTACTGCAGCATGAAAAGAAAACACAGGTTTGGATCGGTGATCTGGCTGGCATCATTCCTTCCATCACCGGAAAAGTGGAGCTGGTGTATGAAGGCGAACAGGAAGGCCCTTATCAGGTAGCGATGAACCTGCTGGACCGTGCGATCCGCACCCAATTCATTCAGTACTTCCCCAACCCGGAACTGATGAAGAAAAAACGGAATACCGGCAAACCTTCACAGCAGGAGAAAGAAGATGAGAATCCATACCGTCCCATTACTGCATGGTTCGACAAAGGACAACAACTGAATCTGACCTTCAATACTACGGACAAGGACAAGATCCTGTTATTGTACAAAGTGGACGGGCTGCATTCGCTGGTGAAGAAATTCTTCCCGAAAGCGAATGAATCAGAAACCGCCCTCCTGATGGAGTTCGTACTGCACGGATTGTCCGCCTATTCCCTCATCAGCAAGAAAATGCTGGAAAGCCGGATCGAGTTCAAGGACCTGATCGGCAGCATGATGAATCTGGGAGCCGGGATGGATGAAGATGAATTCGATGAAGAAGCTTAATAAAAAAAGGTGCACCGCAACGTGCACCTTTTTTTATGCTTTGTATATCCTGTTACCTGAATTTATAACCGATCGAAACTCCGCCCCAGGGGAACAGCACTACTGAACCCGAAATGAACGGCCCGAAATAGACCCTTCCTGTGAAACTCTTACCCAGTGGGGCATAGCGGTAACCCAGGGTTGGCATGTATACGAACCCATCTCCCGTTTCTTTACCATCTGTTCCAAAGTCGATCGTCCCTTTCATGTAGGTTACTCCGAATCCCGCTTCAAAATAATGCGGTGCCTTACCGGACAAATGGAATAGCCCAACCGGAACAGTGAAAACGGAAGCATTGTTCACCCCCAAAAAACCAAGCCCGGCGCGTGCTCCAAACCCCTTATCCCCTTTGAAAAGGACATCATAGTTAACGGAGAACACGATACCGTTGCCCAGGAATTCACCATAAATGGATTGAGAAGAACCGGCAGCTTCCGGCTTTACTTCTTCCTGTGCTTTCATGGAATACATGGACAGAACAAGCATTGATAAGAGTAGATTTTTTTTCATCATAACATGACTTTTTGAATGAACGATCTATTGTCAGACGATCCATCCTCAGTAAAAGTTAACTTCCTTCTCCAGTTTTATATTATACTTAAGAAATACAGAAGACTGTATCGCAGAGGCCAGCGCGGCAATGGCTTCTCCGTTCGCTTTTCCGTAATTGACCAGCACGAGTGCCTGACGCGGATGAACGCCCGCATCACCCACCCGGTAACCTTTCCAGCTGATGTTTTCATCTGGGCCACTATGTTCGATCAGCCATCCGGCCGCCACTTTCACTGTGCCATCCGCTGCAGGGTAACCTGACACTTCCGGATATGCCGTTTTGAGGACTTCGAATTGTGTGGCAGGAATGGAAGGATTCTTGAAAAAACTGCCTGCATTCCCTGTTACGGCCGGGTCCGGTAATTTGGAAGAACGGATCCGGATCACCGCATCGGCAATGGCTTTGATGGAATAAGCCTTCACCCCTGCTTTTTCCAGTTCTTCTTTGATCGCGCCATAGCTGACATGAAAAACCGGATGTTTGCTGAGTTTGAGAGTAACACTTAAAATGACATATCTGCCCGGTTCACTGTGCTTGAAAAAACTATCACGGTAACCGAACGCGCAATCCGACAAGGTGAATGTAACAACGGAACGTTTCTTCGTATCCAATGCTTCCAGACTGTGAAACACGTCTTTCAGTTCCACGCCATACGCGCCGATATTCTGCATGGGCGCAGCACCCACACAACCTGGTATCAGGGCCAGGTTCTCGATTCCCGCCCAGTTCCTTTCTATACAGTACATCACGAGTCCATGCCAGGACTCTCCTGCCCCAGCTCTTACATAAATGTGATCAGGGTCCTCATGCAGTAATTGAACTCCGCGGATCTCATTCTTCAGCACCCATCCTTCCTGGTCCTTAGTCAGCAGGATATTGCTTCCGCCCCCCAGGATCATCACCGGCAAATTCCCCGTTACACTGATCCGGTCGTTCAGTCCCAGTAATTCATCCGCAGAGCTGAAAGCCGCGAAATAACGGGCTTTCGCATCCATGCCGAAAGTATTATAGGGCCGGAGTGAGATATTTTCCTGAATTTGCATAAGCAAACATCCTGAATTTTTATGAAAGCAACCCTGATCGGCGCAACCGGATTGATAGGAGGCGAATTACTCCCCCTCCTGCTGAACGACCCTGCATTTGAAAAAGTTACCCTTCTGCTCCGCAGACCCCTGGAACTGACCCATCCCAAACTGGAGAAGAAACTGGTGGATTTCAATGATGCAGATTCCATGCTGATCGCATTGTATGAACCAGATGTGATCTTTTGTACGGTCGGCACCACACGCAAGAAGGTAAAGAATGATCATGCGGCATACCGCAAAGTGGACTATGACATACCTGTACATGCAGCCCGCTTCGGCAAAATGAACGGTTGCCGTAAATTCATTTTGGTGTCCGCATTGGGTGCCAAAAAAGGAAGCAATAATTTCTATCTGGATCTGAAAGGACAGGTGGAAGAAGATGTGACCGCAACAGGTATTCCTTCCATACATTTCATGCGCCCTTCCATTCTGGGTGGCAACAGAACAGAATCCAGGCCCGGAGAAAAGGCAGGCATCTTTATCGTTAAAGCCATCTCCTTCCTGCTCCCTTCCCGCCTTAAACTGAGTCCCGCATCGATGGTTGCAAACGCAATGGTATCTGCTGCCAAATCAGACAAAGAGGGAGTTTTCATCTACCAGAATACTGAAATGAAGGACCTCAATTCAAAATTCAAAATTTAAAATTCAGCATTTTCTAAATGAGGTCGACATCCGGAACAATGACCACACTCACCATCTTCTTATTCTGGTGAAGGATCGCCATCTGATCCAAAAGATCGGCCTTGCATTGCAGCATCATTTTGGAATCGCGGGGTAATTTGATGAGCAGTTCCATGAGGTATTGATTGCGGATACGGTTGATGACCGGTTCAGCAGGCCCTACCAGCCAGTTTCCATATTTCGGCTTGAGTGCGTTGGCGTAATGATTGGAGGCTGCTTCCACCACTTCCTTGAATTTATGACGGAACGTTAAACGGATCAGTCGCGTGAACGGCGGATAAGCGAATTGTTTCCTTTTCTCCAGTTCTTCCGCGAACATCGACTTATAATCATGCTGCTGCACGCGCATCAATGTCCGGTCGGTAGGATTGGAAGTCTGGATCAGCACTTTCCCAGTCGCTTCTTTTCTTCCCGCGCGTCCACTCACCTGCTCCATGAGCTGGAATGCCCGCTCATTTACACGGAAGTCCGCGAAATGCAGTAGCCCATCGGCATCCAGAATACCAACGAGGTCGACGTTGTCAAAGTCCAGCCCCTTCACCACCATCTGCGTTCCCACCAGGATATCCACCCGCGCCTGTTCGAACTGCTGGATCATGGCATCATGCGCGTGTTTGCCGCGTACGGTATCCACATCCATCCGCGCGATCTTCGCTTCCGGAAATTGTTCCTGTAATTGTTCTTCGATCTTCTCCGTTCCGAAATTGCGCTGAGAGAACCGGTCGCTGCCACAAGCCGCGCAGGTATGTACAGGCGGATAACTGGTGCCGCAATAATGGCAGACCAGTTTATTCGATAATTTATGATAGGTCAGTGATACATCGCAGTGCTTACATTGCGGGATCCATCCGCATACGGTGCAGACCTGGTAAGGATCGTAGCCCCTTCGGTTCTGGAACAGGATCACCTGCCGCTTACGGTCGAGTACTTCCTGGATCGCTTCCGCCAGTTTGGGTGAGATCATGATCTTGGCCCGGTCCTTCTGCATCAGTTTACGCGTATCGATCAGTTCGATCGGCGGCAACTGAACATCACCGTAGCGGTCGTTCAGTTCGACGAGTCCGTATTTACCGGATACCGCGTTGAAATAAGTTTCCTGCGAAGGCGTGGCGCTGCCGAGCAAAACCTGCGCACCGAAACAGGAAGCGTAATACACCGCTGCATCGCGGCCGTTATAGCGTGGCGACGGCTCCTGTTGTTTGAAAGATGGATCATGTTCTTCATCACAAATGATCAGTCCCAGATCCGTGTAAGGCAGGAAAATGGAAGAGCGGGCACCGAGGATGACCTTCAGTTCGCCGGTCTTCACTTTATTCCAGATCTCCACTCGTTCATTCTGACTGAACTTGGAATGATAGATGCCGATATAACCACCAAAATGTTTTTGCAGACGACGGATGATCTGAGAGGTCAGCGCGATCTCCGGCAGCATGTACAATACCTGCTTACCCTGACGTATCATGGTTTCGATCTGCCGGATGTACAATTGTGTTTTACCACTGGAAGTGACTCCATGCAGCAGACAAACGGGTTTGCGGGTGAACGCCTGCTGGATCTCATCGAATGCTTTTTGCTGTGCGGTTGACAATGTGAAATCGATCTTCACATCCCGGGGCAGGAATTGTAAGCGATCGACCTGTCGTTTTTCCGCACGCAGGATCTTCTTATCGATCAGTCCTTTCAGCTGCGCATCGGATGCACCAGACTTCTTGAGCAGTCCGGGTTTGGTCACTTCCCCTTCTGTTTTCAGTAGGTGGAGATATGACAACAGCAGTTCCATCTGCTTTTCCGCACGCTGCAGTTTTTTATCGTTATTGAGCAATTCGGATAATACATCCTCATTATCATATTCCGGACTGAGGATGATGTAAGTTTCCTTTTTGGGATTATAAGTTTGTTTGAGAGCCTCCCAAACATAGCAGACTCTTTTCTGGATCAGCCGGTTGATGACCGGATACACATGCGATGAATCCAGGACCTGCTGCACTTCATTCAGCCGTAATTCCTTTTTAATAAGTAATGCTTCGGCTACCAGGTATTCATCATGATCGAGTGCGGAGAAATCCTCCCCGTATTCTTCATTCCAGATCACGATCGTTTCGCTCGAGAGCTTGAAATGTGCAGGTAAAGCGGCCGCCATCACTTCACCTTCACTGCACATGTAGTAAGAAGCGATCCATTCCCAGAGTTTGAGTTGCTGTTCGAAAACGACCGGTTCGGCATCCAGCAGATTCAGTACCTCCTTCGGCTCAAAGAATTCCGGTTTGTCGTGGTGAAGTCTTTTGATGATGCCCGCGTATTTCTTGTTCTTACCCAGGTTCACCTCCACGCGACAGCCCGGATGGACCTTGTCCTGCATGGCAGCCGGGACCGACCAGGTGTAGTTTTTGGGGAGTGCAAGGGGTATGATGACTTCGGCGTACAATGAATGAAATTCAGGGAGGCAATTTACCTGAAAAACACGGATTTAGTCTTTAATCCATGCCGCCTTGTAATCCCGCAGTTTTTGCTCCATGATCCGGTATACTTTTTCCTTCAGTGCGGGGAGATCTTCCGCTGTCATGCCGGCTACCGGAACTTCTTCCAGGTATACGATCCGGCAGGGACCGGGACAGATCGAAAAGACCGTTCCATAGTGCATACGGTTATATCCGTCGAGAAATAATACGGGTTTGATGGGGGTTTGTGTTTCGATGGCTACCCGGAAAGCACCATCATAGAAATCGCGCAATGGTTTTGTACCCATATTGAATGTGCCTTCCGGAAATACAAGTACGGATATCCCTTTCTTGGTGAGTGAGGTGAGTACACGCACGCTTTTCGCCCGGTGAGCCGGATTGTCGCGTTGCACGGATACAACCGCATTCTTATAGATATATCCGAATACCGGCACTTTGCCCATTTCGGCTTTGGCCAGCGGACGGAAGGGCTGACGGAATGCCTTGCACAGAATGGCGGCATCAAGATAAGAGATATGATTACTGACGAAAATGAAAGGACGTTTACGGTCGTGCGGCGCTTCATAAATATAGCGGAACCAGATGCCGATGACAGGGAACCAGGTATCGGCCCAGAGACGGCAGAGCCCGATGATCATATTACCACCCCGGACATGCCCGAAAAAACTGGCGATGAAAACAAAAGGAAGGATGATGAGCATGATGGCGATGAAGCTCAGAAATGCCCAGATACTATAGAGATAATGAAAGGGTTTCAGCAACAGCTTCATCAGTTCCTGTTTTTGTATTTATCGTCATCACCCGGGCAATGACAGGTAAATTCCGTATCCAGATCGATGACCGTTACCACTGTTGTGGATTCATTGCATTGCGCGAAGATGATGCGTACCCGCTGATCATCTTTGGTGCGTCCTTCCAGCGCATAACGCGGACAACGGGCATTCTGCAGGTCGCTTTTATTGTAATTGATGGTGCCGCGTTGCATGATCTCTTTCACTTCTTCCTGAGAAATGTGACGGCATTCCATGCGGCAACGGGCATGATTGCTGTACTGAATGAATCCGGTGCGCCGGTCGAACCCATGATCACGGTCGGGCTGAGATGCCGGATCCTTTGGCTGAACTTTATGTGTAACGTCCGGCTTGGGGTCGGGCGACTTACTGCGCTGAAAGTTTCTGACCAGGAACAGCAGCAGGCCGAGGGCGATGATGAGGACATATGGGAACCACTTCTTATTCAATGCCAGACTTTTGGCTCAAAGTAAGGGAATTTTGGGCAAGCGTTGACCCAAAAAAGGGGGAAAAGATGGCGGCCTGTGACTATCTTTGCCGCCGCTATGGCTGAAGCAAGAACCGTTGCATTTCACACCCTGGGCTGCAAGCTGAATTTCTCGGAAACCTCGTCCCTGTCACGTTTACTGGAGACGGAAGGATTCGAGAAAAAGTCGTTTGACGACCAGGCCGACGTGTACGTCATCAATACCTGTTCGGTGACGGATAACGCGGATAAGGAATGCCGTCAGCTGGTGAGAAGGATCCAGCGCAAGGCGCCGGAGAGCCTGGTGGTCATCACCGGCTGTTATGCCCAGCTTAAACCACAGGAGATCGCTTCGATCCCTGGCGTGAACCTGGTACTGGGTGCTTCCGAAAAATTCAACATTGCCCGCCATATCCGCGAACTCGCGAAAGGAGATTCCGCAAAGATCTGTTCCTGCGATATCGAAGAAGTTTCCGGTTTCAATGCATCATGGTCGGTGAACGACCGTACACGCAGCTTTCTGAAGGTGCAGGATGGTTGTGATTATTCCTGTTCTTTTTGTACGATACCGATGGCGCGGGGCAAGAGCCGGAGTGACAGTATCACGAATGCCGTGAAACATGCGCGGGAACTGGCAGCTAACGGGGTAAAAGAGATCGTGCTGACGGGTGTGAACCTGGGCGATTTCAGGTCTGATGAAGGTGATTTCTTTGAGCTGGTGAAACAACTGGATGAAGTGGAGGGAATTGAACGGTACAGGATCTCTTCCATTGAACCGAATCTGCTGACGAATGATATCATCGCTTTTGTGGCGGAGAGCAAACGCATCATGCCGCATTTCCATATTCCATTACAGAGCGGAAGCAATAAGATATTGGGGCAAATGCGCCGCAGGTACAAGCGCGAGTTGTATGCGGACCGTGTGCAGCTGATCAAAACGCTGATGCCGCATTGTGCCATCGGGGTGGATGTGATCGTGGGATTCCCGGGTGAGACGGATGAAGACTTCAAAGACACGTATGATTTCCTGCACGGACTGGATGTTTCATATCTGCACGTGTTCACGTATTCAGAGCGCGACAATACGCATGCACTTACACTGGGTCCTGTGGTACCGGTGAATATCCGCCATGACCGGAATAAGGCACTACGCAATCTGTCGTACATGAAGCTGCAGTATTTCACGAATCAGTTCAGCGGGCAGTCGCGCAAAGTGTTGTTCGAGCATCAGGACAAGGACGGGATGATGGAAGGATATACGGATAATTATTTGAGGGTGGTGGTGCCTTTTGATGCGGGGAAAGTGAATCAGATCGTTGAATGGAAAATATGAGGAAAGGGATTACATTTGTGACCCTTAATACAGCTGAAAGCTATACGCTTCAGGCTGGAAGTGGGTGCTAAGAAGCACAATATCAGGAACGTTAGCTCAGTTGGTTTAGAGCATTACTTTGACAGAGTAGGGGTCACTGGTTCGAGTCCAGTACGTTCCACACACAGATCAACGCAGATTAGCGCAGATCAACGCAGATTTGCGCAGATCACATCTGAAAACATGCGCCGGGGTCCCGGAAATTGCCCCTTTATTCACATTAGCTCCAAATTACCGGGGTCTGCCAGCTGCTAGAAGCTAATAGCTTGCAGCTTTTATTCACATTTCTTTTCTCCCGCTGCAACTTTCCTACATTTGAGCTGTCTTTATTATAACATGAAGAAATACCAGGCCACGATACATTTCGAGATGAGTGATGATTTCATGGATATGGTGCCTCCTCACCGGACCTATATCAATTACCTCATCAACAAGGGCACGATCGATCATTATGCGGTCAGCATGGAATCGATGCGCTCCTGGATCACGCTGAATGCGGAGGATAAGGAAGAAGCGGAAAACCTCCTCAGGAAATCCCCCCTCTACCCTTTCTGGACCGTTGAGATCGATGAGTTATTCGTGCTTGACGGACAGCATTACAGATTGCCGGCGGTGCAGCCCAATTAGGAATGGAGAAAGGATAATGGAGAGTTGATAATGGATAGTGGATAATGGAGAGTGGATAATGGATTGAGCCGGGATCCTATTGGTATATTTCAGCGTTTGAATCTTATCCGGAATATCACTTTTTTATTCGTTTCCATGCAGGTCCGAGTTTGAGGACTTTTTTATGTATTGGACAATCTTCTGTGTGCGCGCCGGGCAAGTATCCGGTACTCATGAGGAATTCATTGACGATCTCTCCGCCTGTGAATTTGAAGGTCTTCTTGAAAAGTTTCACCCATTCTTCTTTTGTTTTGGGATGATGATGATCGAGCCAGTTGCGGAAGGAGCCTGTTTCTTTCTGAATGGTGATGATGCATTGCGCATTATGGATAGCGGCTTCCACTTTAAGCCGGTTGCGGATAATGCCCGCATCTTGTAATAGCATTTCTTTTTTCTTCTCTGAATACTTTGATACTTTCTTCAGATCGAATTGATCGTAGGCCTTGAAGAAATTATCCTTCTTTTTCAGGATCGTCTCCCAGCTCAGTCCGGCCTGATTGATCTCGAGGACCAGCCTTGCGAATAACAAGTTATCATCATGAATGGGAAATCCGTATTCGGTATCGTGATAGATCCGGTGGACGTTCGTTTTATCCTGATGTTGTACGAAGGAGCAGTAGGTTGTTGCCATTGTTAAAATTAAGAGTATCCGTGGTTATTTCAGATACCGGGACTTTCTTTCCTTCAATTCAGGATGGATCATTTCATAGTGTCGGATGTAAAGATGAATTTCCTGTAATACCGAGTCCATCCTGTTACGAACGGCCATTTCGGGGAAGCGGAGAAAATTCAGGTGATAAGATTCAAGTATCCCCTGCCGCCACCGGTCTTTCACAACCTGAGCTGGTGCCAGATGATACTTGCCATCTACTTCGATCACGAGATTCAATGCACCACAGTAGAAATCAACGATGAAATTGCCTAATGGCTTTTGCCGGTTGAACTGATATCCGCACATTTTACCTGCACGTAACTGCATCCAGAGCAATATTTCTCCTTTGGTGGAATGATTGCGGAGATTGCGTGAAAAGTTGCGGAGTTTGGTATTGTAGGGTATATAGTACATGGGAGGGATTGGGAAAAGTCTTTAAAGGGTTGAAGTGTGTGTTGGGTGGTGTGGCGTAGAGCCCCCTTGCTGAAATATTTTTTAGACCGAAGCTTACTCACTCCCCCTTAGGAAGGGGGACTTGTAAAGCCTTTCTGATCGTATGGCGTAAGTCTCCGACTCATTCATTTGCTATGTTTACGCCATTCCGGGTTCGGAGAGGCTCAGGTCCTCCTTTAAAAGGGGGACAGAGGAAATATACAACTGGCAGTGTGCCGCAAAAAGGGGGATCGCACCACGAAACAGGGAGGAAAACCTCAGACCTTAGTGCATAAAAAGCCCCCATTTTGAACTGCGCTCTGTGATTTGAGGTAAGGTTCACGACCTGCTTGTATTCCGCGACAAGCCCCTGGAAATGAGTCCCCACCTGCCTGATAAAATTCTCTTCTTTTTTTTGTCAGAAAAGACTGACACCCTTATCTTTGCCGTCCCAAAACGGGAGTTTAGCTCAGCTGGTTCAGAGCATCTGCCTTACAAGCAGAGGGTCGGCGGTTCGAACCCGTCAACTCCCACAGAAAAAGAGGTTTCAGAAATGGAACCTTTTTTTATTTCTCAACTTACCGGTTCAACGCTCCCAGCATAGTCATGCACGCCCTCTTGCAACAATCCCGGAATATTTACTAATTTTGTACGTCGCAAATGAAAGCACCCGGCACACATACCGCAACCGAAGAGCAACAGGATACCGATGTACTGACCAGTACGGAAGATCCTTGTAATCTGGTGGTCTGGAATGATGAAGTGAACACTTTCGAGTGGGTCATTGAAACCCTCATGCAGGTATGTGGCTACTCCGAAGAACAGGCCGAGCAATGCTCCTACATCATCCACTTCAGGGGCAAATATGCCGTTAAAAAAGGCAGTTACGACGAACTGAAACCGATGTGCGATGCCATTACGGAACGCGGAATTGGCGCCACGATCGAAGTACTGGCATAAGTTCTCTCCCCTTCCCTTTATTTGTTCTCAGCTTCTCTATTTTTGCTCCATGCTGTTCATGCTGAATCAGGATATCATTTTCCCGCCCGTTCATTTATCGGAGCCCGACGGTTTACTGGCGCTTGGCGGGGATCTCCGGACCGAACGGCTATTGCTGGCATACCGCAATGGTATCTTCCCTTGGTATCAGGAATCCGATATCCTTTGGTGGTGCCCTGATCCGCGATTCGTTCTATTTCCCTCCGATTTCAAGGTCAGTGCGCAAACACGAAAAATGCTGGATGAAACGAAATATACTTTCACCGTGAATCAGGATTTCGCAGGGGTCATCAGGCGTTGTAAAGAGATCAGCCGCCCCGGGCAGGATGGCACCTGGATCACCGATGAAGTGGAGCAGGCATATACAGCACTTCACAAACTGGGTGTCGCACAGAGCGCCGAGATCCGGATCCATGATGAACTGGTGGGTGGCTTGTACGGGATCAGGATGGGTAATGTTTTCTTCGGGGAGAGTATGTTCAGCAGCAAACCCGGTTACTCCCGCATGGCATTCACATTATATGTTGAACAACTGAAAAAAGAAGGTGTGCAGCTGATCGACTGTCAGGTGTACACGGATTATCTGGCCAGCTTTGGCGCGGCGATGATCCCACGAAGTGAATTCCTGTCCTTATTGAAAAAATGGATCCCCTGATCAGCCTTTGAAGCGCGACTCCAGGTATTGCGGAAGCATGGAGCGCCATGTATTCCAGTCGTGCGGCCACTCCGGCCCCCACACATCCAGTTCATACCAGAGGCCTTTATCATACAGGATCTTCGCAAAGCGACCGCTGGAGGACGGATCTTCAAATGAACCGCTGCCGGTGAGGATATGAATATGCCGGCTGTTACGGATCTGTTCAAGTATCGTATGGTCGTTCATGTTGGGCATGTAGTGCATTGGACTGTTGAAGTACACGTCATCATCAAAATGTCCTTTTGTATACTCCGTCAGGTCATACACCCCGCTCATGGCCACCACACCATTGATGAGATCCGGTCTTTTCAGGAAAAGGTTCATACTGTGCAACGCACCAAAAGAAGCGCCGCAAGTGATGATAGGTGTTTCGTTACTCGTTTTGCTGCGAATGAACGGTACCACTTCATTGAATACATAACTGTTCCATTGCTGGTGACGGATGGATTTATGATGCGGATCCATATGATTGTTCATCCAGCTCTCATTATTGATACTGTCGATCGAGAATACTTTGACCAGCCCCGAATTGATATACGGCGCCAGATGGTCCATCAGCTGGAAACGCTCATATTCGAGATAGTCCGCCGCGGCGGTAGGGATCATCAGCAATGCAAAACCATAATCTCCATATGTAGCGATGGGCATTTCTTTATTCAGCGAGGGACTGTACCAGGATGCGAGTTCTCTTTTCATACGTCCAAAAAAGGTTTAAGGTTAGGTTGATCCGGGAGCCGGAACGGCCTTTTCAGGCCGGAATGTTGCGAATATAGGCGTTATTTACCAAGCCCGGGATGACCCCGAAACGCCCCTTTTAATTGATTTATTGACATTTATATTAAAATACTCGTGTTTTTTCTTGGTAAATAACCCAAGTAATATTACTTTAGTTTTTCAGTATTTTTACTATGTATCTGTTTAGAATTCAGGCTAAGGCCTTTAAACAAGCAGGGTCATTGGTAAAATCTTAGTACGGTACTCTTTTTGCCACTATCCACTGAACCGGAACCACCATACGGAAGCCAGATCCGGAAGAACCATCAAAATAACAATTCAACCATAACTCCTGTAGATGGACGCTCCGATTATCCGTATCATGCTTGTCGACAACCACGACCTTGTCCGTGCGTCATGGAAAATGCTCCTCCAGATCAATCCCCGTTTTGACCTTGTAGCTGAAGCCAATAATGGAGCAGATGCCCTTGAACATGTTCAGCACAAGCACCCCGATATTATTATCGTAGATATTAATATGAGTCCGATGAACGGATTCGAACTCACCGAAAAAGTTTTGGCGGAGCACCCTGCAATCCGTGTGATCGGCCTCTCGGTCCATAACCAGCCCCGGTATGCGAACCGCCTCCGGGAACTTGGAGGCTCCGGTTATCTGAC
The DNA here is from genome assembly GCA_029555415.1 of Bacteroidota bacterium. Classification (GTDB taxonomy): domain Bacteria; phylum Bacteroidota; class Bacteroidia; order Chitinophagales; family Chitinophagaceae; genus JAKPSI01. Next base: position 66,930 of record JAKPSI010000042.1, on the reverse strand, counting down.
CAAAACTTCCCCCCTGGATGAGATCAACCACGGGATCATTGAAGTGTACAACGGTAAAAAATACATCTGCAGGGAAGTGCGTAATAATATGACCGATTCCGAGCTGAACCTGAATGGCTGGGAATGACCGCTTGGGTTTCCGCATCCGGCAAAAACAAGGTAATTTTGCAGCCTTATGGAACTGAGCCGGAATTTTGAACATCAAGCAGCCGAACAACGCTGGTACCAGCATTGGCTGGACAAGAAGTATTTCAACAGCAAGCCCGACGAAAGGGAACCTTATACCATCGTCATCCCCCCTCCTAATGTGACCGGTGTGCTGCACATGGGCCACTGTCTCAACAATACCATTCAGGATATCCTCATCCGACGTGCACGCATGCAGGGCAAGAACGCCTGCTGGGTGCCGGGTACCGACCACGCCTCCATCGCCACAGAAGCCAAAGTGGTTCAGATGCTGCGCGAAAGAGGGATCGCCAAATCATCCCTGAGTCGTGATGAATTCCTGAGTTATGCCTGGGAATGGAAAGAAAAATACGGTGGTATCATCCTGCAGCAATTGAAAAAGATGGGTTGTAGTCTGGACTGGGACCGCACCAGTTTCACCATGGATCCGGATTACTACCGTTCTGTCATCAATGTTTTCATCGAACTCTACAATAAAGGCTATATCTACCGCGGTAAACGCATGATCAACTGGGACACGCGTGCCCAGACCGCGCTGAGCGATGAAGAAGTGATCTTCAAGGAAGTGAACAGCAAACTGTATCACCTCCGTTACAAACTGGATGTACCCGGTGATGAATATATCACCATTGCCACTGTAAGACCTGAGACCATCCTCGGCGATACCGCGATCTGCGTGAATCCGAAAGATGAACGATATACCCACCTGCACGGCAAATTCGCTTTTGTACCGCTGATCAACCGCCGCATTCCTATCATCACTGATGATTATGTAACGATGGACTTCGGTACCGGTGCGCTGAAAGTAACACCGGCGCATGATATGAACGACTATCAGCTGGGGCAGAAACACAAGCTGGAAGTGATCGATACCATGAATGATGATGGTACGATGAGTGAAGCTGCACAACTGTATATCGGTGAAGACCGTTTTGCTGTCCGCAAGAAGATCGTTCCGGAACTGGAAGCCGCGGGACATCTGGTGAAGATCGAAGATTATACCAATCAGATCGGTTTCAGTGAAAGAACGGATGTGGTCGTGGAACCCCGTCTCTCCCTGCAATGGTGGGTGGATATGAAAAAGATCTCCGGCCCCGCGTTGAACGCTGTTGCTGATGATGATATCAAATTCTATCCTGCCAAATTCAAGAATCTCTACCGTCACTGGATGGAGAATATCAAGGACTGGTGCATCTCCCGCCAGCTTTGGTGGGGTCACCGCATTCCTGCCTGGTATGATGCAGATGGTAAAGTTTACGTGGGTTCGGATGAAGCGGATGTGAACGCCCGCTATCCCGAAACAAAAGGAAAGACCTTACGTCAGGATGAGGATTGTCTGGACACCTGGTTCTCCAGCTGGCTCTGGCCCTTTGAAGTATTCAAAGGATACAGCGATCCGGGCAACGCCGAAATAAAATACTACTACCCGACCAATACCCTCGTGACCGCACCTGAGATCATTTTCTTCTGGGTGGCGCGGATGATCATGGCCGGTTATGAATACAAAGGCGAACTTCCCTTCCGTGAAGTGTATTTCACCGGTATCGTGCGCGATAAACAAGGACGCAAGATGAGTAAGAGTCTGGGCAACTCCCCCGACCTGCTCGCACTCATTGATAAATACGGAGCCGATGCGGTTCGTTTCGGCATCATGATCTCTTCACCTGCTGGTAACGACCTGTTATGGGATGAATCCAGTAACGAGCAGGGTTCCTTCTTCATCAACAAGATCTGGAACGCCCTGAAGCTGGTGAAAATGTGGGAAGACAGACAAGATGAAAAAGCGGATGAGGCAACGAATCAAATTGCAGCCGACTGGTTCCATAACCGTCTGCAACAGGTAAAAGGAGAACTGGAAGGACAATACAAGGAGTTCCGTCTGAGTGAAGCCCTGAAAACGCTTTACTCCCTGGTATGGGATGATTTCTGCAGTTGGTACCTGGAATGGGTGAAACCCGCGCCGGACCAGAAGATCAGCAAGGCCCTGTATGAGCGCACCGTTGGTTTCTTTGAAGAACTGGTGCAACTGATGCATCCCTTCATGCCTTTCGTGACGGAAGAGATCTATCATCTGCTGAATGAAAAGAACAGTGACCTGACCATTCTGCAGGCCACACCGGCTGCTGCTGTGAATGAATCCGTACTGCAACAAGGCACCTTACTGAAAGAGGTGATCACTGCGATCCGTGACGCGCGCAACAAAGCGAAACTGAAACCGAAGGATACCATCAAACTGCACATCCTGCCGGAAAACAAAGATGACTATACCGGCATTCTGGATATCCTCGGCAGACAGGTAAATGCGGAATCCGTTGCATACACTAATGAGATCGTTCCGAACAGTATCAGCATCGTGGTGCAGAAAGATAAGTTCTTCCTGGAGGCTGAATTGCCGGTCGATAAGGCACAGCAAAAAGAAGAATTAATGAAGGAACTTTCTTATCTTAAAGGCTTCCTGCAATCTGTCGATAAAAAACTCAGCAACGAGAAATTCGTGCAGAATGCAAAACCGGAGGTCATTGAGACCGAAAGAAAAAAGAAAGCCGATGCAGAAACAAAGATCAGGATCCTGGAAGAAAGTATTGCCGGTCTCTGACGGAATACGTACTACACTCCTTCTTGTTTTTTTTATATGCACTTACGCTTCCGTGTACAGCCAGCACAAGGACAATTTCGACTGGCGCATACTGGACCGTGCAGCTTCACATCGTACGGAACGCAAAACGCGTTTCTTCAAATTCATCAGCAAATGGAATAATCCGGTTTGTCTGGCCATGCCCGCTTCCCTCTTCATTGCCGGCGCGATCAGGAATGATACATACATGAAGAAAAGCTCATTGTATGTCACCGAATCCGTCTTTTTATCCCAACTGGTCAATGTAGGTCTCAAGAAACTTTTCAACCGCAAACGTCCCTGTCAGTTCGATATCCATTTCAACGCGGTCTATTGCCCGAAGAACGAATCCTTCCCCTCCGGCCACACCGCCGAAGGCTTCTCCATGGCCACTTCCATGTCGCTTGCCTATCCCAAATGGTATGTTATTGCACCTACTTACGCATGGGCATCGCTGGTGGGGTACTCCCGGGTTTATCTGGGGGTGCATTATCCGAGTGATGTGATAACGGGGGCTATTGTTTCCTCTGGAGTGACCTATGGTCTATGGAAAGCGAACAAGTCTTTGAGGAAATTTTGAATTTTGAATTTTGAGATTTAAATTAAGAACATCCTGCTCATGACAGAACTTGTCGTTTCTTAACCAGATTTACTGAGAATAATCCCCAGCGAATTCGCTATTCCACGGACTTTGCGAAAACCGTATGATACTATCTTCAGCGCATGAAAGACAATATCATCGCTGAAAAGAGTTTCCGGTTTTCGATCAGGATCATCCGTCTATATAAGAAACTGATCCAAAAGAAAGAGTTCACGATATCAAGGCAATTATTGCGCGCAGCCACGAGTATAGGCGCAAATGTTGAAGAAGCATTGGCAGCCTCCTCAAAAAGGGACTTTCTTTATAAAATGACGATCGCCTCAAAAGAGTCTCGTGAAACGAAGTACTGGCTGAGGCTCTTGCATGAAAGCAATTACACTGAAGATGACATTTCTGAATACTTACCGGAGGCAGACGATCTGATCAATATCCTTACAAAGATAGTCATGACGACCACCAGGAACATGGAATCTGACGCAAACTAGATGCCCACGAATTCAAATCTCAAAATTCAAAATTCAAAATTTCATCGTGGCAGAATTGACACTGGTAGCACGATCTGCACCACGGTTCCCTTAAACCCATCAAACTGATCCGGATCGTGGAGGCGTGTGATGCGGATGCCAAATGTGAGCGGGTATTCGTTCCACCAGCGGGTGTCGAAGAAGAATTCGGCGCCGACGCTGCGCTGATCGCGGGTCGTAAGTTTGTCGCGGGAATAGACCTTTGTGAAATCGTAGAAGATATTGGCGCGCAGGCGCTGGAGATAGACGATGTTACCAATGCCGAAGTCGGGGCACCAGATGGGAAAATGATAGTTACCGGAAAGCCGCCACATGCGGGAGAAATAGCGTCCCTCATATCCCCTTGAATACGGGAAGGCATCAGAGAATAGTCCCGCGTTCAAAGTATCCCGTTGCTGGAAACTGCCACGAAGGATGATGCTGTGTGTGGAAGCGAAGCCTGGCAGGAAGAGTGCTGCATTGCCGATGAACTGATACCCGTTGTATCTGGAGATCGCGTAACGGTGATGCAGAGAAACGGCGTAACCGGACCTCGGATAGATCTGCTGAGCGGCTACCTGACTCTGAGAGGATGCGGATACATAATGATGCAGGTATGCGAAATTGGTATTGCCCGCGGAATCAAAATAGAACCCTTTATTGTACTCATTGCGCAGAACGATATCCGTTCCGGCCGTGAAACTGCGGAACATACGGCCTTTGGCGTAGTTGAGCGGAATGCTCAGCCCTGCGCTAAGGTCCAGCTGATCCCAGTGCCGGATGCGGTTCCCGTCAACCGTATTCCTGTCGAACGTATACTGCGTACCGAAATTCAGGAAAGGATAGCCAGCACCATAGATCGCGTTCATCCCCACTGCACTGGTCTTTTCATTGCCGTTATAGAGAAAATAGGTTTCCGTCTGGAATGTGTTCAGCACATTCTGTCCGTACAGTGAGAAACTGAATTCAGGATCGGAGTAATTCGGGCGCCAACTGTGGATATTGATGAGCCGGGTGCCTTTCCTGTATTTGGATGAAACGAATTTTCTGTTCGGAACACTGTCGTTCAGGATATCATGATACCGGTCTGCAAGTGCCACCTTATATCCGACCGGCGCCACCGCTTTTGATGACACATCGATCGATGAAGGGTGGAAGGAATTGATATCATCCTGTCTCAGCTGATAGCCTTCCGCTGTAAAAACGGACCAGGTGATCTTATTACCCGATGCATTCACGAAATAATTTCCCATACCGCTGGAAGTCAGTCGTTGTACAACCTTTGTATCCAGGTCCAGTACACAGATCTCATCATTCCCGCTGTAAGAAGCCGTGAAATACACCTTCCTTCCCTGCACGGATGGATATCCTACCACACTGTATGAGGGTGATGTCAATCGCGTGATCACACCACTGTTCAGGTCCGCCAGTGCCAGTGCCATTTGTCCGTTATTGAGGCGTACCGCGGTAACGAGTGAATGATCATCCACGAATTTTAGATCGGTGAACAATTGTATTTCGGCGGAACGGAGCACATTTTTCTTTTCGCCGGTCTGCGCGTCCAGCCAGTGGATCGCGGTACTGCCGTCAGCATCAGATAATACAGCCGCCACGGAATTACCGTCCGGAGAAATATCCGGTGTGAAATATTTTGAACGACTGGTGAGGCTGCGTTGCTGACCGGTATGAACATCAAGCAATCGGATCACACTGTGATCGCGCCAGCCCCAGCGGGGATCGGATTCATATGCCGAATATACGATCGTACCATTCCGGTAACTGTAGTGATCATCAATGGCGATATCCTTCGTCCGGATCTTGTGTTCTCCATTCGCGTCATGTACATAAAAAGCAGGAAGAGTGCGGCGACTGGCTTTGAGATACAAGAGGCTGTCCCCACCGATACGGAACGGGAAATAATAACTGGTGACGAATTTCTTATTCACCGGCAGGACCGCTTTACCGGGCGCATCGGCCCCCAACTCCAGTGGTCGTTCTTGTTTATAATACATGAAAGCTTCCTCCCTGAATTGTTTATAAGGGATGCCCGCATGTTGTTTGACCGCATGCTGGAAGGGATAGAACAGGCCTTTGAAAGCACTGGCATCATGAGTGACCTTTGTCCAGAAATCCTCGCCGTATTTGATACGGCCATAATTGACGAGCAGGTAGCCGAGATAATAATGATTCGGTACATAGTCCTTCAGGGAACCATTGCGCAGTTTCTGCCAGCCGTATTTTTTACTGGCCTGCCAGAGTGCGGGATAGGCGTTCATGAACAGAGGTAGTCTTCCCCTGCCCTGATTACTGAGAATGGTTTCCTGGTATACTGCGTCCCCTTCAAAGAACCAGTCGGGCACCGCCGCATTGATGCCGAGCGCGAGGCCATCTTCCCCGAAGAGGAAATACATGGCTTTGCTGATGCCGTTCCTGAAATTATTGAACTGCATCACGTGGCGGTATTCATGCAGAGCCAGTCCTTCGGCCCAGCCGGTACTGCCGAGATCGAAATTGTTGAAGAGCGGGGTCATGAAGAATTCGCTGCGAAAAGGACTGAGTCCGACGTATGCATTGGGAATAACGGTCTGGTTCTGCAGTACCACATTGACCTTCCTCAATTGGTTACCCAGAGTCGCGGGCGTATGTGCCGCTTCATAATGTATGATGGAAGCGATGCGGCTGGCGGTACTGTCGAGCCCCTCCGGATAGATCACCCGCAGGGTATCCGTATCGATCTGTTTCCAGCGCAGGGAAGGCGGATTGCCACCGAATACCTGTGCATGGGAAGATGTTACACAAAAAAAGAAAAGGACCGCCGCGACCAACTGCTTCATACGGGATATTTACAGGAAGATACGGCAGAAAAAGCAGATGGGATCGTGTGTGGTCAGTCCTGCATCATGACAAAAGCGCCCCAGAAATAAGGATCCTTGTATTTGGTCATCAGCTGTTGTTGAGCCAGCCGGAATGCTTTCTGTTTATCGGTGCCTTTGGTCCAGTTGGTGTAGAAATTCATCATGAGTTGCTGCGTAGCCGCGTCATCCACTTTCCAGAGACTCATGATGACGGCATCCGCACCGGCCGCCAGGAAGGCGCGTTGCAAACCATACACCCCCTCTCCTGCCCGGATCTCACCAAGTCCCGTCTCGCAGGCGCTCAGCACCACGAGCGAGGTACCCTGCAGATCAAGGTTCATGGCTTCAAAGGAAGTGACGACCCCGTTATTATCATTCCCGAGTTCGGCATTATTTTCAGATGATTCCCTGGCACCTGTGAGCAGGATACCAGAACGGAGTAATACATTATCCCTTGCATGATCCGCACTGACACCCAGCGGAAAATTCGGATGATCCACATCTTTCAGGAAATAACCATGAGTTGCAATATGCAAAATCGTGGTGTGTGACGATGCAAGCAGGTTATTCTCATTCGCATCCTTTCCAGTGAAAGTTGTAACCGCATAACCGGCGCGTTGTAATTGGCCGCTGATATCATCCACCTCCGTTTTAGTGGCGGGCAAAGCGGGGATCTTATCACTGCTGAAAACGGGAGCGCCTACGAGTGTGGCTTTGCGGGTATCCGCAGCGGTTTCAGCTTCCTGATGCAGGACATCGCGCGGATTGCCAATGAGCCGGAACTCATACTGATCGATCAGCGGACCGCCACCCGGTTTCTTCAGGGTATTGAGATTGATCTGACTGTACACACCATCGGGAGATACATATACTTTTTTACGACCGGCAAGCGCGGCCTCCACCGGGGCCCAGTAACGGAGCCAGGATTGTTCATCATTCAGGCGGTTCTTCATGGAGATCCGGTACGATCGTGCCCAGGCGTCTTCCATATCAGGACCTTTATCCAGCAGGATCATTTTAGGTTGCGCGTCACCGTTACCAATTACCAATGCGGCATAACGTCCCTCCGGACCGAGCACTTCCCCGAATTTCCGGAAGCGGATCAATTCCACCAGCGCTTCTCCGGGTTGCAGGACCTGTTTGAAATCATCGGTACCGGTATGGGAAGCGAAGAGGAATTGAGCGAAAGCTTTGGATCTTTCAGACAAACTTTTTTCAAGCGTATTCGCTGCGGATTCAATGGAGTCCGCATCGATCTGTTGCTCCTGCAATTCTTCTTTGCTGTAGGTGTAAAGTCGTGACAGCATTTGTTTGAGATCGGTCCAGGTCCTGTAATCGCCCTGCAGTTGCACGTCTCCACTGTTCGCAATGGCCTGACTGATGGCCCGGGTGGAATTCAATAACAATCCTTTTACCGCCATACGGTATTCCAGCAGATCCCTGATCAGCGAAGGGTTTGCTGCGCCGGCATCCGCCACAAAATTGTAGTAGCGTTCGAAACGCGGAGAGAGGATATCCCAGTAGCGCGACTTCTCATTATCACTCATCGGACCGAAATAGCGGTTGATGAAACCAACGGTCTGGTCCATTACCGTTTTGTATAATGTTGCTGCTTCTTTCAGGTTCAGTTGTTTCCAGCGGAGGATGGCCATGTCTTCCTGCGATTGAACATACAAGGGATGTTCGGCACCCAATGTGGCGCTGCGGACATCCAGGACATCTTTCAGCAAGGGTTCCGCATCACCCAGTTTCCCCTGATACCGGTAATAATTTCCGATATCACTTTTTACTTTGGCGGTGGCCAGACTTTGTTCACCGGTAGCCGAGGCGAATAGCGCTTTTGATTGCTGCAGATAATCCATGATCTGATCGGGCCTTTTCATCAGCATCATCAGGATGGCCCGGTTATCGAGCAGGGCGGCTTTGTCGGACTTGTCATCCAGTTTACCGTCCAGTTCCGTGTACACGGCATCGGCTTCTTCATATTTTCCCATCTGCTGATAGAGGAGCGCGAGGTTGGACCAGATCTTCAGGTATCCGGCGGCTTTGGATGATTCCAGTTTACGGATGATCTCCATGGAACGCTGCAATAATTTCACAGCCGCATCATAGCGGCCGATGGACTGGAACAGGATCGCTTCATTGTTCCGGATCAGGGCTGCGGCAAGACTTTCTTCTTCATGATTCAGTGCGACCAGGTTCAGCGCCTCATTGAATGTCTTTTCCGCTTCATTATAATGGCCGGTATTGTAATGCAGCACCGCAGTGTTATTCAATGATGCGGCCACATGCATATCCGTATTGCCATAGCGCTGGCGACGGGCCTCGAGTGCCTCTTGTGTAAATTGCCCGGCCAGCGTGAAACGCCCCATGGTAGTGAATAAGAGGCCCTGGGAAGACAAGGTCTTGAGATATCGCGGATCGTCTTTGATCCCTGCCCTTTCAAACAAATTGCGGGCGGCAGCGAGACGCTTTTCAGCAAAAACATAGCGCCCGGTTGCATATCCGGCCTGCCCCATATCGAGATTGATACCGGCATTTTCTTCATCGGATACGGAACGTTGTTTGAGTAATGCATTGGAGATGGTTACGAGACGGATGAATTTACCACCCAGTTCACGACCGGAGTGCTGCGCGAGGAGTCCGGCATTATCACTAACAAGCACCGCATAATCGAGTGAAGTGGAATCAAATTCGGATAGGAGTTTATTCATTTCTCCCCGGATACTGTTCTGGACGGCATATTTGGCTTCTTCCTTCTTTTGGGCCGCGGCGTTTTTGGATTCGGTGAGAACACGATCCTTCAGTTTTTTCAGGGGCTGAGCAGCACCATATATTGCGATCAGCAATAAGAAAATCAGGGAATGAATCTTCAGATGCATGGATGAGGTAGTTGTTGGGTTAAAGATATTGAATTGGGGAGTTTGGGGGAATCCTGCTTTTGGGGGATGCTGAAGAAAGTTACGGGTTGCGGGTTGCGGGTTATGGGTTATGGGTTTTGGGTTTTGGGAATCGCGAATGAACACGAAGGGTTACGAATGAACGCGAATAGGTCGTTTAAATTAGTAATGTTCTAAAATTTTTGGAACTTATTATTTTAGAAAAACCTGGCTGGGATGGGGAACACAGATTGGCACAGATTAACAAAGATCGGTACGGCGTTCAGAATTGATAATACAAATGCCAGGATGGCATAAATGGACAGGCTTATGTCGTTTAGATCTGAATGAACATGAACCTACCGGATAGGAATTCCGGCTATCTTAAGTTCCTGTACCAGAGAGAACTTTCCAGCTTTCAGAGTGTATTTGTGTCCATTCGTAACCCTTCGTGCTCATTCGTATAATGCTACTTTTACCTCTCTCCTCTTACCTCTTACCTTTTACCTTTTACCTCCTTCCTGCCGTTCATCCACAAAAAGGCACACCCTTACAAAATAGCCCGTAACCCTGCAAAAACAGCTTAGATTGTATATTCAAAAACCAGCATATGAAAAAGATACTACTCGTGCTTCTGACCATTAGTTCAGCGGCATTGACATTCGCACAGGGTGTGCTGACCACACTCCCCAGTGGCGGTAACAAGAAAGCTTCGGTCAGTGAAAGGATCGGGTTGACGGATGTGACGATCCATTATGACCGGCCGGGGGTGAAAGGCCGTGAAGGCAAGATCTGGGGTGAGTTGGTACCGGCGGGTTTCACGGATCCGGGATTCGGCAGCAGTCATGCAGCACCCTGGCGCGCCGGTGCAAATGAGAATACGACGATCGAATTCAGCACGGATGTGATGATCGGGGATAAAGCATTGCCCGCGGGCCGTTATGGTTTCTTTGTGGCGTATGATCCCAATGCATGTACGCTCATCTTCTCCAAAAACTCCACTTCCTGGGGCCATTTCTATTACAATGATAAAGAGGACGCCCTGCGCGTGACCGTGAAACCGCAGGCGGCCGACAAATCCGTGGAATGGCTGAAATATGAATTCATGAATGAAACGGAGAACAGCGCCACCATCGCCCTGCAATGGGAGAAACTGGTGATCCCGTTCAGCGTGAAAGTGGATTATATCAATACGCAGCTGAAAGTATTCCGCGAAGAACTGCGGACCAATAAAGGATTCGCGCCTGACGGTTGGGTGCAAGCCGCGCAATGGTGTGTACAGAATAAAGTGAACCTGGAAGAAGCCTTGTTATGGGCGGATTCCGCTACCAGTACCACCTTTGGCGGAGAGCGGAGTTTCCAGAACTGGAGCACGAAGGCACAGGTGCTGCAATTGCTGGGCCGCGGTACAGAAGCGGCTGACATCATGAAGAAGGCATTGCCATTAGGCAGCATGATCGAGATCCATCAGTATGGCCGGCAGTTACTCGGAATGAAAATGTATAAGGAAGCATTTGACGCTTTTAAACTGAATGCGGAAAAGAATCCGAATCAGTTCACGACTTATATGGGTCTGGCCCGTGGCTACTCAGGACTCGGTGATTTCAAGAATGCATTGAAGAACGCGCAGCTGGCATTACCCCTGGCACCGAATCAGCAGAATAAGGCGGCGGTGGAGGGGATGGTGGAGAAGCTGAAAGCGGGGAAAGACGTGAACTAGCTACAAGCTATAAGCCGCAAGCCACAAGATCGTTCTAACATTATACCTGTACAGAAGCTGCTGATGTTTTCATCGGCAGCTTTTTTTAGTCAATAGTACTTAGTCGGTAGTCTATTGTCTGTTCTAATGTTCACCATTTTTCAATTCAGCATCAGGCATATTAGGTGCTCATTCAAAATTCAAAACTCAAAATTCAAAATTCATTCGCCCTTGTAGTAAATTACAACCAAATTACTCTTCATGAGAAAGATGCTCCTCCTGTTCCTCGTCTTCGCCGTTGGAGCGAATGCACAGGCACAGATGACCGCAACACAGGAAAAGAAAATGCTGCGGGCCGTGGGCGGACTGTCTGCCGCCTATTTGTACAACGCCTATTCTTCCATCGGATCCGTAGCTGATGGATTCAGTGGCGGTGTGTATACCGAAAAAGAAACGACGGATATTCTGGATAACCAGAAGCAGATGTGCAACAACCTCATTAAAATGCTGAATGAGCTGATCGATGAAAAAGTGCTGAATGACAAGCTGGATGTGGATTTCATAAAAACAACGATCGGCATTGTGACCGGGCTGAAGAATCAGGCACAGTACTACGAGGACTATATCGCCAACAAGAATGACGAAAGGAAGACGAGGTACGATGACCAGCGCAAGGAGAACTGGAAAGGTATCAGCAAGGTACTCGGGATCGACTGATCTTTAATTGCAGCCCAGGTATTCACACAATTTCGCGCCCAGCTCGGCACCGCGGAGATTTCGGGCAACGATCTTTCCCGTAGGATCGACAAGAATGTTAAATGGAATGCCCTGCACTTTGTACAATTGCGCGGCGGTATTGTTCCAGAATTGCAGATCGCTTACATGGTTCCATGTGAGACCGTCATCATGAATGGCCTGCATCCATTTTTCCTTCTGTCCGGGGCGGTCGAGTGACACACCCAGTATCGTAAAATTCTTCGAACTGAATTTTTTGAAGTTCTCCACCACATTGGGGTTCTCATTGCGGCAGGGTCCGCACCAACTGGCCCAGAAATCGACCAGGACATACTTACCGCGGAAAGATGAGAGAGAAACCGGATTACCCAATGTATCGGGCTGTGTGAAATCCATCGCCATCGTACCTACAGCTCCTGCCAGTTTACTGTCGATCAGTGCTTTCAATTGAATACCGGAAGCTGTCGTCTTCAATGATTCATCCAATTTGTTATAGCGGGTGTTCAGCAACACCACATCATCATAGAACTGTGAAGTCGCATTGAGAATGAACGGCGCGATCGGAGAAGCATGGCTTTGTATCACGAACGAATCGATCTGGTTCTGCAATACGCCCATCGTGTTGTTATAGATCGTCATGAGGCTTTGACGCTGCGGACCTTCTTCCAGTCCGTTGATGGAGCCGGCAAGACTGCTCAATGTCTGAACGGTCGGATTGAATTTATTCAGGAAGGCATCGAACTCATCCTGGCTTTTGGAACCCTTGATGATGTAAGCGCCAGGCTTTTTCGGATCCTTTGCGAGAGTGATCTTACTGTTCTCAACGTATACCTGGACAGGATTATTCGTGGTTTCGGAAGTAACAAGGTAACAAAGCGTGGGCTCTGTCAGTGTACCTTTTAAAACAAAAGACCCTTTGCTGAATTTGGTCTTCGCCAGTGCCTGATTCTCTCCATTGGCCATCAGACTTATTTCAGTACCATCTTTAAAGCCATCCAGCTTTCCGGTCAGCGTAAACCCTTTTGCAGCAGCTTGCACTTTTGCAACGGCTTTATTTTTCACAACGGTCTTTGTCTTGCCGGTCTGGGCAAAAATGAACATCGGGCAAAACAATAACAGGAAGGCTATTTTTTTCATACGCTATTAAAAGTAGCTGCAAATGTATAAAAGCCCCGGGAAAGGCCGAAACCACTCAGCCTTTAATGCCGGCCAGGAAGGTTTTTGTGGTGTTTTTAACATCGGGGTTCTCCTGTAATGCCTTGATATAGGCGCTTCCGATGATGGCGCCGCGGGTGAACTGACTGGCCGCTTCAAAACTGGCTTTGTCTTTGATCCCGAAACCCACTAATACCGGGTTCTTAAGTTTCAGTTGCTGCAACTGCTGCAGATAGGCCGGCATGCCGGTATTGCTGCGGTCGCTGCCCGTTGTGGAAGAAGAAGACACCGCGTATAAGAAGCCACTGCTCAGGCTATCGAGTTTTTGAATACGTTCGGGGCTGGTTTCCGGTGTAACGAGGAAGATGAAATCCAATCCGTATTTTTTAATGATAGCACCATACTCCGTTTCAAATTCCACGACCGGAAGATCGGGCAGGATGAGGCCGTCCACTCCCGCTGCTGCCGCATCCGCACAGAATTTTTCAAACCCATATTGAAGTACGGGATTCATATAACCCATCAGGATAACCGGAACAGTGATGGTCTTCCGCATATTGCCGATCTGACTGAACAGTAGTGGGATGGTCATTCCATGTTGCAAAGCCACCATGCTGCTGGCCTGGATCACCGGACCATCAGCCAGCGGATCGCTGTATGGCATGCCAAGTTCGATGAGGTCGGCACCGGAAGTCTGCAATGCTTCCATGACAGACAATGTATCATCCCGTTTGGGAAAACCGGCGGTGCAATACACATTCAGGATGGGTTCAGGCTTTGAAACGAATAATGCGGAGATGCGGCTCATATTAATTTTTTGCGGTACCGATGAGATAGGTCTCATTCCCTACTGTGATGAAATGATAAGCGGGATAGGCATCCACATCCAGTGTAAGGCTGAAATGTGCGGGAGTGGCGCCTGGTGCGGGCAAGTGAACCAGTACGGTATCCCCTTTCTGTTCGAGTGTAACGCCTTCATGCCCTTGTCCAGAGGGTAAACAAGCCTCCCATTGAAAACGTTCTCCCGCGAAATTGGATTCCATATGGAATGCAGTGGAGACACTACTGCAACCATCCGCGATCTTCTCGGACTTCAGTTTGAAACTGAGATGCGGCTTGGTCTTGCAGGAGAAGACTATCGTTGCCAGGAGCAGAATGTATATCCCTTTTTTCATGGTTATTATTTAATGTGTTCCATATAAGTGGCAAGGTCCTTATCGCCCCGGCCACTGAGGCAGAGTACGATCCTTTCCTTACCGGTGAATGTCATTTGTTTCAATGCCGCCAATGCGTGCGCGGATTCCAGTGCGGGGATAATACCTTCCATGCGGGCCAGCTCAAAAGCGGCGGTCAGTGCTTCCTCATCCGTTGCGCTTAAGAAAGTACCACGTCCACTTGCGAATAAGTTCGCATGCAGGGGACCGATACCGGGATAATCCAGTCCGGCAGAAATGCTGTGTGGTTCCACCACTTGTCCATCTTCGGTTTGCATGAGCAGACTTTTACTGCCATGCAGGATACCCGGCTTACCGAGTTGCGTGGTGGCAGCACTGAGTCCGCTGTTAACGCCATGTCCCGCGGCTTCAACCGCTACGAGCTGCACGGAAGTTTCTTCAAGAAAATGATAGAAGGCCCCGGCCGCGTTACTGCCACCACCCACGCAGGCGATCACGTGTGTGGGTAATTCATTGCCGGTCTTTTCTTTCAGCTGTTTTCTGGTTTCTTCACTGATCACACTCTGAAAACGGGCGACCATATCCGGGTAAGGATGCGGGCCCACCACACTGCCGATGATATAATGTGTATCGTTGGGGTTATTGATCCAGTCGCGGATAGCCTCATTGGTAGCATCTTTCAGGGTCTTGCTGCCTGACAAAGCAGGAACCACTTTGGCACCAAGCATTTTCATACGGGCCACATTGGGTGCCTGACGTTCGATATCCTTCTCTCCCATGTAAACGATGCACTCCACACCTTTCAGTGCGCAAACTGTTGCGGTGGCCACACCATGTTGCCCTGCGCCTGTTTCCGCGATGATGCGTTTCTTTCCGAGCCGCTCCGCCAGCAGGATCTGGCCTATAGTATTATTGATCTTGTGTGCGCCGGTATGGCAGAGGTCTTCACGCTTCAGGTAAATAGTGGTGTTAAATTGTTTGCTGAGGCGTTCTGCCAGGAATAAGGGTGTAGGACGTCCTACATAATCGCGCAGCAGTTCCTGAAATTCGGATTGGAATGCGGGTTCGTAGATGATGTCAAGGTAGCGGGTGCGGAGTTCTTCCACGTTTCTATGGAGCATCTCGGGGATGTAGGCGCCGCCGAACTGACCGTAGTAGCCATTCACATCTGGTTGACTGTATAAAGGTTCGTTGTCCATTTTTCTGACTAATTATTTGTAGCACACTTCATTTAAGTAACTGCTGCAAGCTGCAAGCCACAAGCTGCAAGACTTTACTAAGAAGCTGCTTAGAATGCATTATCAATTCTCCATTATCATTTATCCATTAATCTCATCCTTTCACTGCTTTCACGAACTCCTCCACCGCCGCCATATTCTTCACCCCTGCTGTGATCTCGAATTTGCTGTTGAGATCGGCCGCGAAAAATTTTTTGGCAATGGGTTCGGCCGCGAATTTTTTCAGCGCTTCCACATCATCGGGTTCAATACCACCGCTGAGGAGGAAGAGCTTGTCGAGGTTCGCGCTGTTCAGCACGTTCCAGTCGAATTTCTTGCCCGTTCCGCCATAACCCGCGCCCAGTGTGTCGAACAGGAACATGTCGGTACTGTCGTGGAACGGACGGGTGAGCCAGTCGACCGGATCATTATCCGTTAACCGGAACGCTTTGATCACCGTGATATAGTTCGCCACTTTATCGCAATAGAAAGGCGTTTCATCACCATGCAGCTGTACCATATCGAGGCGGTAATCCTCTACGGTCTTCATCAGCTCATCATAGGGCATGTTCACGAACACCCCCACTTTGGCGATACGTCCCTTGATCTGCCGCATTTTTTCCGGCGAGATCTTGTTGCCAACATAACGGGGTGATTTGGGGTAAAAGATAAAACCAGCAAGGTCGACACCCATTTCATCGAGGGCATTCACCTGCTCAGGTAAGGTCATTCCGCATACCTTGATCTTCATGTGCTTTCGCTTTTTAGTTGATGAACAAATGAAGCAAAAGCAATCGCCGGGTCAGGTTCCTTCATAAAAGTTTCCCCGATGAGGAAACCTTTAAATCCTGCCTGCCTTAAAGTTACGATAGTTCCCGCATTGCTGATGCCGCTTTCAGCTACAGCAGGTTTATCCGCAGGTATTTTAGAGATCAGTTCGAGGGAACGGTCGATCGAGACCGTAAAGGTTTTGAGATCGCGGTTGTTGACGCCCACCATATCCACTTCATCGCAGATATGTTCCAGTTCTTCCTCATTGTGGATCTCCAGCAGTACTTCGAGACCGATGCTTTTGGCGTAAGCCGCCATGGACTTCACTTCCGCAGGACTCAGACATGCGGCGATCAGCAGGATCACATCGGCACCGAAAGCCTTGGCTTCAGCGATCTGCCAGGGATCGACCATGAAATCCTTGCGGAGGACCGGCACTTCGGTGATGATCTTGGTCTGGATCAGGTCATCCAGGTCGCCGCCAAAGAATACTGTATCCGTCAGCACCGAGATGCCGGCAGCACCCAGATGGTTATAAGCCACCACCACAGGTTCCACCTCCAGATCCGTTGTTTTGAACCAGCCTTTACTCGGACTCTTGCGTTTGAATTCGGCAATGATGCCGGTACTGCCTTCCGTCAGTAAGCGTTGCTTCAATGAACGGGTCGTGAAATTCCAGAAGAAACCCTTCTGTTCAAAACGTTCCACACTGCTGAGCGGTTTCAGCTTCTCAATTTCTTTGCGCTTATTGGCAACGATGGTATCGAGTATCGTACTCATTGTAATGCGATTAATTTTTCAAGAACACGGCGGGCGCTGCCACTGTCGAGGCTGTCCACCGCCGCTTTCCAAGCGGTTTCATAATCAGGATATTTACCGGTACAATGCAATGCAGTAGCGGCATTGGCCAGTACTACTGCATTCTGAGCCCAGGTACCTTCCCCGTAAATGATCTTCTTAAAGATGGCGGCCGCTTCTTCTACGGTGTTGCCACCGGTGATATCATGCGGATCGACCATCCGCTTACCGAGCTGCTCCGGAGTGTACATCCGCTCCCCTTCATTGGTGATGACCTTAGTATCATTGGTCAGCGAGATCTCATCATAACCGTCCAGTCCGTGGATGATGGTGAAATTCTTCCCGTCCTGTTGCAACAGATAATTATAGATGCGCGCCATTTCAAGATTGTATACACCGATCAGCTGAAAGGCAGGACTGGCGGGATTCACCGTCGGACCCAGCATATTGAAGAAGGTACGCATGGCCAGGTTACGGCGGATAGGGCCTACGATCTTCAGAGCAGGGTGGAATAACGGTGCATGAAGGAAGCATATCCCAACTTCATCCAGTTCCTTTTTGAGCTTCGTGCTGTCGGCTGAGAATTTATACCCCAGTTGCTCCATCACATTCGATGCGCCACTGACCGAAGACGCTCCATAATTCCCGTGCTTGGTCACTTTTTGTCCTGCCCCTGCCACGATGAAACAACTGAGCGTAGAAATGTTGAAGGTATTCTTGCCATCACCACCGGTACCCACGATATCGATCGTTTCATGATCGCCAAGTTGCACCGGCACGCATAATTCCAGCAACGCGTCGCGGAAACCCTGCAATTCCTCTATGGTGATGCTGCGCATAAGGTAAACGGTCATGAAAGCCGTTACTTCATGTTCGTTGTATTTGCCATTGCCTATGTCGACGAGCGCAGCGCGGGCTTCGGCACGGGTGAGGGTTTTGTGTTCGAATAAATATTGTAATATTTTTTTCATAGCCTCAATCTTCTGTTTTAATCACTTTATTTCTTAGACTTAGAATTAAAAATTCAAAATTTAAAATTAAAAGAAGAGTCGTCCTATCAGTATCTCTACTTTTACTTAGGGACAGCGTAACACAACTCCTTTATTCAGATTTACGCCCCGCTTTTCGCTCGTGATATATCTGGCAACATGACTTTTGTATTAATTCTGAATTTTGAATTTTTAATTCTTCATTACTTGCCACTGAGCCCTGAATTCAAATTTCAGCATTCAGCATTCAACATTCACAACAGCCAGTTCCTCATCATCTTCTCCCCCTCCTTCGTCAGCACACTCTCCGGATGGAACTGCACGCCCTGCACATCATAAGTTTTATGCCGAAGGCCCATGATGAATCCGTTCTCATCGCGGGCGGTGATCTCGAGCTCATCCGGGAATCCTTTTTCATCCACGATCCAGGAATGATAACGGCCCACTTCGATCTTTTCCCCCAGATCTTTAAAAATATCGTTGTTGTATTGACTACCGGCTACAGACTGATGACTACCGACTACTTTGATCGGAGTTGCAACTCCATGATACACCGTACTCAGATTCGTCAGCGTCCCTCCAAATGCCTGACCGATGGCCTGATGGCCCAGACATACACCCAGTATGCATTTGGTGGCCGCATATTCTTTGATCAGCGGCAGCAGCATGCCGGCTTCTTCAGGGATGCCTGGGCCGGGCGACAGGATGATCTTATCATATTCCTTCACTTTCTCCAGCGGTATCTGGTCGTTGCGGAACACTTCGGTCTTCTGATGGAGGATCTTCTCGACCAGGTGAACGAGGTTGTAAGTGAAGGAGTCGTAGTTGTCGAAAACGAGTATTTTCAAAAGAATGTTTTTAAAGCGTTTCGGGTTGTTGTTTTCATTTTATCGAATTCAAAATTTAAAATTAAAAATTCATACAGGACTCTAAATGTTAGTTCCACTCCTTATCTCTGGCATTGCGTAAACTACTATTTAGAAATCACCATCACGCCTACCTTTACTTTAGTAATGACCCCTGCATATTGACACTTCTATTAATTATTAATTCTTAATTTCTAATTCCGTTTTCATAGGCTTTCCGCCATCGTAATGGCTTTCGTCAGCGCGTTCAGTTTATTATTCACTTCCTGCAACTCACTGGCAGGATCACTTGCTGCAACTACTCCGGCACCGGCCTGATAGGTCAGGGTGTTGTTCTTACTCAGGAAAGTGCGGATCATGATCGCGTGATTGCAACTGCCGTTAAAGCCCATGAAACCGATAGCCCCGCCGTAATAGCTACGGGCCGTGGGTTCCAGCGCGTCGATGATCTCCATGGCACGGAATTTCGGTGCACCGCTCAATGTGCCTGCGGGGAAGGTACGAGCGACCAGATCGAAGGGATTCGAACCGGGACGCACTTTACCCGCCACTTCACTCACCAGATGGATGACATGCGAGAAGTACTGGACTTCGCGGTAATGTTCCACCTGTACCTCATCACAAAGGCGGCTGAGATCGTTCCGTGCCAGATCCACCAGCATCACGTGCTCGGCATTCTCCTTGGCATCCAGTAATAATTTTTCGGTAGCGAGCTTGTCCACTTCATCATCCCCGCTCCTTTTATAGGTACCCGCGATCGGATGCACCAGTGCTTTTCCATTACGGATCAGCAACTGTGATTCGGGTGAAGAGCCCATCAGTTTATAATCGCCGTAATCAAAGAAGAATAAATAAGGAGAAGGATTGATGCTGCGCAATGAACGGTACACATTGAATTCATCACCTGTGAATGCCTGCTGGAAGCGGCGGCTGAGAACGATCTGGAATACATCACCGCGGTGACAGGAGGCGATCCCCTTCTTCACCATTTCCATATAGGCTTCATTTTCCATGTTGGAAGTCTCCTCCCCTTTCACACGGAACGGATACACCGGTACATCCTTACTGCGGATGAGCGATTCAACCACTGCACCTTCACCCGGCAAACCTTCCACCTCATTCTCGAGGAGGAAGAGCTCATCCTTGAAATGATTGATGGCGATGACGTACTGATACAATCGGTAACGCATCAAAGGGATCCCGGAGGCCGGTTTCTTTTCATTGAAGCGGATGCTTTCAAAGAACTGTACGGCATCGAATCCGGTATAGCCGTACAAGCCCTGGGCAAATGCGCATTCTTTTTCACCGGTTGAGCTCACTTCAAAATTCTGCATGTACTCCCATAAGGCCCCGGGTACGGAAGTATCCTTGCCAATGGCCGTGCGTTCCGGCTTGCGTGCCGGATATTTCAGTTCATACTGTTTCAGGTCACTGATCTCGATACCGCCGATGGCATTGATACCGATGAACGAATAACTGTTCTCCGCCACATGATGGTCGGTACTCTCCAGGAGGATCGTATCCCGGAACTTGTCACGCAACCTGAGGTAGATCCCCACCGGCGTGTATACGTCGGCCAGCATCTTCTTACAGGTCGTATGCAGATTGATCTTTTTCATTTTTTTCATTTCTTGTTCATGCAGGGGCAAAAAAAATCCCGACTGATCTGTCGGGGCCCTGTGTATAATTAATAAGTACAGCAGTATGACATTACAGCACCCCGGAAGAGTTTGTATGCCACCACCACTGTTGATTAGTAATTACCTGTTTCATTGAAGCAAATATAAAGCAAAATCAGGATTGACAAATTCTTTTTAGATTTAGGGATGAAAAAAATCACGTTCCTTATATATGGGTGTCTGGCCGCCGCTCTGAGTGTTTCGGCCAGTCCGAATGACACCCTGATCAACGGGATCCCGGTCAATTTCACCTATACCTCCTCCCCGTTCCCGCCCGACTGGCAAGAGGCCCCCATCAGCGCCAAAGCTGCACCCATGAGCAGCGCGGAAGCCCGCCGGACGGCTGCCGTATTGGTCACGGCCATGAATAAATACCCGGCCACGATGCTGAAAGCTAACCTGAAGGCTGTCTATTTTTTCAAGTCCATGAGCTTTTATAATGTAGGATACGGCGGCACCAATTCCACCGACATACTATACCTCACGAATGACGGCGAAGAGTATGGCTACACTGATACTTACCTGGAACAGACCTTTCACCATGAATTCTCGAGTATACTGTTCCGGAATTTCCCGAAATACCTGGATACAACAGCCTGGCAAAAAGCCAATGCGCCGGGGTTCATTTATAATGATCCGGAAGCCGGCGTGGGTGCGATCCGCAACGGGCAATCTTCTCAGGACCCCGACAGTCTGCTTTGTATGAAAGGACTGCTCACACAGTATGCTGGCAGTGGGATCGAAAACGACATCAACACCATCGCACAGAATCTGTTCCGTCCCGATCCCAGGTTCTGGAGGTATGTCAAAAAGTATCCGCGCATTCGTATCAAAACCAAACTGCTCATCAGCTTCTATCATCAATACGACCCGCAATTCACTGAAGCATACTTCCGAAAATTCGCAACCAAATCATGAAAAGGATCTTAACAGTTATAGCACTCCTGCTGACCCAGCAGGTTTTCGCGCAACTTCAATATAAATTATTGAAACCGGCACGTGTATTCGATGGCGAAACGATGCATACCAACTGGGTGGTGCTGACCGATCATGACACGATCGTTGAGGCCGGAGCGCTGCCATTGAAAAATGATATCACACATGCTGTAACCATTGATCTGCCGGATTGTACTTTGATGCCCGGACTGATCGAAGGCCATTCGCATTTGTTCCTGCATCCTTATAATGAAGTAGCCTGGGATGATCAGGTGCTGAAAGAATCCAGGGCTGAAAGAACGGCTCGTGCGGTGAACCATGCAAAAGCCACACTGATGGCGGGTTTCACAACGGTACGCGATCTGGGCACAGAAGGTGCGCAGTATGATGACGCAGGACTGAAGAACGCGATCAGTAAAGGGGTGATCCCCGGACCGCGGATGATCATCGCCACCAAAGCGATCGTTGCGAAAGGTGCTTACGGTCCAAAGCCAGCTTCGGCGGATATCGACTTTCCGCAGGGTGCGGCGGAAGTGAGTGGTACCGATGAAATGGAAAAAGAATGCAGACTACAGATCAGCAAAGGTGCGGACCTCATCAAAGTATATGCGGATTACCGTTGGGGACTGAATGGTGAAAGCGCGCCTGCATTGACTGTCGAGGAGATCGCGGCAGCGGTACGTATCGCTTCCATGGGACATCGTCCTGTCGTGGCACATGCATCCACCGTTGAAGGGATGCGTAGCGCGATCAATGCTGGTGTATCCACCATTGAACATGGTGATGACGGTACCCTGGAAATATTTCAACTCATGAAAGCTAAAGGCATCGCACTCTGTCCAACTCTGGCGGCAGGTGACGCAGTATCCCAATACCGTGGCTGGAAAAAAGGAACGGATCCTGAACCGGCACGCATCACTGCGAAAAGAAAGTCCTTTCAACTGGCCTTACAATCCGGCGTCACTATTTGTATGGGCGGTGATGTGGGCGTGTACGCGCATGGTGATAATGCCCGCGAAATGGAAATGATGGTGGATTACGGTATGAAACCCATCGATGTACTGCGTTCCGCTACTTCCGTGAATGCGGATACATTCGGTTATGGTAAAAAGATCGGTCGCGTGAAACCCGGACTGCAGGCGGATCTGGTGGCTGTACATGGAGACCCTTCAACGGACATACGATCCATCCGTCACGTGGAACTGGTCATGAAGGCCGGCAATGTATTACTGGTGCAATGATCATTTGCTGTATGTGATCTTCCATATCTTCCCAACTCTGTCGTCAGACACATACAAGGAGCCATCAGGACCTTGCGCGAGTCCGCATGGACGATAAGCAGATTGTCCGGGTCCCATGATCACATCCTTACCTGTAAAGCCTGATGCAAAAACCTCATATGGGCCGGAAGGTTTACCATTCTTGAATGGAACGAATACCACATTGTATCCCTGTTGTGGCAGTGGTCCGCGGTTCCAGGAACCATGGAAAGCGATGAAGGCACCGTTCTTATATTTCGCGGGAAACTGATCACCGGTATAGAATAGCAGATCATTCGGCGCCCAGTGACCGGGGAAGGCCATGATGGGCTGGTCTTTGTCTGCGCAAAGGCCCTGTGTTGTACCATCGCCGCCGTATTCAGGTCCGAGCACTTTCTTTTTCTGCATCTGATCGTAATAACAATAGGGCCAGCCGAAATCGGAGCCTTTCTTCATCAGGAAGAATTCTTCAGCGGGCAATTCTGCGCTTTGTTCATTCGTATACAATTTCGGAAATAAGCCGGCCAGCTGATCGCGACCATGCTGTACCCCATATAATTGCCCCTGTTGTTTGTTCCAGAAAACGCCCACGACATTGCGGATACCGGTGATATAGCGCACACCATTATTATAGGACTGCCCCTTCACATTGGCCTTGAATTGCCAAACACCACCTGCTTTTTCCAGAATGGGGCAGGGATCCTGACCGGGTGAACCTGCTGTTCGGTCCTTGACCTGGCAGGCATTGGAAGGCGCACCGATCGTGACATAGAGATTACCCGCGTCATCCAGCGCGATGGATTTGGAAGCGTGCTGGTTCAGACTGACCAGATCTTTGACGATCGTTTCGGGTTTATCAGGATTCTCAACAAGTCCGCCTGCGTTGAGTTTATAACGATATACTGCGAAATCAGAAGTTGCATACAGATAACCATTCTTAACGACGATACCTGTACCGGTATAATTGCAAAAAGACTGAACGACGGAATACACGCCATCTTTCTTCACATCACGCAGAACGATGATGCCCTTACCGTCTTTCAGTTTTTCCAGTTTGACGAAAATATCACCGTTGTTATTGACCCAGATGTGGCGGTTGGTACCGAGGGATTCGATGATGGTGGAAGATTTGAAACCGGCGGGAAGGGTGATACTTGCGGGTTGGGGGTTGCTGATGGAAAGTTGCGGGTTGCGGGTTGCGGGTTGCGGGTTGATTCCCGAAAGTAGAAAAGCGATATAGGCTATGAATTTCATGGTTGATCTTTGTAGGCTGAAGTTAAGTATTTCGCAGATTACGCAGATATAACGCAGATCACTCGGATTAGTTCACCCTGTGCCTGCTATTCCAAAAATGCCTAATTTCCATTACAGTTCCCCCATTCAAATCTCAAAATTCAGCATTCAAAATTCAAACAATGAAAAAGCTGTTCTTCCTTTTCCTGTTGGCCTCTTCATTTGCAAATGCACAAACATCCGACGGCTCTTACACCCAGCCTCCGAAAGCCATTGCCGATATGCTGCTGGCCAAGGCCCCGCCGGCGGTGAGTGTAGATGATAAAGGCAAGTGGATGGTGCTGAGCGAGAGCAACAGCTATCCTTCCGTGGAAGAACTGGCACAGCCCGAACTGAAGATCGCGGGAATGCGGATCAATCCTGCTAATTATGCCCCCAGCCGGCAGAATTTCATCAATAATATTTATCTGAAGGACCTCGCGGCCGGAAAAGAATACAAGATCAGCGGACTGCCTTCCCCATTATTTGCCGGAAGTGTGAGCTGGAGTCCGGATTACAAACAATTCGCGTTCACACAAACCTTAAAGGACAAAGTGGACCTGTATGTGGTGGACATTGCCACACAGAAAGCCCGCAAGCTGAACAAGACCCCGCTGAACCTGATCGGTGGTGCCGCGTATCAGTGGGTGGACGGGCAGACTCTTATTTATCGCAGTACGCTGAAACCCGCATCTGCCGCTCCTCCCAAGCCGCTGATGCCGAAGGGACCGACCATGCAGGAGAATTTCGGAAAGGCCATTCCGCGGCCCACGTTCCAGGACCTGATCAAGAGTCCGTATGATGAAGAACTCTTCGCCTTCTTCGGCACTTCACAACTCATCCGCAATAAAGGCGGTGTGGAAACGAAGATCGGGGAGCCGGGCATTTACAACAGCGTATCCGTTTCGCCCGATAAAAAATACCTGCTCGTACGACAACTGCAAAAGCCCTTCTCTTATTCCGTTCCTGCCGGCGGCTTCCCCACCCTGGTCACGATCCGTGATCTGAACGGAAAGATCGTGAAGGAGCTGGCCAACCTGCCTTCAGCAGAAACGGCTCCGAGTGGCAATGACAATGTGCAGAATGTTCCCCGAGGATTCGACTGGCGCGATGATATGGCCGCAACGGTGTATTGGGCGAGTCCGCTCGATAGTGGTCTCATCAAAAACAAAATGGATTACCATGATGCGGTGTATGCATTGAATGCGCCGTTCACTGGCGAAGCACAATTGCTTTTCAAAACAAAACTGCGTTACCGTTCGGTGAACTGGGGTAACGCTCAACTGGCACTGATCAATGAAGGGCTGACCGGTAAACAGACCACCACCATGAGCCGCTGGAACCCGACCACCGGTGACATCGAAAAACTGCAGGAGCGCAATACCACTGATGCTTATACCAGTATGGGTTTCCCGGTAGGTGAAAACAATGCCTGGGGACGTGATGTTCTGAAGACGATCGACAATGGCAGCAAACTGCTGTTCAACAATACCACGGGCAGTTCCCCGAAAGGTGATCTTCCCTTCCTGGCCTCATTCGATCTGAATACTAAAAAGAGTGAGATCCTCTGGCGCAGCAATGAGAATTATTTCGAGTACGTGGTGAAAGTGCTGGATGCGGACCGGCTGACGCTGATCACCCGGAAAGAAAGTGAGAAGGAAGTGCCGAATTTCTGGCTGAAGGACCTGAAGGCGCGTATCGCTGACCGGATGCTGACGAAATTCGACAATCCTTATCCGCAGATGGAAGGTGTGAGCAAAGAAAAGATCAAATACAAAAGAGCAGATGGCGTGGATCTGACCGGTGACCTCTATTTGCCTAAAGGATATGACAAGAACCGTGATGGCAAGTTACCGGTGTTCATCTGGGCCTATCCCGCAGAATACAATTCCGCAGCCGATGCGGCACAAGTGCGCGGCAGTGAACACCGTTTCACGATGATCAACTGGGGCTCTACTATCTATTATGTCACCCAGGGCTATGCGGTGCTGAATAACGCCGAGATGCCGATCGTGGCAACGGGCAAGGACAAGAAACCGAATGATAATTTCATCGATCAGCTGACCATGAATGCGGAAGCGGCTGTGCATGTACTGGATTCAATAGGTGTGGGCGATCCGAACCGGATGTCGGTGGGCGGACATAGTTACGGTGCGTTCATGACGGCTAACCTGCTGGCGCATACGAAATTGTTCCGTGCAGGCATCGCGCGCAGTGGCGCTTACAACAGAACGCTGACCCCGTTCGGTTTCCAGAATGAGGACCGCACGTACTGGCAGGACCCTGAATTATACAATAAGATGAGTCCGTTCATGTATGCCGACAGCATCAAAACCCCGATCCTGCTGGTGCATGGCGAAATGGATGACAATACCGGCACCTTCCCGATCCAGAGCGAGCGCATGTTCAACGCGATCAAGGGTAATGGCGGCACGGTGAAATTCCTGAGCCTGCCATATGAAGCGCATGGGTATCGGGGAAAGGAGAATATCCTGCATATGCTGAATGAGCAGTATCAGTGGCTGGAGAAGTATGTGAAGCATGCGGAACCCAAATCTGAATTGAAAAAAGGCTTTTGATTTCACGCAACGACGCGGAGACGCGGCGGCGCAACGGAATTTTGATGAATGAATAGTTGATAATGGATAAATGATAATGATGAAAACAGAGAACAAAAAAAGAATGAAAAAGGTGGCGATACTGCTTGGGACGATCACCTTTGCGATCATCATCCTGGCTATCTGGAAATTGTTTTTTGCTGAAAAAAAGTGAAAGATATATCCTCACATCCTGTAATAGACCTTATAGCAATTCCGTATCCACTCATTCATTCAATTGAAAGTGTATATGGCCCGGAAACAACTTAAAGATCATGCCTGCGCCAACTGCGGGTTTGAATTCAGTGCGGAGAGCGCGCACACGAATTTCTGTCCGCATTGCGGGCAGGAGAACCACAACCCTCGTTTTCCGCTGGTCCATTACGGATATGAATTGCTGGAATCCTTCCTGCATTTCGACACCAAGTTCCTCTACTCATTCAAGGTCTTGCTGACCAGGCCGGGGCAAATGACGGCTGATTATATCAATAATATCAGGGGCCGCTATACACCGCCGTTCCGGCTCTTCATCTTCATTTCCATTTTCGCACTGCTCATCATGGGACTGTTTGAAAAGAAAGTAGCCAGTTCGGGATATTTTGGTACGGATTCCAAAGAAGCGATCGAAAAGGATCTGACCATTGGGGAGATGTTCGACCGTTCGGCCGACACTGCAAAAGACCAGATCCTTGTCCCTCCTTTCTCCTGGGTGATGCCGAACCCGGATGTGACCAATGCGCAATTACGTGAGCTGAAGAAAATGCCGAAAGACAGTGTGGGTGTTTGGCTGAGCCGATATGGCTACAGTAATGATCCGCTGACACGATTCTATGCACTGAACAAAAAACTGAGGATCAGCCGTCAGATGACCTTCCATGAAGTGAGCCTGATGATCTCCGGCATATTCAAGTGGCTGTTCCTGATCATGATCCCGGTGAACGCGTTCATTTTGTTCCTGTTCTTTTACCGCAGGTCGTTATTATACTATGATACGATGCTGTATTCCATACACTTTGCCTGTTTTTTCCTGATCTTCTACTCCTTTGTCATTCTGCAGTTACTAACTTTCAGACAGGCGAGTGATACGGTCGCGATGATACTGGGTGTGACCGATCTGCTGATCCTGACTACCTATCTTTTACTATCACTGAAAAAAGTATTCGCCCGTTCATGGATAGAGACGATCCTGAGGATGCTGCTGGTCTGCCTGGTTTCTTTTGCAAGCTATCAGCTGATCCATTATACGATCTCTTACAATTCGGGGAGGTAAAATGCCAACATGTTTCGTTTCAGTACCAAATATTTCCTCCTCGCCCTTCTCCTCTTCATCACCGAAGTACTGATCGCAGTATATGTGCATGATCAATTCATCAGACCTTACGTGGGCGATTACCTGGTGGTGTTCCTGGTCTATTTTGCAGTTTGCACTTTCATCGAGGCCAAGCGGTGGAAGATCGGGCTGGGGGTATTACTGTTCGCGTATGCGGTGGAGACGATGCAGTATTTCCATTTCGTGGACCGGGTCGGATTGGCGGGGAATAAGATCGCCAGTACGGTCATAGGAACCGGATTCTCGTGGGTGGATATCATTGCTTATACACTGGGAGTGGCGACGATCCTGTGGATCGAAAGAAAAAAGTGATCGCTACTCATTATAAAAAAGGCATCCCTTCATGGAAAAGATGCCTTTTTTTTATGGAAGGGCGTGGTTACACACCAGGCCAGGCCACTTTGATCGATACCACGCGGGTTTCGATCACGGCATTGGTCTGTGTATTGTAAACAGTGAGTTTCGCGTCATATATCCCAAATGCTACACCCAGGAATGTTTGTTTTCCGGCAAAGGGAAGTCCGGATGCGGAAAAAACACTTGCACCGGATGCACGGTCATACACATCGATACGTACACCTGCAGGCGCGTTGCTGTCGCAGGGTTTGATGGAATAATCCATGATGATACTCCAGATGGTCGGGATCGCTTCACGTTTGCCTTGTTTAAGGTCGAAGTTCACGATGTTGCTGCAGGTACCTCCGGGGGCAGCTTTACCAGCTTCAACGGGAGTTACAATGGTTTTGCCGGCGGCGGCTACGGGAGCATCAACAGTTTTAGAACAGGATACGATTGTTGTGATCAGAAAGGATACGGCGATCAATTTTTTCATCTTCTTTAAATATTAAGTTTTATTTTTTAGTGTAAACCGCTGATCTGTACATAGGACATCAGAGCCTTCACCGTTAACAAATAATAGTAACCGCAGGGAATGATGTTGTAACACTGTTTCGGAACTTTTTTTAATAATTACCTTTGAAACGATGAACAAAGCTTTCCCTTTCCTGCACTGGTTGCTGACACTGGTCATCGCGCCGTTCATTTCACAGGGGCTGACCTCGTTGTTCGGCAGCAATCCGCACCAGATGGCTACATTGCTAGAATATTATCCCATCACCCTTCTGATCAGCTTTTATCTTTCATTGCCCGCATTCGTGGCTTATTTCATTTGTTTTCTTTTGCTCGAGTATTTCATGATCAGCGGCAAAAATGCAAAGTTCATTCTGATCTCTGTTACCGTGGCCGGTATCCTGACGACCACAAAACTGACAGGCGGTACGCTTATGGATGATGTGAATTGGGCGTATTCAGCTACTGCATTGATCACAGGTCTGTTGTTGCCGATCCGGTCAAACATCATCCCGCCTGATGAAAGCGGCCTCCCTGTTCAAAAACCGGATACTGCATCTCCTTAATTCCCTGAAAGGCAGTCACAACAGGGAATGCAGCGTTGTCCCGCGTAATAATGTCTACCTTTGCATCATTATACTTTCCGGACATGAAGTATTATCTCCTTTTCGCTTCGCTTTTACTGATCGCCGCCTGTAAGAAGTCGTCCGACAGCTTACCGGCAGATCCCGGCTGTATCGACCGGATCTATATTCCGGCAGATGCACATGCTTTGTCCGCCGCGGACCTGAATACCGTCAATACGCTCTTCAACTCTAATAATATCGATCACCGCGACTACCGTTTCTATCAATATGTTCACGATACCTTCCAGACCCTCTTCCCTCCTTTTACGGCTTATGACCAGAAACTGATCAAAGTGGATCAGTATACGAACGGATTGCACATCTTCAACAGGCAGATCAATTATATCTTCTTTGATGATCAGCTGCATTATGTAGCAGGCAGCAGGACCAGCGGAACGAACCCGGATACCCAAACCCATTTGACACTTCCGCAGCTGCGTGGTCTCTTTTTGCAGGAGATCCGGAAACATGGAGACAATTATATGTTCAACGACAGCTGCGTCAAAGCAGAATTCGGATATTACAATCTGACGGCCGGCGGCAACGACACGACCGAACACCTGACCAAGGCCTGGCATCTAACACCCGGGAATGCATCGTACCCGGAAGCCTACTATAAAGATGAAAATGGTTCGCTGATATACTACTTCAACGGGCTCATTTTCTTCGGTGTCAAATAATCAAAGTACCATCGCTAACAGGTAATCAGATGGATAAAAAGGAGATCGATCAGGTCATCACCCATTTCTTTTCAGTGTTCAATAATAAAGTCAGTTCTGCGCAGGATTGGGACATGCTGTACCGTATCTGCATCCCGCGAACGATGATCATAAAAAAATCAGGAACTGATGAAAATGTTTATGGGCTGGATGATTTCATCGCTCCCCGCAGGATCATCCTGACGGACGGAACGCTGACCGGATTTGAAGAGCAGGAAACCAGCGAAGAAACCTTCATCACCGGAAATCTGGCCCAGCGGTATACCCGTTACCGGAAAAGCGGTTATCTTAACGGTGCGTATTTTACAGCGGAAGGGACCAAACTTTTTCAGCTGATCCGAACCGCAGCCGGCTGGAAGATCAGTTCGGTGCTGTGGGAAGACGATGTGTGAATCCATAACCTCAACCTACATGAAGTATATTCCGGTATTTTTTCTTTCCTTATTATTTTGTTCACGTACAAGCGGGCAATCCACTCATTATACGATACAACAGACCGGTGAAACCCGTCAGAATTACAGCAATTCAGTCACCACCATCCATGACACGACGGTATACCGGCTAACACTTTCCGATACAAGCACAAATGGCCTCATGAACTTCAGGCTCACTATGATCAGTTATGCTTACCGGATGATCTCGCAGGTCGATGGCCGACAGTACATGGATCTTTACTATGATCCCAAAATGAAAAAACGGGACCCCAACAAGCAAATGGCATACGAAAACCTGGATGCCACGCATGGTGTTTTTCTCAATAAGGAAATAATGATCACATTCGACCCGGTGCATGATTCTGTTACAGTCCTGAATGCAGACAGTATCGTGAAATCGAACACCAGTATGGCCATCGGGCTGGTCGAAGGTGTAAAGACCTATTTCAGCAATGATTATTTTACGGGGCTCTTCCATTCATTCCTGCGTACGAATTACAAGTCACATCTGGCGGTCAATGCAAAATGGATGCAGGCAAAAGAAGCGGTCAGTGCCCTGCAACCCCGGTATGCTGACCGGTCCTATACCACGCAGTCCGTAAGTAAGGACAGCATTTGTGTAGAAGTCACAGGCCCTTCCTTTTACCGTGATCCCGCGAACCGGTACACCCAATTTGGCCCGAAGTATTGTTCAGGCTCTGAAAACGGTGTCATTGTTTACCGGACGGACAGTTTCATTCCATGGAGGATGGACATGCATTATGTGATCATCTTTCAGTCGAACTCGTACAGCAGTAATGTGGAGACATGGATCTCAGATATCCGGATGCGGTTCAAAAAGGAATAAGTGTAATTTGAAACAACTACTAACATAAATTAAAACTGATGTCAACCTCTCCATCCACCAGCTTTGCTCCGGAGCTATACATCCGCAACGGGGTCACCGATCTGAGTTTTTACATCAGCGCTTTTCATGCAGAAGAGAAACTTTGTTTCAAAAATGAGGATGGCAGCATCCATGTGGCCGAATTCTCCATTGACGGTGCCATTTTCCATGTACATGAGATCACCTCAAAACGTTTTTTCGATCCTGCTCAACACAATGGCTGCACCTGTTGCATCGGCTTATTCGTACCGGATGTGGATGTGGTGATGCAGCAGGCGATCCTTTCCGGTGCAGTTGAAATAGATCCGGCGAAAGACTATGATTACGGATACCGTCAGGGGACCATTCGTGATCCGTTCGGACATTACTGGCAAATTCAGAAAAAGATCCCCGTTCGCTGAATACAATACCCTGAACGGTCAGGCTAATGACCCGTTCATCCTATTCAACACTGCAAACAAAGACCCTTGCAGTCCATGGACTAATTTTAATGACTTAAACTTTATGCCATGAATGTAGCGAAACGAAAGCTGGAGCAGGCTGAACAAAAGGCGAAAGAATGGTTCCGGATCGTTGAGGACAAAGGTCTCATCGTACCCGGTAAAACAGAACAGGAACTTTGTAATGAGATGGTCCGGATCGCGCAGGAAGAACTGGGGATCACGGAACACTGGCATAAAAAGATCGTCCGCACGGGCATCAACACGCTACAACCTTTCATCGCAGATCCGCCGGACCTTGTTATTCAGGAAAACGATATCCTTTTCTTTGACATGCATCCCGTCTTTGAAGGATGGGAAGCCGATCTGGGACGCACCTATGTGCTGGGGAATGATCCTGCCAAACTCAGGATCAAAAAAGATGTGGAAGAAGCCTGGCATATCGCCAACGACTGGTATTTCAAACAACCGACGCTGACCGGTGCTCAGTTCTTCAACTACGTTGACCAACTCACGAAAAGTTACGGATATACATTCGGTAATGCCATTGCCGGACACATCGTTGGTCCTTATCCGCACGAACAGCCGGATGACCCGAATGACCTTTGCCTGGATGTGCATCCTGACAACTCTGCCGATATTTTCCTGAGGGATAAACATGGCAGGGAACGGCACTGGATGCTCGAACTCCATTTCGTGGACACTGAAAAAAAGATCGGGGCCTTTTTTGAGCAGATGCTGCAATTCAACTGACCGATCACCTCCGCTTAATGTCAGCAGAACAATATTCTGTGAAAAGGATCAGGAAAGAGATCAGTCCTGCCATAACAGCAGGACTGACCATCTATTCAACTGAACAAACGCAAAGATCAGGGCAGGATGACCCGGTCGATCAGGTGAACCACACCATTCCTGCACACGATATTCGTACCGGTGATATTGGATTTCACACCGCCGTTGCCGTTCCCAAGGATGGTCGGCCCGCCGCCAGTGCCATTCGTCAGATTGATCGTACTGTTACCACCCGCGATCATCGGCAGTGCACCGTTCGCCAGATCGGAAGAAAATGCCCGTCCACTCACCACATGGTATTTCAGCACAGCCACTAATGTGGCAACAGGGATCTGATTGATATCCGTGAGTGATAATGCGCTGAGTAATTGTGTGAATGCAGCATTGGTTGGCGCGAAAACGGTCAGCGTCGCGGTGCTCAGTGTACTGGCCAGCGTAGGATCGCCGCCGGGGGCTGTGGTAGCACGTGTAACAGCCTTCACCAGCGAATCCAATTTGCTCGCAACAGCGGTCTCAACGATATTTCCAACAGGTGGATTCAGTACCCTGCCGATCACATGGATCACACCATTATCCGCACTCACATCCGCGGTGGACACCTGGATACCATTGATGAAAACACCACTTGCGTTCTTTGTAACGAACACAGAATCTCCGCTTGCTGTCGTCACTTTGGCATTCGGACCAGCAGGAACATTGGCCGCCAGGATCTTTGAATTAAGTGTGTGATACAATAAAATGGACTGCACCTGAGATGGCGTGAGTGAATTCAATACAGAACTGGTAATGCCGGAAGCAGTGAATGCCGCATCATCCGGCGCGAAAACCGTGAAAGGACCCGCGCCGCTCAAAGTAGTCTGGAGACTGGCTTTCACTACTGCTGATTCCAGCGTACTGAAATTGGCGCCATTCACCACTACATCGGTGATCGTGTTGGAGGAGGTCGCATCTTTATCTTTTTTGCAGCTGAATAAAAAAGCTGTGATCCCGAAAAAAAGCAGGAATAAGGACAGGTTGTTGATGTTTTTGCGTTTCATATGTAAAGGTTTTTGTTAATGGCTTTAATAACCTGATGACTGGATTATTGTTCAGTTTTTTTTGTAAAAATTCAGACAAATAAAAATACCTGTTGAAACATCCGCTGTACTGCCATACGAATGATTCAACAACCCGCTTTTTGGAGCCGGAATCTTAAACAAACCCGATGCGTTTTTTTTAAAAAAAACTGCCCTGGTTGAGGGACCTCCGGAATTCCGTGAAAAATCAAGGAGAGGAATCCAGTCATTAAAATTGCCTATTTTCAGGTCTGTTCTCCTTTCATCCACAACCGATTCATATGTCCATCAAACGCAGAGATTTCATCAGCCTTTCCGCACTGGCCGCTACCACAGCTGTGGTCGGAGGCATACAAGCCTGTTCTTCCGATACGAAAAACAAAGCCGCGGATACTTCCGGTAAACCGGCTTCCATGACCGGAGATGTGGTTCCCATCAGCGTTACAGAGCGTGAGGCCCGCGTCGCCAAAGCAAGGCAATTGATGGCGGAGAATAATATCAAAGCACTGGTACTTGACTGTGGTACGTCCCTGCTCTATTTCACTGGCATCAGCTGGTGGGCCAGTGAGCGGACCATGGTGGCGGTGATCACCGCGGAAGGTGATGTGAAATATGTTTGTCCTGCTTTTGAAGAAGCCCGCTTACGCGAGCAGATCACCATTGGGAAAGACGTATACGTATGGCAGGAAGATGAAAGTCCTTATGAGCGGATCGTCATGCTGCTCAAAGATGCAGGTATCAGCAGTGGCAAGATCGGT
Organism: Bacteroidota bacterium; assembly: GCA_029555415.1. Taxonomy (GTDB): domain Bacteria; phylum Bacteroidota; class Bacteroidia; order Chitinophagales; family Chitinophagaceae; genus JAKPSI01. Next base: position 32,255 of record JAKPSI010000042.1, on the reverse strand, counting down.
CTGGAAGAACGCCTGCGTTTCTTCATTATGGATGGCATCCGCAGAATAGCGCCTCAATTCGAATATGTGAGTGGCGATCCTGTTACCATTCCGTGTCGTATGATCAAATCACCTGCGGAGATCGCGCTGATGCAGAAAGCGAGTGACATCACCATCGCGGCGATCAAACTGGGTGTGGCCAAACTGCAAGCAGGCATGTCGCAGGGCGACCTTGCCAACATCATTGCCACCGCGCATGATGACCTGGGCGGATCCGGCGGTGGTGGATTGTGTTTGTTCGGCACTTCATCCTCCTTCCCGCATGGTTCAAAACAACCGCAAAAATTACAGAAGGGTGATATCGTACTGATGGATTGCGGATGTTCGGTCAGTGGATATCAGTCGGATATCACACGCACCATCGTATTCGGTGCGGAACCCACCAAGCGGCAAGAACAGATCTGGAACCTGGAGCGTGACGCACAGGCGGCAGGATTCGCTGCTGCGAAGCTGGGCGATCCCTGTGAGCATGTGGATGCGGCCGCCCGCAAAGTGATCACGGACGCGGGTTTCGGGCCGGGCTACAAAACACCGGGCTTACCGCACCGGACAGGACATGGTATCGGCATGGACGGACATGAATGGGGCAATATGGTAAAGGGCAACAAACTCATCTTACAACCCGGCATGTGTTTCAGTGTGGAACCGACGATCTCCATTCCGGGTGAATTCGGTGTGCGATTCGAGGATTGTGTGCATATGACCGAGTCAGGACCGAAATGGTTCACGGTACCACCGAAAAACATCCTGGAACCTTTTGCCTCTTGATCCTTCCGGGCAACGATACATACTCAGTGAAACGGCTTCATACTGATGAGCTGAATGAATTATCGGATTACTTGTTCTCATTAAGTCCGGAAACCAGGCAACGATTCAGTCCGCATGCTTTTGAACTGGACGCCCTCACCGCTTTATACCTTTCCGATCTGAATTCCGGATACATCGTCAGGGAAATTCACACAAATAAGATCATCGCTTATGCGGTGATCAGGAAAGGTCATTTTGATCACGACCTGCCCCGAATACTTTCTTACGGACTGACCCCGGATCAAGCTACCGATCTGCAGTTCGCCCCTTCGGTAGCTGATGCCTGGCAGGGCAAGGGCACCGGGCACATGTTATTAAATTACATTGTTGCTGAACAGATCAAAGCGGGCAAGAAACGCATCTTTTTATGGGGTGGTGTGCAAAAAGGAAATGAGCAGGCGGTCCGGTTTTATCTGAAGAACGGTTTCAGGACCCTTGGAGAATTCAGCTGGAACGGGGAAAATCTGGATATGTTCCTTGAATTGTGAAAAAGTAATCACTGACCCCTTCTCTGTTTTTTCCGAAGCTTGTTAACTTCGGAACAGAACAGAAATAAACCTAACCAACCTTAACCCTTTCTATGAGCAAGTACAAAAACCTTCACAGGTGGATGTTCATTCCCCTGATCTTTATGCAATTGGGCATCATGCAGGACTACTGGGGCGATTTCTCCCAAAATGCGTGGTCCGTTCACGTCCACTACTGGACCGGCACGGTCTGGTACATCTATCTTATCATTCAACCTTATTTTGTAACGCATGGCCAGATCGAAAGGCACCGGACCAATGGCATCATCGGAATGTTCCTTGCCGGTGGTGTATGCCTCACCGCGTTCAGCATGATGAACCGTGACCTGGTGAATGCGCAGCATGCCATGGAAAAGCCGGATGCATTCGGACCTTTTCAACCCTGGTTCTTCATGGGTGTTGCAGTTGTCGAGATCGTGATGATGGCCGCATTCGCATTCGCAGTGATCCAGAGTATCCTGCACCGGAAAAAGATGGAGGATCATTCCTGGTGGCTGATCACAACCGTCTTCACCATCATGATGCCGGCTTTGGGACGGGGCATCCAGAATGTGTATATCGGGATCAACAGCAAACACTGGCCTGACATTGACATCATGATCCCCATTTATATCACCGTCGTGCTGATCATCACCATGCTATTAGTCACTGCGTGGAAATTCGGTAAGCTCCGGCATCCGGCCACTTACCTGTCTTTTGGCATCAATGCATTCATCTTCCTGCTGGAACCATTGGGCCGGTCGAAGGCCATACAGGAATTCCTGACAAGCATGATCAAAGGCTGATCCGGTAACGAACACATTCTTGCGGAAAAGAGAAATTAAACTATATTGATCGTGGTAATTTGAAATTCAATGAAAAGGATCACGCTTTCCCTTTTGCTGCCCGCATTATTCTTTTGCGCCTATGGCCAATCCGCCGATCAATTGATGGCAGGTGTACTGAGTCCCGAACAGTATAAGAATATCTTCGACAAACATCCGGAGATGAAACCGCAGTTGTTCACGATCTCATCCGACAAGGATACTTCCGCGATCACCCTTCCCTTGTTCAGTAAAAAAACCGGCTATACATTCCGGATCGGAACGGATGTTTTCAAGATCATCAGCAGTGCCTCCTATCCTGAATTCAGGGTCAGCTATATTTATCTGGATGGCAGTGTGCTGAGTATGAGCACCATCGACAGCCTGCGGAATACTATCCGGTTGTTCTACAAAGAAGGCGAGCCTTTTTATAGTTTGGCCCGCTGGCACACTATGGACATTAATGCCAGCGGTGATAATGGCTGGTTCCGGGAAAAGACCCTGATGCCGGAATTCGAGGCCGCGGTCAGACAGCATAAAAAAGGCGACCTGTTCACGGTGGATATACCGGAATACAACTGGTATTATGTGGTGCTGAAAACTTTTAACGACCGGGTCACACAGGAACTGACCATTCTGAAACTCAGTGACCCTAAAAAATAAACTGGAGAAGGAATATCATCTTGAATAAAATAAGTGATGAAAGCATATATCGCAGTCAGTTTCAGCAAACGTAAATTATTCGCCAAAGTGATCATGGCGATCACTGAAACACTTACCCATTCCGGGATCGAACCATTGGTATTCATTGATCAGCATACGTTCCTGGCCGAACAGGAACAGGAAATGATGGAACAAGCCATGAAAGATATCGATGCCTGCGACCTGCTGATCGCCGAAACTTCTGAAAAAGCGATCGGCATTGGCATTGAAGCAGGTTATGCGAAAGGGAAAGGCAAGCCTGTGATCTACCTGCGGCATGCAAGTGCTGAACATTCCACTACCCTTTCCGGCATCAGTGATCATCCCGTCATTTATAAGAACGATGATGATCTGAAGATCAAACTCAGTGCAGTTCTGGGAAAATTACAACTCTGCCGGAAAGCTTAAATTCACGGTCACCAGGGTACCGATCGAATATGTAGTTTATGGAAAAAAGATGCTGTCCCACGCACGATCCCATTTCGGAATAAGATGAATGGCCATTCGTCAATTATCCGGACATATCATTAAAAGAAAATATAAGTTTGTAAGGCAGGAGTGGCAGCCCCACCCTACTTTTTTTTATGAAATGTTATACCGTAGATTCTTTCACGAATGAACCATTTACCGGAAACCCGGCCGGGGTATGCTTTCCGGAACATGCATTGAGTGATGAAAGCAAGCTGAACATCGCGAAAGAATTCGGATTATCCGAGACCGCATTCGTGATGCCGCTTGACAAACCCGGTGTGTATGCCATCCGTTATTTCTCCCCCAAAAAAGAGATCCCGCTTTGTGGTCACGCCACTCTGGCTTCCGCGAAAGTATTGTTCAGTGATTCGGATATTGATACGATTCATTTCATCACGGGTGAACAACTGGATCTGTTCATCAGCAAACGCGGGAATGAGATCGTCATGGAATTCCCGGTGTATGAAACGGAACCCGCAACGGTGCCAGACACACTGCTGCATGCACTTGGCCTGAAAAAGATCATCAACTGCGAGTACAGTCCGAAGAACAAGATCATCCTTTTACAAATTGAAGATCCATCTGCATTAGCCGGACTGCGTCCGGATTTCAAGGCATTGGTCGCATCCTACTCCGGTATCAACGGCGTATTGGTCACTGCTGCAACAACAGATAAAGGATACGATTACCACTACCGTTATTTCTGGCCCTGGGCGGGAACGGATGAAGATCCGGTCACAGGTGGAGTGCAGACCTTTCTGGCCAAATACTGGTCGCGGTTACTCAACAAATCAAGCATGCGGGCTTTCCAGTCTTCTGAAAGGACCGGTTACATGTCGGTAGAATTGAAAGATGATAAAGTCTTATTGTTCAGTGAAGCGGTGATCATGCTGAAAGGCGAATTGAATAACATTGTCTGATAAAATAAACTTACCATGATGATAGAAGTAATCAGAACACTTTTCAACCGCGACCTGAACAAACTGAAGTCCGAGATCGAAGCCTACCAGGACGAATCCCGCCTCTGGCTTAGCTCCGGGACGATCAGTAATTCAGCCGGCAATCTTTGTCTGCATCTGGTCGGTAACCTGAACACCTATCTGGGTGCGGAGGTCGGCAAAACAGGATATATCCGCGACCGGCCGCTGGAATTTTCCAGAAAAGATGTGCCGCGTGCCAAGCTGATCCTGATGGTGGAGGCAACGATCGGTGTTGTTAACCATGTACTTGATCAGCTGACGGAAGCTGATCTGCAAAAAGAATACCCCCTGCTGGTCTTTGCTGAAAAAACCTCTACAGAATACTTTCTGGTACATCTGACCACGCACCTGGCTTATCATCTGGGGCAGATCAACTATCACAGGAGACTGCTGGATAAATAAACAATATGAGATCTCTCCTCATCATAACATTCGTTTTCATTACTTATATTCCCCTTCATGCACAGGACGGATCCGATATCTATTATTATAAAACCGGAGGGGTCGACAGCAAGCTGAAAGGCAAGTTCGCGCATATCGATTTCTACAACTGGTCCATGTACGGTTACGTTACGGATACCGTTACGATCACGATCTACACCAAACCCGTTTTATTCAGGGAGATCAGGAAAGACAACGGCTTTGAAAACTGGTTCAGTCAGCAGTATCTTGAATCAGTCGACAGTTTTGACCATCTGAAGGTCCGAATCGTGAAATGCCGGATCGATCTCGTTACAAGCGACTCTATACTGGTCACTAATTACATTGAATATTACCGGAACGGACAATTGCTCTATGAGCTGAACATGCAGGAACCTTACTGGTTCAGTAAAAAAACCATCGCAGGTGTGCTGGTCTATTCCGGACAAGAGCGAACTAACCGATAATGAAGACCATTCTCGCCATCAACGGAAGTGCCAGCCGGGATTCCTCCAACCTCAGGCTGCTCCTCTATTTTGCTGAACGCACATCGGATCGGCTCCATACGATCATTGAAGAAGATCTGAAAGTCTTTCCGCCATTCGATCCAGCACTTTCAGCTGAGGATCCGCCCGCATCCATCATCGCTTTGCGGGAGCGGATCGCCAATGCGGATGGCATACTGATCTGCACCCCTGAGTACGTTTTCAGTATCCCCTCCTGCCTGAAGAACATCCTGGAATGGTGCGTGGCCACTACCCTTTTCTCCGGCAAACCTACGGCCGTGATCACCGCATCCGCAAGTGGAGTAAAGGGACATGAAGAACTTCAAATGATCCTGCGCACCGTTGAAGCGGGTCTTCAGGATGAAACGAACCTGCTGGTCCATGGTATCCGGGGAAAAATAAATGACCACGGACTGATCACAGACGCCCTTCTGAAAACGGAAATAGACCTGTTGGCAGATAATTTCCTGAAAAGACTGAATATATGACCGAAAAGCAAATGACAACAAGTCGCGCACATTCACTTAATTGTTCTACATTTAGTTGAACCAACCAACGGTGTGAAATGGGCGCTGGACAAGGATACTGTTGTAACTGCATATGGAAAAAGCATACAGGAACATTTCGATCTTTTTCGCCGGTGTGTTGCTGGTGATCTTCGCGGGTTTCTTCAAGACCTATTTCGGACTCTTCCCTTCATTTGAAAAAGTGACGACCATTCAGCATGTGCACGGGCTGCTGTTCCTGCTCTGGTTCGTGATGCTGCTGGTGCAACCGATCCTCATCCGGAACCGGAAATACGCGCTTCACCGCGCCATCGGTAAATTCTCGTATGTGCTGGTGCCGGTGATCGTGGTATCGATCTTCTTTATCGCCAGGGAGCTTTATCTCCACAAGCTGAAGGCCGGTGACCATGCCGCCAGTGTTGCATCCACTTTTGTCCCTTTCCTGCAGATCGTGGATTTCGTGTGGTTGTATGCACTGGCCATTTATCATAAAAAGCACGCACCCTCCCATATGCGTTACATGATCACCACATCTCTGGCGATCAGTGGCGCGGGTATTCGCCGTATCTGCACTTTACTGATCGGCACGACGGTGCCGCAGGCATTCATCGCCGGTTTCCTGATCACGGATCTCGTACTGTTGACATTGATCGCGTATGACATGAAGCACAAGCGCAACTGGAGGCCTTATGCTGTGTCGCTGGCCATCATTGGAATTTCACAGATCGCATTTTATGTTGTGCCGCAGAGTGTGCTCTGGCAGGAACTGGCCGGAAAATTCACACAAATGTTCTTTTAACGGATAAAAAAAGTCCCGGCATCAACACCAGGACTTTTCTTCAAAACGAACTCCCTCACTTACTAAGTACGGATCGGGAGTATTTGCCACATCACCGTTTCATTTCACTTCGCGAAATTCCTTACGTAGTTAACGAGATCACCCGGGTTACGGGTCTTACCAAAACTACCGGTCGTCACTTCTTCTTTACCAGGCAGTAATTTCTTCTTGAAGCCGGGCATTTCGCGGTGGCCTGAGTAGACCACATACAGGATCTCTCCGTCACCATGCGTTTTCATCGAAGCCAATGTAAAATCGACCGGAGTATTATTCAGTTTCAAGGCACGTTTGCCATTGCCTTTCCCATCCTGACCATGGCAGGACACACAGTACGAATTATACAGCACTTTACCGGCATCCAGCGATGCCTTATCGGGAGTTACAGGATTTTTCAGGCTTTTAAAATTATCGGGCACATTCCAGGGGTCGCCCTGGGCTGTCATAAAACCGAAGGAGAAAGCGGCGAAAGCCGCGACGGTGAATAGGATCAGGAACTGTTTCATAAACCTGTTTTAAAGGGTGAGTAAACAAAGAACTTTCTGAACCTAAAATTAGACCCGTTCACACCGCGAATACACTGACGGTCATCACAAATTTCAATGTGCCTCATCACTACGCCGTGATGAAGATCACAGTATACGTCACTGAATTGTCAAAACCGGCGTTATATATCTTTTATTTACATTTGATGATGACATTAATGAAAAAAACTTCTGGAACATGCGATCCATTAGCAGAGGTTTGATCATGATGTCCTTCTTTTCCCTCTTTGCTGGTTGCGACATCCCTGATGTTAAACTTGACTATAAGGCCGACCCGGATATCGTGATCATCAATATCGGAACAGGCGACCGGGCTGCGATTGCGAGAATGATACGTATTGCAGACAGCTGCCATCCTGCCGTTATTGGACTTGATGCATGGTTCCAGCAAGCAAAAGATGGCGATCAGGATTCATTGTTAGAAGCCGCCATTCAACAATCCGGAAAAGTCATTCTGACCATGGGACTGAATGAATATGGTCAGGCAGTGCATTCGATAGATCGTTTCAGGAAATATGCTAAAGGAGAAGGTCCTGCTTTGACCATTAAAAAGACCGGACTGGCGGATAGATTTATTCCCATTCAAACTATATCCGGAAAGGAATATGAACATTTTGCGCTGCAACTCCTTAAAAAATGGAAACCCGGAATACAATTCAATTATAAAGTTGACGAAAAGATCAAAATTGAATTCAGGCGAGACCTTGATCGGATCCCGAATATCCAAGGTTCAGACTGGAAAGCAAGTGATCTCGACTTATTGATCCGGGATAAGGTTGTTTTGATGGGTTTCACCGGACCGGGGAACGAGGATAAACATTTTACACCACTTCGATTTACCGGAAAATTTAAAGACCAGGGCCCTGATACATATGGGGTGGTGATCATAGCCAATGAAATACGAACTTTATTGTGCAAAGCGACATTGAAGGAATAATTTAAACCTGCAATATTCCCAAGCTCCAAACGTTCAATGAAAATGTTAAGCCCCATTCGATTTTTGTTCCTCATGCTCCTGTTCACTACGTTCAGCATGCAGACCATGGGGCAAACCGTTTTCGGCTCCATTGATTCGCTGGTCAACAAAACCATGCAGGAGGAGCGGATACCGGGAGTCTCCATCGGCATCGTAAAGAATGGAAGGATCCTCTATATGCAAGGTTATGGCACCCGAACAAAAGGAAAAGCAGAACCGGTCGACAGTCTCACGAATTTCCTCACTTGCTCCATCTCCAAATTATTCACTACCACTGCAATCATGCAACTGGTGGAAGACGGAATGATCGACATCAGCAAAAATCTGACCGACTATGTACCTGAATTCAGGATGAGGGATCCGCGCTACCGTGACATCACAATTCGTCAGATCCTTACCCATACTTCAGGACTTCCCAATATCGCCAACAAACATTTCATCCGGCCCGCACATGATAGCCTTGCATTAACCCTTTTCGCGCAAAAACTCAGTAAGAAAAAACTGAGCTTCCCTCCGGGTGTACAACTGAGTTCGAAAACATACAGTAATACCGGCTTTGACATCCTTGGCCTGGTGATCGAACGGGTCAGCGGTAAAAACTACAGTAACTATGTACAGGAGCATATACTGCAGCCTGTTGGCATGATACACAGTAGTTTTTTTATCGACAGCATCGCCACTGAACGGCGCAGTACGCCGCATGCCAGAAGCTGGATCACACATCAGGTACACCCTTCAGGCTATTACCCGGATATTCCGCAGGACAAGCCCTGCGGCAACCTGAACTCCAATAGTTATGATCTCTGCCTGTGGATGCTTCATAATCTTTCCATTTACAAAGGGAATACAGCTGGGAGTGTCCTGAAAAAAAATACACTGGATGACATGTGGACCACCCATGAATTCATCCCCCCGCATGAAACGTCGATCGGTCTGGGTTGGTGGGTCGTCCATTCCAAAAAATACGGAAAGTACATGTTCCATGTGGGCAATGACCCCGGCTATTGCGCAACGCTGATCGTTTCACCAGCCAATGATTTCGGTCTGGTGATATTGGCTAATGCACTCCATCCGAAAGAGATCATCTGGAATCAACTAGCATTCAGGATCATCGATACTTTTTCTGCAGGCTGGATCAGGGCGGATGATGAAAAAGAGTGATATTACATCATGGCCGGTATAATCATCCAACTCGCGCTCACCTGGCTCTTCGCCTGGTTATTTGAAAAGGGAAATTTGTCCGTACTGGGACTGATGCCCTCAAAAAGACGGCTGTCTGACTTTTTCTTTTTCTTTTTACTCGCTGCTGGCTGCAGTACATCTGTTTTCCTGATGCAGCACCTCATCGCGCAGCAATCATGGAAGCTCAATCCGGATTTATCATGGAATGTAGTGGCGGAAGGGTTTTGGTGGAATCTAAAGTCCGTACTGTTTGAAGAACTCATCTTCCGTGGCATCCTGTTCTATATCCTGCTGAAGAAACTCGGCATGTTGAAAGCCATTCTCATTTCCGCTACTGCTTTCGGCATCTATCACTGGTTCTCACATGAAGTACTGGGTGATCCGATGCAGATGCTGATCACCTTCGTCACCACCGGCATCATGGGTGCGGTTTATGCTTATGGATATGCAAAGTCCTGGTCACTCTACATCCCCATCGCCCTTCACATGGGCTGGAATGCGGTGCAGAGTGTCATCTTCTCCAATACGGTGATCGGCAAACAGCTTCTCATCAGAACTGCGCCGGATGTGGAAGTTACGGTTTCCTATGCGGCATATTTCACCATGCTGCTGCTACCCATGCTGCTCATTTGGGGACTGGGTTTCTGGCTGCTGAAGAAAAGAAAGCAGGATGATCCGCCGGTTTTCAATAATTTCATCTGACCTTATTTATGAAACAACACGTCCTCATCACCGGTGCGAGCAAAGGCATCGGGTTCGCACTCACAAAGCTTTTCCTGGAAAAAGGATTTGCCGTTACTGCCGCATCGAGAAGAATTCAGTATGCAGATTTACAGTATTCAGACTTCCATTCACTGGCCCTTGATCTATCGGATCCTAGCAGTATCAAACGGTCTGTCGGGGAGATAAAAGAAAAGGGTATACAATTCGATATCCTGATCAACAATGCAGGTGTGGGTCCGGATCTGAATGCAGTTAAACCGGACACTACGACTTATCACGAAACTTTCGCGGTAAATACCGAAGGCACCGTATTCTTTACGGAAGCCATGCTGCCCTTTATCAAAAAGGGCGGTAAGATCATCAACATCTCTTCCAAAATGGGATCGGTGGCTTTGTGTACCGGCACCGATTCACCGGCTTACCGCATGTCGAAAGCCGCACTGAATATGTACACAAGGATCCTCGCTGAAAAATACAGGGGCACTTTTCTTGTTGCGGCCTTGCATCCCGGCTGGGTGAGGACCACCCTCTCCCCGACCAATATCCATGGACGGCTTTCTCCTGAACAGTCGGCGCAGGGTATTTATGAATTCGTGAACAGTGATTTTGAAACAGATACATTCTGGAATGTAGAGACGGGTGATTTCTGTGAGTGGTAAAATACCACATCTGAATTTCAACACATTCAGATAAGATAAAAAGGTACAGAAAACGTGCGATCCGTTGAATCATTCCTCATGAGGTCTCACTTTTCACTACCTTCATAACCTAATCATCTCAACCATGACATTACGCAAACTCATCACCCTCGTTCTCTTTTTCATTGCCGGTTCCGGTGCACTTTACGCCCAGCCCTCCCTCTTCAGCAAAGAAAATTTCACGAACGGCAAGGGCGATACCCTTCGTTACCGTCTGCTGTACCCCGACTACGATCTCAGCCGCAAATACCCGCTCGTGATCTTCCTGCACGGTTCAGGTGAACGCGGGAATGACAATGAAGCACAACTGAAATGGGGTGTGATGAACTTCGCGACCGATCACAATATGAAGATGCACCCTGCGCTGGTAGTGGCTCCACAATGTCCGGAGAACCAGGACTGGTCAACCTTCCGCGGCAAGAGTAAGATCAGCATGGAAGCCAATCCTACCACTTCCATGGACCTGTTGTACGGACTCATCCAGCAAATGATCAAGACGATGCCGGTCGATACCAACCGTATTTATATCACCGGCCTCTCCATGGGCGGCTTCGGTACCTTCGATGCGCTGGCCCGTTATCCGAAACTCTTCGCGGCAGCCGTACCGGTTTGCGGTGGCGGAGATCCCACCAAAGCGGCCACTTTCGCACATGTGCCCACCTGGATCGTGACCGGTTCAGAGGACCCGGCCGTACCCCCGCAAATGTCACTCGATATGCTCAATGCCCTCACCAAAGCCGGTGCCAAACCGGGTTTCACGCAATATCCCGAAACAGGACATTTCAGCTGGATCGCTGCGTATAGTGACGAGATGATCTTAGAATGGATGTTTCGGCAAAAGAAGTAAATGTTGAATTTTGAATTTTGAAAGCTGAATTACGTTCTATGCAACAGTGTTCATCAATTCAAAATTCAAATCTCAAAATTCAAAATTTCATCCCTTTATGGTTAGTATTACAAAAGACTCTTCCAACTTCATTTTCACGATCAACGGATTACACAAACTCTGGGCGCTGAAAAGCAGTTTAACGATACCCACAGAGCATATCGTGAAAGCGTATCCGAATGATAAGAACCTGAAAGGCATGATCGGGTTGCGCATGCCCGGTACGCATGTTCCAGGCCTCATCACGGCCGGTACCTACTGGGCAGATGAGGGTACCATCTTCTGCGATGTGGTACACACGGATAAAGCCATCGCGATCGATCTGAGGGATGAGCATTATAAGAGACTTATTATTGAGGTGGAAGATCCGGAGGAAGCGATAAAGATGTTAATGTCCTGAAGTTGAAGAAATTTTAAATGTTGAATTTTGAATGCTGAATTCCGTTCTATTTGACAGTGTCCTAAATTCAAATCTCAACATTCAAAATTCAAAATTCCTAAGTCCTTTATGATTCATTTGAAACGCACCGAATCAACCGACCCTGATTTTCAGGAACTCGTCAAACTCCTCGACGCGGAGCTTGCATTCCTCGACGGCGATGAGCATGCATTCTATGCCCAACTGAACAAAACCGATATGATCCGGCATGTGGTACTGGCGTATGAGAACGGGATACCCGTTGCCTGCGGTGCTTTTCGTGCCTATGAAGAAGGAACGGTGGAAGTGAAGCGGATGTTCGTGTTACCGGGTCATCGCGGAAAAGGCCTGTCCAGACAGGTTTTGAACGAACTGGAAAAATGGGCGAAAGAGACCGGTCATACCCATACCATCCTGGAGACAGGTCTGAAACAACCCGCTGCTATCAGTCTGTACGAAAGTTCCGGTTATGCCCGTATCCCCAACTATGGCAAATATGCAGGTGTGGAGAACAGCGTCTGCATGCAAAAACAACTCCCCTGATCATTTTTTCAATGACACTGCTTCTTTACTGTCGAGGTATTTCACCTGCAGTGTTGCCACCGGTGCATCTCCTTCATTGAAACTGCAATCGAACTGAAGCGAATGTTTACCGGCAGGTAAGGTAACAGGAGCCGCTGGTAAATGATAGACACCGGCCGCTTTACCTTTCTCATCAAAGATGCGGATGTCGGCTGTACCGTCGCAAATGATGCTCTGCCCTGCTTTCAGCTCTATCGGAATGAGGATGTCATTATAATGATCGGCCTGGATACGGATCTTGCTGATGCTGCCTGATGTTCCAATCACCTGCATACGGAATTGCAACGGTTGCTCCGCAAAAGGTTGATCATAACTGAACGTACTGAAAACCGGCTCACCCGGTTGTCTTACTTTTTTCTCCCGGGTGAAAACAGCGGAAGTATTGTAATGCCAGAGTTTCCAGCTGCCTTCGGATAATTTTTCCAGATGGAATTCCTGCTTCGGGTCTTTCAGCAATGCCTGCTGCGCAGCGCTGAATGCGTGGCCATTCCGTGCGGCTTCCCATTCGCGGATGGCATCCAGCAATGGGCCGGAGATGGGATTGGCGCGCAAAGCCTGGGGACGCGCCACCATGGCGAATCCCGCGTTATAGCCTGCCGCGCGGGCAAGCATCCACTCCATTTCAGGCAAGGTCGTTTTCTCGGCTAACAAATACCAGCCGAGCATATGCGGCATATAGTTCCGGTCGAACAATCCCTGATTATCGATACGGTATTGCTGCATGCTTTCATTGAATCCGCCGTACCAGGGCTCGCCCCAGTTATAATAGGCACCGATGTTCCAGAAGAATGTCTTGCTGTTGCTGGTTCCGCAGATGAACTCATGATCCATCTGCTGATATACATCCTGCGCGAATAATTCCAGCGCGTAATCACCTTGTCCGGACGACAGACAACCTTCATGCCCGTCCAGATCGAAATGATCCACACCGGTGGCATTGAACAGTTTCGCGATATTGCCCGCGATCTCCCGCTGCAGATCCAGATCAGGGAAGAACACCTGATAGGCATGGTCCATCAGTTTGCCCGCCTGCTCCCCTTTTGCATGAGCTGTTGCAACAGTGCCGAATGCACCGCGCTGACAATCGATCAATTTAAAAGGCGCAACGTCTGTCACTGCCCGGTACCGCACCAGTTCCTTCCCGATCTTCACCGTATGCAGATTATTATTCTCTTCCTGTTTGAAATACTCAGGCGACGCCACTTCGATCTCCTTAACGGACGCATCGATGCCATTCACTAAAACGGACGAACCGGTCAGACTCAGTCGTTCATCCGGTATAGGTGTGATATACGGGTCGTTGGTATTGATGAAATTGGTCAGCGTATGCACGCCGAACAGGATCCCTGCCGCGTGTGCCTTGTCAGCACAGGCTTTCAGGCCAGCCGGACCGTTTGGAAATGCAGTAGAATCGAGGATATAATGTCCCCAGCTCTGAAAGGGCCCTTCATGATACAACGAAAAGAGCCCGGCCCTTTTGGTGTACCCGATCATTTCATCGATCTCTTTTTCGCCGAAGGAGGAAATGAGATAAGACTTCCCGAAGAGTTCGGATCTTTTGAGCCATGTCTTTTTATAAGTGGGATGTGGCAGTTTCTCCGCGACTGAGATCGCATCGAGCCGGTCCAGTACTTCCGCATTGGAACAGGAGAACAGTGCGATGGAGGAACCCACGACCGTTTCGCCTTTCATGACCGGCACCGGCATATTTTTGAATACGCCGCCCCAGGCATCTACATTCCTGGGTTTGCTGCGGTTGATGGCATAAGCCTGCAGGCTGCTGCCCCAGCTTTGTGTTCTGGCCGCGATGCCACGCGACCAGCTGCTGCCCTCACTATTGGGCAGGTCGCCACCCATGGTCTTTACATTCAGTACGAACATACCGATCGCAGCCTGCTGATCGCGCACGACACCGATCACTTCACCGACCGTATCTTTTATTGTTGTGGGGAAAGGTCCCCAGATCACCGCATCGATCTTCGCTGCGGGCTCGGCTCGTCGGATGGTCAGTTTAAGATAGTCGTGCTTTGCCGTGACCGCGATATCGATATTCACCGCGCTTTCCATGAAACCCAAAGTGAGCAAGGATCCGCCGGACCTGGCTTTCACCGATTGCGGAAGTAGTCGTTGGTTACCACTGACTAGTGTCAGCAAGGGATGCAGGGTATCCGCATACAAATAATCTTTTCCGGTGCGGGTGTTACGAATGGAATGGATCATCCCCGAACCGGTGACCGACAGCTCCAGTTCACCGGCATGGAGATTTACCTGTGCGATGGAGTCAAGGGCGGATATTAAAAATAAAAGCGGCAGGAATTTTCTGCAAATGGCGGAAATCATAGTAAATTATTCTTGAATTTGACAAGCGGGCGCGACAAGCCGTGTGCACGGATTAAATTTAAGTCTTGTCGCCCAATTCAACCAAAAAACAAAACACCATGAAAGACATACCCAAACCCGCGGATGTGAATGCTTATATCAAGGTGCATCCCCCTAAAGTGCAGACCTTACTGAAACAATTGCGTGCCGCGATCCGGGCCGCTGCACCCGATGCGGATGAAGTGATCAGCTATGGCATGCCGGCTTATAAATACAAAGGCATGCTTTGTTACTTCGCATCGCATACCGCACATGTGGGCTTTTACCCCATGGCTTCCGGTATCGCCAAATTCAAAAAAGAGATAGCGGGATATAAAAACGCGAAGGGCTCGGTTCAGTTCCCCTTCGAGACCGGCATTCCGGTGGATCTGGTGAAGAAAATGATCGCTTTCCGGGTAAAGGAAAATGACGCGAAAGCCGCGCTGAAAGCGAAAAAGAAGCCCGTCAAAAAGAAAGCCTGATCATTTTTCCGGAAATATTGTAAACGGTTCCTGTGTCCCTGTGCCGTAACTTACAGAGCGGACTTCATTCCGTTCATCTCTCAATCAATCATATGGACCCCAAAACACAGATACATTCGGTAGTGGTATACGCCGGCACGATATTCGACGCGCAGCTCGTACAGAGTTTACTGGAAGGTTCTTCGATCAATGCTTATCTGAAAGATGAGTATTCCGGTACATTGGTCCCCTGGTGGGTTTCGCCCGGCGGCTCCGCTCCGGTGAAAGTACTGGTGGCCGATAAGGACGAGGCCGAAGCACGTTCAATCGTTGCAGAATGGGAAAAAACGAATCAAACCGGTCAATAACAAAAGCTTGTAAACCTTATCATACGGATCATACAACATGTACTCCATTTATGTACGTTCCCTTATCGCCTTCGTGACGCTTGTAACATTCAGTTGTCAGTCACCAGCGCCAAAAGAATCGCCAATACCCGTTCCTGCCCATTCCGACACAGCCCACAAACGTGAAACAACCGCACTGGCCACGACCCTGCCACTGGGTTTCCTGAGGTCCATGGACGGTAAGTCATTCCAAAGTGAACATCTTTTCAGCCATGAAGTGATCGCGACCCGTTTGCGGAAACTGATGGGTGAAGAACGTTTCGGTTTCATGCGCGACACCTGGGCAGTGGAAAGCGGTATGGTCGTAAACAACGACACCCTGAGTGCGGAAGGCTGTATGCAGCACAATTGTGGCGCGACCAATTTCATCATCGTGGTGGATATCATCAGGGATAAGATCTATGCCGGCATTTGTGAAGAAGGCAAAATAAAGACATGGGGAGAAGACAGCGTACCCATGTTACAGATCCTGAAATGGCGTTCCTTTGAGTCAGATTAATAATCAAAAAACATTCATGAGACCGGTCCTGTTCAGTTTATTTTTCTTTTCCTGCTTCCGTCTTTCCGCACAAACCAAAGCGCCGGAAATAAAATTCGATTTCAACACCTTTTACGTTTGCCTGGATTCCATTACTTACCGGAACCTGTTCACAGATAAGTATATCCGTGACAGTCTCTTCTTCTGCAAGGAAGCCAGCACACATACCGGGGAAGAGGATTACAGCGGCAAGTATGCGATCGGACAAACCGCGACACTGGAATTCTTCAGTCCGGCCCTGACCGACCAGCATGGTGACCATTTCGGCGACGCCGGTCTTGAATTCAAGACCCGTCGTTACGGATCGCTCAGCGAATATGCTGCCAATGCAAAGAAGCAACAGATCCCTTTCAATAAGGATACCACAACGATACCCGGGAAGAAGGGTATGCTGAAATGGTATTGCAGTCTGATCTGCGAACAAAGACCTGATCCGCTCTCCCTCATCATGCTGGAATACCAGCCTGAATACATGCGCCTGCTGGGTTTCAGTGCGGCGGAAACAAAGACTTCAATGTCGCCCCTCGCATTCAATACCCGATTATCAAAAGGGAAGAAATTCCCCCGGCTTTTTTCCTCCATCACTTCGGTCACGATCGTGGTGAGTCCGGCTGAAAGGCAGTTGCTGCGCGACTTTACGGACATGTATGGTTTTACACTTACAGACACTGAACTTACCGGCGGCCCTTTCAGCATCCACTATTCCATCAGCGAACGGGCACCGGCATTCCGGGTGCAACAGGTGGAGATCGCGCTGCTGAAGGCAACTGCAGAGCGGGATATAACGGTCAGCCCCAACCTGCATGTGATAACCAAGGGCAAAACCGCTATCCTGCAGTTCCATTACTAACTTCTCCGTTGTTTTAACATTGCTTTGCAGAAAATGAAAAGAAAGACGAGTACTTTTCGGTACTGATGACCAAAGCCATTTGCATTCTGCTGTTCCTGTTGCCGGTTTGTCTCCTGCATGCACAGTCCGATTTCTTCGTATTGAAAAAAGGACAACGGACCATCCGTCGTTTTCATGAAAAGGGCCCGATCATCTTTCAGCACAAGAATGGCGACTGGTTCACAGGAGATATCACTTCCATCGCCAATGACTCATTTGTTTTCCGGCAAGAGATCATTTATTACTATTTGATGGGTACGGATACGGTGCATCTGGGTGGCATGCATTTCTCCATTAACGACATCAAAGCATTTCCCAAACCGGGCATCCGTTTCCATTACGTGAACAATGATCTTGAAGTGAACCGGGGTGCCGGACATGTGCACTGGTACTGGGTGAAGAGCGGCTGGCTGTTCCGCACAGGGGCATTGGGTTATGTGGGCTTGAGAACCGCGAATGGACTGATCGATCATGACCTGTCCTTCAATGCCGCGCAAGCGGTGATACCCGCGGGACTATTCCTGGCCGGTGTGCTCATGCACCGGAAATGGAAATTTTATCTCCCCGTTGATAAAAAGTACCATATTGAGTATCTTCGGATGACTAAACCATCCTCTGAACATTCTGCACCATGAGTAACTATTTCTTAGTTCCCGGCCTCGGGAATTCAGGTCCTGCACATTGGCAGACCTGGCTTGAAAAAGATCACAAAGGATTTACACGTATACAGCAAAAAGAATGGGAGGCGCCGGACTGCGCCACCTGGATCGAACAGATCGATAAGACCCTTTCCCAACACGATCCGGCTGAGATCATCCTGCTTGGACATAGTCTGGGTTGTGCCACCATTGCGCATTGGGCTGCCCGATACAGGCGAAAGATCAAGGGAGCCTTGCTGGTTGCACCCAGCGATCTGGAAGCACCGGTTTATACTTTTCCCAATACCGGTTTCGATCCGTTCCCGATCGCTCCGATCCACTTCAAGACCATTGTGGTAGCCAGTTCTGACGACCCTTGGGTATCTCCCGAAAGGGCGAAATATTTCGCAAAGAACTGGGGCAGTGAACTCTTTGATATCGGCCCTGCCGGACATATCAACGGGGATTCCGGACATGGACCCTGGCCCCAATGTTTTGAATTCATAAAAAAACTTGAACTTTAGACCTTAAATCATCAACATGAAGCTTTTCATCCTGACCGCTTTCCTTTCCGTAATGACGATCGCCGCTTCCGCGCAATGCGATCATGAAGTGATCCTGCAATCCACCACCGGTCGTTTTGTAGATGGCGATAAAAAAGATTCGGATAAAAACATTGAAGCCACGATCAGGGTATCAAAAGATAAATTCGTACTGCTGCTCACTATCGCAGGTGAAACCTCCACGATCACCAATACGATCGACAAGGTTACGGCCTGCGACTGGAAAGAATTCCTGGTCAACGGAAAGTCTGCTTATAAAGTGACCACAGACAAAGGTGATGGCAAGAAAGAACCTTCTGTGATCCGACTGAACAGTAAGAATGGCAAGACCACGATCTACTTCGGTTCCGATCCGGATGACAAGGGTGGGCTGGAGTTGGATGTTGACGAAGTAAAGAACAGTCAGTAGTCTTTAGCCTGTATTTTTTAGTCCGAAATAAATTACAGCTGTAACAAGTCAAGATCTGGTTTGATAGGAATATTGCGAAGCTACGAGCCTTGAGCTGAGAGCTGAAAGCAAATCCCGTTCTCGGACAACGCCCTGCTCATAACACACACTAACAATCAAACCATCCTGCCATCAAACAATCATCTTCCATGTCCCGTACATATACTGAAAGCAAACAATTCAGCAAGACCGACTTCACGGTCAGTAATCCGCCAACAGGCGATTACGAGGATTGCGATTTCGTACAATGTGACCTGTCGGGCATGGACTTATCGGGCATCAACTTCACCGATTGCCGTTTTAATGAATGCAATCTCAGTAACGCGAAACTGCTCAATACCACTTTCAACGGAGCGAAATTCAGTCAGTGTAAAATGACCGGTGTTCATTTCAGTGATTGTAACAAGGTCATCTTTGATGCCGGTTTCACGGACTGCAGGCTCGACCTCGCCTCTTTTTACAAATTGAAGATGAAGAAAACGGTCTTCCGTTCCTGTCAGTTACAGGAAGCGGATATGACGGAAGCCGATCTGACAGAAGCCGTGTTCGATACATGTGATCTGACCGGAACGGTATTCGACCAGACCCATCTGGAAAAAGCGGATCTGAGGACTGCTACCGGTTATTCGATCGACCCGGAACGGAATCAGATCAGGAAAGCGAAAGTCGCGCTGGACGGCCTCCCCGGCCTGCTGATAAAATATGATCTTCGGATCGGCTGAGGCGACCAGTAATCAGGTCTGCCATTTAAATATTCAGAGATCCGGGATCTGAAAACCCGGTGATCCAGATCCATTTTGATCATTTCAAAAAATCACCAGACCCTGCACACAGACGGGTTCCGATAATAAGTCCCTTTATGTAACTTACCTGACGAACGAACCGGGGGCTTTCCGGCAAAGTCCTCCGCAGGTTAAATAAAAAACACATGCGCATATCCCTGATCAGGCTCCTTTTCACATTGAACCTGTTCTCATGCATTATGACCGTGCAGGCGCAGCAACAGCCTGCACCAGTCGTTTATACCATAGCGCAATTACAGGAAGACTTTACTGTACTCAGGAATAAACTGGAACGTTCTCTTTCGAATCTTTATCTCTATACACCAAAAACAAAGCTGGATCAGATCTTCGACAGTTTATACCGGTCGCTGAAACCGATGACGGAGCAGGAGTTCTTTTGTCACATCACTTATGTACAGTCTTTCGTCAAAGATGGTCACTCCAACATCTACCCTTCTGAAAAAAGCAGGAATGAGCGGGACGCGCAAGCCGGCTTCTTCCCTTTTCAGGTCAACTGGGACGGCAGCAAACTGATCATGATCCGTGATCAGTCTGCCGAAAAGGCATTACCTGCCGGGACCGAATTCATTTCTTTCAATGGCAGACCTGTTAATGAGCTGATCGGTTATATGCTTGACCGTTTAGTGAGGGACGGCCCTAATCTGTCATATCCGGTATGGATCCTCAACAGTTATTTCAGATCTTACTATAGCTTCTTTTTCGGAAACCCTGAACAGTTCCGTATCCGGTACCGTTTACCCGATGGCAATACAGGTGAAACTGATGTGCGTGCATTGACCCGTGCAGAGATAAAAAAGAATAACGAAGAAAGATATCCGGTCATTAACCAGGCTGCTGGCATCAGTGCCGATACGATTTTCAATAAGCAGTGGGGACTGCTCCGTATTAAAAGCTGGGATGCTTCGTTGCTCCGTACACAGTATCATCAGCGGTTCAAACAGGAGACCGATGCCGCTTTCAGGAAATTCAATGAAACGGGCATTACGCATCTCGTCATCGATCTGCGGGACAATCAGGGCGGTGATGCGGAAAATGGGATCTATCTGGCCGCGCAGTTACTTTCAGAACCTTTCACCTATGTGCGTTCCGTGGATGCCGTGAAAGAACATGCAGATACCGGGCAGGTACTCGATGGTCGCAGAGATGCGATGACGGGCATCAAATCACCGGCGGAAAAAATATTCAGCGGCAAGCTATTCATACTGACCAATGGCGGCAGTTTTTCGAACAGCGGCATCTTTTGTTCTTTGATGAAA
Organism: Bacteroidota bacterium; assembly: GCA_029555415.1. Lineage (GTDB taxonomy): Bacteria > Bacteroidota > Bacteroidia > Chitinophagales > Chitinophagaceae > JAKPSI01. The sequence continues at coordinate 11,288 of JAKPSI010000042.1, read as the reverse complement.
GCCAAACAGCGTGCACTGATCATCGGAACAGAAACAGGCGGGAACAGTCACTATATCACTGGTGATTTTGGTGCCGGTGGCGCAGTCATTTTACCGAATACAGGACTGGTGTGCGACAAAACCAATTATCGCATCAGTTTCGGCGACCCGGCAACCTTCGATGGGCGTGGAGTAACCCCGGATCATTTCGTTCCGACAACAGCCGCCGACATCATCAGCGGAAGGGATCCTGTACTGGAATTCATACGCACAAAGCTTTTGCAGACGCCCTGATCATCAGGATCGGATCCCCTCATGAGCGGCAAGAACAACATCCTGTTAAGAAAGGGTTTGTTTTTTATAGTGTAAATTGTATCCTCATCAGCCGGTACCGAGCATGAAACAACTATTCCTCTTCATCCTGTTGTCTGTCGCACTCTTTTCCTGTCATAAAAAGGGTAGCACCGGTAATGATCCCAAATCGATCCTCACAGCTCCCGCCGCTTTGGCAAAAGGCATCAATCTGTCCAACTGGTTCAATGATTACAGTGATCATGCACAATTCGGGAACCGCTTTACGGTGAATCATTTCACTGCATTCAAACAGGCGGGTTTCACCTATGTCAGGATCCCGATCGGTTCCTCGATCCTGTTCCAACCAGCGACGCCTTCCATTCTTAACCCAGTCAATCTGCCTTTCGTGGAAGCGGCCGTGAACCGTGCGCTGAATGCGGGTCTTGCGGTAACGATCAACTATCATCCGGCCTCAGAGGATTATGAAAAGCTGATGAGCACGGATACCGTGCTGCAGCGAAAGCTGGCGGATTACTGGTATGCGCTGGCGGATCATTTCAGGAGTTATGATACCACGAAATTATTCTTTGAAGTATATAATGAACCACATGTCGCAACCGCCAACATGGTTCCGGGCCTGAGCCGTTCCTGGTGGGATCCGGTTCAATTGAAACTCATACAGGCCGTGCGCGCTGCTGCTCCCTCCCATTACATCATCGCGGGTGGTGAAGGATGGAACAGTCTGGATGGCTTACAACTGTTGTTACCCTACAATGTCAGTAAGATCGTTTACAATTTCCATTTCTATGAACCATTCGTCTTTACACATCAGGGTGCTACCTGGGTCGGCAGCCCGATGGATCTGTTAAGGAACGTACCCTACCCAGTTTCACCTGCACTGATCACGCCTGTTATAGCGTCAACCGCCGATAATAACGCGAAGGACCTGCTGACCTGGTATGGCGGACAGAATTATGATTCCGCGAAACTTGCTTCCATGATCACACCGGTAGCCAATTGGGCGAAGTTCAACCACATGCCGCTTATCTGCAATGAATTCGGATCTTATAAGACCTATGCACCGCGTGATGCCCGCTTAAGACTGGTACATGATGTAAGGAGTATCCTGGAAAAGAACGGTATCGGCTGGGCGATGTGGGAGGCGGATGAAGGATTCGGATTCATCGAATATCCGGGATCGGACCGGTCCGTATTTAATAAAGATCAGGTCTTGTTGCAGGCATTGGGCTTATAACGCCAATTAATTCATCATGAAAAAGAACATCCTTTCAGCAAAGATCAAACGTTTCTGGAAGGTGCTGGGCCCGGGCCTCATCACCGGCGCCAGTGATGATGATCCGTCAGGCATCGCCACTTATTCCCAGGCAGGAGCAGCATATGGCTTGTCCACTTTATGGACCGCATTGATCACCTTCCCGCTGATGGCGGCAGTGCAGGAGATGTGTGCAAGGATCGGGCTGGTCACCAAACAGGGACTGACCGGTACACTCAAGAAGAACTATCCCCGCTGGGTATTGTACCTGATGCTGCTTTTCAGTTTTCCCGCGATCGTGATGAATATCGGTGCTGATATCGCGGGCATGGGTGCGGTGGGCCATTTACTGGTCCCCTCTATTGAAGCCAGCTGGTTCAGTGTGGTCTTCACCATACTCCTGTTACTGATGATCATCTATCTTCCTTATCAGAAGATCGCGGCAGTGCTGAAATACCTGTGTATGGCGCTGCTGGTTTATCTGGTGGTGCCATTTCTGTATCATACGGACTGGCTGGCGGTACTGAAAGCAACATTCATCCCCACGATCCATTTCAATATGGCCTTCATCAGTATTCTGGTCGCGATACTCGGTACCACCATCTCACCCTATCTGTTCTTCTGGCAGGCGAGCATGGAAGTGGAAGAAATGAGTCACCGGAAAACTCAACTCGTGGTGAATAAAAGGGTCATCCATAACATGCGGGAAGATGTGGATTTCGGGATGCTGTTCTCCAATCTGGTGATGTTCTTCATCATTCTGACCGCCGGAACGGTATTGTTCAATGATGGGATTCATCAGATCAATACGGTGGATGAAGCAGCAAGTGCGCTGAAGCCGCTTGCAGGCAAAGAAGCTTATTTGCTTTTTACTGTGGGTGTGATCGGCACCGGCCTGCTGGCCATACCGGTGCTGAGCGGATCCTTATCCTACATCATATCCGAGACATTTGGCTGGACGCAGGGGTTGGACAAGAAATTCCACGAAGCACGCCCGTTCTATCTGGTCATAGCCGCTTCACTGATCCTGGGTTTATCATTGAACTATATCGGCATCACACCGGTACAGGGACTGATCTACTCCGCCATATTATACGGACTGACCGCACCGGTACTCATCGCCATCATTCTTCATATTTCGAACAACAAAAAAGTGATGGGCAAGTACACGAACAGCAAATGGCCCAATATCCTGGGTGGTGCTGCACTGGTTCTGATGACGGCGGCAGCTGGAGTGATGATCTATTTTATGTTCAAGTGACCTCTGAAATGCAGATGATCACCAGTGCCTATAGAAAAATCTGAGAATTTTGAATTTTAAATTCTGAAATTTGAATTGCATGAAAACGAAGAATATATACTACCTGATCATCCCGATTTTGTTGCTGCTCGTATCCTGCAATGCATTCATGCATGGCCTGACGGAAAAGAAAGCGCAGAACGTTTATCTGCGACTGACCGGCGATAAGGATAATTTCGGCGACAAGCGATTGAAGTATAACAAAGGGTTCCATAAGAATTCAGCGCTCACAACCTTGCTGGCCTGCAAGGGCCGCCCATCGGTCATTTACGAATACAAGACCGCAAACAAATGCCGCGGCATCCGTCTCTACTACCCTGCTTCGGATTCCGTGTTTATATTTGAAGAACCCCGCAAAGGCGACCTCAGTTCTGTGCAGACAGCAGCGAGAGCGATCCTCCCTGAAGAGAAAAGCCATTTCTGATACGGAACACGAACATTAAAAAAAGTGATATGTCAATACTGGATTCACTCCGGAGTTTATTTGGGCTGCCACCGAGAAACCGTAACAACAAGCGGACCTCGAACAACGAAACGGGTACCGGGTATATTGATTCAACCGGCATGTACTGGACGGATAACCAGATCCATCACAACAACCTCATTCATCAGGATCAGCAAGATGGCCATCAGCAGTCACATGGTCATTCAGACCCCTTGCATCAGCATTCAGACACATCTGATTCCACATCCACACATCACGATCAGTCATTTGACAACAGCGACAGCAGCTGGGATTCCGGCGCTGACAGTAGCGCTGGTGACAGTGGCGGAAGTGATGGCGGCGGCGGAGATGGCGGCGGCGGGGAATAAGATCAAAATTGTATCAATTCTGCATCTGCCCTGATATACAACGGATGCTTAGGCTGGCCACTTTTATTTTTCCCGAGACACCATGCATCAGGAAACAATGCACGGACCCGTTGATGGGCTTGATGCAACGAACCATGTTCTCCCCAGGCAAAAACGACCCGCTCACATTGCGCAGCCATTTCCAGCAGACTCCTGTCGTTCAACTCCCCTGCCGGATCTTTCTTACGGTATAACTTTTCCGGTGAAGCCGACCGGAATGCAAAAAGATTACCGGTCATGAAACCACCATAACCCCAGTTTTTCGCGAATGCAATACAGCGCCTGATGGTAGGATCATCCTGTTCCGCATCAGCCGTGGATGGATTCAGCATGATGAACAGGACAAGCGGTTTTTTATCATCCCAGATGCGTGACAACCGGTAACGGTATTTACCGCAAACGCTGAGCTCCGCGTTCCGCTTGATGACCAAATCAGTTACCAGCATAAGAAAGAAATAAATATGCCCTGCAAAATACCCATCCTGTAGTTTTGTACCAAACACGTTGCCATGTCACAGTTCTGGAATGACCGCTACCGAAATGAAGCATATGCATACGGGAAAGAGCCGAACGCTTTCTTCAAAGAACAGATCGGAAAATTGAAGCCGGGAAAACTCTTCGTCCCCGGCGCCGGCGAAGGCCGTGATGCGGTCTATGCCGCCAGTTTGGGTTGGGATGTGACCGCGCTGGACCTGAGCAGTGAAGGCAGGACAAAAGCCATGCAACTAGCCGCTGAAAAGGATTGCAGCATACGATACGAGGTCCTGGATATCGGATCATTCGATCTGAAGACCCCACGTTTCGATGCCATTGCACTCATCTACTTTCATTTACCGGCCCCGCTTCGTGAGGCCATTTATCCGAAATTAGCTTCGGCGCTGAATTCCGGAGGCATCCTTATTCTCGAAGCATTTCACCCTTCACAACTTCGCTTTAATTCCGGCGGTCCGAAGGACATCAGCATGCTGATCTCTGCCGCGGACACAGAACGTTCGTTCGCTTCCCTTGAAAAAATGATCTCGCTTGAAACAGAGGTCGTTCTGGATGAAGGCCCGTTCCATCAAGGTCCCGCCTTTGTAACAAGGTTCGCAGGCTACAGGAAATGACAGGCCCCGGTTTTCATCTGGTCTGAAATCCAGTGTTAAAACATTATCTTTAGCACTCCCCCAAAACATCAACGCATGAGAAAGACCGGATCACTCTTTGCTGGTATTTTACTATTCTTTGCAGCCAGCGCCCAATGGAATCCCAACACATCCGTGAATCTGGAAGTCGCGACCGTACCCATGGCCGACATGCAGGCGGTCACCACCAGTTCAGGTTATACCTGGATCGCTTTTTACCATCAGAATGCGGGGAACTATGATATGCGTGCGCAGCTCATTTCACCGGATGGCATTAAAATGCTGGGGCCTGATGGCATGCTGGTGAGTAATAAACCTTCGGGAACTGCCACTTTCGTTTTCAGTGTATGTAAGGATGCGAACGATAATCTCATCATCGGGTTTCAGGACCAGCGCAACGGATCCTCTTCTTACAGTGCGGTCGTGTATAAGATCTCCACCGCCGGCGCCTTCTTATGGGGACCTGATGGTGTTGTGCTGGGAGAAGGCCTGGCACCCTGGCCTGCGGCTCTCAGCAACGGAGAAGTTGCGGTTTCATGGAATGAATCCACAACCAATACCCTGAATCTCCAAAAGATCAATTTACTGGGTGTAAAGGCATGGGCCAGCCCGGTTGTTGTGAAGGTCGGCACTACACTGACAACACGCGGACAGATCGTTCCGAACCTGAATGGCGCTTTCAATCTGATCTTTCAGAAGAGAGGCACCGGCATTTCTTCTACCATGTACTCGCAACGATTCAATAATGACGGCACTTCGTCCTGGGCAGCACCGGTACAGATCGGCACAGAGACCACTTCCGCCGCCCGTTATTATTCCGTTACATCCGAGAACGACACCAGCTACTGCGGTTATTTCAGCAGTGTTGGATTCCGTTTTAATTCTTACCTGCAAAGGATCAACCCGGATGGCACGCTGCCTTATGGAAATAACGGTTCCAATTTCAGTACGGCCACTTCGACCAATGATCCGTATCAGCAGAATACCAGTATCGCCATCAAGCCGGGCTCCGCATATGTATGGTCTGTTTGTTCATTCAGCAATACCAACCAGAATCAATACGGCGTTTATGTACAGAAATTCAGCAAATCAGATGGCACCCGCAATTTCGGCAACAACGCGATGAACATCTACCCCATCTCCGCGAATTTCGACAATCAGGTAGGTGAACTCAATCTCATTCAGGACGCGCCGGTCTTCATGACCGAGGACGCAGCCAATAAATTATATGCAACGCGTTTGGACGGTAATGGCGCATTCGTGTGGACACCCACCCGGATCGAACTCAGTTCCACAACAGCGGGTGGCAGTACACCCAAAGGAAGATTCTGTTTCACGGCACTGGCGGATCGTCAGGCCGTTGCCGCATGGTATGAAAGCAGGAACGGTGTTTATAAAGGCTACGCGCAAAACATTACTCCGGGTGGCTTGTTCAATGTGGACATCACGACACAAGGCGGAGTCCCCGCTACGATCACAACTGCGGGCGGTACATTGCAACTCATTGCCACGGTCAATCCCGCCACAGCCAGTCAGGCCGTGACCTGGAGCGTATTACCCGGCACCGGTTCCGCAACGATCAGCAATGCCGGATTGGTCACCGCTGTTTCAAATGGTACGGTTTCCGCGATCGCTGTGGCACAGGCGGATCCCACTGTGAAGGACACCCTGCAGATCACGATCAGCGGTCAATCCACAGTGCCGGTCCATGCGGTCGTTGTCACTACACAAGGGAATGTGCCGGCAACCATTACTACAGTTGGCGGAACGCTTCAGCTGGTTGCCACTGTTAGCCCTGCCAATTCCAACCAGAATGTGACATGGAATATAACCCCTGTGACCGGAAATGCTACGATCAGCAACAGCGGACTTGTAACGGCGGTCAGCAATGGTACCGTAGAAGCCAGAGCATTTTCCGTGGAGAATCCGCTCCTCTATGATTCCATCACCATTACGATATCCAACCAGCCAGTACCTGTGACCGGTGTAACCGTTACCGTACAGGGTGGCGCTCCTGCCACGATCACGACCAACGGCGGTACGCTGCAAATGGTGGCGACCATTACGCCTGCCAATGCCAGCAATACTTCAGTAACCTGGAGTATCGTACCGGTCACCGGCACTGCAACGATCTCCGGCGCAGGACTCGTGACCGCTCAAACAAATGGTACCGTATATGCGAAAGCGGTTTCAGTTTCCAATCCAACCAAAAAAGATTCATTACTGATCACGATCAGCGGACAGGTAGTGGCTGTAACCGGACTCACCGTTGCCACACAAGGCGGTGTACCGGCGCAGATCGGCACGGATCATGGCACTTTGCAAATGGTCGCCACGATCACTCCTGCCAATGCCAGCAATACAGCTGTTACCTGGAGCATCGTTCCGGTAACCGGCACTGCCACGATCACCGCAGGCGGACTCGTTACCGCACAAACCAACGGTACCGTATATGCGAAAGCCGTTTCCGTTGCCAATACAGCAGTAAAAGATTCATTGCTCATCACGATCACCAATCAGGTGATCCATGTGACGGGCATGACCGTTACGACACAAGGCAGTGTTGCCTCCACGATCACCACCAATGGTGGAACGTTACAAATGATCGCCACCGTTACGCCTGGTAATGCCAGCAACCCTGCAGTAGCATGGAGCATTGTACCGGGCACCGGCACCGCATCGGTCAATGCAGGCGGACTGGTCACGGCATTGACCAACGGGACCGTATATGCGAAAGCGGTCTCTCTGGATGTGTCCACGATCATGGATTCGCTGCTGATCACCATCAGCGGACAGGTGGCGACAGGATTACCGGGTAACCCGGGTGGTAACGCGGACAGGCATCTTTCCTATTTAACATTATACCCGGTACCGGCAAATAATGTCCTGCACCTGAAACTGGGACAGAACCATCCGGCCCTGCAGGTTATCATTACGGACATCACGGGGCATCAGATGTATCAGGGAAGCTATCCGGCAAATGCACTGAGATCAGAGAAGGTCATTGATATTTCCAGACTCCCTGCGGGATTGTATATCATCCGCTTCAATGGAAGCCAGACTGATGCTGATTTCAAGTTCCTGAAGCAATAGGGAGGATGCAAGCTTCTGCTAAAAGCCACAAGTGCAGATATGACAGGGTTTACATTCAGAAGAGCTCACGCAAAGTGATCATCTTTGCATGGATCGAATCCGTCTTGATGACGCCACTGAATGGCCGGTCAAGATCGAGGATCGTGAAGATGGTCGCCACATTCATGATCGTATAGATCCCGATGATGATCCAGTCCTTCTTTCTTTCCTTGCGCGCATAGCCGATGATGAAACTGCCCAAAAGACTCAGGGAGATGAGCAACCAGATGATGAGATCAGGTACGCGTTTGATCCTGGCGACCTCTCTGGCTGAAATGAGATCGGATAATTTATTGACCGTTGCGATCATGAGTGAATGAGGCATGGATGAAGTGGTGGGGCGTGAGAGATCTGCAGTCCTTTGCCAAACATCGTGTATGATCTTTTTTGATTCTTTCAGCGCCCCTTGAACCTTCTTTTCATCATTGGCCGCTTCATAATACCTGATCCGGGCATCTACATAATTCTTCAGGTCCTTCTGGTACAATATCCTGATGCTGTCGGGATACAGATCGGACCGCGAAACGGCCGTACTGATCTCATTCGCTTCATCCGCGATGAGTGCATTCCTGGATTCATATCTTGAGTTCGCTGAGCTGAATGTAAACGAAAGCATCAGCGACAGTAAACCCAGCAATGCTCCTTCCAAAGGGCCTACCCCTTCAGATTTCCCTTCGGGGTTCACCTTCTTTTGCCATTTGCCTACTCTGGATCCAATGATATAAAACAGCAGGATCAGGGCGAAAAGAAATATGGAGATACCATAATCCGGCAGTTCGTGCAGGATCGATAATAAAGAAGGCATTTGTATCATACAGGCAGTGATTGGTCAGTCTAAAATAATGAATTCGGGAGGAATAGAACCGCCAGGACAAGAAGGGACCGGGAATAGTTTCACTTTCCTGTGATCTGGCTAAGCTTTTTATATGACCATAATCATTCATATGAAAGGGGGAATCCGGATAACTTAGTCGATCAGATGTCCAGAACCACTAACTGTATACTGCCAGCTCTATTCCCGATGTGCATGTTGTTCTTCCGGCAAGAAGGCACAGCACAGTCACTGACGATCTATACGATCCCGCCACCCAGGGCCATCAACTGGAGTTCTCCCCGAAAACTGGTGATGAGTTATCTCCGGAATTCACTGATCCATGATCGTTATGGGAAACAAAAACACAGCATCGGGCATGTACTGGTGGAATTAAAGGACAGCACACATTATGCGCTGGTCGGAACGATCGCCGCATCGAAAAAATACATGACGAAACTTGTGGTATCCAAAGGCTATGGTCTAGGCATCTTCCTGGATACGATCCCCGGAAAGATGCAGGGATCGGAAGAGAATATGCCGGCCATGCTGCAACGCTGCAAAACCGGTGATATCGCATTCGTAAAATATGAATTGAGTCAGGAAGTGTTCGCAAGGCTTTGGCAATACCTGCAGGAGTATCAGGAAAAAGGGTATGATAAACTTTACAATGGCAGCAATCAACCGCTTAATGGTGGCGGCGCCGGTTGTTCGGCATTTGGCGTTAGCTTTCTGGAAGTGGGCGGATTGAAAGACCTGTTCCCTGTTGACGATTGGATCATTCATGTACATGCACCGGAAAAACTGATCGGCGGACCACACCATCCCGGCCACCATGTAAGTCCCATCCGTTTATTCTTCCGCAACCGCTGGGCAGATGAAAAAAAAGAACCTTACTGCGACATCACTTATTATGACCCGACAGTGATGTTCAACCAGATCGAATTGAAATACAAACGGGGGTTCCATGCAAACAATATATCAGGCATGCAGACCGGGAACGCGTTTGGTTTCCTGATAAAATGCGCTGATCGCCCCGCCCCAACAGTTCCTATTTGGCCGGCAAAGCGCTAACATTCATCCAGGAAATGTACGGATTAAGGCCAATTAAGCTGAAACCCCTATATCTTAAACTGGCGAACCAATAATGTTTACATTAGCTTTACAGCAGATCTTTTTCAATTCACTTCAACTCATCAGACATGAAAGCACGCCACCTCGTTCTTCCCCTGTTGCTTATTACGCTGCAGGCATCAGCACAGAACATGATCAAGCTGAACCTTCCCGGTGTAGCCATCAATACGTATTCGATCCAGTACGAAAGAGTGCTGACCCGGAAATTCTCATTCGCGTTAGCATACCGGACCATGCCCAACGGCAAACTGCCGCTGAAGGACAAGATCATCGATAAAGCCAACATCACTGATCCGGATGTGATCAATACAATGAACAATCTGGAGATGTCCAATACCGCCATCACGCCTGAATTCCGTTTTTATCTGAGTAAGAGAGGACGCGGACGCGGCTTCTATATAGCTCCGTTCTATCGTTACTCCAAATACACGGTGAAGAACATGCAATTCACCATCGAGGACTCACCCGGCAATGAACGCACGATCGGTCTCGGCGGCAGTCTCACCAGCAATACCGGCGGACTCCTTTTCGGCGCACAATGGCGCATTGCGAAAGTGGTTTGCCTGGATTTCTGGTTCATTGGACCGCATTATGGCAATGGCAATGGCAGCATCGCGGGTACCAGTTCGATCCCGCTCAGTACCAATGAGCAGAATGATATCCGAGATCAGCTCGACAATATCGACATCCCACTGACTGACAAAACCATCACCGTGAATTCATCCGGTGCCACCATGACACTTAAAGGGCCCTGGGCAGGCATAAGGACGGGACTTTGTTTAGGGATCAGGTTTTAGGTAAAAGGTTAGAGGTAAAAGATAATAGTTAAAAGGCCGTTCAGGAATATGTTCCCGGAGCGGCCTTTTCATTATCAATTCTCAATTATCAGCTATCAATTATCTTTGAAGGATGGCAGAAGACCTACATATCATCAAGGGTACCAAACAAGAACAGTATGAAACTTTGGTCCCTCAGATCAAAGCGATCCTGGAAGGCGAAACGGACCTGATCGCCAATTTGGCTAATATCTGCGGCGCACTGAAAGAACAGTTCGGCTGGCTCTGGGTAGGCTTTTATCTGGTGAAGGAAGACGAACTCGTACTCGGACCTTTTCAGGGACCTGTTGCCTGTACACGTATCCGTAAGGGACGTGGGGTATGCGGTGCCAGCTGGGCGGAAGCCAAAACACTTATCGTACCCGACGTCGAAAAATTCCCGGGCCATATCGCCTGTTCCAGTCTCTCCCGCTCAGAGATCGTTATCCCCCTGATCCATCAAGGTATCGTGAAGGGCGTACTGGATGTGGACAGCACCGAACTCAGTACATTCGATGAAACGGATCAGGTATATCTCCAACAGATCATTGACCTCAGCTCCTTCTGATCCTTG
>JAKPSI010000133.1 GCA_029555415.1 Bacteroidota bacterium | reverse complement strand
TGGGATACGGACTGGAAGTAACGGAGACCGTGCCCATCGAAATCAAACCCAATACCCATAACAGGAAATACCTGTTCACCAAGCGGGATAAACTCGGCCACGAGATATTAAACGGACTTTAATCTTCAACCGGCTTTACCGTAGTGGGATTTTTCAATTGTTCGGCCAATGCGATCTTCTTCCTGCTCCTGAATATATCAGATATCCTGTTCACATCTTTGCGATAGGAGAGCTGTACCCCCGAACGATTGCGCTGGCTCAGCGTGAAATCAATGCTGCTCCTGTTGAAACCGACCACCCTCAGTGATCCGTCTTTGTTGATCAGCCACTCGATCGTGATATCCGGTGTCAGCAATCCTTTACGGTCGAGTTGCTGCGCAATGGGCGTGTTGTTATAATCAAGATTCCCTCCAACCAGTACCACCAGCCTGTTGCTTAACAGGATCTTCAGCCCTGCTCTTACATTGGCCTGCAATAATGCGGCACTTTGCTGCAGGTTAAGGCTCGGGTTGATGTCTATATAAGTGGAGAGCACCCCGTTGGTTGCTTTTTCAAGTTCCTTGTTAAAGAAATTTGTGAGCAGGCTGCTCACTACACCACCGATGGTGTTGGTGATCAGGGTGCTGGCATTTCCCTGCGAAAGGAAGTTCTGGTTGCCGATGATGAAGGTGTTGAACAGCAGGAGGCTGGCCACCTGTTTGTTCATTTCGTTTTCATCATTCTTGAAATCGGCGAGGCGCTTTACAATGATGTCATCCCGTTTCGCTTCGCTTCTTTCGGGCAATTCAAATTCAAATGATACCTGTGGTTTTTGCAGTACGCCTGTAAGGTGTGAAATGATCTTCACGTCTTCTTTCTGGCGGAAGCCGCCCGATCCGGACAAGGAACTGATGTCTACATTTTTGGCAAGGTATTCTGCATCGATATCGATCAGGGCCTGGAGGGCATCGCCGTTCCAGGTGATGCTACCACGGTTAAGGGTAAACGGTTTTTTGAGGAAGGTCTGGAAGTTGAATGTGTATTCCCCTTTGGTGAGCTCATATGTTCCCCTGATCGTCAGCGGTTCATTGGTGCCCACGCGGATACTGAGGGTGCCGTTGCCCTGTCCTTTGATGATATCCCCTGTTTCTTCATCCAGGATCACATCCACTTTACAGGCAGGGTTGGCCTTGATCCGCAGGGTGACCAGGATGTTGGAACTCAGCGATGTTTTTAATTCTTCCATCTGCGATCCAAACTGTATGAATTCGATATAGTCGATGGCATTGCTTTCTTTCCCTGCACCGGTGGCAAGGAATATATGGCTGCTGTCAAGGATACTGGGCTCCCCGTCGATGTCCATATGCAGGTTGGTCGTAGGTCCGTTGATGTTCATGAACGCCTTGCCGATGACATTGCCGTAAAACTGGGCGTTGTCGTATTTGGTGGTGTTCAGCAGGGAGAGTTTGGCGGTTTCGAGCCGCACATTGTCAAATGACAGCTTATCGAAAAATTCGTGTGATA
>JAKPSI010000015.1 GCA_029555415.1 Bacteroidota bacterium | reverse complement strand
TTACCGTCATATTTGGTGTAACCGAAACGGGTGGTCAGTTTGAGGTTCTTGATCACATCATACTGGAACTCGAATTTACCATAGAGCTTCGTGCCCGCGTTCTTATTATAGGTATTGTCGAGTTTGGTCAGCGGGTTGAATATCTCAGACAGCAACAGGTTACTGAAACCATATTTACCCACTGTATTGGGAACCGTATTGAGAACGGATACCGTAGGATCGTAGTTCAGGGCGCTGCCGATGATACTGTTGAAAGAATTCTCCTGAATGCCCTTACCATCGAGGCGTACCGCGGAGGTGTTGACGATGAATTTCAGTTTGGGGCTCAGGTCGAAGTTCAGGTTCGCGGTGAAGTTGGCGCGGTTGAACAATGATTTGTCATTGCCACCTACGATACCGCCCTGGCTCAGGTAACCACCGGCCAGGAAATAGGTCATTTTATCGGAACCGCCGCGTGCAGAGATATTGTGCGACTGCATCGCAGCTCTTTTGAAGATCTCATTCTGCCAGTTGGTACCCACACCCAGAACGGTCAGGTCGGGGAAAATGACCGGTCCGCCGGATACGGTACTTCCTTCATTGATCATGGCACCGTATTCAGAAGCATTCAGCACGCCGATCGTATTCATCACTTCCTGTACACCATAGTTACTGCTGATGCTGATCTCCGCTTTCTGGTTCTTACGGCCTGAACGTGTGGTCACAACGATCACACCATTACCACCTTTCACACCATATATAGCAGTGGTGGCAGCATCCTTCAATACGTTGATCGATTCGATATCAGCCGCGTTGATCGAGTTAAGGTCGGTCAGCGTTTGCGGAATACCATCGATGATCACTACCGGATCTGTACCGGAGAAGGAAGGGATACCACGGATCAGTACAGTGGGTTTGGAACCGGGTGTACCACCCTGGATCACGCTCACACCGGAAGCACGGCCCTGCAGGGCTTCTTCCGTACGAACGGGGCGGAGTTTTTCAATATCACCGCTTTTGATGGTGGAGATCGCACCCGAGACCTTGGTCACTTTCTGGGTACCATACCCGACCACGATCACTTCACCACCGGTGGAGGCGGCGCTTTCTTCCATTTGAATAGCGATGACTGCATCGGCGCTTACCACGGTGTATTCCACAGTTTTCATACCGGCGTAGCTGATCAGCAGCACGGTACCCTTGGGAACATTGATCGTGAAATTGCCTTTTGCATCGGAAACAGTATTAAGGGTTCCACCCTTTACTGAAATGTTTGCCCCTGAGAGGGGTTCGCCGGTAGACTTATTAGCCAGCCTGCCGGAGATCGGGAGATTTTGTCCCATAACCTGCAAAAGGAAGCCTCCTGCAAGCACGCTGAGACATAGCAATGCGAGTTTTAGTTTCATACAGCATTAATTTTAGCGAATCTGTTAGTGAAAAATTAGCCCCGCCAAGGTAACCCCACTCTACGCCCCTATGAAATAAACTACCACAACAACACTACATCAGGAAATATAAAATATTGGTTTATAGGCTAATTAGACTACATCATTACTACATCACAGAATAAACACTACTTTCACATCGCTAAACGATGCTCCGCTATGCGTAAACTGATCTTCCTGCTGATCCTGATCCCGGGATGCCTGGTTGCACAGAACACGATCGGCCTTCCCGACGTGATCAATTTTCCCAAACAGGCCTATGGCGCCGGCCTCCAAAGCTGGGATATCCGGCAGGATCAGAACGGGATCATCTACATTGCTAATAATGAAGGCCTTCTCAGTTACGATGGCCGGTTCTGGAACCTCTATCCTCTGCCCAACAAGACCATTGTCCGCTCAGTTGAGATCGGGAAAGATCATCGGATCTATGCCGGGGGACAGGATGAATTCGGTTACTTCAGTCCTGGTACCAATGGTAAACTCATCTTCCATTCACTGACCAATCTGATCCCGGCCAAGGACAGGTCCTTTGGTGATGTCTGGGATATCATTTCCTTCCGGAACGATATCTTCTTCCGAACCCCTAACAAGATCTTCAAGATCACCAATGAAACTGTTTCCGTTTACGGTGCATTTTCGGAATGGTCGTATATGGGCATTTGCAAGAACAGGCTCTACGCGCACGACTATAAGAACGGGCTGCTGGAGTATAATAATAATGTATGGGCACCCATCCCCGTTCCGAACGGCCTGCCCACCAATGACCCGGTCACGGCCCTCCTTCCTGTTGCAGGTGACAGCATCGTGGTCACTACCCTGAAGAATGGTATTTACCAGCTCAGCGCAGCAGGTTTCAGCAAGATCAGTTCCCCGTTACTGAATGAGATACAACAGCAACGTATATATGCCGCGTCATCCATTCAGAAGGACCGGATCGCGCTGGCCACCAATAATGCCGGTGTATTCATCGTTGACCTGAAAGGACAACTCATCCAGCAATTCTCCAGGACCGAAGGACTGCAGAACAATAATATCCTGAGCATTTTCCTCGATCGTCAGAGTAATCTCTGGCTGGGGCTGGATAATGGTATCGATTTCATCGCGTACAACAGTGCCATCAAACGGATTACACCGTACGGGCAGGACGGATCAGGCTATGCAGCCCTCATCCATCAGAATGAATTGTATGCCGGTACTTCAGGAGGGCTGTATCATGTTCCGCTTCAAGTCACAGAGGACCTGAGTTTCAGCAAAGGCAATTTCATGCAGGTGAACAATACTTCCGGGCAGACCTGGGGATTGTCAGAGATCAATGGAACGCTGCTGCTGGGCCATCATGAAGGTGCTTTCAGCATTTCGAATAACGTGGCCACTTCCATTTCACAGAACGAAGGTGGCTTCTGGAATTTCACCCCGATGTCATCCGTTTTCCCTACCGCTCAAATGGTCGCGGGAAATTATAAAGGCTTACGTTTCTTCAACAGCAATGGCAAAAGTTTCATGATGGGTGAAAAAGTACAGGGCTTTGATGAATCCTCCCGCTTTGTTGTGCTGGATAAACAGGAGAATATCTGGGTCTCCCACCCTTATCATGGTGTATACAAGGTCACTAAGAATACTGCAGGTAACTGGGAAACGAAATTGTATACGGTCACGAACGGGCTTCCCTCCACACTGAATAACCACGTGTATAAAGTGCGCAATGAACTGGTGGTGGCAACGGAGAAAGGCGTGTATGGGTATGATCCGGTTAAGGACCTCTTTGCGCCTTCCGCCTTTTATACAAAACTATTGGGCGACCAGAGTCTGCGTTACCTCAAAGAAGATACCGAAGGAAATATATGGTTCATTCATGAAAAGAGCCTGGGTGTGGTGGACATGGGAACGAAGGACACGAGCATCATTTACATGCCCGAGCTGAATAACAAACTGCTGAGCGGATTTGAATTCGTATATCCTGTGAATGAAAAGAACATCTTCATCAGCGGTGAAAGGGGTTTCTTCCATATCAATTATGAAAAATACAAACAGAATATCCCGGTACTGACCGTACAGATCCGTTCGGTGAAGATCGTGAACAAGAAGGACAGTCTGTTGTTCGGCGGATACTTTTCAGAAGTGGATGAGAAGCAGTCGCAGTCACGCAACCAGATCCCCGGCATCGCCAACAACTGGGGAACGATCCACTTTGATTATGCGTCGCCGCTGTTCGGGCAGCAATCCGGACTGGAATACAGTTTCCGGCTGAAAGGATTCGATGAAAGCTGGTCGGCCTGGTCAGGCAAAACGGAAAAAGAATACACCAATCTGCCCGCCGGCGCTTATACGTTCGAAGTGAAAGTGAGGAATAACCTCGGTAATGAATCGGCTCCATCGGGTTATGCTTTCCGCATCCTTCCACCCTGGTACCAGACGACATGGGCGTACGGGGCTTATCTGTTACTGATCGTAGTGGCGGTATATTATCTGTACAAATGGCAGCGTAAGAAATTCATCATGCAACAGGCCCGTTATGAAGAAGAGCAACGGAGGCTGCAGTACCTGCACCAGCTGGAGATCAATAAAGCGGAAAATGAACTGGTGGCATTACGGAATGAAAAATTGCAGGCGGAGATCGATTTCAAGAACTCAGAACTGGCCACATCCGCGATGCACCTGGTTCAGAAGGGTGAGCTGATCACGAAGATCAAGGGTGACCTGAACCATATCATGAAAGTGATGGACAATGAAAAGGCGGTGAATGAAATGAAGAAGATGATCAAGGTGCTGGGCGAAGATGATAAAATGGATAAGGATTGGGAACATTTCGCACAGCACTTTGATAAAGTGCACAGCGACTTTGTGGTGGCGCTCAAGGAGAGTCATCCGACCATTACACCGAACGAACTCAAGCTTTGTGCATACCTGCGCATGAATCTTTCCACCAAAGAGATCGCGCAGCTGATGAACATCTCGGTGCGCGGTGTGGAGATCAGTCGCTACCGGTTACGAAAGAAACTGGGCATTCCTTCAGAGATGAATTTGTTCGATTTTCTGATCAGTTTCAGCGGCAAGAACGAGTAGTCGGTAGTCGATAGTCAATAGTCTGTAGTCTCATTTCATGGATATATAAGTTGAATTTCATCATCAGTTATTTTTTATGATATTACCAGGCAGTGCGGTGATGCAGCAGCGAATAACCAGAAGCCAGCAGCCTTATTAAACAGAAACGCTCCGGCGGAACAGATCAGCTTGCAGCTTGTAGCCTGCAGCTTGCAGCTTCTACCTTTCTTTTGTTAAATCCTTCAAAAAAGCCCTTTCCTGAAACATTAACATAAATTATTATCTGTACTTTTTCGCCCTATGCCGCACCAACGGAACTTACTGCTACTGCCCCTGCTGTTCATAGTTGCATCCCTGCAGGCACAAATACATTCCATCAGTGGTAAGATCACCAATAATAAACTGGAACCGCTTGCATTGGTCACTATTCAGGTCAAGGGCATACAGGTCGCCACACTCAGCAAGGAAGACGGCAGTTACCAGCTGGATCTGGAGAGCGGGAGTTATGATATCGTGTACAGCATGGTGGGTTTCAAAAGCCAGCTGATCACGGTCGTGGTCAATAAGAACTATACCCAGAATATCATCCTGGAAGCGGCAGAAACCAATAACCTGTCAGAGGTGGTGGTACGCGGAAAACTGAAGGACCGGTCGGAAGAGATCATCCGGAATGTGATCCGGAACAAAGAAAATATACTGGCCGCCTCCGGCCCTTACAGTTGCCAGGTCTATATCAAAGCCACACAGCAGGACTCCGCCGGCGTTTTCAACAAAAATCCGAAGCTGCTGAAAGACTCCGCTTATCTCAGGAATAAGGACCTGCTGCATATGGCCATGGCCGAGATCTCATTGCGTTACGACCATGAAACGGATGAGAAGATCAAAGAAGAAAGGACCGGTGTCTCCAAACGCGGGAACGCGGAAAGTCTGTTCTTCCTTTCACTCACGGAAGGCAATTTCAATTTGTACAATAATCTGCTGAAAGCGCCGGGTTTGGCGCCTGTACCCTTCTTATCACCCGTTAGTTACAGCGGCCTCTCCGCCTATAAATACAAGATCATCCACACGGCAACACAGGGAGGGCATAAGCTGTACACGATCAGCATGAAGCCGAAACAGCTCAGCAATGTGACGGTGGAAGGTGAGCTGACGATCCAGGACAGCAGTTGGGTCATCCTGAGTGCACGATTCGTGCTGCCGGGTTATCATATACCGGAATATGATCTGTTCGAGATCAGCCAGCAATACAGCTACGTGAACGATCAGGCCTGGATGATCACACGGCAACAGTTCCGGTACGCTTCACGATATGGAAAGGGAAAGTTATCCGGTGAAACGATCGCGGATTATCAGGATTTCAGTCTGCAGAAACAATTCCCGAAAAATCATTTCGGACTGGAAGTGAGTGCTACTTCACAGCAGGCTTATGAGCGGGACAGCTCGTTCTGGGAAAAGACCCGTACAGAACCGCTGACCGCAAAAGAGATCCGCTTCATTCAATACAAGGACAGCATCTATCGTGTGGTGAACAGTAAGGCCTATCTGGATTCTGTGGACCGTATTACCAACAAAACGAACTGGAAGAAGATCGTGTACATGGGTCAAACCCTTATTAACCGGAAAGAGGAACGCACCTGGATCCTCCCTCCCATCATCGCCGTTTATCAGCCTTTCCAATTCGGCGGAGCACGTATCGGAGGATATGCCTTCTTCAACAAAGGATTTAAATCAAAGAAGACGGTCAATATATATACGGCCCTGAATTACGGATTACGCAATCATGATGTGAACGGCAATATCCGTTTGAACCGGATGTATAACCCCTTCAACCGTGCGTTCTTCAGGATCGAACTGATGCGCGGCTTCAAATATATCTATGAAGGTGATGCGTGGATCAATCTCGTACGCAGGAATAATTTCTATCTGGATAATTCGATCGGGTTAGGACACGGGCAGGAACTTGCGAATGGTTTGTTCCTGTACACCGATATCGATTTCGCGCTGAGGCGTTCCCTGAGCAGTTACAAAGTGAATCATCAGGTCGATACGCTTTTCGGAAATTACCTCGACAATAATCAGGCTGTCGCATTCAACCCTTACAATGCATTGTACGGAAAGATCAAACTGCAATTCACCCCTTTCCAGCGTTATATCCGTGAACCCAGAGAAAAGGTCATACTGGGTTCCAAATGGCCGACCTTTTACGCATTGTACAGACAGGGCATTCCTGGTTTCCTGAACAGTAAGGTTGATTTCAGTTATCTGGAATATGGCATAGAGCAAACACTGAAACTTGGAACAGCAGGCGTTTCCAGGTATACGATCCGTTCAGGATCTTTCCTCAGCAAAAAGGACCTTCGTCTGGTTGACTATCAGTTCCAGCGCCGCGGTGATCCGATCTTCTTCTCCAATCCAAGTGAAGCATTCCAGTCGCTCGACTCCAGCTTCCCCACATTCAAACGTTTTTACCAGGGACATTACCTGCATGAATTCAACGGGGCCATCCTTAATAAGGTACCATTACTGAAAAAACTCAGACTTCATGAGATCGCCGGAGGTGGATTCCTGCTGGTACCGGAACGTGATCTGCGTTATGGTGAATTGTTCGCCGGTATAGAAAAGGTATTCAAATGGCCTTTTAGCGCACTGGATAAATTCAAGGTCGGCGTTTACATCGTTGGATCTGCAGCCAATCAGTTCCGGAACCCGGTTCAGTTCAAGATCGGTATCACGAGTTGGGACAGGAAGAATAATAAGTGGCAGTAGTTTCAGGTGATAGGTAATAGTTAACAGGTGATAGTTTAGTTCTATCAGGATTTTAATCACAATTAGAACCTTTTTTTCAAAGTTCCTCCCGAAAGCATGATGCCTGAACTATCCGCTACATCCAATTTAATTGAATCGATCTGCGCATGGCCGAGATCCAGTAAGGATACGCCGGTCACTTTTGCTTCTACCCGTTTAACATGAAAAGAAGAGGAAGCGCGGTAGTCGGGTGACATTTCAAAGATCACCTCAGACGAATCCTGTTGTGCGATCTTCAGGGAGTTGAATTCGGTCTGCATACTTTCCATTTCAAATGTGGAACGGCCGGAAAGGACAACATTGAAATCTGGCTGTTTCACACCGAGCATTTCGAAACGGGTATCCGAACCGGTGACGGAGAGCAGCTCCGGTGAAAAGACACGCACCATCGCCTGATATTTCATCCAATCACGCTCATTGGGATTATTTGTAACATTCGGAAATTCCAAATAGAGGGTATCGTTCTTCACATAAGGCTTCAGTGTTCCTGCAGAATAGCCCTGCCAGAACTTCAATACCCTGACGGAGGGTTTCGCATTTTGTTCATATACGATCCGTGTCACGTTGCCACCGTTGATCCTGATATGGCGGAACGGCTGTTGCAGCACCACCGCATAGTTCCAGTACAGATCCCCTTTATCAACCCTTTCATATTCCCTTTTGATCACCGCATTGGAAACGAAGAGGCCGGCAATGAAGAGCAGCAGGAAGGTGAGTAATATCTTGGAGGTAAGTTTCATGGTCTTTTATTTTTAAAATGAGTTTTGACGAATGATGCATAGGGCTCTTTCAGTTCATCGAGGCTGATATCGAGCAGATAAAGATTGCGGAAGAGAGTGGGCAATTCATTTTCCAGGAATTGTTCTTTACGGAAAGCCCGTATGCGCGTCATAGCGTCTTCTTCCGTGAAGTATCCGATGCCTCTTTTGTTGGTGATGATCTCCTTTTGCTGCAGAAAATCATAGGCCCGCTGAACTGTATTGGGATTCACTTCCATCTGCACAGCGATATCCCGGATACTGATGATCTTCTCGCCCAGTTTCCACTTTTCCAGCAGGATCTGTTCACAGACATATTCCGCGATCTGAAGGTATATGGGTTGATTTTGTCTGAAATCCATCCTATCGGTTTTAAAATTTCTTCTCCTGCAGCAGTTTCCATATCAGAACACAGAGTGCCGCAGGCAGAAAATAATTGAAAGTAAATGTAACCGTTCTGTCTATCTGAGCAACTAAGTCACGGATACCTGTGAACTGCCCGCTGATCTTCCACTTATCCAGAAAGATCTGTTCAAATACATATTCCGCGATCTGCAGGCCCATGGGTTGATTTTGTCTGAAATCCATTTTGTCGGTTTTAGAATTCCTTTTCCCGCAGGCGTTGTAAAGTCAGTAACCAGAGCGAGGCTGGCAGGAAATAATTGAAAATATACGTTACTGTTCTGGCCATGCCAAGCGGCAAAGTGATAACGCCGGATTTCCTTTCACCCGCATTGATATAAGCCTGTAAGAAAGGCAATGCATTCTCCGTATTCGGGATCATGGACTTTGCAATGAGCAGGTTGATCAGGTAAAGTCCTGACCATAATACGCAAAGGATCAGCGCGACCTTGATGAAGCCGACCCGGTTGAAATACAAGGAACCTAACAGCATGGCACCTGCGAAAATGAAGAAAATATGGATCCCCTTTTGAGGAACATAGTCATCGTAAGAAAGGATACCGACCTGTTCATAGAGTTGCTTGTAGAACGGTCCGTTCGGATCCAATCCGTTGTGGTAGATGGATACGAACATTGTATCGATCGCGCGGTAAAAAAGAAGGAAGACCACGACATAAATCACACCGGTGATCAGTACGCCACACAGCCATTTTTCAAAATGAGATGCGGGCAATGTCAGGAATGAAGAGCCCATGGCATTGGATGAAAAGTAGTTGAACACCATGGAAGCCAGGAAGGAACCGCCACCCACGATCCCGACGATGAAGGAAGCAAACTGACCGGATTCAAAATCGCCGAGCGCCTTTCCGATCAGGTACGAAAAGAAGACAAGCGCCAGGGAAAGTGCGGTCAGTCCGAATAACTGGACCGGTCTTTCGAGTATCGTTTTCTTAAATAGCAGGCCAAAGCGCCTGAAGCTGAAAATATCGCTCATATGAAAGGTTTATGACTGAAAGATCTGACGGATCAGGACGGGGTTTTCCGTTACGGCATTGAAAAGATGTTCAAGATTCACTTTGGACTCTTCCGCATGGTGATTTTGTTCCACCACAGCGAGCCCCTTGAGTGTATCTTCCTTGTATAAGGGTGCATTCGCTTCACTGATATCCCCTACTGTTTTGAAAACAAGTTTATCAGTGATGGTCGCCACTGGTTCATTCAGCAAGAGCCTCCCTTCATCCACGATCACGATCTGATCGATCAGATTGTCCAGATCGCGGATCTGATGGGTGGAGATGAAGATCATCCGCTCGTCATTCATGACGGATGCGATGAGTTTACGGAATTGTTTTTTGGAAGGGATATCCAGACCATTCGTCGGTTCATCGAGCAACAGGACGGGCGTATTGCAGGCGAGACTGAACGCGATGATGAATTTCTTCTGCTGACCGAAGGAGAGTTTGTTCAGTTTTTCATCCGTTCGTACATCCAGCTCATCCAGATATCGGGAGAATTCTGTTGTATTGAAACGCGGATAGAACGGGGCGAACAGGGTTTCGTACTGTTTGATGGTCAGCGAAGGGACATACACTTCTTCCGGGATAAAATAGATCGTTTCCAGGAACGAAGGCTGCCTTTTGCCGGGTTTGAAATCGTTCACGGTGATGGACCCGCTTTTGGGGAAAAGCAGACCGATCATGTTCTTCAGGAGCGTCGACTTCCCGGCACCATTCCTGCCCAGCAAGCCGTATATCCGGCCGGAACCCAGGCTCAGACTGAGATCCCGGTACAACAGTTTTTTGCGGCTGTACCCGAATGTCATGTTTTTGATCTCTATCATTAGTGTATTAGTTAAGTAGTACACCTCAAATATAAACACGTTTTCTGAACTTCCAAATTCCTGAAATATATATTTTTTAAAAAGCGGCGAGAGAAGTAGGCCCGTGGTAAACGGATCGCTGTTTAAAACTGGTTCAGTTCTGCTTACTGAAATAGTCTTTCCAAATGACCGTCTTCCCTGTTTTTGCTGAAATCTTCGATGCTTCCAGTATTTTCATCACGATCGCATTGGTTGCAGGTGCGGAAAGATCGAATGCTCCCATTTTAATATCTCCCCTGATCACCTTTGCGAAATACATGAAGGGATCGCGGTAGCCATCCGGCATGGGTGCTGCTTTTACGGTATCCTGTTGACGCTTGCCATTTTCCATGAGCAGCATATTATCGCGGTCGGGGCAAAATACATACCCGTTCGTTCCGTAAACTTCCATATCCTTTCTGCTGAATGGCCAGTTCCAGGAAGCCTGGATGATCACCTGCGTTTTGGGATAAGTTAATATGATCGTAGCCTCATCTTCCACCTTAGGATACAGATCGGGTTTCATATGCTGTGTGACACATGAAACGGAAAGTGGTGCTTCACCCTTCATCATCCAGGTAGCGATATCCGCACCATAACATCCGAAATCGGTCAACGCGCCTCCTCCGTCCAGTACGGGATCAGTTAGCCATTCCAGGAACTCTTTATTGCATCCGATCTCGATAGGGCCCTGATGGCCGGTATGGAAAACCATCTTGCGGATATCTCCGATCTGTTTATCCTCATGGATGATCTTCCACGCATCCCTGTTACTTCCATACCAGGTGGTTTCATAGTTCGTAAGCAATTGAATATGGTATTTTGATGCAAGTGCCAGCATCTTTTCTGCGTGCTCCTGACTGACAGCCAGTGGCTTTTCAACCATCACATGAATACCACGTGGTGCACAATACGCTACTGTTTTCAGGTGATCGTAGATCGTATTGAATGCAAACACCGCTTCGGGTTTTGTCTTTTCGATCATCTCCTCCATACTGCTGTACACCAGATCCATACTGTAACCATGCTGCTTTGAATAGGCTTCCGCAAGGCTCCGGTTGGGCTCTGCAATGCCAACGATCTCAATATCGCCAAGTTTCTCACGCCCCAGGATCCAGTGTACATGCGTGTGCACCAATCCGATGATCGCTACCCGCAGTGGTTTTTTATGTGCTGAATCCTGTTGTGCCTTCGAAAGGTTGCTGAACAGCATCATGCAAATAAGGAACAGGCAAACTCTTGACATAACATGGAAATTTAATTGTGAAAAACAAGCGAACCGTTTCAACAAGTTAAGTAAAATCATCCTGGCATTGGGCTTTGAAATGTTATGCCTCAGGAACTGTAATTTTGCTGGTATTTTTCCCGGCGGACATACGCTCAAGCTATGATAGAAATTAAAATAGCATCCCCAAAAGACACTGAACAGCTCACCGCGCTGGCCCGGAGTATCTACAGGGAGCATTACCTCCATCTCTGGCATCCCGGCGGCGCCGACTGGTACATGCATGAATACGCCTATGCGGAGGATAAACTGGGAAAGGAATTATCGGATCCAAATGTTGCATATTATCTGGCTGAAGAAGACGGAATACCGGTAGCTTATCTCAAGCTGGTACTGAACAGCGTACTTAAAGGACATGAAGAAATGTCCGCGCTTGAAGTGGAACGGATCTACATCCACAGGTCCGCTACCGGAAAAGGTTTGGGCAAACAACTCATGCAGTTCTCACTGGAGAAAGCACGTGAACTGAAAAAAGAGATCATCTTTCTCAAAGCGATGGACAGCAGTACCGCTGCCATCACGTTCTATCAGCAACAGGGATACCGCCACTGCGGAACATTACAATTGCCCATGCCGGATTTTCAGTTGATGAAGGAAGAGTTCAGAGGGATGGTGGTGATGATGCGGGATGTGGGGTATTGAACATTTTAATTACCACAGAGACACGGGGTCAGGGCAAGCTTTTCAATAGTGGATAATATCCTGCTATAAGAAGTTTCAAACAGAGCGTTTCATGGAGATCATCCAGAACTGTCAGTTAGAAAAAACGATTTTGCTGTTTTACCCGGCAATGCTATTTTCGCGCCGGAGAGATGGCAGAGCGGTCTAATGCGGCGGTCTTGAAAACCGTTGACCCAAAAGGTCCGGGGGTTCGAATCCCTCTCTCTCCGCCTTCATCTGCGAGGTCCTGAGTCTGAAACTCAGGGCTTTTTGCTTTATAGGAAAAGATAATGTATCAAACCTTTTGACCTCGCTCACCCATCCAATGGCTTGCAGATCCAGTACAACTTCATCTGAAATTAGATAACAAGGTCTATTCAGTATTGAAAAGCCGGGCTGATCGGAGTTCCCTTATTTTTTATCGGTAAAAACCACCACTTTGCTGTCCAGCAGTACCCGGTGCGGTATGGTCGTGTCCTCCCCCTTCGACTGGATCAGGCGGAACAGGATATCCGCCGCTTTTTCCGCCTGCTGGTAAGGGAATTGTTCCACGGAGGCCAGTGGCTTATCATCCAGGTAACTGGTGATGGGTAAATTGGCATAACTGACGAAGTACACGTCCTTATTGATCTTCAGCCCCTGATTACGGGTATATCGGATCGCTTCAAGGGCAATATAATCATTGAACGCGATGATGGCCGTCGGCCTGTCCTTTAATGCAAGTAACTTATGGATCGCTTCCTGTGTTTTCAGCTTGCTCAGATCCGTATGCACCACCAGTGAAGCGTCCGTTTTCAGCTTGTGCTTCTTCAATCCGGTCTTATACCCTTCCAGCCGCTGATTCGAATGCATCAACGTATCCGGTCCCTTGATGAATCCGATCCGCTTGTGTCCTGCATTCACCAGCCAGTCCACCAGCTCCACCGAACTGTTCTCCAGATTACAGGACACCGTGTAGAAATCAGCTCTGTCGGGCACCCGGTCAAAGAAAACCACGGGGATATGATAGTTCTTCAACTGCTCAAAATGGTCATAATTATTCGTAGTGGTGGATAAGGAAACGATCAGTCCGTCCACACGATGCCGGCGCATCGTATCCACGATCTGCTGCTCACGCGCAGTATCATCATGCGACTGCCCGATCAGTACCGTGTAATTGTTCTTCGTTGCAATGTCTTCCACCCCGCTGATGGCGATCGAAAAGAACTCCTCACCCAGATTGGGCAGAATGACACCGATGGTAAAAGTCTTTCCCTGTTTGAATGAAATAGCGGCCTGATTCGGCTCGTAGTGCATCTCTTCCGCCAGTTTCTGGACCTGCATTTTCGTGCGCAGACCGATACTGGGGTGGTTGTGCAAAGCGCGGGAAACGGTTGAAACAGAGACATTCAGGCGCTGAGCGATTTCCTTGATCGTGGCGGGTTTTTGGTCCATAGCAATTCAGACAACAAGGTATACAATGAAAACAGCTTTTTTGTAGAATTATTTATGGACATACATAAAACAGTTTTGGGCGGTTTTTGCAAATACCGTAAATTCCATTACACAAAACGAGCCATATGAACAAGATATCATCTATCCTTGCCAGGAAAGGCACCTCCGCTGTGTCCGTCAGTCCCGACACTACCGTGATCGAAGCACTGCGTCTCATGGCAGCCCGCAACATCGGGTCGGTCATGGTACTGGATAACGGCCAGTACATCGGCATCATGTCCGAACGTGATTATTCAAGGAAAGTGGCCCTGTATGAAAAGAATTCCGCCAACACAAAAGTGAGTGAGATCATGTCTACCGATCTTCCTTCTGTTACACCCGAAGACACCATCGAAACCTGCATGCAGATCATGTCACAACAGAATGTAAGGTATATGCCTGTATTCGAGAATGGCGTGTTATCCGGCATCATCTCCATGAGTGACGTGGTCCGGGAGACCATCATCATGCAGAAAGAAACGATCAATCACCTGCAGAATTATATCCGCAACGTATAAGTTCTTGACTAACCTGTTAAACGAAGAGCGAAGCCCCGTAAGGTTTCGCTTTATTTTTTTCCGGGAGCCGGATCGGCAGGCGGGGCCGGTTTCTCTTTCACCACCACCAGGTCCTTCGGATCCACCTGCATCGGCAGTAAGCCCAGCTTGATCACCACTTTCTTTCCCTTCCATTCCAGTACTTCCGCCACCTGGTGATTCTTCTTCAGCTTCACCTTATCCCCCACTTTGATCTCACCACCCACTTCTTTATATTTCTCATCGATCTTTTGCTGCATCTTGCTCACCACTTTCTTCTCATTCTTCTTCAGCAAGACGCCTTCCATAAGTTTGATCACTTTGTTCTTGTTCTCTTCCTTACGCCATTCCACGATCAGCTGCTTCAGTTTCCGTTCCATATCCTTTCCCCAAGCGACCCTTTCTTCCGACACCCGGTTCTGCTCCCGGATGATCTCCACCTGTTGCCGGTGCTTTTCTCGGTCCATCACTTTTTCCATCTCTGCCTTCAGCTTCTCATTCTCGTGCAACAATTTCTTCAGCTCTTTTTCTTTCTTGCCGATCTCATTCAGGTCCTGCTCCGTCCGGTTCAGCAGTTTATCCAGCCGGTACTGGTCCTCATCCACCAATGACCGTGCCCGGCGGATCAGTTCCTTATCCAATCCGATCCTTTCCGCGATCGAGAACGTGTAGGAGCTGCCCGGTTTTCCGACCAGTAGTTTATACAAGGGCTGCAGATTCTTTTCATCAAATGCCATGGCGCCATTGATGATACCCGCCGTTTTACCGGCCATGACCTTCAGATTGAGGTAGTGCGTGGTGACCACCCCGAAAGCATGCTTGCGCACGAATTCCTGCATGATCACTTCGGCGAAAGCGCCACCCAGACTGGGATCACTTCCACTGCCGAGTTCATCGATAAAGAAAAGGGTACGGCCATTCGCCGCTTCCATGAATTCCTTCATATGCAGCAAATGACTGCTGTAGGTACTCAACTCGAATTCGATGCTCTGTGTATCACCGATATGGATCATCAGTTGTTTGAAGATCCCGAACTGGGAGGATGGATGCACCGGCACCAGCAAACCGCTTTGCAGCATGATCTGCAACAGACCGATGGTCTTCATCGTAACCGTTTTGCCTCCGGCATTGGGACCACTGATGACCAGGATGCGCTTCGATTCATCCAGCGTTAAGCTTACCGGTATCGTAGGCTTGCCCGCTCTTTTATTATACAGGAACAATAATGGATGATAGGCCTGCTGCAGTTGCACCTGCGCTTTATCGGTCAGTGTGGGAAATTCTCCGTTATAATCCGCCGCGAATTTCGCTTTGGCGCGAACAAAATCATAATCCGAAAGAATGCGGTGATAGCCCGTCAGCAGCGGCGCGTATGCCGATAACCTTGCGGTCAGTTCACGCAATAACCGTTGCACTTCCCTGCGCTCATCATTCTCCAGATCATAGATCTCATTATTCAGTCCGATCGTTTCTTCAGGTTCCACAAAGGCGGTCTTGCGGCTGTCACTCTCCCCATGCAGGATCCCCTTCACCGTTCTTTTTTGCTCCGCGAATACCGCCACCACTTTCCGGCCATTCATGAAACTCTCCTCGATCTCCGCCAGATAACCCTGTTTATTCAGTTTGGCCACGATCTTCTCGAATAACCTGCGCAGTTCATTACGCTTACGGTACAGACTCATTCTGATCTGAGCCAGCTCAGGTGAAGCATTATCGCGCACCTGACCATATTCATCCAGCACCACATCGATCAGTTCAATGATCGCTTTTTCATAATAGGTATCACCGATGATGTGCAGCAGGGCCGGATAAGCTTGTCTTCTTTCCGGATCGAACCAACGGAATATCTTTTCAATGCTCTCTGACAGTTTTCGTACCGATAACATCTCTTCTCCGCTCAATACCGCTCCGGGAATACCCAGCAGTTTGAGTTCTTTGGAAAGATTCAGCGCATGATCATTTGGAAAATAAATTGCATTCACTACAAGCTGACGGTATTCATGACTTTGCCTCAATTCCCTTTCGATGAAATCACGGCGGGTATGGATACGCAACTGCTGTGCGCGTTCACGCGCGAGGAGTGTTTGGCAATAAGCTGCCAGCAGATCCTTCACTTTATCGAACTCCAGTTGTGTGGCCGCAGAGGCCGGAAAAAACTTCATAACCCGGTCGCATGCTGCTTTTCAGCGATGCGGCTGCAAATGTACGTGCAATCGGCCTTTGAGAAGGCCCTGTTTTTCCGTACCTTGCAAAAAATCATTGCAAATCTTTGAAACGTCGTCTCCGCTATCTCAGGTTGAATTACCTCCGGCATGACCTGCCCGCAGGTCTTTCCGTTTTTTTCGTCGCGCTCCCCCTTTGTCTGGGTATCGCACTGGCTTCGGGTGCCCCCTTGTCTGCGGGGATCCTGTCGGGAATCGTAGGCGGGCTCATCGTTTCCCTCATCAGCGGATCGGCATTGGGCGTCTCAGGACCGGCAGCTGGTCTCACCACGGTCGTCGGCGCTTCGATCATCTCCGCCGGCAGTTTTGAAGTGTTCCTTTTATCAGTCATCATCGCGGGTGTGTTCCAGGTCGTGCTGGGTGCATTGCGGCTGGGTGTGATCTCCAACTATTTTCCTTCGGCCGTCATCAAAGGCATGCTGGCAGCGATCGGCATCATGCTAATGGGTAAACAGATACCGGTGGCCATGGGTTATGATCAGCCTGATTTCTGGAGCAGCGGATTCCCGAGTTTATTCAAGAGTTCCAGTTTTTTCGGCAGCGTCCATAATTTCAATTTGCATACGACACGTGGCGCGATACTCGTCAGCATTGTTTCCATTCTACTGCTCATCCTGCTGCAAAGACCTTTCGCGAAAAAACTGAAAGTGCTGCCCTCTGCCCTGCTGGTGGTCATTGTGGCCATTCTGATCAATCTGTTGTTCAGTCAGGCGGCTTCAGTTTACTCACTCAAACAAACGCAACTCGTCAATATCCCCGATCATCTGTTCTCGTCGATCCGGTTCCCGGACCTGACGAAGATCTTCAGCACACAAAAGATCTGGCAGGATGGTTTGGTGATCGGACTCCTGGCATCACTGGAGACCTTATTATGTGTGGAAGCGATCGACAAGCTCGATGTACACAATCGCGTAACCCCTGTTAACCGTGAATTAGTGGCACAGGGTATCGGGAACATCTGTTGCGGATTAGTGGGTGCTATACCCCTTACGGCCGTGATCGTGCGGGGTTCCGCTAACGTGGATGCAGGTGGTCGTACCAAATTATCCGCTTTCACGCATGGCGTCTTCCTGTTGCTGGCGGTGTTGCTGATCCCTTTCCTGCTGAATAAGATCCCCAATGCGGCGCTCGCATCGATCCTGCTCATCACGGGTTATAATCTGGCCAAGCCCAAATTGTTCCGCAACATGTGGAGTCTGGGCTGGAAGCAGTTCATCCCGTTCATCCTGACCATCGCGATCATCCTGCAAACGGACCTGCTGATCGGTGTGAGTGTGGGATTGCTGATGTCGATCTACTTCATCATCCGGAATAACTTCAAAGCCGAATACAAAGTGCAGCGTACGAAGAAACATGAAACGGAAGTGTTCTATATCAAACTGAACACGAATGTGACCTTCCTGAATAAAGTGAACCTGAAGGACGCGCTGGACAAGATACCGGCCTATTCCATTTTAACGATCGATGGATCAGAAAGTGATTTCATTGATTATGATATCCTGGAGATCATCAGTGAATTCAGGAACAAGGCGCACGACCGCCATATCGAAGTCCATCTGCAGGGCATCGCGACCGTGAACATCACGGCCATCCACTAATGCTAGTGCTTTTCTTTTACCTGTAATTCCTCCCAGGGGGTGGAGCCGTCCTTTTCACGGGTGAAGATGAATCCATCAGAGGACTGGATGACGATCTCCGCAGTGGTATACACTTTACATCCGGGCAGTAAATGTCCACCAGTAGTTTTTCCGGTACTGTCGCTGAAACTGATATGCAGATGGGATCCGTTGGTGCTGAGTGTGCCGACGAGACTCACGATCTCGAAGTGCCCCTGTCCGGACATCGCCCCTTCCTGATTGGCGGGCCGGATGGAGTAATCGGTCAGGCTGCCCACACAAGTTGCCACCCAGCCTGCCGTAATATGCTTTGATCTTACGAATGAATCGATACCGTTACGGAGATCCTCACCGGGCTTCAGCCGGAAGGCATATGAATGGGTTGATGATGCAGGCATGGTCGGTTGTTTACAGGCCATAAGGAGGCCGGTTGTTAAAAGAAACCAAACAATTGAGCGGAGCAAACTGTTATTGTATTTCATCCGTAGATAGTTGTACCGTGACGCTGTTAAGGAAAGAACAAAAAAGCCCCGGGTGGGCGCAACTTACAAAATGAAGACAATCCTTACCGGTAAAAAACACGAAATTTATGAACAGTACAAATAAAACTTACATGATGCGAACGATGATCTTTGTGGTGATGACCGGTGCCACGGCACTTTTATCCTGTGCCCAGCCCGCATCCACCACTTCACTCAGTAAGAAGGAAAAAGATATGAATACGAACATCCCTGCAAGAACGGATACGGCCACTTTTGCCAATGGCTGTTTCTGGTGCACCGAAGCCATCTTTGAAGAACTCAAAGGTGTGGTCAGTTCCACTTCCGGATATTCCGGCGGAGCTGTGGCAAACCCGACTTATAAACAGGTATGCGGCGGCGAGACCGGACATGCCGAATGCCTGCAGATCGTTTATGATCCGGCGGTCGTTAGTTTCAAGGACCTGCTCGAAGTATTCTGGGAAACGCATGATCCAACGACGCTGAACCAGCAAGGCGCGGATGTGGGCACGCAATACCGCAGCGCGGTCTTCTATCATACGGAAGAACAGAAAGCGGAAGCCGAGAAATACAAAGCGGAACTGGACAAGAGCGGAGCCTTCAATGATCCCATCGTTACGGAGATCACGCCCTTCACGAAGTTCTACCCCGCCGAAGATTATCATCAGCGCTATTTCGATAACAACGAAAATGTGAATCCCTACTGCAAGATCGTGATCCGGCCAAAGGTCGATAAGTTCCGGAAGGTCTTTCACGATAAGCTGAAGGACGAATGATACCCCGAAAGGGCCGCCACGTGGACGCCGGCGGCCCTTTTGATTTTAACGGACCGTATCTGAAGATTTCATTAGATTTATCCTGTTAAACCTGACCATGCAAGTCCGAACGATCATCCTGACCATTTTCAGTTTCTGCCTGTTCCACATAGCTTCCGCGCAAGCGGTCCCGAAACTCCCATACCATCCGGATAGTTATCATTTGCTGATCCCAAAGGGCTGGCTGAAACCCCGGCTCGTCAGTGCCATAACGGATATCCTGCCGCAAACCCTGGAGCAGCTGAAGAATAAGGATTTTTGTACGGATTGTACGGCAGACTATACCGTGATGCTCATCCTGGATTCCATTTCCTTCCGTTCGGGCGATAATATCACCACGCTTATCAATCCGATCATCGACAGTTTCCCCGATATCGCAAAGGGCATCATCAGTTTCTATGCTGCATTCCGTTTGTTCGACAGCAGCGGAAAGGCTGTGATCGACCTGCAACTGGTCAATACCGGAGAGGACATCTCCGCATCACAACCTTATGAAATGCGGATGCAAAAGATCCCGCCTGCTGCTCCTTATGATGTGGAACTGATCAGGACAATGCGGGGCACTGTGGCTTATCTCCGGAACACGAGCCTGTACAATAATCTTCCTTCCACGCCCGTGTACCGGAAAGTGCCAGACAGCAACTACATCTCTTTCATGGGGATCTGTGAAAAGCGGATCTACCAGATCAGGAGGATCCTCCGCCGGTTAGTCAATTCTGGTGCGGCGTAGCTCCAGCAGGTTGAGTCCGTTACCTCGGAACCCAGTTACATTCTTCTGCACCAGGCGAACAGCTTTATCATACCATAATGGCACCACAGGTGCTTCATTGATCATCAGCTGATCGGCTTCCCGGTAATAGATATAACGTAATGAATCATTTACCTCCGTGATCGCTTTTTCAAAAGCTGCGTCGAATGCTGCGTTATTGAAGCGGGTATAATTAGGCGGTGCGGGATTCTTTGAATAAAAAACGGACAGATAATTCTCCGCATCCGGATAATCCGCGATCCAGCTGCCGCGGAAAAATAAAGCACGGGAGTTGGACGTGAGATCGAGCAACAATGATTTCTGCATCACTTCCACCTGCACTTTTATACCCGCTTCTTCCAGTTGTTTCGCGATGAAATTCCCCATCTCTGCATAGATCGCGATCGTGTACAGTTTGATCGCGGGCAATCCTTTTCCATCCGGGAAACCCGCTTCAGACAACAACTGCTGGCATTTCGCCGGATCATAATGGTACCCTTTCACTTTCGCACTGTCGAACGATGGCAATCCCATCGGCACGAAACCGGATTCCGCCGCGGTGCCCAATGAGTTGCGGAGGTACAGGATCATCTTACGCCGGTCGAATCCGTAATTGATCGCCTGACGGATCTTTTTCAATTTCAGTGGTGAATCTTTCAGCAGTACATTATTCGTATCCACCAGGATGCCCAGATATTCCGTATTGAGATAGGGACTCACATCCAGCGATACCTGCTGCTGCCATTCGGGCCGCAATGTTCCGTTCTTTGCGAGCACTTCATCCTTGAAGGAAGCATCGATATCATTGATGAATTCAAGCTTATGCTGCCGGAACAACAGGAATTCCGTTGCCTTGCTGTCGTAAAAGGTCACTTTGATCCCATCCAGATAAGGCAACCGGTTTCCAGCGCTGTCCTTTTCAAAATAAGCCGGGTTACGTTGCATCACCAGCGCCTGTCCTTCTTCCCACGCTACGAAACGGAAGGGACCGGTACCAACCGGATGCCTGCGGAAATCACTGCCGTAGAATTCTACCGCTTCCTTCGGAACGATGGAACAATACTGCATGGAAAGAATGCCCAGGATGGGATTATACGGACGTTGCAGCTTCAGCTGGAATGTAGAATCATCAGGTGCACTAAGGCCCTGCAGGCTGTCCAATTTATGATTGAAGATCCATCCGCCCGGACTCGCCACGGTTTGATCCGTGATGCGTCCTAAACTGTACATCACATCCGATGCCACCATTTTCCGGCCTTTACCGTCTGTAAAAGCGGGATCATCATGAAAGAAAACATCGGTCCGTAAATGAAATGTATAGGTCAGTTTGTCAGCTGAGATATCCCAGCCTTTTGAAAGTGAAGGGACCAGTTGCAGACTGTCATTCGTTTCCACCAGTGTATTGTACAACTGATGCACCGGCCACATGATGGATTGATTCTTGGCGAATGCGGGATCCAGTGATGCGATGCCCGTCTGTTCATTGTAGTGAAAAACTTTACGCTCACTTTTACCCGCCTGATAGCAGGAAAGCAGCCAGCAGCAGGCCGGAAGCAGCAATACAATGGGGATTCTTTTAACAGGGAGTTTAGCCATGAACGACTAAATTTACAGCAACAAATCATAACAACGTGAAATTCATCCGACCGCTTGTTTGCACCGCCTTTCTGCTTGTATCCGCTGCCTCATTCCTGGCCGCGCAACCCCTGCAGCAAAAAAAGACCTATACACGTCAGGACACCCTGCGTGGCAGCAATACCCCTGAAAGGGCCTGGTGGAACGTGACCCATTACGCGATCAGTGTTACACCTGATTATGTTTCCAAAACGATCAGCGGTTCCAACAAGATCGGTTTCGCGGTGATCGCTGACGCGGCCGGCAAACAAATGCAGATCGATCTGCAGGAGCCGATGCTGGTGGACAGCATGGTGCTGGACGGAAAGAAAAAACTGAACTATAAAAGAGAAGGCAACGTTTTCTTCGCCGATATGGGCAAGAATGAAATGCGCGTGGCAGCTAAACCCGCACAACCCTGGGAAGCCCCCGAACATACACTGCAGGTGTATTTCCATGGCAAACCCCGTGAAGCCCGTAATCCGCCATGGGACGGTGGCTGGATCTGGCGCAAAGATGATCAGGGTCGCCCGTGGATGACCGTTGCGTGTCAGGGACTCGGAGCCAGTGTCTGGTATCCCTGCAAGGATATCCAGGCCGATGAACCGGATAATGGTGCCAGTATTGAAGTAACGGTACCGGACACCCTGGTTGCGGTTGCCAATGGCCGCCTTGCCTCTAAAACTGCCAATAAGAACAAGACGACCACCTATACCTGGAAAGTGCTCAGCCCGATCAATAATTATGATATCGTTCCTTATATCGGCAAGTATGTACACTTTGATGATAACTATGAAGGCGAAAAAGGAAAACTGACCCTGGACTACTGGGTAATGGATTACAATGCCGACATCGCGCTGAAACAATTCACCGCGAATGTTAAGCCCATGCTGAAATGTTTTGAATTCTGGTTCGGCCCCTATCCTTTCTATGAAGACGGATACAAACTTGTGGAATCATCGCACCTCGGCATGGAACACCAGAGCGCAGTGGCTTACGGAAACCGATTCAAGAATGGTTATCTCGGTCAGGACCTGTCCGGCAGTGGTTACGGTAAAAGCTGGGATTATATCATCGTACATGAAAGCGGACACGAATGGTTCGGTAATAACATCACCACGAATGATATCGCCGACATGTGGGTGCATGAAGGCATCACGGATTATTCGGAAAGCCTTTTTGTGGAAAGTCTGTTCGGCAGGGAAGCCGGAAGTCAGTACACACGAGGGCTGCGCAACAATATCGAAAATGATATCCCGGTCATCGGACCTTATGGTGTGAACCAGGAAGGCAGTGGCGATATGTACAACAAAGGCAATAATCTGATCCATATGATCCGCCAGGTGATCAATGATGATATCGTTTTCCGGAAGATCATGCGCGGGCTCAACAGCGAATTCTATCACAAGACCGTTGACTCGAAGGAAGTCGAAGCTTATTTCTCAAGAGAGTCCGGCAAGGACCTCTCCAAAATATTCGATCAGTACCTGCGCACCACCCAGGTGCCCATATTAGAATACAGGATCAAGGACGGGGTGATGATGTTCGAATGGACCAACGCGGTACCGGGCTTCAATATGCCGATCCGGCTGAGTGGTACGGATTACTGGATCAAACCGAACACCTTCTGGCAGCAGGTCCCGGTGGATGAAAATTTCAAAAACGGTTTCAAAGTGGATCCCGATTTCTACTGTGAAGTGAGGGTATTGTAAAATTCAGCACATTCACTGTAGCTTTACCGCATGAGCAATATCCGCCGCCAGAGTATCATCTCCTCCCTCGTCATCTACGCGGGATTCGGCATCGGCTTGCTCAATACCTACTTCTTCACCAAGCAGGGATTGTTCACGGAAGCGGAATACGGGCTCACCGGTTCTTTCATCGCGATCTCCACTATGATGATGGCCTTCGCTACGCTGGCCATGCCGTCCTATATCTTCAAGTTCTTCCATTATTATAACGATCATCTGACACCGCGGCGCAATGATCTCGTGACTTGGGCCCTGCTCGTCAGTTCTATCGGTTTCGTGATGGTCATGATCGCCGGTTCCGTTTTCAAACATATCATCATCCGCAAATTCGGCGCGCATTCGCCGGAACTGCTGACCTATTATTACTGGATCTTCCCGATGGGACTGGGTTTGACGGTATACACCGTTCTGGAAGCCTATGCCTGGAGTCTGCACAAATCGGTCTTCACCAATTTCCTGAAAGAAATGCAATGGCGTTTCTTCACCACCGTGCTGATCGTGCTCTTCATCATAAAAGTGATCCCTGACTTCGATCTTTTCATCAAACTGTACGCGTTCGGTTATCCCGTGATCGCGGTCACGCTGCTCCTGTATTTACTCATCAACGGACATATCCATATCACTTTCAGCATCAGTAAGGTCACACGCCGTTACTTCAGCAAGATCCTTAAACTCTGTTCATTCGTGTACGCGGGTGTGCTCATCCTCACCATTTCACAGGTATTCGACTCACTGGTACTTGCTTCTTTGGACGGATTGGGTGTACTGGCGGTGTATTCACTGGGGCAACTGATGACCAGCATCATTCAGGCACCGCAACGCGGGATCATTTCAGCATCCATCTCCCATTTATCCAAAGGATGGAAGGAAAAGAACATGGAACTGCTGCAGCGCGTGTATCAGCGTTCATCGCTCAACCTGCTCATTTTTTCCGCAGGCATCTTCCTGCTGATCTGGCTGAACTTCACGGATGCGGTGAATACCTTCGGCCTGAAACCCGCCTACCTGCAGGCGGTCAACGTTTTTTTTCTGATCGGATTGTCGCGCATCGTTGACATGGGCACCGGCGTCAATGCGCAGATCATCGCCACATCCAACTACTGGCGCTTTGAACTGGTCAGTGGTGTGATCCTGCTGGTATTCATGCTGCCGCTGACCTATATGCTGACAAAGACCTATGGCGTGATCGGTCCCGCGATCGCCAACCTGATCTCCATGACCATCTACAATACGATCCGCATTGTCTTCCTATGGAAGAAATTCCGTTTATTCCCCTTTTCCAAATACAGCTTGTATACTTTGTTGTGGGCCGGACTCAGTTATGCCGTTTGTTATTTTCCCTTTGCGAATATGCACGGCTTCACCGCGCTCGTATTACGGAGCATCACCTTCATCTCCGTGTACGGAGCAGGTGTGATCGGATTCAAATTATCTCCCGACATCATGCCGGTCTGGGAAACGATCCTCAAAAGATTAGGGAAGAAATAAGTTCAGCGTCCGCCATTGTTCGAAACGGGCGTGGAAGCCACAACCTGTTTGTTGTCGATGCGGCCCGCACCAACATAACGCTGGATGTAATAAGGCTCAAAAAGATCACTCACCATCACACCGTGTGATACGGATGCATGGATGAATTTATTGTTCTGGAGATAAATACCAACATGTGATACACCACGGCCTTGTGTACTGAAGAAGATCAAATCACCTTCCTGTAATTCCGTAGTGGAGATCCTGCGGCTCACACGATACTGTTCATGCGAAACACGCGGAAGCGCGATACCGTACACCGCTGCATATACTGAATACACGAAACCGGAACAATCCACTCCTGTTTTATTCATACCGCCTCTGCGGTAACGTACCCCGTACCACTCATCCACACCGGCCAGTAATGCCTGGTTCCTGAGTTGTTCAACATAGGTATTCAGCAGGATGGAATATTTCAACTGAAGCGGACTTGCATTTTCCACATCCGCGGGTCGGTTCGCCATCATTTCAGCTACCACCCTGTTCTCTTCCAGTTCTTTGGAAAGGCGGTACTCTTCGATCGACATGGAAGGACCAGCCGGAACGGATCTTTCGGGTGATTTAACCGGAACGGTTTGCTCTGTTTTGGGGGTTGCAGCGGGCGGATTGCTGACCGTGATATTGTCGATGAATTTGACCTCATTTTTAGGCGCAGGGGCAGTGGTTGTCACCGGCTTTTTGGCATCGGTGAGGTGCAACGACTTGAGGGCCGTACAACTGCTCAGGAGCAACAGGGATAATATGGCTGTTACAAAGACTTTCAATTCAGCGCTTAACTTGGTGATTTCGAGGGCAGGATGCAAATACCCTGCCGTAGCGGAGGGTTTGCAAAAATATAATGAATCCCCCGAAAAAAACCACCTCTATAGAACGAAATCGCACCCCGGAAATTGCCATGGAGCTAACCACCTGTGTGCAAGGGATTTAGGGCTGTTAAAATTATCCTATACTGATGACAATCATAAGCATACGGCGGTTTTGAGCCCATTTTCCGGTTGTCCTCAACAGGGCAGCCCTAGTGTCAATAACTAAGGATAACCTGCACGCCGGAATTCGGTAACATTGAGGTTTACCACCATCATGAGAGAGAACCTTATCAATTGGACCTTATTATTGGCCGGGATCATTGCGCTTTGTAGCCTGAATCCGGTTAATAGCATTCAGAAGTCTGTAGTCGTTAGTCAGGAGTCAAAGGCCGAAAGTAAACAGCCATTTGCTAACTCAAATAAACCAAAGAACAACCTTGCAGCTATCAACTTGCAGCTTGCAGCTTCATCTGATACTTTAGAAATTCCCGCCCTACCGGATTACAACAACTTAACCTACCTCAAAACCGAAACCCTCCCCGCTGCTCCGGGCACCAAATCCGTTCTGTTCAATCATTCCGGCACAAAACTGTATGCCATGAACCTGGAAGGCATGAGTGTGTATGAATTCGATCAGGCAAGCCGCAAGATCACGCGTGAATTCAAATTCAAACCCACCAAAGGAACTGGTTGGGATTACAGCAAAAATAAATCCATCCCCTCTTATCAGGAAAAACCGGTGGAAGCCGCATTCAGTCACGGTGATAAAATCCTCTGGGTCTCACTGCACAATGCTGAAGGGATCGTTCCGATCTGGGTCGATTCCAGTCACGCATTCCCGGCTACTGTTCCCGGACAAAAAACAAAACCGGTTTCCGTGATCTACCCGGGCAGCACCCGTCGTGATTCGATGCAAGTGCCCCTGATCACTACCGGCAAAACGCCAAAGGTCATCACGGTCACAAATGACAACAAATACCTGCTGGTGAGTAACTGGCATTCTCATACGGTGAGTGTGCTGGACCTCGACAGCCTGCAATATCCCTGGGGTAAGGTCACACACACATTGCCCGTCAGTGCCATTCCCCGCGGGATCGTGATCGATGAGAAGAACCGCAAGACCTATGTGGCCATCATGGGCGGATCCAGTCTGGCTGTAGCGAACAATGATACCTGGGCCAGTGATACCATCCTGAACGTCGCTTCCAATCCACGGCATATCGTGATGGATACGAGCGGACACCTTTTCGTTTCGTATAACAGTTTAGGACAGGTTGCTTGTCTGGATGCCACGACCGGTAAAACTTTGTTCACGGCCGGTACGCATGCACAACCCAGGACCATCGTGCTTTCAAAGAATTATAAGTTCCTGTTCGTGACCTGCTACAGCGGAAATATGGTGGATGTTTTTAAAGTGAATGAGGGCAGCTTCAGCAAAGTGGCTTCACTGCCCAGCAGTGGCAGTCCCGTGGGTGTTGATATTTACGAAAACAGTGAAAAACTGGAAGCATGGGTCTGTAATTATTCCGGCGGACTGATCCGCGTATTCACCTTTAAAAAGAATTAATCCACACTGCATTTTTAATGCCTTTCGTCCTTGAAATTTGCAGCATACCGGATCTGTGAACCCCGATCTCCCCAAACATGAAATTCTCCCATTTACACGTACACACGCAGTTCTCCTTGCTCGATGGCGCCGCTTCGATCCAGAACCTGTACAAGAAAGCGACGACCGATGGCATGCCCGCACTGGCCATCAGCGACCACGGCAATATGTTCGGGGTATTCGAATTCGTGGCCGAAGCTTACAAGAACAAGGATGAGAATGGTAAAGTGAAAGTGAAGCCCATTGTTGGCTGTGAATTCTATCTGACCACGGACCGCACACAAAAAACATTCACTAAGGACCAGAAAGACCCGCGTCATCACCAGATCCTGCTCGCCAAGAATGAACTGGGCTACCGTAACCTCAGCAAACTGACCTCGGCCGGTTTCATCGAGGGCATGTACAGCAAGTATCCGCGAATCGACAAGGAACTGATCCTGAAATACCATGAAGGACTGATCGCCACCACTTGTTGTCTGGGTGCGATGGTACCACAGACCATCCTCAAGAAAGGCGAAGAAGAAGGCGAGAATGAATTCAAATGGTGGCTGAACGTTTTTCAGGAAGATTATTATGTGGAACTGCAGCGCCATGGAATGGCCGAACAGGATAAAGTGAATGAAGTGCTGCTGCGCTTCGCAAAGAAATACAATGTGAAAGTGATCGCGAGTAATGACTCGCACTATGTGGACCAGAGCGATTTCAACGCCCATGACATCCTGCTGTGCATCAACACGGGTGAAAAAGTGGCCACCCCTGCCCTTCGGGATTTCAATGATGATGACATCCACGTGAAGGATAAACGCTTCGCATTCCCGAACGATCAGTTCTATTTCAAAACGACGGAAGAAATGACGAAGGTCTTCCATGACCTTCCTGAAGCGATCGACAATACCAATGAGATCGTTGATAAAGTCGAATTACTGAATCTCACACGCGATATCCTGCTGCCGAATTTTCCCGTAGAGAAACAATTCCAGATCCACACCAAGGAAGAGACGATCGGAAAACATGTGGTATCCGCAACTTCGAAGAATCAGTGGGAATACCTCAAACACCTGACCTATGAAGGTGCCGCGAAGCGATATTCTGAAATGACCCCGGAGATCGAAGAGCGCCTGGAGTTCGAACTCTTCACCATCAAGATGATGGGTTTTGCCGGATACTTCCTCATCGTGAGTGACTTTATCCGTGCGGGCCGTGATCAGGGTGTGTTCATCGGACCGGGCCGCGGATCGGCCGCGGGCAGTGTGGTAGCCTATTGTATCGGCATCACCAATATCGACCCCATCAAGTACAACCTGCTGTTCGAGCGTTTTCTGAATCCCGACCGTAAGTCGATGCCCGATATCGATACGGACTTCGATGATGAAGGCCGTCAGAAAGTGATCGATTATGTGG
Organism: Bacteroidota bacterium; assembly: GCA_029555415.1. GTDB lineage: Bacteria > Bacteroidota > Bacteroidia > Chitinophagales > Chitinophagaceae > JAKPSI01. The sequence continues at coordinate 7,304 of JAKPSI010000015.1, read as the reverse complement.
TGGATAAATACGGCAAGAATCAGGTGGCACAGATCATCACCTATGGTACCATGGCCGCCAAGTCCAGTATCAAGGATGTGGCGCGTGTGATGGACCTCCCCTTACCGGAATCGAACGCATTGGCGAAACTGATCCCGGAACGTCCCGGCATCGTGCTCAAGCGAGTGCTGCATGCACCGATGAAGATCAAGGATGGCGAGAAATCGCTTGAAGAAAAGGATGGTCTGGGTAATGACGATTTCGAGAATATCAAAAAGATCCGCGAGATCTATAAGCAGAAAGATTCGATCCTCAGCAAAGTACTGCATGAAGCGGAACGACTGGAAGGATCCGTACGCAGTACCGGTGTGCATGCTGCGGGTATCATCATTGCGCCGCAGGACCTGACCGAGCTGATCCCGGTGGCCACTTCCAAGGACTCCACTTTATGGCTGACGCAGATCGAGGGAAATATGATCGAGGATGCGGGCGTCATCAAGATGGACTTCCTGGGTCTGAAGACCCTCACCATCATCAAGAACGCGCTGGCGCTGATCAAGCTCATGCATGGTGTGACGATCGATATCGACACCATTCCACTCGACGATAAAAAGACATTTGAATTATACCAGCACGGCTCAACGATCGGCACATTCCAGTTCGAGAGTCCGGGCATGCAGAAATACCTCCGCGAACTGAAGCCCGATAAATTCGGTGACCTCATCGCGATGAACGCCTTGTACCGTCCGGGTCCGCTGGCCTATATCCCCAATTACATCGACCGTAAACATGGCCGTGAAGCCATTCAGTATGACTTGCCGGAAATGGAGGAATACCTGAAAGAGACCTACGGGATCACGGTGTATCAGGAGCAGGTGATGCTGCTGGCGCAGAAGATCGCCGGCTTTAGTAAAGGTGACGCCGATACGCTGCGGAAGGCGATGGGTAAGAAACAGAAATCGGTGCTGGATAAGATGAAGGCGCAGTTCATCAGTGGCGCAAGTGCCAAATCATTCCCGCCGGAGAAACTCGAGAAGATCTGGACCGACTGGGAAGCCTTTGCGCAATACGCCTTCAACAAATCACACTCCACCTGCTACGCTTTCGTGGCGTATCAGACCGCATACCTGAAAGCGCATTATCCGGCGGAATACATGTCGGCCGTTCTAAACAACGCCGGCAGTATCGATAAGATCACCTTCTTCATGGAAGAATGTAAGCGGATGGGACTGAAAGTGCTGGGACCGGATATCAATGAATCCCTGAAAGGTTTCGCGGTGAATGATAAGGGCGAGATCCGTTTCGGTCTCGGCGGACTGAAAGGCGTGGGTGAAGCGGCGGTGGAAAGTATCATTGAAGAGAAAAAGAAGAACGGCGCTTACACGACCCTTTTCGATTTCATCAAAAGGATCAATCAGCGTACGGTGAATAAGAAGACACTGGAAAGTCTCGCTTACGCGGGCGCTTTCGATTGTTTCACTGAACATCATCGTGCGCAGTATTTCTATACGCCGGATGGCGAGAATGTGAACGGACTGGAAAGGGTGATCAAATACGGACAGATCATGGCCGCCCAAACGGTCAATACCAGCAATACTTTATTCGGTGACCTGCCGGTGAGCATGGAGATCCCGCCGCCGCGTTTACCGGAATGTCCGGTATGGCCGCTGACAGTGCAACTGGATCATGAGAAGGAAGTAACGGGCATGTTCCTGAGCGGACATCCGCTGGACCATTATCGTTTCGAAATGAAACATTATGGTGTGACACCGCTGGCCGACTTCAATGAATTCAAGGAATCGATCCGGATGCAGTCGAACCCCGGGCGTTCATTCCGCATACTTGGACTGGTGGCCGACGCGCAGCACCGGGTGGCACGGAGCGGGAATAAATTCGGCGTATTCGTGATCGAGGATTATTCAGGTAAAACGGAGCTGGTATTGTTCAGTGAGGATTACCTGCGGCTGACCCCGGTCTTGCAGCAGGGCAGTACAGTATTCATCACCGGTTATTTTAAACCGCGTTATAATAAGGAAGAATTCGAGTTCAAAGTGAATGGGGTTTCCCTGGCGGAGTCCATGAAAAAAAGTCTGACCAAGCGGGTAACGATCGACGTGCATCCGCAGGACCTGAATGCAGAGGTGGTCGATTTTCTGGCGAAGAACATCAAGAGTTTTCCGGGTAAAGCGACGATCAAATTCACTTTAACTGAGCCCAAGAACAAAATGAAAATCAGTCTCATAAGCATGGATCACGGCGTGGAAATGAATGAGGACCTGATCCATTTCCTGGAGGCCAAGCCGCAACTGGATGTGCAGGTAGAGACGATTTAACAGAACGATTCCCAACAATTACGCTTGCTTAAACGTTTATATACGTTTGACAAACTGTCAAAACGGTAACGCCTGTTAGTGAAGGAAGAAGAAGGAAAGGGTGTGAAGGGACTGACAAGTTTTACACATATTCACGACAGGACTGCAGGTTGACCGGGCCGGACTTAAATTTGCAGTCTTTCCTTACAACAATAAAAATAAACCCCATACAATGGCAAAAGAGTATACCGATCAGAATTTTCAGACTGAAGTTTTGGCTGACAGTAAATTAACCGTGGTGGATTTCTGGGCAGAATGGTGCGGACCCTGCCGTGCGATCGGACCCGTCATCGAAGAGTTATCAAAAGAGTACGCTGGTAAAGTGAATGTAGGCAAGGTGAATGTGGATGTGAATCCGCAGGTATCCATGAACTATGGCATCACTTCCATCCCCGCGATCCTGTTCATCAAGAATGGCCAGGTGGTAGATAAACTGGTGGGTGCACAACCGAAGAGCAACTTCGTGAAGAAGATCGAAGCGCATATCTAAAAGAAGTACCTTAAAGATCTTGAATCCCGGGTTCCGTTACAGGAGTCCGGGATTTTTTTTTGCCGGAGGGCACAGAGGGAAAGCTTAAACACTTAGTGCACACAGGCACTTAGGCTCACTTAGAAGAAAGGCCACTAAGGAAAATACATGTCAAAGTGGTTGAAAAAACGGTACACAAGCCCTGATCAGGATGTAATATGCATAAAAGCGAATCGATGATCACACAGGAACATGTCAACAAGATTTCTTACGAAATATTAGGTTGTGCTATCCGGCTGCATAAAAGCGCTGGGGCCAGGATTATTAGAAAGTGTTTATAAAGCATGCTTTGTAAAAGAATTGGAGAAAGCCGGATTGAGGTATCAGACTGAACTCAGGGTGCCTGTTATCTGGGAAGGAACGATCCTTGAAACAGAATACCGTTTGGATGTCCTTGTTGAAGAGCTGATCGTAGTGGAATTGAAATCAATCGAGAATATCATGCCAGTTCATATGTCACAACTCCTGACTTATATGAAACTGATCGAAAAGCCTAAAGGACTTCTTATCAATTTTTATTGTGTGAACATATTCAAAGAAGGGCAAAAATCGCTGGTAAATGAATACTTCGCGGCACTCCCTAAAAACTGAAAAGTCCACAGAAACAAATCTCTGTGAACTTTCCTCTAAGTGTATCTATGTGCCTATGTGCACTAAGTGTTTAGGCTTTTAACTCAGTGTCCTTAATGCGCCACACTCCCTACTTCCTTCGGGTCATGTTTATGCTTGAACAGCACCAGGAACAGCACCGCGATCACGGCTGCATAGCCCGCGAAGCTGAGCCAGATATTATGCCAGTCCTTGCCGCCGCCCGCCAGCGTGAAATAGCGGTCGATCAGGTATCCGCTCACGCGGCTGCCGATCAGGGCACCTACCCCGTTCGACATCATCATGAACAATCCCTGCGCACTGGAGCGGATCGAAGAATCGGTGGTGGTTTCTATGAAAAGACTTCCGGAGATATTGAAGAAATCGAATGCCATGCCGTACACGATACAGGACACGATGATCATCCACAGGCCATCAGCGGGATTACCATATGCGAACAGTCCGAAACGCAGCACCCAAGCGATCATGGAGAACAGCATCACATTCTTGATCCCGAACCGTTTCAGGAAGAACGGGATGGAAAGGATGAATGCGGTCTCAGATATCTGTGAGATCGACATGATGATGGTGGAATACTTCACCACGAATGATTCCGGACCATAGAGTGCGTTATTCTTGAAATCATCCAGATACGTATCGCCATACATATTGGTCAGCTGCAAAGCCGCACCCAGGAACATAGAGAAGATGAAGAACAGAGCGGTCTTGTATTTCGCGAACAACTTGAATGCATTCAGTCCAAGCTGTTCAAAGATGGACGCATCACTGGAGATGGATTTCTGTGGCGCGCATTTGGGCAGCGTGAAAGAATAAATACCCAATGCTATGGCCGCGATACCCGCGATCAGGAACTGATTGGTATTGGCTTTGCTGCCGGTCAGGTTGGTGGTCCACATGGCCACGATGAACCCGATCGTTCCCCAAACCCGGATGGGCGGGAATACTTTCACCACATCGAAATTGTTGTTCTTCAGGATGGTGTAGGATATGGAGTTGGACAAAGAGATCGTCGGCATATAACAGAGCATGGCTCCGAAGATGGCGTAATACAGTTTATCGGCATCGTGTACCGTGGTCACGTAGAACAGCACCCCTCCATAGCAGATATGCAGGATCCCGTAGAGTTTCTCGGCGTCCAGCCATTTATCCGCGATGATCCCCGTTAAGGGCGGCATGATGATGGATGACAAAGCCAGAGTTGAAAAAATGGCGCCGAACTGGGCACCGGTCCCCATACCGTTGCTGAAGAAATAAGTAGCGATCGTAATGAGCCAGGCGCCCCATACGAAGAACTGCATAAAGCTGAGGATCGTCAACCGGAATTTGATTCCCATAATTGGCTGTTTTGGATGTGGAAGATAGGGAAAACGGGATAATTCTGAATTTTGAATTTTGAATTTTGAATTGGCCGACCACCCTGAATATCAGTAGAATATTCAAAATTCAGCATTCAAAATTCAACATTCCGTTTCCGTACCTTTGCATTCTTAATTTCATCTCTATGTCTGATACCGCCGCAGTCAAACTCATCACCGCCCACGTACAGGATAAAGCCCTCGTTGCCATTGCTGAAAAAGTCCTCAACAATGAACGTATCACGAATGCGGAATGCCTGACCTTGTTTGAAAAAGGAAGTCTGGGTTTTGTGGGCAGTCTGGCGAATTATATCCGTGAAAGACTGCATGGCGACAAGACCTATTTCAACCGCAATTTCCATATCGAGCCCACCAACGTATGTGTTTTCAGTTGCAATTTCTGCAGCTATAGCAAGCTCTACGCGCACAAGGAAGAAGGCTGGGAACTGAGCACGGAACAGATGCTGGACATCGTGAAGAAATACGACGGACAGCCCGTGACCGAAGTACATATCGTAGGCGGTGTGCATCCGAAAATGAACCTGGAATATTTCGCGGACCTGCTGCGCAAGATCAAAGCGCATCGTCCCGATCTGCATATCAAAGGCTTCACTGCCGTTGAACTGGACTATATGTTCCGCAAAGCCAAAATGAGCAACGCGGAAGGCATGAAATACCTGCATGAAGCGGGACTGGATTCCTTACCAGGTGGTGGTGCGGAGATCTTCGCACCTGAGATCCGTGAAAAGATCTGTGCGGATAAAGTGAATGCGGAAGGCTGGCTCGCAATACATGAAGCGGCGCATAACCTGGGCATGCACAGCAACGCGACGATGCTCTACGGACAGATCGAGAAATTCGAACACCGTATCGATCATATGGACAGGTTGCGCACTTTGCAGGACAAGACCAAAGGCTTCAATACTTTTATCCCTCTCAAATTCCGCAACATGGATAATGATATGCGGGATATAAAAGAAAGCAGTCTGGTGGAAGACATGCGTCTCTACGCCATCGCCCGCATCTACATGGATAATTTCCCGCACCTGAAAGCGTACTGGCCGATGCTCGGTCGCCAGAACGCCCAGCTCAGTCTGGCTTTCGGCGTGAACGATATCGACGGTACGATCGATGACACCACGAAGATCTACAGCATGGCCGGCGCTGAAGAACAGAATCCTGCGATGAGTACCGCGGAACTGGTGCAACTGATCGAACAGGCCAAACGTGAACCGGTGGAAAGGGATACTTTATATAAAGAGATCCGCAACTACAAGAAAGAACCACTGGCCGATCCGATGCCGGCTGCTTCGCTGAATTAAGAAGGACTTTTCAAAAGATTAATCATTAACTTTTCAGTCACCAAACTGAAAGGTCATGCCACGTATTGCATTGCTCCTACCTGTATTGCTTTTGATCTTCCACCCATTGTATCTCTCAAAGGAATCGCGTAAAAAACCAGTCGTGGTCTGGCAGCCCTCCCACCAAACTGATACCGGAAAGGACTTCAGTGAAGCCGCCACTTGCAATGCGATCATTGAAGCGGCGATGGACGCTAAGCCCAACCTAAAAGAATATAAAGTGTGGAGCCTGGGACGTACGGACCTGCACCATGCCGACTCCGGCAGTAATACCAAGATCTCACATACCACAGCCATTGAAGACGGCAAGATATCCGGTTATGCATATGAGCTGCAGGAATCGAACAAACATCATCCTTTTGTCTTCATTGCGGTGCATAATAATGGTGGCACTAAACGCAACGCCATCTGGGGTTATATCCATTATGGCGATACGCACGAGGCCGACAACCGCGAACTGGCAGCCAGGCTCGTGAAAGCGATCTGTTCCGTAACGGATCTCGAGAACCGGGGCGTGCTGCTCGACAGCACCACCGGCCGCAATGATTACCGTTGTGCCAGTACCGGCAAACTCAGTTTCTACAGTCTGGATGAGAATGTGAACACCGCACCGTATCGTGTCTTACTGGAAGTAGGCGACAATGCGGCGAGCCGGGCATTGCTGACCGATCCGGAGAAGCAGAAAGCGATGGGGGTTGCGTTGAAAAGAGAGCTGGCATTATGGTTGAAAGAAAAGTATTGAGGAAATGTCACATAGGCATAGAGGCCATAGAGGAATACACACATAGACCGCAGTGCAATAATCTATGTGTTCAGGCCTCCATGCCCTCCATGCCTATGTGACAGAAAAATTAACACTCAGGTAAACTGAGCGGCACATGTATCGCCAGCCCCCCATCCGCCGTCTCTTTGTACTTATGATCCATATCACGTGCGGTATCCCACATCGTTTTCACGACAGCATCGAGAGAAACTTTCGCGAAGTCGGGTGTACTTTGTAACGCGAGTTGAGAAGCGGTGATGGCTTTGATGGCGCCCATGGTATTGCGTTCGATGCAGGGCACTTGTACAAGGCCGGCAATGGGATCGCAGGTGAGAC
>JAKPSI010000010.1 GCA_029555415.1 Bacteroidota bacterium | reverse complement strand
TGGAAGGGTTCAAACACCAGCGGTGCATTCAGGTCGACCGGTTCGATCGTCAGTTGAGGGATCGGGAGGGGACTATCCTGCAAAGCAGCCGTCGGCGCTTCATCATGTGCCGCCTCCTGAAGGTCTGCCACCGTTTCCTCAACGGGCGTGGCGATGACCTGAGCAACGGGTTCCGCGACCAAATCCGGCATTTGCACCTGCGCGGTACCGTTATCATCCATTAAATGCTGCAACCAGGCAGCGTCAGGGTACAGGAGACTGGTACGTTTCAGGTTCTTTTGGAATTGTTCTTTATCGGAGTCCTGCAGCTTTTTAGCAAGCAGGAAATTAAAAGCACCAAAGTAGGGGTACTGGCCGGCGGCCTGCTGCAATTCCTCCACGCTCACTTCATCCGCTGAAGCGCGTTGAAAAAGGGACTGTACCAGCCGGTTTGCGGGATCTTTCATGGCCACAATTTAAGCGGAACTTACCACTCTGAGAAAATACGGTTAAAGATTTCATCCGTGAGTGAACGGATCATTTCATCATTCAGCGAAGCCTCGGCCTGCTGCAGCGATTGGGTTGCGGAAAACTCAAAATTCCGGCTCACATCATATTCTTTCGTCTCATCACCTTTACGTTTGTAGATCGTTACATGGATACTCACCGTTAAACGGTTCGTCGCTTCACGTTGACCGGATATCGCGGATGTACTCAGCGCGTAGTCCCTCACCGTACAACTGATCTCCCAGTCAGCATTGTCGCCATTCGTCTGCGAAAGTTTGGTCTGTCCCACGATCTTTTGTTTGAGTTTTTCGGTCAGGCGGGGACTCAGCTGGGGATTGACGTACGGGGCTTTATTCTCGATGTAATTGATCTTAACGGTGTGGATCGTATCCGGAATGGATACATCGCGGAAACGGTAAATGCCGCAACTGCTGTTCATCGTGGATGCGATGATCAGGATCGCCGCGATCGCCGCCAGGCCGGTATGTTTGAGGATGCGCATTATTCTTCGATGTCGTATTCTTTCAGTTTACGGTATAATGTTCTTTCGCTGATGCCCAGGTCCAGCGCCGCGTCTTTCCTTTTACCGCGGTGTTTCTTCAGGGCCTTCACGATCAGTTCTTTTTCCTTGTCCATGATGTTCAGGCTTTCTTCCACTTCCACATGATCATGGATCTCGTTCGGCATGCCAATGCTGACCGGAACATTCTGTACCGTGGCGGGCATATTGCTCTGCACCGGTGAAGGCATCAGGACGGGCTGCATGAAATCGCTTGATTTCATTTCCTTCAGCTCATTGATGATATGCTGATTCTGCGCCACCATGTTCGGATTTTGCAGGATGTCCAGGAACATCCGTTTCAGTTCCGTCACATCTTTCTTCATGTCGAAAAAGAGCTTGTACAGGATCTCACGTTCGTTTGAAAAATCCGTCTGGCCATTTGCACCGCCATGTGCCAGTACCGGTAAACGGTTGCCGGAATAGGGCTGCAGGAATTTCTTCAGTTCACGTGCGGTGATGTTCTTGTCCTGCGATAACACGGAGATCTGCTCTGCAATATTCTTCAATTCCCTGACATTACCCGGCCAGGGATAGCTAATTAACAGGTTTTTCGCTTCCTCATCCAGCTGCACGGGAGCCGCTTTGTATTTGTCGGAGAAGTCGGCCGCGAATTTGCGGAACAATAAATGTATGTCTTCCGGACGGTCGTGCAATGCCGGTACGCGGATAGGAACTGTACTCAATCGATAATACAGGTCTTCCCTGAATTTACCCTGCTGAACGAGTAACAGCAGATCCTTGTTCGTTGCCGCGATCACGCGTACATCGGTCTTCTGTACTTTGGATGAACCCACGCGGATGTATTCTCCGGCTTCCAGCACACGCAGCAGTCGTGCCTGCGTGCCGAGCGGCATTTCACCGATCTCATCCAGGAAGATCGTTCCGCCGTTGACCGTTTCGAAATATCCTTTACGGGCATCCACGGCGCCGGTGAAGGAGCCTTTTTCATGTCCGAATAATTCCGAATCGATCGTTCCTTCCGGTATTGCACCGCAGTTCACAGCGATGAAAGGATTATGCTTGCGTGAAGAAAGCGTATGAATGATGTTCGAGAATACTTCCTTTCCCACACCGCTTTCACCATTGATGAGTACAGTGAGGTCGGTATTGGCCACCTGTACCGCCACTTGAAGCGCATAATTGAGCGCCGGTGCGTTACCGATGATGGCGAACCTGTTCTTGATACTTTGAAGATCCATATACACGGCCCTTCCGGGCATTTCGTTATTCAATTATTTTTCCGATCAGAGTAGCCTGCGTACAACCGGTCACTTCCACCTGCACATAGTCGCCTGCTTTCAGATCCATTCCGTTCTTCGGGAATACGATCATTTTATTCTGTGAATTCCTTCCTTTCCAATCCTGTTCGTTCTTTTTACTGTTGCCTTCGATCAGCACTTCGAATTTTTTGCCGAGGTCGTTCTGATTGCTGGCGAGTGATAATTTGCCCTGCAGTTCCACGATCTCCGCAAGTCTTCTCTTTTTTACCTCTTCCGGTACATCATCCTTGAAACGTTTCTGGGCAAGGGTTCCCGGTCTTTCACTGTAAAAGAACATATAACTCATGTCGTACTTGCTGAAGGCCATCACATCAAGTGTGTCCTGATGATCCTGTTCTTCTTCGGTACAAAAACCGGCAATGATATCGGAACTGATGCCGCAATCCGGCATGGTCTCGCGGATGCGGTTCACTTTCGCCATGTACCATTCACGCGTATACGTGCGGTTCATAAGCTGCAGGATGCGGGTGCTGCCGCTTTGCACCGGCAGGTGGATGTAGCGGCATATATTATGATGACGTGCCATCGTATGCAGCACTTCATCGGTGATGTCCTTGGGGTGTGAAGTGGAGAAGCGAACCCGCAGCAGGGGAGAGATCATCGCCACACGTTCCAGCAATTCCGCGAAGGTCACAGGTTTGGAGCCATTCGCTTCCGGCTGGTAGTAATAGCTGTCCACATTCTGGCCCAGTAAGGTCACTTCTTTATATCCGTTCTCAAACAGGTCAAGACATTCCGCTAAAATGCTTTCCGCATCCCGGCTTCTTTCTCTGCCACGTGTGAAGGGCACCACACAGAAGGCACACATATTATTGCACCCGCGCATGATGCTCACGAAAGCACTCACACCATTGCTGTCCAGACGAACCGGAGCGATATCCGCATACGTTTCTTCACGGCTGAGCAGAACGTTCACTGCTTTTTGTCCGCTTACGGCTTCTTCCACCAGTGCGGGCAGACTCCGGTAAGCATCAGGACCCACCACGATATCCACCAGTTTCTCTTCTTCCAGGAATTTCGCTTTCAGTCGTTCGGCCATACAGCCGAGCACGCCTACCAGCATCCCTTTTTTTCGACGCTTCAGTTTTTTGAAATCAGAAAGACGTTTGCGTACGGTCTGTTCCGCTTTTTCACGTATCGAGCAGGTATTGATGAAAATGAGGTCGGCTTCCTCCACATTCCGGGTCGCACCAAATCCTTCTTTATGCAGAATGGAAGCCACGATCTCGCTGTCCGCGAAATTCATCTGGCATCCGTAGCTTTCTATGTAAAAATGCTTTTTATAAGCATTCGGATCCCCTGCAAACGGGGCGTATGCCTCTCCCTGACGGGCCTCATCCTGTATTTTCTCTGTCAGAAACTCTTCCATTAATTAACTGGTTAGAAGCTGCTTGGCTGCAGCTGGACTGCAAATATACGGCGGACTTTGAAATTTATGACAGGTTGTCAGTGCCGCTTATCCAAATTTGAGGGCTCTTCGTGCAAACCATTTGTCCATTTTGCGTCTAAACTATTAATGCTCCGCAGTTTATATTTGCGGATCAATCAACAGCCTTGAAACATCTCTTCATTAGTATTATCTGGATGGTTTTCTGCCAGTTAGCCCGTTCTCAGGGGGCTGACCCCGGCATCCTGACGGGTAATCTGATGGACACGAAGTCGAAGCCTGTAGAGGGTGCAACATTAGAAATGATCCCCTATAAGGATACAATGGCCAAAAAAGCGATAGTGAGTGATAAGGCTGGTGCATTTGAATTCAGGCAGCTGGCATTCGGGATGTATAAACTCAGGGTGAGTTATGTAGGAATGAAAACACTGGTGATCGACAGCATCAGTTTCCGGACGGAGCGGTATGATTTCAACATGAGTGATATCGTGATGAAGCCCGCTGAAGTGGCGAGCCTGGGTGAAGTGGTGATCTATTCGGAAAAACCACTCATACAGTCGAAGGATGGCAATATCACATTCAATGCAGGTGAATCTGCGTTAAGTGCCGGCAGTAATGCCAGTGAATTACTGAACAATGTGCCACTGGTGCAGAAAGATGCGAGTGGCAAACTCACGGTAAGAGGTAAAGAACCCAAGATCCTGATCGATGATAAGCCCGTTGAGCTGAACATGCAGCAGTTGCAGGACCTGCTGGAATCTTTACCCGGCAGTTCCATTGAGAAAATAGAAGTGATGACGAACCCGCCTCCGCAATACGCGAATGAGCAGGGCGGGGTGATCAATATCGTAACGAAGAAGGGCAGGGTAGGAAAGACCGGCCGCATCAATCTCTCCGGAGGGTCCAGAGGAGAAGCCAGTCTCAACGGCAATTACAATTACCGGAAACAGGGCCTTTCCTTCAGTATCAATGGTGGCGTGGGTTACAGCCAGGTACGCGGCGAAGGTCATTCGTCACGGAATAATATTTATGCGGATTCATCCAACTACTTCAATACGGCGAATAATTACCTGAACAAGAGCTGGAGGCCCAACCTGCGCGTGAATCTGGATTATGATATCAATAAGATGAATTCGATCAGTACCGTGGTACAGTTGAACCCCAATGATTACCGGAACGAAGGGACAACGACATATACGAACCTGAACCGTTTCGGCGATATCTACCGGCTGAGTGAAAGGAACGTCATCAGCACCGGTACCAGTTATAACCCCAATTTCAGTTTTTCGTATACGCATAAGGGTAAGACGCCTGGTGAAACGTTGCGGATCATCACTTCAGGCAATCTTTCCTTTTCTGACAGCAAGCGGAAATTCTATCAGCAGTATTTCAATCCGGACCATACGCCGAACGGAACGGATTCCACTCAGCAGCAGATCAACAACAGTCCGGGTTCCGGTTATGCCGTGCGGGTGAACTATGACCATCCTTTCCCGAATAAGAAAACATTCCTTTCCGCCGGTGCCTACTATAATTACAGTGGCAATCATATCACGGTCACGGCCAATTATCTCAAAAAGCCGGAGATGGTGTTCGTGAATTCCGCGTCGCTGAGTAATGATTTCCGTTTTCACCAGGTCGTCAGTAACCTGAGGGGTTCTGTGAAACAGTTGCTGGGACAGGATTTCAGTATGACGATCGGTTCATCCGTTGAGCAGACCGCGATCCGTTTCGATCTGTACCGGGATGTCCGGGTGGCAAAGAATGATTACTGGACCTGGTTGCCCTTCTTCAATTTGAACCGTAACTGGAAGGAGAAGCTGAATCTGACCCTGGCATACCGGAGAAGCATCAGAAGACCAGGGATCGGAGAGATGAATCCCGCGATCGATTTTGGTGATCCGTACAATGTAAGATTCGGTAATGAAAAGCTTGAAGCTTCCACAGCACATAATTTCGATCTGGTACTCGGACGCAATAAGCCGAAGTATTATATCAATATGGGCATGGGTTATAATATCGTTCAGAAAATATTCAGTCAGGTGCGTACCCTGCTGCCCGATGGTAAAACACAGATCACCTGGGAGAATATCAGCGGACGCAAAGAATATGAACTGAGCAGCTGGGGTGGGGTGACGCTGACGAAGAAATGGAAGACGAATATCAGCGGCAGTTATACGTACAGTCAGTACAGTAGTTTTGATAAGCGCGTGAACCGTTACCGTGATGGCGGATCCTTCACTTCCAATATCAACAGCACTTTCACACCCAAAGATATATTCGTCCTTACCGGCAGCTTCACCTTCAACCGCTTTGCGAGTCCGCAGGGTTATGCCCGCTGGAGCTGGAGCATGAACCTGGGTGTTCAGCGCAAATTCCTTGATAAAAAATTAGTACTGACCGCGAATATCATCGATCCCTTCCTGCAGGAGAACCGCAGCTTCACTTATGGCAGCAATTTCATTTTGAGAAGCTACAGTACAGCGCAGACCAGGAATTTCAGGTTGAGTGTGGCGTATAATTTTTCAAATACACCCAAAAAAAAGTTTGTTCTGCCGGTGAAGAAATGATCCTGGAATGCCGGGCAGTTTGATGGACTCAGTCGTTATTTTCAGGGAAAGTTTTAATTTAGGTCATTGTTTCGCGGAAGTAGCTCACCTGGTAGAGCGACAGCTTCCCAAGCTGTAGGTAGCGGGTTCGAGTCCCGTCTTCCGCTCAAAAAAAAGCCCTGCGATCAGGGCTTTAATTATTTGACTCAGGAAGCTTCACTTGTAAATCTGACTTTCTTCGCCAGCCAGCTATCCTTCACCGGAATGATCCAGTTGGTTTCAAATTCTTTTTTATTCAGTACGGTATTGTTGAAGTAAAGCGTATCGCCATTGATGAAACCATTGTCGATCGCGTACTGGACCTGCGACATCGGCAGCAGTTCTATTTTATCCTTTACAACGAATGCGAGACTGGTGCGTTCGAATAAATGCACATTGAATGTTTGCTGAATATCCCGGATCACGGCAACAGAGGAATCCGTACTGCAACCACCAACGGCCGTGGCACTTTCATCCGCCATCAGTACGATGAACTGTCCGAAGAAAAGATAGCCGGCACCTTTTACCGGTGCGCCATGACTTTTCCAGGATGCCGTGAAAGCATTGAGTTTATCTTCCACCGCCAGGGCTTCAGATAAGGTGAACAGCCGGTTGCACTGGTAGATCCAAAGCTTGGAGTCGGGCTGAAAACTACCGTCAAGAAGGTATTGATAGTCGAGGTTCATGCCGCTAAATTACAGCAGAAATTCATCAAATGACCCGAGCGGAAAAACAGCATATTCTTTCAACAGGGATCCGCTGGATCTATAGTCCTCAGGAATGGCGTCAGTTCCGTTCCTGGCTGAAGCGGAAAGCAGGCTGGTTGCCGTTCTTGTGGCATCTGCTCCCTAAGTTCGGTCGCCAACTCACTCCGGAAGTACTGATGGTGCCGGGTCGGCTGCATATCGGGGATCAGTTGCATGAGATCGGGCCGGGCGGAAAGAAACTGATGCGGGTGCAGATCCTGGAAGCCGGCCAACAGAATATCCTTTGCCTCACTTGTGAAGCGGAAAAAGGGAAGGAGCTGTCACAGGACATTCACATCCTGGTGCCCCGGGGAAAACTAAGGGAAGCGGTGGCGATTGAAAATTACTGGAATGAAACCCTGCTTACTGATCAGCCAGACTGGCTGCGATCAGTTCCGCCACATCCATCACTTTAACACTGTCTTCTTTCTCCGCCAGTTTCACGCCATCGGTCAGCATGGTATTACAGAAAGGGCAGGCAGATGCAATGACGTTCGCACCGGTCGCGATGGCTTCATTACTGCGTTCGATATTCACGCGTTCCGTTCCTTTTTCTTCTTCCTTGAACATTTGAGCGCCACCGGCACCGCAACAAAGTCCGTTGCTTTTGCACCTTTTCATTTCCACCAGTTCTGTATCCAGCGCTTCCAGCACTTTACGCGGGGCTTCATAAATATCATTGGCGCGGCCGAGATAGCAGCTGTCGTGGTAACTGATCTTTTGTCCTTTGAACGCCCCGCCTTCTTTCAGCCGGATCTTGCCGGTATCGATCAGTTCCTGCAATAGTGTAGTGTGATGTACCACTTCATAGTTGCCTCCCAATTCAGGGTATTCATTCTTCAGGGTGTTGAAGCAGTGGGGGCAGGCGGTCACGATCTTTTTGATACCATAATTATTCAGGATCTGGATATTCTGGTAAGCCATCATCTGGAACATGAATTCATTGCCGGCGCGTCGGACCGGATCGCCGGTACACATTTCTTCCTTGCCGAGGATCGCGTAACGAAGACCTACTTTGTCGAGGATCGAAACGAATGCACGGGTGATACGTTGCGCACGCTGATCGAAACTGCCGGCGCAGCCGACCCAGAAAAGGATGTCAGGACTTTCTCCCCGGCTCATATATTCCGCTGCAGTAGGTACGGTACTCATAAGATGGTAAATGTTAATGCTGCGATGGCGATGATAAGAAAAGTAATGAATGCGAATCCCAGAATGATACCCCAAATGGCTTCTGCATTCTTCTTGCTTTTACCACCCAGGGATATGAACCCGAATACGATGGCGGCGAGGGCGAGCACAGGAGTGATCATATTGAGACCCGGGACCAGCAGGAACAGGAAACTGCCTGCACCACATAAAAGGGAAGTGACGCCCAGTTTATGAGCGCTCTCCGGTGACTGCTTTTTCTTTGCCTGGCGCATTTGTTTATGCACGGCCCATTTCAACGCGAGTTTTTCCTTCCATTTCAAATGCCGTCCCAGTTTTTGCTCCAGTGCAGTGATGTAAAAGGGTTTGACTTTGACCGGTTGGATCACCACACGGGCTGATGCATTCACCGGCAAGGCCGCAATTGCGACATTACTGTTCAGTGCGAATAGCACCAGCAGTAAAAGCAGGTTCCTGATCATAGTCTTGATTATTGCAATAAAATTAAGCCGAAATCAGTGCGGACAAAAATCATTTTAAACAATGCCGCCATCCGGCTATTTTTGTTGATATCGATACGGATGAAAAAATTCTTTCAACGACTTACCAACTGGGAACTCTGGAACTTCTACGTGCTCTATCTGCCGATCATGCCCGTATGGTTATGGAATTCCCTCCGCAGCGGTGCGTTCTGGTATTTCGTTCCCTCCAATCCAACGATCACCTTCGGTGGTTTTGAGGGAGAAGGGAAGAAAGAAATGTATGATCAGCTGCCTTCGCATTTGATCCCCCGCACCTTATTCATCATGCATGATCTGCCCTGGGAAGAAGCGAAGCAAAAAGTGATGGATGCAGGTTTCACGTATCCGTTCATCGTGAAACCGGATGTGGGCATGAAAGGCATCCTGTTCCGCAAGATCGATTCTGAGGATCAACTCAGGAAATACCATGAAAGGATCCCCGTGGAGTATATCGTTCAGGACCTGGTGGACCTGCCCATTGAGGTCAGCGTATTTTACTACCGGTATCCGCCCGATCAGAAAGGGACGGTAAGTGGTTTCATCCATAAGGAATTACTCCATGTGAAAGGGGACGGTCAGCATAACCTGAAAGAACTGATCGAACTGCATCCGCGCGCCAAATTCAGGATGGAAGAAATGGAACACCGGCATGGTCACCGTTTCGACCGTATCCCTGAAAAGGACGAAATATTCTATCTCTCATACGCCGGCAACCATAACCGGGGTGCGCATTTCACCAACCTCCACAACGAGATCGACGAACAATTGCTGTCCGTATTTGATTCCATCAGTCATTACAATGGACAGTTCTTTTACGGCAGGTATGATATCAAGACCACATCCATCGAAGACCTCAAACAGGGTAAGAATTTCCTGATCCTGGAATACAATGGTTGCGGGGCGGAGCCGAATCATATCTACGATTGCAACATGAATCTTTTCGCGGCCTATGCGGAACTGCTGAAACACTGGAAAGCGCTTTACCGGATCAGCCGCTACAATCATAAACAGGGCGTTCCGTACTGGTCATTCAAAAAAGGGCTGCGTTTCCTCAAAGAAGCCCGCCGCCATTTCAAAATGCTGGAACAATATGATTGATCCAGCCGTCATTTCTATTCCGGGCTTCTTCACCAATCATCAGTAATTTCGTTACATGCGCCCACTGCTGAAAATATTCTTCACCGGTATGCTTGTCAGTTTTCTGGGATCCCTTCCCCTGGGTACCCTGAATATCGCGGCCATGCAGATATCGGTAAGTGACGGTATTGAAGCGGCCATGTGGTTCTCGTTTGGATCGCTGCTGGTGGAGATCGGTTATGTGCGCCTTTCGCTCGTAGCGATGGACTGGATCCGCAAGCAGGAGAAGATCTTCAGGATACTCGAATGGGTCACCCTGCTCATCGTAGTGGCACTGGCTATATCCAGTTTCTATGCCGCGATGCATCCGGGTGATCAGAAGAATGTAGTGCTCAGCAGCGCGCTGCCTAAATTCCTCCTGGGGGCGGTCATGTGTGCGGTGAATCCTGTACAGATCCCGTTCTGGTTCGGCTGGAGCACGATCCTGTTCACGAAGAAAGTATTGCTGCCGCGCAACGATCATTATAATTCCTATATCATCGGCATTGGGCTGGGTACTTTCATCGGGAATTGTGTGTTCATTTTCGGCGGATTGCTCATCGCTAATAAGATCAGTAACAATCAGCATATCCTCAGTTGGATCATCGGCGGTATCTTTACGATCACGGCCCTGCTCCAGATCTGGAAAATGATTAAAAAAAAAGATCCGGCGCATCTGACCGGTAAGCCGGAAGAAAGTATCCCGGCATTTGAAAAGGAACTCATCGATTAACCAATAAACCACCACTAACATGTCACAGCTTGCCGCATTCGCAGCAGAATTGAAACAAGAAGCCGACAGCACACGTAAGATGCTGGCGAAAGTCCCTTTTGATCAAAAAGACTGGAAACCCCACGAAAAATCAATGACCCTTGGTAAACTGGCGACGCACGTTGCGGAGACAGGCCGTTGGGTGGCTCATGCGCTGCAGAATGATGGTATCGATTTCGCACAGCCGCTGGACCGCGCCACTCCGCAGAGTACCGAAGAGCTGGTAGCCATTTTTGAAAAACATTATCAGTCGGGTATTGCCGCACTGGAAACCGCATCAGAAGCGGAACTGGGAAAGAACTGGGTCGTACGTGCCGGTGAAAAGATCTACATGGAGATCCCCAAAGCCGCCGCTATCCGGGGTTGGGCACTGAGCCATATGATCCATCACCGCGGACAGTTATCCGTTTACCTGCGATTACTGAGTGTTCCGGTTCCGGGTATGTATGGTCCGAGCGCGGATGAAACGATGTGATCCTTCAATCAACAATGAATAATTTGCAACCGCCCGCGGAACGGGTGCGGTGTGCCTCGCTGTTATCACCCACGAAATAGCATTGGCCGGCTTTCAGTTCATATTCGCGGCCGTCCTGCAATTTCGTGATCATAGCACCCTCGGTGCAGTAAATGATATGTCCTTTACTGCACCAATGGTCCGCTTCATAACCGGGTGAATAGGTCACCATCCTGACACGGATGTCATGGACTATCCTGATCTGCCAGATGGCAGTTCCGGTATCACCGGCATGGGTTTCGCCGGGAACAGTGGACCAGTCAAGTGTTTCAAATGCGAAGGGTGCGATCTGCATAGGAATATATTTAAAAGGCAAGGTTACAACTATTTTGTACTTTCCTGTTCTTATCTGTAATGCATGACATCAAACCGGCAATTGCAACGCACCCTCGGGCTGGGGCTCGTGGTAGTATTCACCATCATTAATGTGATCGGATCGGGCGTCTACAAAAAGGTGGCGCCCATGGCGGCGGAACTGCATTCCTCCGGTTGGGTACTCATCGCCTGGGTACTGGGTGGGATCATCAGTTTGTTCGGAGCATTGAGTTATGCAGAGGTGGCGGGACTCATGGCAGATACCGGCGGCGACTATGTTTATTACAAGAAGATCTATAACCGCTTCTTCGCGTTCCAGTTCGGCTGGTCTACTTTCATGGTCATTCAGACCGCATCCATTTCATCCCTGGCTTATGTGTTCGCGCAATCATTGCACAATGTGGTGCCCATTCCTCCCGTACTAACCTCCTGGTCGGATATTTCGATCGGAGGACTCTTTCATCCATTTGCGGATTTCAATATCAAACTCGTTGCCATCCTGCTCATCGTGATCCTGACCTGGATCAATAGTCGTGGATTAAAGACCGGTGCCTGGATGGGCACGCTGATCCTCGTCCTCGTGTTAACGGGTATTGCTGTGATCACCATATTCGGACTGGGCAGTTCACACGCCAGCATCAGTCAATCATTCAGTCTGCATACCACCAATGACCAACCGGTCACCTTCACGGCTATGTTCACCGCTATGCTCGCCGCGTTCTGGGCCTACCAGGGCTGGGCTTCGGTGGGGTATATCGGTGGTGAGACGAAAAATGCGAACCGCAATATCCCCGTAGGTATCACGATCGGTATCCTGCTCACCATCGGTGTGTATTTGCTCGCAAACTGGGCTTACTTGTCCTTATTGCCCGTTTCAACGCTGGAACAGATCAACAGTTCCGGCAGTGGCATCGCCGCGGTGGAAGCGGTGAAAATATTCTGGGGCCGGAGCGGAGAGTTGTTCATCGCGGTACTGATCCTGATCACGACACTCGGCTGTAATCATGCCACGATCATCACCAGCGGCCGTGTTTATTACGCGATGGCAAAGGAAGGATTGTTCTTTAAAAAAGCGGGCGAACTGAATGATAAAGGCGTTCCGGCTTATTCTTTATGGTACCAGTGTATCTGGGGTTGTTTACTGGTTTGTTCCGGAACATTCGATCAACTTACGGATATGATCATCTTCGCGGTATTCATCTTTTACGGCGCTACCGCACTCGGCGTTTTTATCCTGCGCAAACGCATGCCGGATGTACATCGTCCGTATAAAGTATGGGGTTATCCGGTAGTACCTGCTATCGTGATCCTGTTCTCCGCAGCATTATTCTTCAATACGATTTATTCCAGACCGCGTGAAGCGGGGATCGGACTTGTGCTGATGTTCACCGGAGTACCGATGTGGTACTGGTTCAATAAGAAGTATAAGCAGACAGGTTAAGCGGATCTTCAATGAAAATGATAGCCCAGTGAAAGGGATGGGATCACTCTTCCGCCTTCATCCTCCTGAAGGGAGTTGTTGCCTTTCGTCATCTTGAATTTATATCCATAGCCAATGGAAGGGCTGGTGAAGATGCGTTGCTTCCAGAACAGGAATTCATAACCGGCTTCAGCGGCCGGCATAACGGACATCCCATTGGCACTTTCTTTCCCGAAGAAATTCTCGAATGACAGATACAGCCGGCCTCCTGCAAAAAGATTGCCATTACCTTTGGTGTTGTATTTGAATCCATGCCGGTAGCCGAAGAAGAGTCCGAATCCGCGGTACTCAGAATAAGAGCCTTTGGAGGAAAGATTCTTGGTGATGCCGACGCTCCAGCTGTGTTTGTCACTGAATGTTTCGCCACGAACACCCAATGATTTACCACTGTAACCTCTTCCTTTCAGCAACTGATATTCCGCACCCACATCCGTTGGATTTTGAGAAAAGGCCAATATTGAATTCAGCAACAGGCAAATGGTAAAAAACATCCGGATCTTTTTCATCTGTAGAATTTAAAAGTTGAATATCGCATTGAAAATGATCAGAAATCCGGCCATGGCCGTCACGAAAACCGAAAAGATCACACCGGTCCAGAACAACACCGGTCTCCATTTCTCGAATATCATGTCTTTCTTGAAATAATGGGCCATGATCACTTCCAGAAGAAATCCCAGTGTATAGAACACGTTTGCCAGGATCCCGAAAATGATAACGCTGACGATGTCGAAAAAAGTATGGACGGGGAGACTGAACATGACCACCGCGCCTGTGACACCTACGATGATATTGTACAAAAGGCGTTTCTTTTCCCACCATGCGAAGGCTTTCAGCAGGGGCTCTGGTTGTTTGTCGGGAAAAAGGTCTTCCGCCATCAGCGTCAGGCTTTAAGTTCTTCGGCCCATTTGTCGCGCTCATCAGGACTGAATTTCCAGGGCGCGAAATTGTTTTCCACGTTTCCGAACATGGCGGTCCATTCCTGGGGGGAATTACTTTCTTCCATGACCAGGTAACGGCGGAGTTTGATGATGATGTCGAGCGGACTGATACTTACCGGACATTCCTGCACACATGCATTACAAGTAGTGCAGGCGCGGAGTTCTTCTACAGTGATATAATCGTGCAGCAGGCTCTTGCCATCATCCGTGAAGGTTCCGTTCTTTGATATGTTGCGGCCGATGTCTTCCATGCGGTCGCGGGTATCCATCATGATCTTGCGGGGCGATAATAATTTGCCTGTCTGATTGGCCGGACATGCGGAGCTGCATCGGCCGCATTCGGTACAACTGTAAGCGTCCATCAGGTTCTTCCAGCTCAGATCGGCCACATCCTTTGCGCCGAAACGCTGCGGTGGCGCGGCTTCGCCGGCAGGGATCAGTTCGGGCTGCATGGCGTACAATACTTCCTGCTGCACAGATGGCATGTTCTCCATCTTGCCCATCGGTTCCAGTTTGGCATAATAGGCATTGGGGAATGCGAGCAGGATATGCAGGTGTTTGGA
>JAKPSI010000121.1 GCA_029555415.1 Bacteroidota bacterium | reverse complement strand
CAGTTTTTCAAGGATGACCACCCATCCGATACTCATCAGCAACGGAAAAAACCGAACACCCAGTTCATTCGGGAAAATAGCGTAGCCGGCTTTGATCAGCATGGCGATCATGGGCGGATGATCGAAATAGCCCCAGTCCGGGAAACGGCTGTACACCCAGTAATAAGCCTCGTCATCCTGCAATTCCGTGTACCGTGCCTGCCAAAGACCCAGCAACAGCAGGCCGCAGTAAAAAAGTGTGCGGTGATATTTTTGAAAGAAGGCCTTCACGGCCGCTAAATTAGGGTTTCAGGAGTTTATCAACGGCTGACTTTGCGCAGTTGAAACGGTCGGGATCTACTCCGCTAACCTCCACCCAGGGAACGGACTGATTAATGAGGATGTCCTTATAGATATTGTAGAGCTTGTGTCTTGTTTCGTGATCCGGGTATTCCCGTAATTCATCTTTCACCCAGGGCAGGTCCGTGTTGCATAAAAGATAGAGATCATATTTGCGCTCCACGATCTGGTCCAGTACGAACCGATGGCATTTTCCAAAAACGAATTCACACCACACTTTCATTACATACATATCGGTATCAATAAAAAGCGCCAGCGCCTGATCAGTTGTTGTTTGCATTTTGGCTGTGACCGCATCTTCCTGTGCGAGTTGTCCTTTAGCGATCGTGAGCAGGTCGTCGAATGAATAACTGGTCCCGTTCTCCACCAGATATTCACGTGCATACTCAGGACACCAGCGGCTTCCGTAGTGAAGAGCCAGTTGTTCACATAACGTGCTTTTTCCTGTTGACTCCGGACCGAGTACGACGATTTTTTTCAGGATCATGGCGGCAATTTACTTTACCTTGGCAACACTTACATTTTTTACCATGAAACAATTCCTGCTCGCCTGCATTTTGTTTCCGCTTGCGTTGACGGCACAGACCAGCAAGCCCAATATCATTTATATCATGGCGGACGACCTCGGTTACGGAGAGCTGGGTTGTTATGGTCAGCAAAAGATCAAAACACCGAATATCGACAGGCTTTCCGCGGAAGGAATGCGTTTTACACAATACTATGCCACTACACTTTGCGCATCCACCCGTTGTTCTTTCGTGACCGGTATGGATGGTGGTCACGCACAGGTGCGCGACAATCTTGAATTCGGCGGATTCAGGGACGAGGAAGAGTTCGGGCAAATGCCGCTGGCACCGAACACCATGACCATTGCCACCGAATTACGAAAAGCCGGTTATGCTACTGCGCTGATCGGTAAATGGGGACTGGGCGGCCCCGGGACAGAGGGCGTTCCTAACAAGCAGGGCTTCGATCTTTTTTACGGGTATCTGGACCAGAAGCAGGCGCATAATTATTATCCCACACACTTATGGAGGAACGAGACGCGCGAAGACCTTGGCCAGTCCTGGTTTTCAGCGCATCAGGTATTAAAGGCCGATTCCACGAACCCGGTCAACTATGCAGGATACAGCGGAAAGATCTACTCACCGGACACCATGACCGGTGAAGCGGTGAAATACATCCGCTCGCATACACGCAAACCTTTCTTCTTATATCTGGCTTATACATTACCGCATCTTTCGCTGCAGGTTCCGGATGAGTCGCTCAGGCAATATGAAAATGTTTTTGAGGAAACGCCCTACACCGGAAGAAAAGGGTACCTGCCGCATATCCGTCCGCGCAGCGCTTATGCCGCAATGATCTCAAGACTGGATATGTATGTTGGTATGATCATGAAAACTTTACAAGATGCGGGTTTGGATAAGAACACGCTGGTGATATTCACGAGTGATAATGGCGCAACTGTTCCCGGCACCGGTGGTGCGGATACGAAATTTTTTGAAAGCAACGGAAAGCTGCGCGGATATAAAGGCTCTTTATATGAAGGCGGGATCCGCGAACCCTTCATTGCAAGATGGCCGGGCAAGATCCGTGCGGGCAGAACGAATGATAAGGTGTGTGCGGTGTGGGACCTGTTTGCTACATTCAATGCCATTGCCGGAAATAAAACCACTGCCGTCACCAACGGCGTTTCGTTATTCCCTGAATTCTACGGATTACCCACACCACAACATGAATACCTGTATTGGGAAGTGCACGATTATGAGAATGGCATTCAGGCGGTTCGCTGGAATAACTGGAAAGCCGTGCGGAGCCAGGTACACAAGAACCCCGACGCGCCGGTTGAATTGTATGATCTCGGAAAAGATCCGGGTGAACAGGAAAATGTTGCCGCTGCACACCCCGACATCATTGAAAAAATGAAGGCATTCTTTAACCGGCGTAGCCGGGCTGCTGTGAAGGAATGGAATTTTTAGCGCGTCGCATCCATTCTGAAAGTCCGTAGAAAGCCATCACCAGTAAGATCACATAATACACACTCGTGAAAACGAGGTGTTTCACGAAATAGAGTGGTATCGACGCGCAATTGGTGGCGATCCACCAGTACCAGGACTCCACTTTTTTCTTTGTCATCAGCCACATACCGGTAAAAGCCGTTGCGGAAGCGAACGCATCCGCCCAGGGAATGGCGCCGGACCAGAAATTCTGTTTCAGATAGGTCAGTGCGAAAAAGATCGTTACATAAAAAGCAAGGAAGAAGACCGATTGATAGATCCACCAGCGGCGATCCGAAAACACAACATGCACGACCGGTTGTTGTCCCGCATCACGGCGCGCCCAAAGATACCAGCCATAGAGGCTCATGACGGTGTAATAAAAATTAACAGACGCTTCGCCGAGCAGCTGATATTTGAAAGACAACCAGACATAGATGATCGTATTCACCAAACCGACCGGATACACCAGGATATTCTCTTTTCGTGAATACCACACACTGGCGATACCTGCCACAACGGCGATGTATTCAGGAATGGAAGTGTGAACCACATCCTGCATGAATTGATGCCAGACTTCATTGATACCCACGACTATTGTTTGTTCAAAAATAAGGGAAGCGGTTCATTACGGTCTTTTATACCTGCGGAACGCGCGTAAATAATGATCACCAGCCGTGCTGTGAAAACGGGTGGGCACTTGTTGCCAATGACCTGCCATATCGAAGCGCCATACCAGAAAATGAAGATGTGGCAATGCGGTATAACCGGTCTTGCCACTGTAACCGATCGGCTGCCCTGCCTTTACAGTATCTCCGGCCTGAACCATCGCACCGTTGAAACGAAAATGCCAGTAGCCGGCACGGGTGCCATCTGCATGCTGAATGACGATGTTATTTCCGTAGGGCCTGTATTTTTTTCGCAGGCCTCCCCGATCACCATCTTCCTTTACACGCACAACTACACCCTCGCGTGCTGCACAAACAATGGTTCCCCTTTTCATTTTGAAATCAAGGGCCGCTCTTTCTTTATGCGTGAAGCGGCTGAAATAACCCTGTACCATCCGGTAGCGTTTTCCTTTTTCATAGGGCAGCGTGTATACGTAACTGGTATCATCCTTCAGCTTTCCGCGCTGCAGTGAACGAAAGGTGCTGCGCAGTGGATTGTGGCTGACGGCGCAGGAAAGAAGACAAATAATGACGAAGCTTGTGATAATTAGTTTCATGTTACAGACAGGATCCGTACAGGAAGTTAAATGATATGACGAAAACCGGCAAGCAGGCGGCCATCAAATCTTTTTCAGAAATCATAAAGGCTCCTGTTACCTTTGAAATCACCAACGGGGTTTACTTATGTCTGTCGGCTTTTTATTCGCTTTTGCGGCAAGTCTCAGCTTTGCCATCGCGTCATTTCCTTTCACGGAATTGTCGCGCAATTTCTCCGTTAGCCGGCTGAATCTGGTACGCCTGTGTGGCGCATCCCTCCTGCTTTTCATTGCATCTGCAATTGTTGAGCAGCAAACATTCTTTCCTGTTTTTTCCGCTGCATATTCACATGCGTGGATCTGGCTGGGGTTGTCCGGAGTGGTTTCACTGGCGCTTGGTGATTATCTGATCTTCCGTTGTTTTACGATACTGGGTCCGCAACTCGGCAATGTGCTCACTACGTTTTCGCCGGCATCGGCTTTATTGTTCGGGATCTTCATGGTGGGTGAAAACATCAACTGGGTCGGGATCACAGGTATCGCCATCACGATCGCGGGCGTGATCGGCATCAGCCTGGCGCGGTCACAACGTAACAGTATTCCGGATCACGGACACGGGTCCGTGGCGGCGGGCATCACCTGGGGCGCCATTGCATCGGTGTGTCACGGTACCGGCATCGTATTCGCAAAAAAAGCATTCATCATGCAGGAAGCGGCAGGTCACCCCATTGGTCCCCTTTCTGCAACTTTCATTCGTGTATTGGCGGGAGCGGCAGCACTGTTATTGATCGCGGCATTCACGGATCGTGGTGTATTCAAAGCCGGCGCTTTTAAACTGAACACAAAGGGGCGGAAAAGTTTTTTGATCGCTACTGTGCTCAACCCTACCATGGCGCTGAGTCTTTCCATGTTCAGCATTTTATATATCAATGTTGCTGCCGCGCAAACCATCCTGGCCATGGTACCTCTTTTCGCGCTGGGTGTTGCGTTGTTATTTTACAAAGAAAAGATCACGACCCGTTCGGTGATCGGGGTGACCGCCGCGCTGATCGGCGTGATCCTGCTGATCTGGCGGGATGTGATCGGAGCGTATTTCGGTAGCTAAAATAATTCCTCTTGTAAAAAGTGTTCGTCTGAAGCAGGATCAGCCTGATTTTCCGACGATCCGTGAATTTTAATTTCACTCGCCCCGCAAGCGCTAAATTTGCAGACTAATTATTTCACAATGACGATTGCAGTTTTAGGGGCCGGCATGGTCGGCCGCGCCATCGCGCTTGATCTGGCTAAGCAGTATCAGGTACATTCATTTGATGTCAGCGCCGCGAATCTTGCGGAGTTGAACCAGCGTGATCCTTCCATTCAAACAACAGTGGCCGATCTTACCGCGCATGACCAGTACAAGAGCATGCTTGCGGAGTTCGACCTGGTGGTAACGGCGGTACCCGGTTTCATGGGTTATGCCACACTGGAAGCGGCTATCCGTTCAGGTAAGAACATCGTTGATATTTCATTTTTCCCCGAAAATTCCCTGCAGCTGGATAAACTGGCCAAAGAAATGAACGTGACCGTTATCACGGATTGCGGCGTAGCGCCTGGCATGAGTAATCTGATCCTTGGCCGTTATAATGAAGAAATGAAGATCAGTTCTTTCACTTGTTATGTTGGCGGATTGCCTGTTGAAAGAAAACCACCCTTCCAGTATAAAGCACCTTTCTCTCCTGTGGATGTGATCCAGGAATATATCCGTCCTGCCAGACTTGTTGAGAACGGTGAGGTCGTAACACGCCCCGCACTCAGTGAACGCGAGATCCTTTCATTCGGCGACGCCGGAGAGCTGGAAGCATTCAATACGGACGGATTGCGTTCATTGGTGGATACGATGGGCCATATTCCGAACATGAAGGAAAAGACACTGCGCTATCCTGGTCATATCGATCTGATCATTTCCATGCAGCAAGCGGGATTTTTTGAAACCACACCTGTAATGGTGAATGGACAGCCTGTTGTACCACTTGCGTTCACATCGAAACTGCTCGTTGATCAATGGAAGCTCGAACCTGATGAAAAAGAATTCACGGTGATGACCGTTGAGCTGGAAGGTGAAAAGGACGGGAGAAAAGAAAAGATCGGATATGCTGTGCTTGACTATTATGATCCCCATACCCGCACCTCATCCATGGCGCGCACGACCGGCTATACCTGTACCGCCTCGGTGGACCTGGTTTTGAAGAATATGTTCACAGAAAAAGGAGTGTTCCCTCCGGAGTTCGTGGGCAAGGACAAAGCCTGTTTCGAATTTGTACTGCAACACCTGCGTGAAAGAGGTGTGAACTGGGAAAAAACTTCCGTCAGCGTTCCGGCCTGAAGTAAATAAAAAAAGTGCGGTGATCATCACCGCACTTTTTGTTGATATTCTAAAGTATCAATTATTACTTATCTGTATCCATCTGCGCTAATCTGCGCTAATCCGTGTTAATCTGCGCCAATCTGCGTTAATCCGTGTTATTCCGCTTCAGCCACCACTTCCTTCACCTCCGGGATCATTCTTTTCATCATGCCTTCAATACCTGCTTTCAGCGTGATCATGGAAGAAGGACATCCGCTGCAACTGCCTTGCAGGGCGAGGTTCACCGTACCGCTGTCATAGCTGCGGAACTGTATCGCTCCACCATCCATTTCAACGGCGGGACGCACATAATTATCGAGCAATTCTTTGATACGTTTTACGACATCATCATCATCCGCTGTTACTTCGTTGCTGCCCACTTGTTTCATGGCCGCCACTTCTTCTGCATTCACCACAGCTTTGCCTTCTTCAAGATATTCTTTGAGGAACTGACGGATCGAAGGGATCACATCATTCCAGTCGGTCTCATTCGTTTTGGTCAGTGTCACGAAATTGCTGGCGATGAACACCGCGCGGATGAAAGGGAAACCGAACAGTTCGGTAGCGAGGGGCGATACTTTCGCGCTTTCCGCATCGGGCAGATCAAGGCTTTTGCCTGGATACAGCAGTTTGTTGGCCACGAACTTCATCGTTTCCGGGTTCGGGGTCATTTCTGTGTAGATGCTGATAATGGGGTTTCCGGTCTGGATCATACGTTTAGGTTTTTGTCCGCGGTTCTGATACTTGCGGCAGGTACAAAAATAACAACTTCCCCTGCCTCTTGTTTACGAATGAAGGAAACTCAGTTCCCGTGCGGGTCCTGAAGTGTTCATTCCCTGAATTTACCTGTCATTTTCAGGACCCTGATCAGAACGTATAGCGCTGACAGTCCGCCAAATACCGACGCCAGCCAGATAAGGCGGCAATCGGCCGAATAACCGGTCAGTTCAGGGTATTTGAACAAAAGGATCAGGGTCATCCCGCCCAGCCAGATGTATTGCGTGGTATGCTCTTTCAGGATCCAGCGGCGCCAGTTGAAACGCATGCCGGAAAAAGTATCATCAAGTCCGCGCACATCGGGGATCCAGCGGTTCACCTGTTTGCAGTATGCATCATATCCGGCACCGAATTTCTTCAGCAGAAAATCCTCTTCAGCTCTTACGATGGCCTGGTACACAAAAAGGAATACCGGGATCACGATCACTACATATACCAGCGAGTTAGCCATGATACCAACGCCCAACAGCATTGCGATGTTCCCGACATATAACGGATTGCGGCAGTGATGAAAGATCCCTTCCGTTACAAGTCCCTCTGCATAAGGCTTTCCGGCCTTTCCACCCCGGATGATATAGGCCAGGCCGATCGTCAATCCGCGGAAGAGCTGCCCCAGAACTGTAATGATGGCGCCGCTGATGATGGGCCACCAATAGTATTGAACCCCGAACCGGTCAGGTGAAAACAGCGGCCACGAAGGGATGAACAATGCTGCGTAGAACAGGATGAAGATCCAGTTGCGGTATTTAAAAAAGAAATTCCCGATACTGATCATGAATAAGAACTGTTGAGTTGGTTGGTGAATGGAACTTCGGAATAGATCAGGCAGGCTATCGGTTTCTGTTGGTTTTGCTTATTTCTTTACCGCAACGATCCCGGCAAAGTTGTACCACTTGAAGAATACTTCGCAGTTGATGAAGCCCTGATCGCGCAACAGGGAAATATTCTCGCTCAGTTTATAAGGGACCAGCACATTTTCAAGCGCCTCCCGTTTCTGGGAGATCTCCATATCACTGTAATGGTTCCTTCTTTTATAGTTATAATAGTAGTCGATGAAATCACGGTTGAAATTGCTGTCTTCCGCCAGGATCTTTTCCACCAGGATCACCACACCGCCACTGTTCAGTCCCTTGTAAACCTCAGACAGCAGCCGCTCGCGGTAGATGGGCCTGACGAACTGAAGGGTCAGGCAAAGTACAACGACAGAAGCATTCGTGATCGTCACGCCTTCATTCAGATCATTGCAGCGGAGTTCATAATTCCGTGAAAAACCGATCTCCAGCAGTTTGGATTTGCATTTGTCCAGCATTTCCCTGGAGTCGTCGATGCCGATGAAACGGATCTTCTTGTTCACCAGGGTGTCCATGCCGATCATCGTGGTACCGGTGGAACAGCCCAGGTCGTACACATCACTATCCTCGACCGCATGGTTGGCGGAGATCTCGGCCATCATACGCTGGATCTCTCCGTAAAAAGGGACAGAACGATTCACCATGTCATCAAAGACATTTGCGACGTTGGCGCCGAACTTGAAATCGCTCGCCTTCCCGATCTCGTCTTTGAAAACTTCGTCTTTCTTCATATCCCTGAAAATGAGCGGTAAATTTAGATAATTTTGAACAGAATCGCCCGCCAGGGCGTTATCACAGCAGCATATATATGAATAAGATATACCATCTCGGCACCTGTTCTACCTGCCAGTCGATCCTCAGGGAGTCGGGCATCGGTACACTGGCAGCAAAAGGCAAATTCGTTTTACAGGATATCAAGACCGAAAAGATCACGGCCGCCCAGTTGGATGAAATGCAGGCCCTGGCCGGTTCTTATGAAGCCCTCTTCAGCCGCCGAGCCATTAAATACAAGGAACTGGGATTAAAAGATAAAACGCTGGGTGAAAAGGATTACCG
The DNA here is from genome assembly GCA_029555415.1 of Bacteroidota bacterium. Taxonomy (GTDB): domain Bacteria; phylum Bacteroidota; class Bacteroidia; order Chitinophagales; family Chitinophagaceae; genus JAKPSI01. The sequence continues at coordinate 19,328 of JAKPSI010000121.1, read as the reverse complement.
GAAATTCATCCTGGAAGAATACACCTTTCTCAAAAGACCCGTGGCGTTGCTGAAGGGAAAGATCTTCATCGGGAATGAGAAGAAAACGGTCGCGGCACTGACCGAAGCCGTGAAGGCCCTTTAAAACATAAGGTCCTGTTAATAGCTGCCCGCGGAAAACCCGGATGCTTTTTATTTCGTTTATTATTAAAACAAGCAAACATGAGAACAGCCGGAATATCATTTTTAGTACTGATCGCGATGCTGCACACACAATGCACCATGGGCCAACAGGGCAATTCGAATAAAAACAATAAATATCCTGACCCGCCGGTGGCTACTGCTAAAACCGTGTATCCGGTCAAATACACGGATGCGGAGTGGAAAGCAAGACTTACACCGGAACAATTTTATATCCTTCGTCAGGAAGGGACCGAAAGAGCGGGAACCGGTAAGTATGATCACTTCTATGAAAAAGGAACGTACTATTCTGCCGCAACGCTTCAACCTTTGTTCAGCTCAGAACAGAAATTCAATTCCGGTACCGGCTGGCCCAGCTTCTGGGCACCGATCACACCGGATGCAGTGAGGCTGGTAAAGGACCTCAGCTTTGGTGAAGAAAGATGGGCGGTAGTGGACAGCAAGAGCGGATCCCATCTGGGACACGTTTTCGATGATGGTCCTGCACCTACCGGGAAGCGTTACTGTATGAACTCCGCCGCGCTGATCTTCGTTCCGGAGGGGGGCAAACCACCCACCAGTTCAAAACCACTTTAGTGAATGAATGCTGAAGAAAACCATAGAGGTCGCGCTATGCAAGCGCGGCCTTTTTTTCTTTACGCAGTACCGTGTAGGCGATGAGCGCACTGGCCAGCATGAAGATCCCGCCCAGGAAGAATGGTGCGCCGGGAAAATGGATCACCGCATTGGGCCTTGTGCAGTAAAAGAAAAGATAGTTCATGATCGGTGGCCCGATAATGGAGGTCAGGCTCATCATACTCGTCATGGCACCCTGCATCTCACCCTGTTCATTCGCAGGTACATGTCCGGCAAGAATGGCCTGAATGGCCGGTCCGGCAATGCCTCCGAGACAATAAGGGATCAGGAATACGAAGATCATCCAGCCCTGAGTTGCAAAAGAGAACAGGAAAAGGCCGAGACTGTATAATAACAGTCCCGTATACACGCTTCTGTTGTTACCCAGCCTGGGATTGATGATCCGGATCAGTCCGCCCTGTACGATCGCCACCAGCACCCCGATCACGCCGAGTGAAATACCGACCATTCGTGGCTTCCAGTCGAACTGAGCGATCGTAAAATAGTTCCAGTTGCTCTGAACGGATTGCACCGCCATATATAAGGAAGAAGGAAAGGGCGAGTCCGCCGATCTCCGGGTGTTTGATCAGTACGCGCATGGCGCCAAGCGGGTTGGCACGCTTCCATTCGAATTTCCGCCTTTTATCTTTTGGCAGGGATTCGGGTAAAACGAAATAACCATACAGGAAATTCAGCATGCAGAGGATCGCGGCGCCATAAAAAGGGGCGCGCGTGCTGATCTCTCCGAGCAGTCCGCCAATGGTGGGACCAATGATGAAACCCAGTCCGAACGCGGCTCCGATGAGGCCGAAATTCTTCGCCCTTGTTTCAGGGGTACTCACGTCAGCGATATAGGCAGAGGCGGTGGTGATGCTGGCACCGGTAACACCCGCGATCACGCGACCCACAAAAAGCCAGCTGTAGGTAGGAGCGAATGCGAGGAACATATAATCAACAGCAAATCCAAATAGCGAGATGAGGATCACGGGCCTTCTTCCGAATTTATCGCTCAGATTCCCGACAATAGGTGCGCAAACGAACTGTGTGATGGCGTAAGCCGAGATCAGCCAGGCGCCGTAAGGACTGGCGTCGGCAACCGGAATATGTTTCAGGGAGGCGATCAGCTTCGGCATCACCGGTATGATAATTCCCCATCCCATTACATCGAGCAGGAGTGTAATGAAGATAAATCCGACCGCTGGTTTTCGTTTCTGTTCCATCATAATGAAGGTACTCAAAAATGTGTTTTTTATTTCATGTGTTTGCAAAAGGCCCGCTTTCGTTTTGAACTGCATTGAAATTAACATTCAGTCATGCGCTGCTCGGGGCCGGCAGATTATATTTGCATTGTTAAGGCAAACGCCCGGCTGAACTCCCGGGTATTTCCATATTTATCAATTCTAAACAATACACGTATGAAATGGCAAAGATTACTGTTGCTGGCACCCGTTTCCGTAGTGCTCTTCTCCTGTGTAAGCTCCAAAAAATTCAAGAGCGCCCAGGCACAGTATGCTGAACTGCAAACCAAGTATTCCAAACTGGAAGGTGATCTCGGGAACTGCAATGATGACAAGGCGGCCCTCGCCCGTCAGAAAGCCGCGCTGGAATCAGATAACGGTAACCTGAACGGAAAGATCGCCGACCTGAACAAGCAGATCGATTTCCTGAAAGAAAATAACACGTCCGCACTGCGTCAGCTGCAGGACCTTTCGGTCATCAGCTCCTCTCAGGCGGAGAGCATCAAAAAATCCATGGAGAACATGGGTGCCAAGGACGCATACATCCAGACACTGCAACAGCAGATGGCGCACAAGGATTCACTGAACATGGCGCTGGTGATGAATCTGAAAGGCGCTGTGGGAAGTATGGATGATCAGGATATCGATATCAAAGTGGACAAAGGCGTTGTGTATATCGACATCTCTGACAAACTGCTTTTCAAAAGCGGACAATATGAAGTAACGGATAAAGCGAAATCAGTATTGGGCAAAGTAGCGGCAGTGCTGAAGAATCAGCCTGATATCGAATTCATGGTCGAAGGCCATACCGACAATGTACCTTATGCAGGTGGTGGTGTACTGCAGGACAACTGGGACCTCAGCGTGAAACGTGCTACAGCCGTGGTTCGCATCCTGCAAAAACAGTACGGTCTTGATCCCGCAAAGATGGCAGCTGCCGGTCGTGGTGAATACAGGCCCGTGGCTGACAACAGCACACGCGATGGTAAAGCGGCCAACCGCCGTACACGCATCGTGATCCTTCCGCAACTGGATCAGTTCTTCAAATTACTGGAGCCGAAAAAATAAATACTTCATCTCCGTAGTGAATAAGAAAGCCCCGGCAGTAAACGCCGGGGCTTATTCTTTGGTGAAAAAGTGTTGGACTTATTTCAGTGTTCTTACAAAATTCACAACTGCCCAGATATCATCGGGGTTAGTGATCTTCTTTTTGTAAGAGGGCATGTCTTTGCGGCCTTCTGTTGTTTTATAGAAGAGAGAGCCGTCAGTTTGTTTCTGGAAAGCTGCGCTTGTGAAGTCGCCGCATTCTGTATCCAACTGAGAGGCTTTCGGGCCATCACCTTTACCTTTCGGTCCATGGCAGGATTTGCACTGCTGCATATAAATATCTTTACCCGTTGCAATGGAAGCTGCATTGGATGCTACCGGGTTGGCCATCTTTACGAATTTATCGGGTACAGGCCAGGGGTCATTGAATTTTTTAGTAACGGCAAAGGACATCAGCAGGAATGCTGCTAAACCGGTCATTGCGAATGCTGCGTTTGTTTTCATTGTTGTATTTTTTTGAGGTTTAAAGCTTTTTAATATTAAGATGCTGCTCAGGCCGTATGGGTTGTATGGTCCCTTTCTTTTCTCAGGCGGATCAGTTCCCAAACGATCACTACATAGTGTCCCCAAACCACGGTCAGGAGCGTAATGAAGGTCACCAGCATCCAGATCGGCGGGTGCGGGCTCCATAAAGCTCTGGGTAATTCCTTCACTTCATCTGAAACCGGAACGCCCCAGGGTTCTGAAAGACTGGTCTCTAAGTTACCAAATTCCTCATTTTCATCCAGTTTTGCCAGTAAAACAATGTTTCCTTTGGCATCGCCGGGCAGATTGCCGGGAATTTCTACGGAAAGCGCACCGGCGTCATCTGTCGCGCCATCCCCGATCTTAAAGGGATTGAAGAGACGTTTCACGAAAATACCGAGGGTGGTTTCCTTAACGGCGGTATCACCATTCAAAGCGATGAGCTTGGCCTCAACGGACCAAAGCGAATCACCTTTTACTGGTGTCAGGATGATCACTGCGCGTTTGATGGTCATTTCACCTTCAGCGGATTCAACCAGTTTATTACCGGTATAGCGGGCGATGAAATGTACTTTGCCTTCTTTATTCGCTGCAGGAACAGCGGTGGCCTTACAATTAAATAACGCAACGCCGATCTCATTGGTAACAGCGCTTCCGATCTCTGTTTCTGCGGAATCGGTCACTGCGAAATAGGTCACTTTTTGTCCGTTCAGACGGATCATGGATCCTTTCACCTTGGCCATCATGGTAACTTTCAGATCGATACTGCTGTCACCTTTCTGGATAGTGATGAAATCGAATGAGGGACTGATCGCTTCTGGTTCTTCCTTGGCAGCGGCGGTAGTGTCCTGTGCACTTACAGCAAAGGGTGCTGTAAAGAAAAGCAGCAGGGCGAGGAGAACCGTTTTGATGTCAGCTCTTTTCATATACTTATTTTTAAGCGGGTTCAACTTTTGTGTTTACTGGGGCACCTTTCTTGGCGGGGATCGCGACTTTCTGATCCAGGCCTGTGATCGGGATCACGGTAACGAATTTTGCCATGATCATGAAGAACAGCAGGAAAGAAGCTACACCGGCTCCGGTAAGCGCCCATTCCACCCATGTTGCATGATAGTGTACGAATTCGGGTCTTGTGTCCTGCATCGGAAGCAGCGGTGATTCCAGCGTAGGAACGATGATCAGGTAACGTTTCACCCACAGTGCGAACACCATAACAAATGCGGCGATCGTAATGGGGACCACTTTCCGTGTTTTCGGAATGGCGACGATAACGATCGGCAGCACGATCCCGAAAAGATTAGCGAAGAGTGACCACCAGCCATAACCATCAGCGCTGAACAGTTTATTGATCACTTCAGAATCCCATTTCTGTGATCCGTACCAGCTGGTGAAATATTCAGAGAAGGTGAAGTATCCGTAAGCGGATGCAAGCACCATCATGAAGTAACCGAGGTAAACGAAGTGTTTATCGGTAAGGTAGCTGTCCAGTTTATACAATTTTCTGTAAGCCCACATGGCAACGATCAGCACACCGGTACCGGAATAGATCGCACCCAGTACGAAGTAGGGTCCGAAGATGGTACTGTGCCAGCCCGGCCTCAGGGTCATACCGAAGATCCAGGAGAGGATGGAGCTTACCATGATGGAAAGCGGGATCATGATGATCGCAAGCAGATTCTGGGAGATCAGGATGTGGCGTTTCTGACTGGCCGCTCCGTTATAACCGATGGCCATGAATTTATACAGCCATTGTCTCCATTTCGGGATATTCATGTTGGCATCGCGGTAAACCGCAAGGTCCTTGATGAGCGCGAGATACAGGAACAGCACGGCTCCTACGAGATAGGTCATGATCGCCATAACGTCCCAGGTCATGGGTGACTGTATCCTGGGATAAACGAACAGGTGCCAGAGGCGGTCCAGGCGACCTACGCAAAGCAGGATGAAGATCGGACCAACGATCACGGAGATCACGGTCATGATCAGCGCGATCCTGATGATGGGCTTACCCCATGTAACACCGGAAAGCTGCAGGAGTCCTGCAATGATCGCGCCGGCATAACTGATACCGATGAAGAAGATGAAGTTAACGATGAACAGGCCCCACACTACGTTATCGCGCATCCCGGTAACGATATGTCCTTTGGCGACCTGCAGATAAAGTGCATATCCGCCAACGGCGATCCAGGCAAGAAAGAAAATACTCCAGAACCAGTTCCGTTTATTGAATTTCTCAATATTGGGCCGCTGGTAGTTAAAAGCCTGTTGTTGGTATGAATTGAGTTCCATAAAAATTTTGTTACGATGAAACAGATGGTTTAATCAGATGACCGTTTTATTTTTTTTCTTCCATGACATCTTTAAAACGGGCTTTTAATTTATCGTTGAGCGGTTCATAACCACGCTCTACAGGGAACTGTCTGTCTTTCGGCGGCAGATAGTAAACGCGGGGTTGTGTACCGAGTTCTTCCATGAAACGATAACCGGAGCGGTCCTTGATCAGCTGGCGGAAGCCCAGGGTTTCATCACCATTTGTAACCACGTCTTCGTTCTCATCACCGAAGTAGAATACACCGTTGGGGCAGGCTTCCACGCAGGGCGGGAGCAGACCTTCGCGGGTACGGTCGGGACAGAAGTCGCATTTTTCAACAGTACCTACTTTATGCGGAACACCGGTTTCGGGTGAATAAGTGATGGCATCCATGGTTGCGTCGTGTACTTTGGGTTCTTCCCAGTTGAACACGCGGGTGGAATAAGGGCAGGCGGCCATACAGAATTTACAACCGATACACCTTTCATTATCGATAAGTACCAATCCATCCTGGCGTTTGAACGTTGCATCAACCGGGCAAACCTTCACGCAGGGAGGATTATCGCAATGGAAACATTGTTTGGGGAACCAGTAAGGAGCCGCTTTATCATTGTCCTTAAGCAGCTTTACGGTCAGCCACTCTTTGTCTTCAGGCAGATAGTGCCATTTCTGACAGGAGCTGATACATTTTCTCGCGTTCTTACAACGGGCGAGGTCAACGACCATGACGAATTTCTTGCCGGGGATACCCTGACGGGCTTCCAGGCGGGAAACTGCATCCAGGTGCGCGTGGTGGTTGAGATAGTTGGAATCGATCTCAACGATCTCACCGGTGGGAGAAAGTAATTTCACTTTCTGACCGGCGGCCACTGCATCTTTTTTGGAAGAACAGGAACAGGCCAGGCTGCCACATGCTGCAACGGCGGCGGTGGCGATGGTTGCTGTTTTGATAAAATCCCTCCGGGACTTATCCTGAAGATCTTTTTCTTCGTTTTTCATGTTGAAACAGTATTAAATGCTTTGTTGAAGATTTCAGCTATTATCTTTTGACGGGTTGTCCATCCAGTTCAGGATCTCCTTATTGGTGGCTTTTTGGCCGGAGACCGCTTTTTCATACACTGATTTGTCTACTTCCACCAGTTTGCCGTCAGCGGTCAGCATTTTGATCTTTTCTCCGCTGTCAGCAGCCGGCTTACGGAACTCTCCGAGTAACTGGGAGAAGAAACCGCGACGTGTTTTGTCAGCTGTTTTTTTATTATTACCCATATTGGTTGATTTTTAAAGATTGCTTCGGATAAAGCGCTGCAAACTATCTCCGTGTGCGTGATAATTTCATGACAAACCTCAATAATAAGCGTGAGAGGCGTCATTAACCCACCTGTTTTCATGCAGTTACGGATGACAAATTCACAAAAAATAAAAGGGCTGGACGACTAAGTGATTCCTATTAATCAGCTTTAACAGGGTATTTGCGGATATAGAAAGTTAGTTAAATTGTAGTTGATCGTAAAAGGAAACAGCGCATATTATTTTCAATGAATGTCAGTTTCATTGGTTTAATGCGCTTCGAATGCGGATGCGGCGTATGACAATTCTTTTTGAAAAACGCTGCAGGTACAACGCAAATCAGTATCCCGAGGGCAATGATTTTAGCAAAAAAGACCAAGGTTAGTATTTGCACTGACCATGGTTAGTCCGCTTGTTGAGAATAATCAACGGGCCAAAGGCAGCATGTCATGTAATTGTCAGGCGCCTTGTGAATATTTTTGATTTCGAAAAAGTTAGTAACAATTTCTTTACAGACATAAATTTTACAAAAAGCTAAAATGTCTTTTATGAAAAAAATTCCAATCATAAAAACAACAGTGATCGTACTGGGTGGATTGATCCTTTCCCTTTCACTGGTGCAGTGTAAGAAAATCGGGCAAAATGCTCAGGTGCTTGACAGAACATTCGCAGTTGCTCCCGATTCTGCGATCTTCTCTCCTTTTTATGATACCACACTTGTAGCGAACCATGATGCGAATCCCGATGTGAACGACCGTATCATTAAAAGAGGTGTTCGCACGATCATGAAAGAATTCTGCAATACCGGTAACTGCCATGGTGGACCGATCGCTCCGAGATTTGCAACTTACAGTGACATCATGAAATATGTAACTGCAGGTAATCCTTCTTCCAGCAAATTGTGGGAGTATATCACAACGAATGATTTCAACAAGGCTATGCCTCCGATCAATTCCAGTCATGAACTTTCTTCAACCGACAAATCAGTTATCTACAACTGGATCCAGAACGGCGCGAAAGAAAATCCTGATCTGACCGACTTCAGGCCTTCTGCTATCCGCCTGATCATTGATGGTTGCAGTTCCGCGAACTGTCACAACCAGGCAACTGCAACAGGTGGCTGGGCACGTAAAGGACTGATCGCTGGTTTAACTACAAGCGACACTTCTCAGTATACTTACCTGAACCCCCAAACAGGTGTAGCTACGATCTATTGTCAGCTTTCCAACGTGAATCTGCGCGGCCAGGTATGGAGCGCTTATAAGGACAGTGTGAAACGCTTCTATGCTGACACACTCGCGAATGCAAGTTTCCGCCCCTGGAAAACAGTTTCCACACCGGTTTCTGCTTCCAGCACACGCGGTCCGCTCAACTCTTATGATGATATCCTGATGGATGTTTGGTATCCCAAATCAATTCGTGCCAACTCTTCAGTAGTGTTCACTGATGGTAGTGGTAAAGGATTCTATGTAAAAGGAAACTACCTGAATGCAACAAGCTCACTGCTTTCCCGTATCGACTCTACGGTTGTTCTCGCGAACCCCTTCACTGGTGTATTCGCAGCTAACCAGCAAGGTGATATGGCTTACGGTGACGGTGGTCTGAAACCCGCTGAGATCGCGCTGATCAAAGCCTGGTATTTCGCTGATCCTAATGTTCCGGATGTATGGAAATATGGTATCAACAATGCCGGTATATTCAAATACAGGAAAACCGGAACCATCATCAGGAAATAATCCAATCTAAACACTCTTAAATTATCAGGTATATGAATAAGAAACTTTTAATAGCAGTCCTGGTGAGCACATTGACCATCGTTGTTTCATCATGCTATAACAATAAAACGGATGTACTGGCTCTGCCGAAAGTATCTTTCCGTCAGGAAGTAGTTCCGATCATCACTTCAGGCGCCTGCGGTTGCCATAATAATGGTCAGGGTCAGCGCGCGGTACAGTTCTCACACTATGATACCGTGTTCTATGATGCGATCCTTTCCCGCGTTTCCCTTTTCAGCAGCTGGGTAAATGGTGGTATCCACCCCGGAGCCGGTGCGATCGACTTCGAACCCAACGAAAAGATCATGATCAAAAAATGGATCGAGCAAGGTGCGAAAGACGATGCGCCTGGTTGTACGGTTACCGGTACGATCAAGTACACAACCAACATCCTTCCGATCTATACTTCATCCTGTAAAGGTTCAACTTGTCACGGTGGTATCGCTATCGCCCTTGACTACAGCAAACTGGTTGCAGATAAATCGATCCTGACCACGATGATGGGCAGCGGCGGAAGCAGCGGTCACCCCGGTGGCGCACTCAGCCTCAGCGCATGTACGATCAATACAATTCAACAATGGCTCGCTCAGGGACAAATCCAATAAAGTTCATGATCGATCAAAAGCAAACCGTAAAAAACTAAAAAAGGCATTATGAAAAAGATATTATCGCTCCTCGTTTTCGGATTGGGCCTGACGATCAGTGCTATTGCTCAGGACGCCGCCCCAGCTGAAAAAACCGCAGCAAAACCGAAATACACCAAGAATACATTCAGCGGTACCAAGATCATCAATTTCCAAAGCACGGAAATGGTGGGTAAAGGATACCTGCAGTTCATGATCTCTCACCACTTCGGTAACCTGTGGAACAAAGACGCCAGTACAGGTCAGAATTTCGCACAGATGCTCGGACTGAACTCCGGTATCGCGCACACTTATCTTTCTTTCGATTTCACACCCACGAAATTCCTGAACGTAGGTCTCGCAGCAACCGGTAGCGCACGCTTTGAAGGCTGGGCTAAATTCAAGATCCTCCGTCAGCAAACAGGTCTGAAAAATGTTCCGGTATCCGTTGCATGGGTTTCCCTGTTCAATGTTGATGCCAACACAAAAGCACCCGATGAACTGACCTGGAATAAGTTCTCTTATCTCCATCAGTTACTGATCGCCCACAAGTTCTCTGAGAAGTTCTCTCTGCAATTATCACCCACTGTAGTACACTACAATGAAGTGCCTTATGGCAAGAACAACACGAATAACATCTTCTCCATGGGTATTGCCGGTAAATACAAAATGACACCGAAACGCAATATGACCTTTGAATATTCCCGTCAGTTCAACATGTATGAGAACGTACTGGACAAGAACGGTAATATCCTGAACTATCAGCCCGACCTGCTGTCACTGGGCCTTGAATTCAACACCAGCGGTCACGTATTCCAGTTCTTCCTGGGTACTACCACAGCAGCTTCTACCATCGAACAGCTTACACGCAATACGAATAGCCTGAAGAAAATGCAGTTCGCACTGGGCTTCAGCCTCAACAGAGCATTAAGTCTTGCCAAACAATAAGCATAAGAATTTCATCTCTGGCAGTTTATAAGAAGAGACCGGCTAACAGCCGGTCTCTTTATTTGTACTAAACCCTGAAATTGAGGAGAAAGGTGAACGGACATGGCTGAAAACAAAAAAGGCCCTTCCGTAGAAACGGACTGACCTCTAACGATTGCTTGCCATATGAAAAATCTTCGAATTCGGTAGGTTGTTAGCTGAACTTTCAGCTTTTTTGCAGACATTCGCACCTCTTAGACCTCTGACGACGCTTTGCTTCTTCTAACGATTGCCTGCTGTATGATCGCCTTGCTTGAACGAAAGTAGTGTGCCCGTCGTTGCTGTTCAAAACAACTTAACCGGCTTTTGATGATACCTACGGGGCCGGCCGGTTTCTGAAAACCTTACTGGTAGCGGCTTTTGTCCAAATTTCAATATGATGCCCAACCGCTCAGCCGACATATTATTTCAATTAATGCAGACACTTGAAAAGTCTGAAAAAAGGCATTTCAAGCTCTATATCAAGCGCAGTTCGGGCAATGAAGACCTCAAGATCGTCCGCCTTTTCGACGCGCTGGACAAAATGCATGATTACGACGAGGCCGTCCTCCTCAAAAAACTTCCCGGCGTTACCAAACCCCAGCTGGCCAATCTTAAAACACACTTATACAAGCAGTTACTGGCCTCCCTGCGGCTCCTGAAAACCTCCGTAAGCATTGATCTTCAGCTTAGTGAGCATCTGGACCATGCCCGCCTGCTATACAATAAAGGACTCAAGATCCAGGCCCTCAAACTACTTGAAAAAGCCAAGGAGCTGGCCCGGACCAACCACAAATTCAATTACCTGGCCCAGGTGATCTCTCTGGAAAAGAAGATCGAGACCCTGCACATCACCCGAAGTACGCTGGATAAGACCGAAATACTGGCTACAGAAGCTTCTGAGATCAGCGGGCACATCGACCGCGTTGTGAAATTGTCCAACCTGGCCCTCCTGCTCTACCGCTGGTACATCAAGAACGGGCACGCCCGGAATCTGGAAGATGAAAAGGGTGTTAAACAGTTCTTCAAAGAACACCTGCCGCCCAATCCGGAAACCATCACGGATTTCTATGAACTGCTGTATCTCTATCAGAGTTATTGCTGGTACGCGTTCATCCGTCAGGACTTCCTGATGTACTACCGTTACAGTCAGAAATGGATCGGGTTGTATGAACTGGAGCCGCTGATGGTGAAAACCGAGACCGGACACTATATCAAAGGCATGCACAACCTGCTGAACGCGCATTTCGTACTGCGTAATTTCAGCGCCTTCCATAAAACACTGCAGCAGTTCGAAGCATTCGCCAAAACAGAACGTGCGCAGCAGCATGATAATTTCCGTGTGCATACTTCCATCTATATCAACAGTGCCAAACTCAACGGACACCTGATGATGGGCACATTCAAAGAAGGTATCGCGCTGATCCCTTCCATTGAAGAAAAGCTGAATGAGTATGCGTTGTATGTGGACGGACACCGCATCCTTGTCTTCAATTACAAGATGGCCACACTGTATTATGGTGCGGGTGAATATGAGAAAGCGATCGACTATCTGCAAAAGATCATCAACGGTCCCGGTGATATCCGGAATGACCTGCAGTGCTATGCGCGACTGCTGCATCTGATGTCGCACTATGAACTGGGTAACGACAGCATCATTGAATCGCTCACCAAATCCGTTTACCGCTTCATGGCGAAAATGGAGAACCTGACGGTGATCGAAGAAGAAATGTTCCGCTTCCTGAAACAATCATTCGGTATACCGACAAGGCAACTGAAACCTGAATTCGAGAAATTCCTCTATAACGTAAAGCACCTTGAAACGAACCGTTTCGAAACACGCTCCTTTGCATATCTCGATACCATCTCCTGGCTGGAAAGCAAAGTACAGGGACTGACCATGGGTGAGGTCATTCACAAGAAGTACCTCCAAAGCAAGCGCAGTGCTGATAAGATCAAAGCTGCCGCTAAGAAAAAGACCGCAGCGGCCCGCCGGTCATAAAAAAGGCCCCGTAAAAACGGGGCCCGTGTAATGCAAACATCAACGAGAAAACAATTTATTTGCGTGGCGATTCGATCGCTGCCTGTGCTGCTGCCAGTCGGGCAATAGGCACACGGAACGGTGAACAGCTTACATAATTCATACCGATGCGGTGACAGAACTTCACGCTTTCAGGATCTCCGCCGTGTTCACCGCAGATACCCACTTTCAGTTTTGGTTTTGTTTTGCGACCGCGTTCTGTACCGATCTTGATCAGTTCGCCCACACCGTCCTGGTCAATGGTCTGGAACGGATCATCATGCAGGATCTTCTGATCGAGATAATTGGGCAGGAATCCGCCGATATCATCACGACTGAAACCAAAGCTCATCTGTGTCAGGTCATTGGTACCGAAGCTGAAGAAGTCGGCTTCAGTGGCCATTTGACCGGCTTTGATAGCGGCACGCGGAATTTCGATCATGGTACCATACAGGTACGGGATCTTTTTCATCTTCGTTTTAGCGAGTACTTCTTTGTAAACAGTATCCACGATCTTTCTCTGATGGGTCAGCTCATTCACCGTACAGGTTACAGGAACCATGATCTCAGGGAAGGCTTTCTTACCGGCTTTCAGTAATTCAGCAGTGGCTTCAAAGATGGCCCTGATCTGCATTTCAGTGATCTCAGGATAGCTGACACCGAGACGAACACCGCGGTGACCGAGCATCGGGTTGTTCTCATGCAGCGCCAATACCCTTCTTCTCAGTACGCTCATGCTGATACCGAGTTCTTTGCTCAGCTGATGCAGTTTCTCTGTATCATGCGGAACGAATTCATGCAGCGGGGGATCGAGCAGACGGATCGTAACGGGATGTCCTTTCATGACTTCCAGCGTTTCTTTCACATCTTTCTTCACGAATACCGCCAGATCATTCAGTGCATCTCTTCTTTCTTTTTCAGTTTTGCTCACGATCATCTTGCGCAGCAGGAACAGCGGTTGTTCACTGCCTTCGCCGTAGAACATGTGCTCTGTGCGGAACAGACCGATACCTTCAGCGCCGAATTTCATACCCTGACCGGCATCCGCAGGTGTTTCAGCATTCGTACGAACGCCGATCTGTTTCACCTGGTCAACCAGTTTCATCAGGTCTTTATATGATTTGTTCTTATCGAGGTCGATGTCCACCAGCGCCATACTTCCTTCATACACCAGGCCCTTGGTACCGTTGAGACTTACCCAGTCGCCTTCATGGATCACTACACCGTCTTTCGCGCGGAATGATTTGGTTTCAGCATGGATCTCGATATCACCACAACCCACGATACAGCATTTACCCCAGCCGCGTGCAACGAGCGCCGCGTGAGAGGTCATGCCGCCTTTGGTAGTCAGGATCGCCTGTGATTTGTGCATACCATCCACATCTTCGGGAGATGTTTCTTCACGCACCAGGATCACTTTTTCACCACGATGTGCCCATTCAACGGCGTCATTCGAGGAGAATACCACACGGCCGCGAGCGCCACCGGGGCCTGCAGGCAGACCTTTGGCGATAGCTTTAGTTACCAGTTCAACTTTAGGATCGAGCATCGGCAGCAGCAGTTCCACCAGCTGGTTGGGACCTACACGCATGACCGCTGTTTTCTTATCGATCATTTTGGACTGATACATTTCAGTGGCCATTCTTACCGCAGCTACACCATTGCGTTTACCTACGCGGCATTGCAGCATGAAGAGTTTTCCCTGTTCAATAGTGAACTCGATATCCTGCATGTCGTGGTAGTGTTTCTCCAGTCTTTGCTGAATTTTGTCCAGTTCATTATACAGTTTCGGCATCAGTTTCTCGAGGGAAGCGAACTGACGGCTCTGGTCATTCTTGGAATATTCGTTCAGCGGGGCCGGGGTGCGGATACCTGCTACCACGTCTTCACCCTGCGCGTTCACCAGGAACTCTCCATAGAATTTATTCTCACCGTTACCGGGGTTGCGGGTAAAGGCTACGCCGGTTGCGCTGGAATCACCCAGGTTACCGAACACCATGGCCTGTACGTTCACGGCAGTTCCCCACTCATCAGGAATTTTTTCAATGCGGCGGTATTCAATAGCGCGCTTACCGTTCCAGCTGCTGAATACGGCGCTAACGCCACCCCAGAGCTGTTTCATCGGATCATCGGGGAATTCAACACCGAGTACTTTTTTAACGGTGGCTTTATAATCTTTCACAAGGGCTTTCAGGTCATCAACGGTAAGGTCCGTATCATTTTTGTAGCCATTGGAATGTTTTACATGTTCCAGTTTTTCATCCAGCACTTTGCGGATGCCTTTGCCATTCTTCGGTTCAATGCCGCCGCCTTTTTCCATTACCACATCGGCGTACATCATGATCAGCCTGCGGTAAGCGTCGTATGCGAAGCGCGCGTCGCCCGACTGTGCGATCAGACCTTCAATGGTCTTTTCGTTCAAACCCACGTTCAGTACGGTTTCCATCATACCCGGCATGGAGCGGCGGGCACCGGAACGTACGGAAAGCAACAGGGGGTTCTTTACATCACCGAATTTTTTACCCATGATCTTTTCAACGGATGCCAGGGCTTTGTCGACCTGCGCGCTCAGTTCTTTCGGGTATTTCTTACCATTCTTATAGTAGTGTGTGCACACTTCTGTGGTGATCGTGAATCCGGGAGGAACGGGCAGTTTCAGTTTGGGATGTCCTGCCATTTCAGCCAGGTTGGCGCCTTTGCCACCCAGCAGGTTTTTCATGGATTCATTACCATCAGCTTTGCCGCCGCCAAATGAGTAGACGTATTTACCGGCTTTAGTTTTATTTGCCATATGTATTTTTTTTCTGGGTACAGAGTTAGAAACTAATGCGTTCTTTTTTCTTGCAGTTCGTCAACCTTGCGGATGATTCTGATCATGGCTGGCAGGGTGAAAATCAGGAGATTATAGAAGGTATTAGGTGAAAGGTTATAGGTAATAGGTTAGAGGTAACAGGTAAGAGGTGTGAGAAAAATCGGGGTATTCTAAAATGTTGTTATACTATGTTTTAAATACAATAAATAAAAGAGGCTGAACGTAAATTGAGATATGTTCAGAACCTTGCTGCTGCTCATCCTGCTGCCTTTTGCGGGAAGCGCGCAAACCACCACCAACCCGCTTGCCGCTTATTCCGGTATCTGGAACCAGCCCCAGTACCTGAAATGCAATACAGCATCGGAGATCAGCTACCTGACCACGAAAGAAAAAGAACTCGTGTGGGCGATCAACATGGCCCGTCTCAACCCGCGCCTCTTTCTTTCCAGTGTCGTGAACGCGTATCCTGAACGGTCAGGACAAAACCGGCTCCTCAACGTCAGGGAATATAAAAGTCTGCAGGCGGAACTGATCCGGATGGATGCGCTGAGCATCCTGCAGCCCGACTCACTTTGCTATCTCAGTGCACTTTGTCATGCGCAGGAATCAGGCGCAAGGGGCTATGTGGGCCACGACCGTTTCAGCAAAGCATGCGAACAACAGGAACATTATAATGGAGAGTGCTGTGATTACGGATACACGGAAGCAGTGGATATCATCATGCATCTGCTGATCGATGAAAACGTTTCTTCATTGGGCCACCGCCGTATCCTGCTGGGTGATTATCAGAAGATCGGCGTTTCCATACAGCCTCATACCGCATATAAATACACGACGGTACTGGATTTTTATTTTTAAGTGCCGTTTTTGCACAAGTGGTTCACAGGTGTTGATAAAAACATGTGCATAAACCCGTTCAGCGAGAGTGATTATGGGTGTATTTTGCAGGTCTGCCCCGTTCGGAAAAGGTCAGGGCAACAAATATTTCATGAACGATTATTTAAAGGATCTCAATGACCGGCAGCGGGAAGCGGTAATGCAGACGGACGGACCGGTCATGATCGTGGCGGGTGCAGGAAGCGGAAAGACCAAAGTACTCACAACACGTATCGCTCACCTGATGGCGCTGGGCGTGGATTCATTCAGGATCCTGGCGCTGACCTTCACCAACAAGGCGGCCAAAGAAATGAAAGAACGCGTGGAGAAGATCCTCGGAAACAACGAGGCACGCAATCTCTATATCGGCACCTTTCACTCCGTATTCGCGCGCATCCTGCGTTTTGAAGCCGAGAAGATCGGTTATCCCCGCAATTTCACCATTTATGATACCGATGACGCGAAGAGTGTGGTCAAGACGGTGATCAATGAAATGGACCTGGACGACAAACATTACAAACCGAACCTGGTCTATAACCGGATCTCATCTGCCAAGAACGCGCTGGTCGGCCCCGGTGAATACAAGAACGATTACGCGATCCAGCAGGAGGACATGCGTGCCAACCGGCCCGCCATCGGCATGATCTATGAAGCTTATGTGAAGCGTTGTTTCAAGAACGGCGCCATGGACTTCGATGATCTGCTGCTGAAATTCTATGAACTGCTGAAGAACGTGCCGGAAGCGCTTTCCAAGTACCAGCAGAAGTTCCGGTATATCATGATCGATGAGTATCAGGATACCAACCGTGCGCAGTATGAGATCATCAAACTGCTCGGCGCCATGCACGAGAATGTATGTGTGGTGGGCGATGACGCGCAGAGCATTTACAGTTTCCGCGGTGCCACCATCGAGAACATCCTGCAGTTCCAGAAGGATTATGATGATGTGAAAGTGGTGAAACTGGAACAGAACTACCGGAGCACACAGCATATCCTGAACGCGGCCAATGAGGTCATCCGTAATAATAAAGGACAGATCCCGAAAGACCTGTGGACCGAGAACGCCGAAGGAGAGAAGATCAAACTCGTGCGCACGATGACGGATAATGATGAAGGTAAATTCGTGGCCGATACCATTCAGGAACAGAAACTCCGCAATCACTATTCCAATAAGGATTTCGCGATCCTCTACCGCACCAACGCGCAAAGCCGTGCATTTGAGGAAGCCTTACGCCGTATGGGTATCGCTTATACTATTTATGGTGGTATCAGTTTCTATCAGCGCAAGGAGATCAAGGACCTGATCGCTTATCTCCGCATCATCATCAATCCCAATGATGAGGAAGCACTCAAGCGCATCATCAATTATCCCGCACGAGGTATCGGCAAGACAACGATCGATAAAGCGGTGCTGGCCGCCAACAACGGCAACATCAGCATGTGGGAAGTGCTCCTGAATGCCCAGCAGTACGGCTTTCGGGCCGGAACGCTGGAAGTGATCAACAACTTCGTGACCATGATGCAGAGCTTTACCAGCATGCTGCAGAAACAGAACGCGTATGAAGTGGCGGTACATGTGGGCAAGCAAACTTCGCTGGTGAAAGAACTCTTCAACGACAAGAGTACCGAAGGCATGCAGCGTTATGAGAACATCCAGGAATTGCTGAACAGTATCAAAGAATGGACTGAGAGTCCCGATAATGAAGATGGTGAAGTGGTGGATAAAAGCCTCGGCAGTTATTTACAGCAGATCACCCTGCTCACCGATGCCGATGAAAAAGATCCGGATGCGGATACGGTCAAACTCATGACCATTCACGCGGCCAAGGGACTGGAATTCGGATGTGTGTTCGCGGCGGGACTGGAAGAAATGCTGTTCCCGAACGCGATGAGCATCAACACGCGTGAAGAACTGGAAGAAGAACGACGTCTTTTCTATGTGGTGATCACCCGCGCCAAGCGCAGGCTCTGGATCACGTATGCCAATACCCGTTACCGTTTCGGTCAGCTGATCCAGAATGAACCGAGCCGTTTCATTGAAGAACTGCCTGAACAATATATCGACCGCAGCTTCGCCGGTGGCGGTATGAAGAACCAGACTTCATCCGGCTGGGGCCAGACCAGTGCATCGGAACGCATGGGTGGCTGGGGCGCGAACAAAGGCTCGTCTTATGGGGCACCGGAAAAGAAAAAGACCTCCGCTCCTTCTTATATCACTCCCCCGCAAAGACAGCAGACCAAGGAACATGTGCCTTCGGCGGATTTCAAACCCAGCGATACCTCCAACCTGCAGGCAGGCCAGAAGGTAGAGCACCAGAAATTCGGTTTTGGCGAGGTCCTGAAAATGGAGGGTGCGGCGCATAATCCCATCGCCACCGTCAAGTTCGAACTGAACGGGGAAAAGAAGATCATGCTCAATTACGCCAAGTTGCGGATATTGGAATAATCCTTGCTAAAACGATTTTTTAAAGGGTTTTAGGCAATCCGGAAATATTTTCCGTAACTTTTGTTCCTGATTGCTTTTCAATGAAAACCTACGGTATTGCCCTTTTACTGATCGCCACCGCTGTGTGCTTTTCCTGGTATTCCTGTACCGACGGACACGCGACCGAGCGTATACCTGATAAGATCAGTTACAACTTTGACATCCGCCCGATCTTTTCCGATAAATGTTTCAAATGTCATGGTCCCGATGCCAACAAACGTCAGGCACATCTGCGGCTCGATATCGCTGATAGTGCTTATGCGGCATTGACAGAGACCAAGGGCGCTTTCGCGATCATCCCCGGCAATCCCGATGCATCTGAATTATACAAACGTGTGGCCACTGATGATACCTCTTTCATCATGCCTCCACCCGACGCGCATGTGGGAACACTGACCCCGCGTGAAGTGGAGCTGATCAAACGCTGGATCAAACAGGGCGCGCCGTATGAAACACACTGGGCGTTCTCTCCACCCCGCAAACCCGCGATACCGGAAGTGAAGGACAAGCAATGGGTAAAGAACGAGATCGACAATTTTACTTTAGCAAAAATGGAAGAAGCCGGTCT
>JAKPSI010000096.1 GCA_029555415.1 Bacteroidota bacterium | reverse complement strand
CAGGATCTTTTGCAGCCCTTCAGTCACAACCATTTGGTCGTCACATAGAAAGACGCGTATCATCAGGCACCTCCAGTTCGGCAATGATCAGCGTCCCACCCTCTGGGTGGCTGCTGACATTGAATTTTCCACCAACCTCTTCAATCCGTTCACGCATACCTTTTATGCCTTGCCTTTCAATGTCCAAAACATCCCCCGGGTTAAAACCCACGCCATTGTCACTGATCACCAGTTTCAAAAAGCCGCCTTCATTGGTTAATGAAAGGTTGATCTGCGTTGCGCTGGCATGGTGGATGATGTTGCCAATAGCCTCCTGAGCCACACGGTACAAGCGCTGCTCCACATCACTGGAGATCGGGGGGATATTCTCGCTGAAATCAATGCTTGTAACGCAGTCGGTTCGCGAGGCTGCGTCGGCCAGCAGCAGGTCAAGTGAAGCTCTCAGCCCCAGGTCATCAAGTTGTTTGGAACGCAGATCTCTAAGCGCGCGGCGAGTTTCCAACAAACCTGCACGCGAATTGTTTATTAATTGGGTAAGCGCATTTTCCATTTCGCTGCTATCTGATGGCGGCGACAGGCGTAAAGCTTCAAGTGTAAGGATCTGGCTGCTGAGTGAATGCGCAAGCGTATCATGCAATTCTCGCGCCAGGCGGTTGCGCTCCCGGCTGGTAGCAAGTTCTTCCAGAGTGTTGGCATGCTGGCTGAGCATGATATTGGCTTGAATGAGCTTACGGCGCTGCAGGCGCTGGGTATTCATTATCAATCCAACGATCACGCCTACTGTTCCGAAGGCGATTGCCCGTTGAATTGGCACACCCAGCAATTGGATCGTTTGGAAATTAAGTTCCTTGATCCCGATGATAATGAATGGCAGATCGTAGAAAGCAGTGAAAACCACAAATATCAACGTGAGCTTATAGCCATACTGCCAGGCAATGAGCGTGATTGGTACGACCAGCAGCGGGAACAAATACCAACTGCGGTATATAACCTCGGTTAGCGAATCAACAGCGGTAAAAGGCCAGAAGATTGTGGTGGAATAAATTGGGATAATGGTAGATAAAAAGATGGCGACCGGGAAGAAAAAATGGCCCATCTTCTTTTCAAGCTGCATCCAGGAAAGATAGCCAAACAGCAGGGCATAGGTTGCGATATTAATGTAAAAGAGTATCAGGGAAGGCGAGAAAAAACTGCCAATCTTGATAATCGTAAAAATAAAAAATGCAAAATAATAAATTAGCGCGAAGCCACAATAATTCCTGAAAATCTTAATAAGCCCCGGTTCTGTGCGCCGCTGCTCCATATCCCTATCATATCATCCCCCCCCGAGTCAGAGGGTAGATGAAAGATGGTATGAGTAATGTGGCAAATGCCATATCCATCTATTACATTAGTGCAGATAATCATTCTGACAGGCACCTTTGAATATTTCAAAGGAAGCTATATGATGGTGTGAAACCCATGGGCGATCTCATCCTTAATACACAGGATCTAAGCAAATGTTATACCAGCCAGCTTTCTAATTTTGCCATCAATGGCCTAAATCTTTCAATTGGCGCAGGAAGCCTGTATGGATTGATCGGGCCGGATGGCGCGGGCAAATCCACAACGTTACGTATCCTTTCTACAG
>JAKPSI010000087.1 GCA_029555415.1 Bacteroidota bacterium | reverse complement strand
ACATTCGTGGACAATTCCGCCCCCATTTGGGCACCCCTGTAAGTTATATTTGCCCGTCCGGGCCGGAAGGCCCCGGACCTTTATAACACGCTGAAAACGACTGTGCATCATGGCGAAAGAAAAAGAAGCTGTCAATCTTTTTGAGTATACGGAAGATAGTATCAAGTCACTCGACTGGAAAGAGCATATCCGGCTGCGTCCGGGTATGTATATCGGTAAACTGGGTGATGGCTCATCGCCGGATGACGGTATTTATGTCCTGGTCAAAGAAGTGCTCGATAACTGTATCGATGAATACACGATGGGTTATGGTAAGTCCGTTGAACTGACCATTGAAGGCAAACAGGTCACGATCCGTGACTACGGCCGTGGTATCCCGCTGGGTAAAGTGGTGGACGTAGTGAGTAAGATCAATACCGGCGCGAAATACGACAGCAAGGTGTTCCAGAAATCCGTAGGTCTGAACGGAGTGGGTACCAAAGCGGTGAATGCCCTGAGCCAGTATTTCAAGGTCACGGCTTTCCGTGAAGGCAAGGAGAAAACCGCCGAATTCGAAAGAGGTGCGCTCATCAAAGAATACAAAGAAGCGAAAACCGATGGTGATAACGGGACCATGGTCACTTTCATTCCTGATGATACGGTTTTCCGCAGTTTCAAATTTCTGCCTGAATTCCTCGAGAACCAGATCTGGAACTATTGTTTCCTCAATGCGGGATTGAAGATCGTCTTCAATGGCAAATCATTCATCAGCCGGAACGGACTGCTCGACCTGCTGCAACGCAAAACGAACGAAGATGAGATCCGCTATCCGATCATCCACCTGAAAGGCGATGATATCGAAGTGGCGATCACGCATAACAACGACTATGGCGAGGATATCTACAGTTTCGTCAATGGTCAGCATACCACCCAGGGCGGTACACACCAGCAGGCATTCCGCGAAGCATATGTGAAAACGATCCGTGACTTCTTCAAAAAGGATTATGAAGCGGCTGATATCCGTACCGGTATCGTGGCGGCGGTTTCCGTGCGGGTAGTGGAGCCGGTGTTCGAATCACAGACCAAGACCAAGCTGGGTTCCCAGTTCGTGGAGGAAGGGGGACAGAGCATGCGTCAGTTCGTAGGTGATTTCTTCGCGAAAGAACTGGACAACTATCTGCATAAGAATCCAGCCATCGCGGATGCGCTGAAAAAGCGGATCGAACAAAGTGAACGTGAACGTAAGGACCTGGCCGGTATCAAGAAACTGGCGAATGAACGCGCGAAGAAAGCGAATCTGCACAACCGTAAGTTGCGCGACTGCCGTTACCACCTGAATGATGAACTGCCTGCCAAAGGCAAAGATGAGTTCATCGCAAGGAAGAATGAAACGACAGTATTCATCACCGAGGGTGATTCCGCGAGTGGTTCCATCACCAAATCACGCAATGTGGAAACACAGGCCGTGTTCAGTCTGCGTGGTAAACCCCTGAACTGTTACGGCCTTACCAAGAAAGTGGTGTACGAAAATGAGGAATTCAACCTGCTGCAGCACGCGCTGAATATCGAAGAAGGGCTGGAAGGATTGCGCTACAACAATATCGTGATCGCCACCGATGCCGATGTGGACGGGATGCACATCCGATTATTGCTGATGACCTTCTTCCTGCAGTTCTTCCCTGACCTGGTGAAGCACGAGAAAGTATATGTGCTGGAAACGCCGCTGTTCCGTGTACGTAACAAACAGGAAACGATCTATTGTTACGACGAATCGGAAAAGCAGGCGGCCGTGAAAAAGCTCGGTGGTAAACCGGAGATCACCCGATTCAAAGGATTGGGTGAGATCAGTCCTGAGGAATTTGCGCAATTCATAGGTCCCGGCATCCGCAAACAGCTGATGCGCCTGGAACAGGGCGATCATATTCAGCATTTGCTGGAATATTACATGGGCAAGAACACGATGGAGCGTCAGGAATTCATTATCGGTAATCTGAAAGTGGAACTGGACATTGTTGAGGAAAAGAATTAAAAATGAAGAATGAATAATTAATAATTACAGTGCTATGGAGCATATGTAATGCATGTGTGCTTGGATAAATAGGAAATCAAAATCTATTTGTGATGAAGGAGAATGTTATACTTGACAAAACCTATGCGTTCGGGTTAAAGATCGTGAAGTTGTATAAGCAGATCATTAAAATGGATGTAGAACGGGCATTATGTGTTCAATTGCTCCGAAGTGGTACATCAGTTGGGGCAAATGTTGAAGAGGCTATTGGAGGAAGTTCGAAAAGGGATTTCGCTCATAAGATGCAGATCGCGTATAAAGAGGCCAGAGAAACCAGGTATTGGCTTAGGTTGCTGAAGGACAGTGAGTCGCTAAATGAAATGACTGCTTTTGAATTGATCGCTGAATGTGAAGAGATATTAAGAATATTGACAGCAATATTGAATAGTTTGAAAAAGAAAGATCAATAGAAGGCTATTATTAATTATTAATTGTTAACTATTAATTCGTATTCATAAATGGTACATGTTGTTTTTAACGAAGCAGAAGTCGCCCTCATGAAAGAAGTCATCACAATGGACGAATCCATTGCCGGTGATGTTGTGCTGGTAAGAGATGATTTCGCGGTGGGCCCGTTGGCCGGTATTGATACAGAAGAAGGCTGGAATGCCCGCGTAGAGTGGTGGAGAAGCCTGCTGGAAGGATCTCCGTACGGAACGGATACGGCCGGTAGTTTCGATGACCGTCAACTGGTGGCTGAACTGATACAGAAGCTGGAGGAGAACCCTGACGAGCAGATCTGGATCTGGATGGGCCAGAACCAGCATGATGTATGCGGTTACTACTGGCTCATGAGCCAGTTGAAGAATTACCAGGGCCGTGTGATGGTACTGTATATGAATAACCTTCCTTTCATCAATGAGAAAGGACATCTGTTCTATCCTTCCTGGTTGCATGAGATCCAGCCCCGCGAATTCCTGAAAGCGAAGAAGCTTTGCCGCCCCATCACGCTCAGTGAATTCGAGATCGATCCGGATGAATGGAAAAGGATCACCGAAGAGAATGCCATGGTACGGATGCTGGAAGGCGGAAAAAAGATCCTCGGTAAAGAAGAGACATTCTATGACGGTGAGATCCTGAAGAATATCACAGGTGAATGGCAGAAATCCTGGCGTGTATTATCGAATACCCTGAACCGGATGAAGATCAAGACCGGTGATGTATTTGTGATGTGGCGCCTGAAAAAACTGATCGCCGATGGCCGTGTGGAAGTGGTCGGAGAACCTGCAAAAGGCTGGAAGGATTTTGATGTGAAGATCGCGGGGAAGACGGAGGTGATAGTTGATAATGGATAAATGATAAATGATAATGGATAGTTGATAATGGATAAATGATATTGGGCATCGGTTTTCATAGCAGAAGTTGAAGAGGTGAGAGGTAAGAGGTAAGAGGTAAAAGGTAAAAGGTAAAAGGTTAGAACTAACCAGCAACCAGATACCAGAAGCCAGCAGCCAAAAGCCAGTAGCCTGAAACCTACGGAGTCCAATGACGACTTATAAAATACAGTTTCTTAGAATAATCTAACAGCTAACCGCTGATAGCTAACAGCTTTCTTATGAGCGCAGCAAAGAACAAAGCAGAAGAAGTACAGAATAATGTGTCGGGTTTATATGGCCAGTACCGAACCTGGTTCTTGGATTACGCATCGTATGTGATCCTGGAGCGCGCGGTGCCGGCGCTGGAAGACGGACTGAAACCCGTTCAGCGCCGTATCCTTCATGCCATGAAGGAAATGGATGATGGCCGTTTCAACAAAGTGGCCAATATCATCGGACAGGCGATGCAGTACCACCCGCATGGTGATGCGAGTATCGGAGATGCACTGGTCAATCTCGGACAAAAGGACCTCCTCATCGATACACAGGGTAACTGGGGTGATGTACGTACCGGTGATGACGCGGCCGCTCCGCGTTACATCGAGGCACGCCTCAGTAAGTTCGCGCTGGAAGTTGCGTTCAATGCCAAGACCACGGAATGGCAGCTGAGTTATGATGGCCGTAAGAATGAGCCCGTCACCCTTCCTATGAAATTCCCGCTGCTGCTCGCGCAGGGCGCGGATGGTATCGCGGTGGGCCTTTCCACCAAGATCCTTCCCCATAATTTCTGTGAACTCATTGAAGCATCAGTGAAATACCTGCGGGGCAAACGTTTTGAACTGTTCCCGGATTTTCAGACCGGCGGTATGATCGATGTGGCTGATTATAACCAGGGCAAACGTGGCGGAAAAGTGAAAGTGCGTGCGCATATCGAAGAGATCGACAAGAAGACACTCGCGATCAAGAGCGTACCCTATGGCGTGACCACTACCCAGCTCATGGAATCCGTGGTGAAAGCCAATGATCAGGGTAAGATCAAGATCAAGAAAGTGACGGATAATACCGCTGCGGATGTGGAGATCCAGATCGATCTGGCTCCGGGCATCTCACCCGATATCACGATCGACGCATTGTACAAATTCACGGATTGTGAAACCTCCATTTCGCCCAATGCCTGCGTGATCGTGGATATGAAACCGCAGTTCATGACAGTGACCGATCTGCTGAAATTGTCGGTCGATAAAACGAAAGACCTGCTGGAGCAGGAACTGAGGATCAAACTGAGTGAGCTGCAGGAAAAATGGCATTACACTTCACTGGAGAAGATCTTCTTCGAAGAAAAGATCTACAAGGAACTGGAAAAGAAATACGAGACCTGGGATAAAGTGATCGAAGGGATCGACAAAGCCTTCGTTCCTTTCAAGAAACAACTGAAACGGGATATCACGCGTGAGGATATCGTGAAACTGACCGAGAAACCTGTACGCCGCATCTACCGTCTCGACATCAATGAACTGAATGAGCAGATCAAAGCCCTGGAAGCGGAGATCAAGCAGGTGAAATATGACCTGAATAATCTGGTCGATTTCGCGGTGGCGTATTATGAGAACCTGCTGAAGAAATACGGCAAGGGCCGGGAACGCAAGACCGAGATCAAACAGTTCGAGGTCATTGAAGCCAAACATGTGGCCATTGCCAATACACGTCTGTATGTGAACCGCGAAGAAGGTTTCATCGGTACCGGACTGAAGAAGGATGAATTCGCTTTTGAATGTTCCGATCTGGATGATATCATCGTATTCGCCAAGCGCGGGATCATGAAAGTGGTGAAGGTGGCCGATAAGACCTTCATCGGCAAGGATATCCTGCACCTGGCCATTTTCCAGAAGAATGATGAACGCACCACCTACAACATGATCTATGCGGATGGCAAAGGTGGGGTGAGTTATGCCAAGCGTTTCAATGTAACGGGTGTAACCCGTGATAAGGAATACGATCTCACCAAAGGGGATGAGCACAGCAAAGTACATTACCTGTCCGTCAATCCCAACGGGGAAGCGGAATCCGTGAAGATCACATTAACGCCCGGTTGCTCCGCACACAAGAAAGAATTCGATTTCACCTTTGAAGAACTGGCGATCAAGGGCCGCAGCAGTATGGGTAACCAGGTGACGAAATATCCCATCAAATCCGTCAAGTTCAAGGAAGCCGGTAAGGCCACCCTCAGCGGACGTAAGCTTTGGTTCGATGATAAATTCGGTCGCCTCAATTCTGATTCCAAAGGATTACTGCTGGGCAGCTTTGAAGCGGATGACCGCCTGATCGTATTGTACAAGGACGGCAACTATGAGATCACGGATCAGGAAATGACCCAGCGTTTCGATGCAGAGAATATCCTGCTGATCGAGAAGTTCGATCCGGAAAAGATCGTGACCGCGGTGTATGCCGATATGGAGAAGAAACAGTACATGGTGAAACGATTCAAGATCGAGACCACCACACTGCGTAATAAATTCATGTACATCAAGGATGGTGATGGCAATTATGTGGAAGCGGTGACGACCGATCCGGAACCGATCCTGCATGTACAACAGGGCAGAGGCGCACAGATCCGCAAGGGCAAGATGAAGATCACCAAGATCGCTGAAGTGACCGGATACCGCACTGTGGGCACCAAGATGATCGATTACAGCAAGAGCGTGGAAATGGAATGGGTGAAAGCGAAGGGTGGGGATGGACAGCCGGAGCTTTTTGAGTAGTCTTTAGTCGGTAGTCGTTGGTCGATAGTCTTTTCTAAGTAGCCTGGTTGTAAGATCGGGCTTCTTAGTTTTTTGGGAAGTCAGCAGTCAGCAGTAGGCAGTGGGTCATTCAAAGTTGCAGATGACCTAAAGAGATCAAAAACTAACTAAACAAATAAACCATTCGTTAGTACCTATCACCTATAACTTATTACCTTTTACCTCACTTTGACGCCATCCCGTTTCCTTTTGATCCTGATGGTCGCGGTTTTATCCAGCGTGCTGCTGATCCTTAATTCGTACCGGTTCTTTCCGTCGTAGATCAGTGCCAGTGCGGTATTGGGCGGGATGCTGCCCAGATTTTCGGCGAACATGGAAAGTTCGTTGACCTTTTTCAGGGAATCCAGCGTGATGGGGATATGCACTGCTTTGGTGCTGAGTTTCTGATGGAAAGCGATCAGGCTGTTGTTGAAGAAAACAGAAACGGAATCGCCGTCCACTTCACCATTATCATAAAAATCGACCAGCAGGGAATCGGATTCCACTTCTATTTCATTGCTGATGGTCTGTTCCCTTTCCGTGAATTGTTTCTCGATCACATAATTGATCACTTTACGCTGGATGAGATTCGTCTGCACCAGTGTGTCGGTCCAGGAAGGGGTCCAGACCTGATTCGTTTCCTTGAATTCACGCAAAGCTTTCAGGACGGAATCCTGCTGACTGATATCAGCGTCCTTCTTCAGGTTGAAACTAATATCGGCACAAGTGTATTTGTAATCAGGTTGTCCTTTGAATAATCCGGATAAACTGGATCCATTCATAGATACCCTTAAGGTAGCCTGCAGGTTCATGATACAATCCACACTGTAGGTGCCGGTAGAGCCATGATAGGTGACCGGTACATCGTAGAGATTGAGCTGACGGGTGTTGGCGTTGTAATTTCCTTTTACGGCCATGCTGCGGAAGCTGTTCTTGAAATAGTAACTCAGGATGCCCTTCACATAACCTTTTTCCGGTTGCAGGATGAGTTCGACGAGATAGTTGTTGGCGGAGGCATTAGTGCGCACATTGGCATAGCCATACCAGTACCCGAAAACGGACTGGGAGGAGGCGCGGAAGCAGGCACAGAGTAAAAGGATCAGGATCAGTTTCTTCACAGCTGTAAGTTCGGCAAAAATCATTCCCAATTAAAGGGAATTTTACGGAGTATCATTTCAGGAACCGCTTCATTTCCCGTTCAGCGTCCTTCTGACGGATATTGTCGCGTTTATCATGGAGCTTTTTGCCGCGAGCCAGGCCGATCTCGATCTTGGCCAGGTTCTTATCATTGAAGTACACGCGCAACGGGATAAGGGTATAACCTTTCTCTTTCAGTTTGGTTTCGATCTTACGGATCTCCCTTTTTTCCAGTAACAGCTTACGGTCGCGGAGCGGATCATGGTTATTGACGTTACCATGCGAGTATTGTGCGATGTGGAATGATTTGAGCCATATCTCGCCTTTATGGATCAGACAGTAGCTGTCGTTGAATGTAGCCCGGCCGTCGCGGATGGATTTGACTTCGGTGCCGAGCAATACCATTCCCGCATCGTATGTTGCATCGATGAAAAATTCGTAGTAAGCGGAACGGTTCCTGATATCACTCATGGGGAATAATGACCTGCAAAGATAGTCAATTGGCCGCTGCCGTCAGGCAACAGGATGTAAGCGATCAGTTCTTGAATAACTGCAGGAGTGTGGCCAGTTTCTCTTTCAGGTCCTTGCGGGGAACAATGAAATCGAGAAAGCCGTGTTCCAGCAGGAATTCGCTGCGCTGGAATCCTTCCGGCAGGTCCTTCTTGATGGTTTCCTTGATCACACGCGGTCCTGCAAATCCGATCAATGCGCCGGGTTCCGCGATATTGAGATCGCCCAGCATCCCGAAAGAGGCGGAGATACCACCAAAGGTCGGGTCCGTGAGCATGGAAATATAAGGCAGACCCGCGTCGCTGAGTTGGGAAAGTTTACCGCTTGTTTTGGCGAGTTGCATCAGGGAGAAAGCGCTTTCCATCATACGGGCGCCACCACTTTTACTGATCACCATATAGGGGATATGGTTTTCCACGCAATAGTCGACCGCACGCGCGAATTTTTCACCCATCACACTGCCCAGTGATCCGCCGATGAATTCGAAGTCCATACAGGCGACCACCATTTCATGTCCGCCCACTTTACCTACCGCAACGCGCATGGAATCGGTAAGATCGGTCTTGCTCCAGATCTCTTCCAGACGTTTCTTGTACGGTTTCAGGTCGGTAAAGCCGAGGAAGTCCTTGCTGCGGATATTATCGAAAAGCTCGGTGTATTCGTTGTTGTCGAAAAGGACCTCGTAATATTCAGAACTGTTGATCCGGTGGTGGAAATTGCATTTGGGACATACGAACAGGTGTTCGCGTAATTCGGTAACAGTGCAGATATAGTTACACGTGGGACATTTGACCCAGAGTCCTTCCGGTGTTTCTTTCTTTTCAGAGGTCTTGGTATTGATCCCTTTTTTGATGCGCTTGAACCAGCTGGTCTTTCCTTCTTCGGTCTTTCCTTCCTCCCCGGCCAGGTTGGCATCAAAATCTTCGAATTGTTTGGCCATAACCTTAGTTGTGTTGCAAATATAGGGATTGTTGCCAGAAGCTGTACAAACGGAAAGCGACCCTTTTGGGCCGCTTTCCTGCTGATCCTCAGCTATTTTTTGAGATAATTATCGAACAGTTTATAAATGCGTTTATACTCATCGGTCCAGCTGCTGGGTTCCACGAATCCATGATCTTCCATAGGGTAGGAAGCCAGTTCCCAATTGTCCTTTCCCAGTTCGATCAGTCGCTGCGTCAGCTTCACCGCATCCTGATAATTCACGTTGAGGTCGATCATGCCATGGCAGATCAGCAAATGTCCTTTCAATCCCTCCGCGAAATAATAGGGTGAGCTTCTCCGGTAGGCGAGGCTGTCGGTGAAGGGTTCATTGAGGATGGCGGAAGTATAACCATGATTGTAATTCGCCCAGTCGGTCACAGGTCTTAATGCCGCACCAGCTGCGAACACATCGGGGGCGGTGAAGAGCGCCATAAGTGTCATGAAGCCGCCATAAGAACCACCGTACAGCCCGATGCGTTTCGGATCCACGCCATAGGTCTTCACCAGCCATGCCGCTGCATCCACTTCATCATCCAGGTCTTTGCCACCCATGTGACGGTAGATGCCGGTACGCCAGGGGCCGCCATAGCCGGCACTGCCGCGGTAGTCGATATCCATCACATAGTATCCGTTATCGGTCAGCATATTGTTGAACATGAATTCACGGAAATAACTGCTCCACCATTTGTGTGCGTTCTGCAAATAGCCGGCACCGTGAACGAAGAGTACGGCGGGTTTGTGCGGATCGGGGTTGGCCGGTTCATAAACACGTGCGTACACCTGTGCACCGTCACGTGCTGTGAAGCTGATCACTTTGGGATCGCGCCAGGGGTATGCTTTGAATTCATCGCTTTGCGCGAGGGTGGTGATCTGTTGTGCGGTGGTGGGTTTAGCATTCTTGCCGATGGCCGGGATATCCTGCCAGTACAATTCCCAGGGTTTATTGGAATAGGAGTAAAGGATCGCGGCATATTTCTCATCAGGAGAAAGCGCGACCTGATTGGCGCCGGTCATGGTCGTGATGCGTTCTTTCTTTCCATCAGCCACCGACAACCGGTAGAAATGCTGTTCGCCCGGATGCACTTCATTGGTGGTGATGTAGAAATACTTTTTATCATGAGAGAGGTAGACGCCCTGCACTTCATAGTTACCGGAAGTGAGTGTTTTCTTCTCATTCTTTTGCAGATCCGCCGAATACAGGTGCATGTAGCCGGTTGCTTCGGAGCCGAACCACAAAGTATGATCATCGATCCAACCGGAGTTGCCGCCGAAGAAACCGCCGAAAGAAGGACCTCCGATCCAGCCTTCATCATGCTGACGGTCGATCAGACTGAGTTTACCGGAAGCAGTATCCCATTTCATGATCCAGCGGTCCTTATTGTCCTGTGAGCGTACATCCCAAACCGCGTAGCTGCCTTTGGGTGACCAGCTGAAGGAGCCGAAACTCAATGCACGGTTGGAGGGATTCTTCAATCTTCTTTCCCGGTCTTTCGGATAATCCTTGAAAAATTCGGGCAGTTCCCGGATGCCGGGAAGAGAGTCTGACTTCACTGCATATAAGGTATCCTTATCACGGTCATACATGAAGAATTCATAACTGCCCTGGGGTGCACCTACTTTGGTACGGTTGTTCAGATCGGTCGTGAAACCGGTTTCAGTTACATAACTGGGTACGATGACTGATTTTGCATTCGCAGCGGCGCGGAAAAGGCGGTAGCTGATGAAACGCCCGTCGGGACTCACACTCAGGCCCTGGATATTCTTGTCTTCGATATTGATGCTGCGGATCTCTTTGGGTTTGGGCAGGCTCTTATTATAGGCGTCGGCCTTCTCCCTTTTTTCTTTTCTTTCACGGAGTACCTGGAACCAGGTGAGCTGATCGTTGCGGAGCCATTGTTCCTGGAGGTTACCGCCGGCACCTTCGCCGCCACGGTTACCACCGTTGAAGTTGCCACGTCCGCCACCGCCGGCAAAGTTCTGGGGAGCGGCTGAGCCGGCATCACCCGTTTTGATATTGGTGAGTTGCAATGTTTCACCGGTGTTGATATCCCAGGCGTACAGATTGCCACTGCGGTTGTAAACGATCTTCGATTCATTGAAGGAGAACTGCGGATTGCTTTCGGCATCCGTTGTTTGCGTGATCCTTTTCGTTTTGCCGCTTTTTACTTCCGTATAGAATACATCTCCGTCCTTGCTGTACACATAAGCGGTACGGGCATCATTATAGTCCAGATTATTTTCAGTAAGCACGAATTGTTTTTCAGCCGGTGTGGCTTTGACCGGCGTTTTATTTCCCGGAGTGATATAGTAAATGGAATCGGAAGTCGCTTTTTCCGGATTCCACAGGAAATAAAGTTTTGAAGCATCGAAGCTCCAGAAGGTGCCGGAGGGAGAGGTGCCGATCCATTTCGGATCACGCATGATCTTTTCAACGGTGAGCGGACTGCTATTGGATTGTCCTGAAGCGATCACACAGGAGAAAAGGAATGCAAGGATTGCAAGAAGTCTTGGCATGTGCAGTGGTTTAGACCCTAAATATATTGATTAAGGCAAAACGCGGTACTGCTTTCGGTAAAAATGGGTTGAGCGGCGGATCAGTTTTCAGGAGCGCCACTGTCGATCCAGCACAGAATGGAGTTCTTTTGAGATGTGGTCAGTGTGGAACCTTGTGGCATGAGACCGGAACTGACCGCGGCACGGATCACACTGCGCGCGTTGAAGATCTGTGAATAGGTCGTAAGTGCTCCGGGGCCGTTGGCACTGCCGATCGCGTGACAACCACTGGCAGTACAGGAGGCCTGTATGATGGGGCTGATATCCGCAGCATAAGCTTTCGCTGTAACGGTATTACAGTCAAGCGGAGCCGGACCTGTACCGCCACCGGTACTGTTGTTCTTACTGCAGGAATAGAAAATGAAAGTGATCATGGAGAATGCTACCAGTGCCTTTTTCATGCGGTTGTTTTTTACAGGATGTATTGAAATTGAAATCGCAGGAAAAACAGCGGTGGTTGCCGGGGTCGTGTTATTCTTTCTTTTGTTTCGTAAAAGCACTTTTCCCGCGGCCGATAAATACCACGCCGCATCCCACTATGAAGAAAACGATCAACAATCCTGCCGAGTTCAATGCGACCTTTGCAGCCCCTGATTCTTTAACATTAATGAAGGGATATGCCCAGAATCCTTCAGTGAAACCGCGTAACAATGCGTAGACGAGATACACCGCCGGAAAGAGGAGCCAGCGGAAAGGGTGGGTGCTGGTGAGTGTGTCCTTGGGGATATAAGACATCCAGTACAGGGTATACAGAACGGGTATGGCGACATGCAATAATTCATCCGCCAGTTTTGCCGCGCCTTTCGGATCCCAGATGTGGCGGAGGATCGTATTGTAAACGATCCCAACGATCAGGATATAGACCACCATGGCAGATTGTGTGGTTGCCTTACTGAAAAAATGATCTTCTTTGAAGAGCGGGAACGTTAAACACAGTGCCACACCGGTATTACTGAGAATGGTGAAATACCCGAAAAAACGTGTAGCCGCCGTGAGTGGAGTGATCCCGATATCACCGGCATTCGTGATCATCAGGATGAATTGCAGTATCAGTGCGAACCAGGTGATCAGCGCGAGATAAACGGTTAGCGGCTTTTGATTTTTAGTAACGAACATAAAAGGGGGGTGTTGATCCCGCGTTCAAATTACTGAAAAACCATGCAGCCGGCATTATTTCTTCGTACTGAAATTCAGCTCATATTCCCGTAAGGGAAAGCCGTCAGGTGTCTGGAATGACAGGCCGGTCAGGACCATCGAATAATCCTTACCCGGTTCCAGTTTCAGTTCCAGTTGTATGGCGGTATTGTTGTCGGTGTAGGATCTGAATTTCAGGGCCGGAAAATGTTCCCCTCCGCCTTTTCCCCAATTGAAGGAGTAACCTTTTCCTGCAAGTGGTCTGTCGAATGTCACTTTGAGGATGATGGTGCCCGGGGTCACATCGGTCGCACCATTGGTGAATGGTTCCACGGATATCACGGATGGGCAATTGGACAGGTAATTTTCCTTCATGGTATTGACAACGCCAGCCAGGCTATCATAGAAGGATGCGATCTCAGGCATAAATCCGCTGAAGTTTGGATATTGGTCACGTTGCTGTTCATATCTGGCCATCAGATCGGACAATTCACTGATCCAGTACCAGCCTCTGGAACGCTGTGCGCTGATCTCGCGGAGGACCTCCGTTTGGGCAGTTTGATGTTGAATGAGGTATCTGATCACACAGGCTCTGACCAGTGATTCGTTGATCATCGTTTGCCAGCTACCGTACGCCTGTTTGTTCATTTCCATACGTACGGCATTGAAGACGGTTGTAGCGGAATGGCTGAGTCTGTCCGCGAACGGTATCGTGGCAGGGTTGATGAAAGAATGGTTGAATTCATGGATGAATGTAGGAAGATACTGGGCCGGGTCATATTTGGCGTAACCATTGCTATCGGTATTCCAGGTACCCATGATCGCGTACAGGTCTTCATGTCCATCCGGATAAACGACCTTTGGGCCGTAGTTACCGCCTCCATTCCCGAGTCCCAGTATGACATGGAACTGATTCCCGGATTCGGTACCGTAATATTTTTTATACCATGCGACATCCAGTTGAGAGAATGTGTTCTTTGCGGCTTCTGCTGCCAGGGAGGAAAATTGCGCAGTGCTGTCGAAAAATGAAGGGACATCTGCATCAGTATAGAATTGACGGAGCAGTATGATGAATTCCATGGCAGTTTTCTTGCCCCAACGTGGTTCAGGTATTTTGTCACTGAAAGGAACCAGTGGTTCAAGTTCCGGGGGCTGGCTGAGGTGGATGGCCATTGCCATGACGGCATCGAACCCGATCCCTTTTTTATTACGCAACTGCATGGCCTTTTTGATCAGCGGATGATCCTTATAAGGATCGAAGTGGCGGTGTATGGCATTCGTGTATGATTTGAATGCTTCGTTATTGTATTCATCCGCACCAGCCAGCCTGAATACGATACTGAGCAGTTCGATGCGGCGGTCAGCAACAGGAGGGGAGAGTAATGTTTTGGGATCGCTGTTTTGAGCGTAACAGGTATTTACAATGAACAAATGCAGTAAGCATACGATGAACCCAGTCCGGACAATTGCAGTAGACCGCATAGGAAAGTGTTTAGGACCCTAATATACGATAAGCTTCGTACAAATTACACTAAACGGAAAAATTATTTTCCCGGCGCGGCGGGCATACTGATGGTAACGGTGCTGCCTGCCCCTTTTTCACTCCGGATAGAAAGTGTTCCACCGAGCATTTTAAGCAGGTCTTTAATGATGAGATAGCCAAGGCCGTTGCCTTTTTTATTTTCCAGATTGGCGGAAGAAACGATATAGTCGCCTTTCAGGATCTGCTGGATCTGTTCAGGTGTCATTCCGGTACCCTGATCGGATACTGTTAATCTGAATGTATCAGGCTCTTTCATGGTTGCATTGATCCTGATCGTGCCATGCTCCGTGAAATTGATGGCATTGGAAAGCAGGTTGTATACAACGATCTTCAGGGGTTCATAAAACTGGTGAATGCTGAGTTGCGGATCGATATCGGTCTGCAACTGCAATTCCTTTTGTTTTGCGATGGTGCCCAGGATCCCGGTGACCTGTTTCACAAGATCCTGTACGTTGAAGGAATC
The DNA here is from genome assembly GCA_029555415.1 of Bacteroidota bacterium. Classification (GTDB taxonomy): domain Bacteria; phylum Bacteroidota; class Bacteroidia; order Chitinophagales; family Chitinophagaceae; genus JAKPSI01. The sequence goes on along the minus strand of JAKPSI010000087.1, from coordinate 68,859 downwards.
CTTTACGAGACGGCGGTTCTCATTCTGATACTTGATCCAGTTCAGGATATTGGTGGAGAGCAGTTGCAGATCCTGTGAGGTCTGGGCCATTTCGCCGATCGTTTCTTCCTGCAGTTTATCCGGTATCATTTTCCTGTTCTGCAACAAATTCTTTCCTGCTGCGTGAAGGAATTTCAGCGGCGTAACGATATCGTGACTGATGATGGAGATAAGTCGGGTTTTGATGCTGTCATTCTTTTCAAGCACTTCATTCTTTTCCTGTAATTCCTTCGTTTTCTGGGCGACGATCGATTCCAGCCTTTTCTGATTCGCAATGAACTGACGGGTACGTATCCTGTAGAATAAGAGCAGGCCGGCCAGTATACAAAGCAGGATCAGTAAAGCGAACCACCAGCTTTTATACCAGGGCGTTGCGATACTGAAATTCAGTTCATGATAAACGTAGTTGGCGGGGCCGAAGCCATTGATCTTCCTGATCTGTAACCGGTAATTGCCCTGAGGCAGGTTATTGAGCCGGATGATCGCGTCACCATTCGTATTGACAGGTTTCCAATCCGGCTCGTCGTTCAGTCTGTATTCCAGGTAAATGTTCTCCTTATTGCAAAAAGCGGAAAATCCGGTATAGATATCGATCTCATGTGTGGAAGCCGGTAATGAATGGCTCCCGAATTGTGCCACTTCTGTTTTAACTCCGTTCACGGTGATCTCGTCAATATAAATATCGCCGGTCGGGAGTATGGATGTCACATGCAGGGGATCCACCCATAATAATCCATCCATGGTAGGGAAGGAGAATTGTTTGCTGGCCATTTCCAGCGCACAGGGGGTACATCCACCATTCAGTTCGGTCATGTCCATACCATCATCCCTTCCGAAGTAGTGGTAATACACCACAGGCCGGTCTTTTTCAAATGCATCGGTCAGGTCATTGATGCTGGCTTTGAAAAGTCCGTGATTGGTACTGATCCATACGAATCCTTTACTGTCAGGCATGAAGCAATGCGCATACAGCAGGTAGCGGTTCTTGTCCGTGGGCATGGACTTCAGCTTTCCGTCCTTGTATATGAAGAAACCGCGTCCGTATGTTCCGAAGAAAAGATAGCCGTTGATGATCCGGATCGTTCTTACACAGTAATTGGATTCATGGAAAAGCGTATCCTGTTTACCTGAATCAACATGGTACAGGATGAGTCCGTTGCAGGATGCGAATGCCAGTACGCCTGGAGTGATTTCTGTCAGATCGTACGCGATGCTGTTATAATTTCCCTGGACTGTCTGCGTCAGGGCTCGTACGGAATCACCTTCAAGAATGCCGATCCCGCGATCGGTACCCAGGAATATCTTTCCTCCGGAACGTGTAATGATGGCCAGTTCCCTGACCGGGATCTTCGGGTAAACGGTCGTTTTACCTGTTTTGTAATGATAACAATGCAAACAATTATATCCAAGTGTCTGGTTCACCTGATTGAACCAGAGCAGGCTGTCATCCATGCGTTTCAGGGAAAAATTGAATTTCCCTTTGATCGGCAGTTCGCCGTTCGGTGCAGTGGAATGCCCGATGATATGCCCTTCATTCGTCAGGATATTGCCATTCGGTAATTCCAGTTGCGCGTAATAGGCATTCCTTTCATTGAGACCAGCCTGATCATTATGGATACTGGAAACACGGTTATGACTGATCACGATGATACCTTTTGATTCAGTTCCGATGAACAGGATATCATCTTCTTTATCATATTGCGCGCAACGGATGAATGAATTCAGTGGTACGACATCACAGATCAGTTTAGCGGTTAATGATCTTTCCGTAAAACTCAGTAACCATGCATTATTGCCATTGAAAAGGATAGGGGCATTCATCCCATTTTCCCAGACATAAATAATACCTCCGGGATTGAAAGAAAGTGCCTGTCCATTTTCCTTAAGCAGCGGGATCTTTTCTAAATGTCCATCCGGGCCGATCCGGTAAAAGCTGTTATCGACGCCCACAGCAAAATGCTGTTTGCCGGAAATGAAGCCGTTTTTGAGTCCTTTCTCCGGTGTTTCCCTTGCCGCGGGATAATCCATACTAATGCTGTAATACATCAGCCGTTTTTCGTTGATGACATAGCATGATGTATCAGAAAGAGGTAATACCTTATTGATATTAAGGGCTAGTGGAGGGAGTGAATCGGGCAGCAGTTTTTTTCTGAAAAATCTGTCAGATACAGGAAGCAGGAAGAAGTTGTTACGACTGGGGCCCGGGCCGTTCCTGTAAAAACTATGTTCTTTGAATTCGATCCGGTTCCTGTCGACCCTGAAAATGCTCCCTTCCAGATCGGCGGTCAGGATATTCGCTTTCTGATCGCGGATGATGAAGAGTGTCCGGTCTGAATTGATACCGGGTGTATTGTTCCTGGAAAATGTTTTGAACTCCATTCCATTGAAGCGTGCGATACCGGCCTCGGTGGCGATCCAGAGAAAACGGTTCTCTGCATCCCATTGCATGCCTTTGATCCCGTTGGAAGGGAGCCCGTTCTCTGTGCTGTATTCACGAATGCGATAAGAAGATGCCTGCTGGGCATGGATCCCGCAGGTCAAACATACGAGGGCCGAAAGCAATGTGAAATTCCATTTTCTCACCCCCGTAAATTACTGCATACCATTCAATAATTCACATTATACAGGGTGGCCAGTTCGAGCAATTCTTTGATATTGCCTGCACTGGTCTTTTCAAAGATGCGGGTCTTGAGTGTGGAGATGGTACTCATTTTAAGATTCAGGGTGTCGGCGATCTCTTTCGTGCCCAATCCCTTGAGCACATAATGCAGGATCTCCAGTTCCCGGGGAGCGAGCTGACTGAAAGGATTTTCCTGTCGGTAAGGGAAACTGTCATGCAGGGAGGGTGATTCATTTTCGACAAAACGACGGATACTTTGAAGCATCTCTTCTTCACCGGCGGATTTGGAAAGATAATACTGGATACCGTACTGTTTGAGCGCATCTCCGTAAACTTCCGACGGTTGCATGGAAAAGATCATGATCTGCAGGTCAGGATATACACGACGGATATTCGGGATCACTTCGAGCGCACTGCCATCTGACATGATGAGGTCAAGTACCAGGTGGGTATATCGTTGTTTCACGAGTTCTTTCATCAGTTCACTGCAGGATCCGGCTTCTTTCACATCATGATAGCCGAGATTCATCTGCATGTACAGTTTCATCCCTTTTCGGATCATACTGTGATCATCCGCGATGAGAATGACAGGTTGTTTCATGTGGCAGTTCAGTTTTAAAGGATAAGGTTAAAGGTTCCTTTCAAGACCTGCTGCTGCGGATCGTTCAGGTGTATGAAATATACATAGGTGCCGGATGGCTGACGCGTTCCCTGGTATACACCATCCCAGGGTTGCTGTATATAATCTTTTCTTTCAAATACTTTCTGCCCCCACCGGTTATAGATCGTTACCACCGCATTGGGATACAATGCCAGGCCTGGTATATTCCAGGTATCATTGATGCCATCATGATTGGGAGTGAAACCGGTCGGGATGAATAGTTTCACGACCGGAACGATGATGACGTTATCACTGCCCTTGCAATGGGTGTTTTTATCCGTTGCGGTGATCGTATACGTGACGGGTCTGATATCCGGCGTAGAAACGGGATCCAGGATATCTGTTGCGCTCAGGTAAGTGGAGGGGGTCCACAGGAATGTGTAATTGGAAGGATTCGTGATCACCGCATTCAGTGAAGCAGAACTGCCCGAACTGATATACTGGTCCGGACCCGCATCGATCACCGGATCAGGTTCGATCGTGATGGTCTGCGTTACAGGCAGGGAACCACAGCCGTGCTGATCTTTAATGGTCAGACTCACGGCATGCGCTCCGGCGCTGCTGAATGGGTAACTGAACGGAGGGGCTTGTGAGCCAGAACCGGGGCTGAAGCTCCAGTTCCAGGCAGCGATATTCGTTGATGTGGATGCGAACTGTATCGGTTTATTGATACAAAGTGTATCTCCCGTCCAGGTGAAATCCGCCGTTGGGTTATTATAAATGAAGGGAATGACCTGTCTGACCGTATCGGGACTGCAGCCCGTGGTATAAGTGACCAGATGTTTCACCGTGATATTCGTTACCGGGTTAAGGTATACGTGCGTGGTCGTGTTGTTATTGCTGAGAGTGGCACGTTGCCCGTCACCAAAATCCCAGAACCAGGTAGCCGCATTATTCGGATCCGGGGTGAGTGAGGAACGGAATTGCAGGATGGAGTCAATGCAGGGTGTACCCGTGATACTGATGGAAAGTGGTGGGATGGTTCCGGTACTGAGTGTGATCTGTTTGGTGGTGTCACCTACGCAGCCATTATCCGCGATGACCTTGAAATTCACATCGAATGTACCTGTGGTCGTATATAATTTCTTTGCAACGGGTGAAGTTTGGGTGGATCCGTCATGGAATGTCCACAGATAATTCGTAAGGATGAAAGAGTTGCCGATCTGCGAACCATACAGTTTGACGGTATCGCGGAAACAAAGGTTCTGATAGATGAAATCAGGACGGGGGCCGGGTTTGACAACGATCTTGATGCTGGCGAATTCGGTCTGATTGCAATTCTGGATCACGGCCGCGCTGTAAGAAATGGGTATGTAAAAAGTTCCGGCAGTGGGCAAACTGAAATCCTGCTGCAGTGTATACGTATAATAAGAACGGCCATTGATGAGTTCAGTGTAGAGCGGCACCGGGTTATTCTGAACGGAATCAACACCGGGATTCAGTCCGGGTACCTGACTCAGTTTCCAGGTGATGGAATTAGCCGGGAAGGCCAGTTTGGCGAAAAGACGGAAAGGCGTTTTAGGGCAGGTGAAGGTATCCGTGACCGCGGTCTGATTCAGTGTATTCCTGATCGCACTGTAATTGTTCAGGTTATTGATCAGCGTACCTACATTATATCCATAACTCTCATAATTACCCAGGCCGTAAACGGTGGACGTGAATGCGGAGTCACAGGTGATGGTGTGTTGCGTTGCTGGTCCAATGAAACGCACCAGTGCTACAGAGTAGGAGGGCAGGTGCGGATGCGGAATGATCTGTCCGGAAGGTACAGCGGCCCCATCCACCAATAAAGAATTGACGGCGGCTGTGGGCAGATGGATGTTCGCATACACATAATCGATCGATGACTTGCGGCTTACATAAAAAAGTACAGAACGTTGTCCCTGTTCGATCGGGCTGATGTAGAACATCTCGGGATCACCGTAAGAAAGCGGAGCGGGGGTAGTGGTCGGGAAGTTCCAGCACTGATTCTTATTGGTCATGTACTGCGCTACCTGGATCGGTTTATCCGATTCGATATAATCACCACCGGTAGAATCCATGTACTCGTAGTAGAAATTCTTGATGATACCGGTCATGGGTACCCCGTTCTTCTTCACGATAGTGGTGGGGTCCTGCACGCAGACACGATAGATGTTCCGGTTGGTTTCCGTGATATTGGTATTGGTGTTATTGATCGTATGATAGGTCAGGTAACGGGTGCCCCATGCCTGTGCGGGGAATACCTGCTGGTGAACGAATTCGCCGCCATCACCCCGACAGAGGCGGATCCCGCCGGATCCGGAGAACACACCAACCGGGTGGCAATTGCCATCTGCGCCCGGAACGGAAATGATCTTACTGCCGGTCATGTCCTTACTGGCATGGGAAGGATTACCGTCGAAGATCGCTTTGCCGAATACATTATAGATCTCTCCTTTGTTCAGATTGACAGTATACGTTTGGTAGGGCAGCCAACCATTCTTGGTGGTATCTGATGGTGTGATCTCCACTCTGGTATTATCCTCCGTTGCAACAACATTGAACCAGGAGTACCAGTCGTTCGGACTGCTTTGCGAAGTGGTCTGATAATAATTGATGGAGTAGTAGGAATAGCCCCATGTTTCAACGGGCATGAGCATCGTAGCACCGGAAACCATGGTGGCGTATTGGTGCGCATAAACGGCTACGGGCACATCACTGACGATATGGATACCATGATTGCTGAGTCCATCAGTGAGGATACGTGCGTCATCCGGTCCTTGTTTTGGGATGGTGATGGTCGCGTCAACTGTATTGGCGGGAATATTCAGAACACGGATGAAGCCGGTATTGCTGATGCTGACGGTGACCGTTGCGGCTTGTTCCGTGCTGATATAAATGGCCAGTTCCTGTGCGTTGACCGGGCTTTCCCAGTAGAAACTATAATTGAAATTATATCCCAGCCAGAATTCGCGGCCACGGTTCGACTTGTCCTGGGCCTGCAAACCCGACCACCCTAAGAGGCTAATAATTAATATGATAGAAAGCCGGCGCATCAGCAATTACGTTCCAATATTGAGACGAATATAGCTAACTCAATGTAGAATTAATTCTACAGCCAGTTTTCGGGCATACTCTAATATTGCTTTCCCTTATACCAAAACTAAAAAGTTATCCATTATGACAAAGAACTGCTTTGTGAGTAAGTGCGCTTACCTGTTGTTCATTATGATCTGTGTCAGTGGGATCGCAAAAGGTCAGCAGGGGCAGTACAATACTGCGAACTGGCGTTTCAGCAATCCCCGTCCATTCGGTTTTACAGTGCTGGATGTTGACTATTTCGACAATACGAATGTGATCGCCGTTGGTTCAGACGGTGGTATCGCGAAAAGCACGGATGGCGGTTTGAACTGGAAGTATGGTGTGTTCACATTTACGACCAGTACGGGTTTGGTGACCAAGCCGACTTTTGCAGACGTACATTTTGTAACGGCCAGTATCGCTTATGCGGTGGGTAGTTCAGGATGTCTGGCCAAAACAACGGATGGCGGTAGCACCTGGTCACTGGTAGTGAATCCGCTGTATGGTAACCAGAAAGCCATCAACGCGGTTTGGTTCACGTCATCTACAGTAGGTTATATCGGCGGTACATTCAATACACCTGATTCCCTTCCCAAATTATATGTTACACGTAATGGTGGCAGCACATGGGACTCCCTGTCCGCACCGCCAGTGAACGGAATCACCCGTATCGGTTATATCAATAATCCCAATCTCGCTCCTGTTGCATATAATGTGGATGCGAAAGCGAAGGATATCTACCGCATTGAATTCATCAATGATTCAACTGGTTTCGTTTGTGGATCAGGCAGCCCTTTATTCCCGGCACATCCAGCTGTAAATACAACAACCTGTGTACCTAATAATACCAATACTACTTCGGGTGCGCATACTGCAGCTTTGCTGTGGAAAGTAACGAAGAATGGCATCGTGGATTATTCACTCAGTAAGGAGAGGCTCGGTTATACAGGTGTAACGGTTGCGACCGTACTTTGCAGTTCACGTTACGCTAATATCACTCCCGCAGCTCAGACATACCGTGCCATGAATATCATCAACGATTCAACGGTTGTCCTTATGTCATTCAACAATAATACCGTGGTACGTGTGAATACCGGAAAGAATGACAGTACATTGAATGTGAATGTGCCGGGACGATATGAAAAAGGTAAATATCAGGTTTTGAATTTCCCTTTCCCGCCCCTGAATGCAACACCGATCCCTAACCCTCAGGTGTTACTGGCTTCTAACCCATATCAGATGCGCAGGAACAGCGCGGGCCAGTTGTTTGCAGCGGCAGGCAATGGCTTGCTTTGGGTTTCCAGTGATACCGGCAGGAACTGGGTACGTTATAACAGTCTTCCCCAGGGTCAGAATTACAGTTCAAGCTCCACGTGGGCTTTCGATATCGCTCCTGATGGCAAAATGCTTTCCATGGGCTCCAATGGTGTTTATGCAATGGCAGCAGCATGGCAGAACTGGGTCACGAATTACAACTTCGTAGCTCCCGGTGGTGGTTATGCTGAAACCGAATTTGCGGATTGTAATAATGGAATTGCTTCCGGTAGTTCAACGATCGTAGTCACCTCAGATGGTGGCAAGACCTGGGTGGATAAAAGCAGACCCGATTTTGCTGCATCTTTCTATTCTATCAATGGGCAGGCTTATCCTAATACAGGTAAATTCTATGTTGCGGTCAGCAATGGAGTGATATACAAATCAACGGATAAAGGTACCACACTCGACCCTGCTTATACGGATGTCAACTACCAGATGAATGATGTTGCAGGCGTTGGAAACGACACCGTTTATGCTGTCGGTTACAGTTCTTTCAGTGTTCCGACCGCCAGCAGGAAATCTACATTCTTCCGTTCTTATAACAGCGGAACGACATGGCAGACCGTTGATATTTCTGCAACGACCACCACACCGGCATTCACTGCACCGACACTTTCACAAATGGCTTTCCCGAGCCGTTTAGTGGGTTATGTAGCCGGTTCCCGTAACGGTATCTACAAAACGACCGATGGAGGTACGACCTGGACAAGCATCAATCCTTTCCCGGCGCTCAATCAGTTCCCGACCGGCTTCCCGAATACTGCGATCACTTATACCGATATTCAGGCACTGAGCGACAATGTTGTATTTGCAGTGGGTAACATGTTCACCAGTCAGTCCGTGAGAAGAGTATACCGTACTACGGATGGTGGTGCATCATGGGTGGATATCACGGGTAACATCCCAACGATCTCACCGGTAGGTAACCTGAATGCTGTCCTTTTCCATGATATCAACAATGGTTATGTGGTCACACCCGGTGGTGTGCTCCTTAAGACCACAAATGGCGGTGCCAGCTGGACATTGGATCTTTCTCCAACAGGTACGATCTTCAATAACCTTGCTTTCGCACCCCGTACGGTTCCCGCAGGTGTGACCATGGCGAACCGCAAATTGTTCGTGTCCGGATTTGGTGTGGCCAGCACTGCCGGAGCGATCATGGAGTACGGAGATACTACCGCTTACAATGTTTCCATGACTGAAGCGCTCACTGTTACCTGTGACAATGCAGCACAAGGTGCAGTGACGATCAATGCAGTTGGTGGTATCGCACCTTATACATACAGTATCGATGGCGGGGCTTATCAGCCTGCCAATACCTTCACAGGTTTAGCAGCAGGTAATCACGTGATCAGTGTGAAAGATGCTTTCTGCGGTAATTTCACCAAGACCGTTACGATCGGCGTGAAACCGCATCCGACTGTTTATGCAGGTCAGGATGTTACAATTCTTCAGGGTGATTATACAACGCTGGCAGGTTCTTCCAGCCTTCCTGTACAATCATTCACCTGGACACCGAATACGGGTATCATTGGTTCCAATACAGGCTCACTTGCTCCGCTGGTACAGCCTGTAGTTACGACCGCGTACACGCTGACCGTAACTGCAACCAATGGTTGTGTGTCCGCGGATAATGTGAATGTGAACGTACTGCCCGATTGTATCAAAGTGATGGATGCATTTACACCGAATGGTGATGGCCTGAACGACCGCTGGATCGTAACGAACAACGGCGGTACCTGCAGCAAACAGGTGCATGTAAGGGTGTTCAACCGTTATGGTAACGTCGTTTATGAGAATGCCAACTATACCAATAACTGGGATGGTACTTTCAGTGGTAAAGCCGTAGCAGACGGAACTTACTACTACATCGTTGAGTACACACTCATCAATGGTAAGAAAGTAGGAGTGAAGGGTAACGTAACAATTTTGAGATAAGCCAAAACACAACAACATCATGAAACATTATATTCTTGCATTCCTGTTCGCCGGTTCCGTACTCGGTGCGTCCGCGCAGCAGATCCATACTTCTTCCCTGTACGAAATGCAGGGTGGATTGTTCAATCCTTCCCTGGCCGGGGTGGATCAGAAAGTGACCTTAGGCGCTACTTACCGTACCCAATGGAGTGGTATCGACGGAAGTCCGAAAACATCAACCGTATTCGGTTCTGTGGATCTTCCGCAGCATCAGATCGGGCTGGGTGGTTATCTGTATTCAGATAAAACCGGACCTACTTCACGTACCGGTGCAACGGTTGCTTTTGCAAAGCATATTGAAACCGGTAAAGGCGGGATCTTCTCACTGGGACTGGAAGCACGTTTTCAGCAATTCTCACTGGACCGAGCCAAGCTGAGCAGCACACTGGGTGCTGATCCGGCACTGGGTACATCTGATAACCGCTCCCTGTTCGACGCGGGTTTTGGTCTTTCTTACACCGGCAAACACCTCCAGATCGGCGCATCCGTTTCACAACTGGTGCAGTCCAAACTGGACTTCTATACCGGCAACCTGACCACTACGGAATCCGCCCGTTTGTACCGTCACTACTATTTCAACGCGCGTTACAAATGGAACGTGGATAACAATACCACCATCACACCGCATGTCCTGGTCACTTACCTGCCCAATGCACCTGTCGATCTTCAGGCTGGTTTCCACGTAGAGCATAATGAAGTGTTCTGGTGGGGTGTAGCAATGCGTAAAAAGCAAAGCTTCATCCTTTCCGCAGGTGTGAACATCAACAAGAAGTTCACGGTAGGATATGCATTCGATATCTACAATTCACCGCTCAGCATCTATGATGCCGGTTCCTTCGCACATGAACTGGTATTGCGCTATAATATCATGAAATAGTGAAAGGCCCTTAATAGTAAGCAGGCCTCCGGGATCCCGGAGGCCTTTTTTATTAATTGATGGTTGATAATGGATAATTGGTGACAGGTAAGAGGTTACAGGTAAGAGGTGATAGATAGTGGAAAGTAGGTATTACTGTTGTTTAACACATGGTTAACCGCTATTCATATTGGGATAATATTGAGGTGTTACATTCGCCAATGCTTCGTTATGTTTACGCTCTCATGCTGATCACATCTTTACTGTCTGCCTGCAGTAAATCACATACAAATACTTCAACCTGTGATCCTAATATCAGTTTTGCCCAAACAGTGAAACCCATTCTTCATCAATATTGCAGCGATGCCGGATGCCATGATGATGTGCAACGACCAGTGCTGGATGTGTATATTACCGCACATGATGGATCTGGTCAGATAAGCCAGGCTGTCGCATCCGGGCGAATGCCTATAGGGAAAACCCTGACTGGTCCTGAGCGATCTGCGATACTTTGCTGGATCAGTAATGGAAGGAAGGATAATTGATAATGGATAAATGATAATGGATAATGGATAGGTGAGAGGGATTGAACTTTGAGCAGTTTGCAATTGGCACTGAGCATTGGGTTTAATCCGGAGTGAGATTCCCTTAGCCATCAAGCCATTTTATAAAAAAAATCCCGCCGTTTCCGGCAGGATCTCAATGATATAAAGCAGGGGCTGTTTACCTGTTACCTTTTACCTATAACCTATTAACTATTTCTGTTAATACAATTCAGGTCTTCAAAAGCCACTTCCAGACGTTTGATGAAGCTCTCTTCGCCTTTACGCAGCCATACACGGGGATCGTAATGCTTCTTGTTCGGTTTGTCCTCGCCTTCGGGGTTGCCGAGCTGGCCCTGCAGGTATCCTTCGTTCTTTTTGTAATTGTTCAGGATGCCTTCCCAGAAAGCCCATTGCAGGTCGGTATCGATATTCATCTTGATGGCACCATAGCCGATCGCTTCGCGGATCTGATGCTGCGGGGAGCCGCTGCCACCATGGAATACGAAGTATACGGGTTTTTCGCCTGTATTATGTTTCTTCTGGATGTATTCCTGGCTGTTGTGGAGGATCACAGGACGCAGTTCCACATTACCCGGTTTGTACACGCCGTGTACGTTGCCGAATGCGGCCGCGACAGTGAATAATTTGCCGACCTTACCCAGCTCTTCATAAGCATAAGCCACATCTTCAGGCTGCGTATAGAGTTTGGAGTTCTCAACGTCACTGTTATCTACGCCGTCTTCTTCACCGCCTGTTACACCCAATTCGATCTCGATACCCATACCGAGGGGCTGCATGCGTTTGAAGAATTCAACGGAAGTATGAATATTCTCCTGGATCGGTTCTTCGCTCAGATCGAGCATGTGGGAACTGAAGAGGGGTTGTCCTTTTTCTTTATGGAACTGTACACCTGCATCGATCAGACCACTGATCCAGGGCAGCCATTTTTTTGCAGCATGGTCCGTATGCAATACAACGGATACACCATAGTGCTTCGCCACGTTGTGGATATGCAGGGCACCGGAGATAGCTCCGTAGATATTGCCTTGCAGCTGGTCGTTCGGCATGCCTTTACCGGCAATGAACTGGGCACCGCCATTGGAGAACTGAACGATAACGGGGGAGTTCACTTTCGCCGCTGTTTCTAGGGTGGCGTTGATGGTGTTGGTACCGATGGTGTTGACGGCAGGAAGGGCAAAATTGTTCGCTTTGGCGTCATTGTAAAGGGCTTCCAGCTCTTCGCCGAACAATACCCCGGCTCTGTACTTTTTCATGTTGGATCTGCTTTTTTAAATGTGTTTGTAAAAATAGCAAGCAGCAATGTAACGGGGCGCAATATACCCCATTTTGCGTTAGTGGGAAAGGACCGTGCTCAAAGGGCGGAATCCGCTTGTTTTCCCAGATTCCGCTGAACGAGGAACAGATTCTTACGAAGCGACTGCTTCAGGTGCGTTTTGACCACCTGCCCCATGGAATTGCATTTCAGGAAGGATGAGTTTTCGAAGTATTCCGCCAGTTCGGTCTTGAGTTCATTCACTTTAGTATCCGGGGAGATCGTATCTGCTGTCATGATATCCAGCAATTCCATGATCCGGTAGCGGGAGGAAGCCAGCCGGAACGTGATCATCGTCCTTTCCTCGAACTGGTATTGTTCGATGGATTCCCGGTTCAGGTGCCTGAGACAAAGATTGACGAAAGGATAGTTCTCTTTGAAGAACTGCGGTAGGTAAAGGTTCTTCCTGCCTTCATAAGATTGCTGGTCGAAGTCGATACAGCGAATGCGGTACTGATAATCCTCCACATCCGGAGTGATATCCACCACGAAATTATAGCTGCGCATATCACCCAGCAGCCTGACGAAACAACGCTCATTGAATTTAACGAATTCCTTGGCGAGCCTGATCTTATTGGTATCAGGTGCGTCCATCAGTTGTTTGATGAACAGATCACCCGGGATACCCGGAATGTGTTCTTCCACCAGTGTATTCTGCCAGGTGAAGAAGGTCATGCGGTTCGGGGACAGGATATGTTCCAGTTCCAGGCCATAGATCCTTGAGGCATCCGCGATCTTGATATAATAATGGTCGTAGTTATCGTTGAATTTATTGACGATCCGGATCCGGAACGGGTGGGAGTTGCCGAAGGTGCAGTAGTCGATACGTGCCACATCCAGGTGACTGATGAAACTGAAATCGCCCTCTGTTTTGAGGATCGCGTAGATCCTGACCAGACCGTCACGGATATATTCCCAGTCGCGGCTGTCATACGATGTCTTTTCCCAGAGCGTGTCATGGCCATTGCGGTCCTTCAGCGGAACGGACCAGGTGAAATTGCGGAGATCATTATAAGTAACGGGTAACCTTACTTCCCGGCCTTGTTGCGCCAGATACTGGTGCAGCCGCTCATTGACCGGGTACATGGGTTTCTTGCGCGAAGGTTTATCGCTTTGCTTGACTTCCCGGGCGTTCTGGTTCTCGACGAAACTCATTGCCTGAAAGTTACGAAAAGAGAATGGAGAATGGATAATGGAGAAATGATAATGGAGAATGGAGAATGGGCGTGCTGATGTATTAGTTAAGATGAATTTGAATAAGATGTACTCCTCATTTCTTTTGGAGAGCGGGCTGGAGGGGGAGGTTGGGGCAAAAAAAATCCGCCAAAAAGCGGAGAGGATGATTGTTGCGAAAGTTGGCCGGAAGATCACCGCGCCTCCTGCAACCTTTTCAGGCAGCAGGAGGGTTCCGGACGTTTAATTCTTTCATTGGATTTGGACACGGTGACTACAGATGGTTTTCAAGGACTTGGGATGGGTTTTTTCCTGGATCTTGGATTGGATTGGTTTTTCGAACTGGACTTGGATCTTGGTTTGGTTTTTTCTTGGATCTTGGATCGGATTGGTTTTTCGAATTGGACTTGGATCTTGGTTTGGTTTTTCTAAGGATCGGTTTGGACTTTGGTTTTTTCTGGATCTTGGATTTTAAACTTTGGTTTTTCTAAGGATCTGTTCTGGATTTCTGTTAGTCTTTCTACTTGGATATTGGCGATTCAGGAAGACAAAAATAATTAGCAGTTCATTAATTACATAGAGCAAAATTGCTCCTTTTTTATACGTCATTATTTACTGAAAACCACGTAGAGTGGCCATTACAGAGTTGCGGTAACTCCCCGAAAACATATCGTAGATCTACGAAAAAAGGGGTGTTTGACGTTCAAACACCCCTTTTTCAACAGTATTGTCACTTATTGTGTGCTATTTTCCGAAGGCCTGGATCACGTCATATTTGGTGACGATGTGATAACTGCCCAGCTCATCCTTGGCCAGAACCGCCCCGTTCTCCTTATTAATGAGGTGTGAAAGTTTCTCTACCGGCGTATCAAACTCAACGAACGGGAACAAAGGCTCCACGACATCACCCACTTTGGAGTTCTTGATCTCCGGGTTGTCGAATATCTTCTGGAACAGACCGCTTTCACTGATGGCGCCGATCAGTTCATTGTTCTTTGTAACGGGGATATGCTCAATATCATATTTCTTCATGAGATCGACCGCTTCATATACAAGTTGTCCTGCATCCACCGTGATCAGTTTCTTGGAAGCGCCACGGGAGCTGATGATATCACTGAATGTTTTCACGTCCAGGAATCCTCTTTCGATCATCCACTGGTCATTATAGATCTTGCCAACGTAGCGGCTGCCATGGTCGTGCAGGATGCAGACCACCAGGTCGTCCTTTTTCAGTTTATCCTTCAGCTGCATGAGTCCCTGGATACAACTGCCCGCGCTGTAACCGCAGAACAATCCCTCTTCGCGGGCCAGTCGCCTGGCCATCACCGCGCCATCCTTATCCGTCACCTGTTCGAAATAGTCGATCACACTCATATCATAGTTCTCCGGTACAAAGTCTTCCCCGAATCCTTCACTGAAATAAGGATGCACTTCCTTCATGTCGATCTCGCCGGTGCGGAAATATTTAGTAAGCAGACTACCCTTGACATCGATCGCCCAGATCTGGATATCCGGATTCATCTTTTTAAGGTACTGTGCTGTTCCCGTTACGGTACCACCGGTACCTGCTGTGCAAACCAGGTGTGTGATCTTCCCATCGGTCTGGCGCCATAGTTCAGGTCCCGTTGTTTCATAATGGGCCAGTCGGTTGGCCAGATTATCATACTGATTACAATGGAAAGAATTGGGGATCTCACGGGCCAGGCGGCGTGCTACGGAATAATAACTGCGCGGATCTTCCGGTTCCACATTGGTCGGGCACACGATCACTTCCGCACCTACGGCTTTCAGGATGTCCATCTTTTCCTTACTCTGCTTATCCGTAGTGGTGAAGATGCAATGATATCCTTTCACCACGGCGGCCAGTGCCAGACCCATACCGGTATTTCCGGATGTGCATTCGATGATGGTACCACCGGGTTTCAGTTTCCCTTCCTGTTCCGCCACTTCGATCATTTTCACGGCCATGCGGTCCTTGATGGAGTTGCCGGGATTGAAATAATCCACTTTGGCCAGTACGGTGCAGGGGAGGTCCTTTGTCAGTTTATTGAGACGGATGAGCGGCGTGTTGCCGATCGTTTCGAGGATGTTGTTCTTAATATCCATGGACAGGTTATCGTTTGAGGGCAAAGGTAAATGATTAGTTGATAGTTGATAATGGATAATGGAAAGTGGAGAATGGATAATGGAGAATGGAGAATGGATAATGAGGGGGCCTCTGAAATTGCCTTGAAAAAACACGCTTCGAAGAACAATTGAACATTTTTCCTGCAGATCGATTAGCGCGATAAAATAAGACCCCGGAATTAATAGTTCCGGGGTTGATAAGTTGCAGGTTGGCTTGAATTTATGGACGACTGGCTCAAATCACGATCATTATCATCTCTCCATTCTCCATTATCAGTTGAATGCTTTCTTCTTCCGTGTCAGATACTGATCCAGCAGGAACAGTCCCAATACCATGTTCATCATCATGAAACCATTGACCCATGAGTTGTTGAAGAATTTGCTGAAATCGAGTTTACCGGTGTTCAGTTTGTTCAGTTCTTGTGTGATCGGTCCGCTGGAGCCGCCGGACCAGTTGACCTGTCCGAAGCCGTAGATCAGGAATCCGATGAGCACGGTCACGAAGAAAAGGGTAAGCCCCCAGATGATCTTATTATTGATATAAGTGCGGGTGGCGGGCGCGATATGCAGTTTCGCGATCTCTTCCATTACATTCTTTGAAAAGCGCATCGAAGGCATATCAAGTTCACTGCCCTGCATCAGTGCATGGACATCCAGCAGTTCCCGGTATTTCTCTTTCCAGGCACTGTTCTGTGCGATCAGTTCTTCAATACTGCTGCGTTCAGCGGCATTGCCACGACCATCCAGGTAATCCCATAAACGGTCATCCATATTGTGTTGTGTTTCCATATACGATCGGTTTAAATCAATATAGGTCCTTTACCTCGGCGGCAAAATGAGTTTCCATTTTTTCTTTCAGCCTTGCCCTTGCCCTGTGCAACCGCACTTTGGCGGTATTCGGTTCCACGCGCAGGATACGGGCGATCTCATCCAGGCTCTGTTCGGCCTTATAAAACAAGGTGATCACCTCGGCATCATCCGGAGCCAGCAGGGCAATGGCCTGATTGACCATCGACTGTCTCGATTTCTGTTCCACCTGATCGGCTCTCATCCCTGCGTCGATGTTACTGGCCCTTTCAAACACCTGCTCATTGTCCAGCGTATGGATCTCAGGCCTTTTCTTCCTTAAAAAGGTCAGGCAGGTGGTGTTCACGATGGTGTACAGCCAGGTGCTGAACCTTGATTCCCCCCTGAAATCCGCCAGGGCTTTATATGCCTTTACGAACACATCCTGGGCGATCTCTTCCGCGTCTTCCCGGTTCTTCAGCATGCGTAATGCCAGGGTGAAGACATAGTTCTGGTATTTGTTCACCAGTCCCGCAAAGGCCTGATGATCACCTCCCAGTACCTGGGTAATGACCTCATTATCATTCAGTCCGGCATACATACAAGGAGTAAGACTACAACTTAAAGCATTGGGTTACACTAAAATTACGAATATTTATTTCCGGACTTTCCGGAACAGGCATACCTATATATATGCTACGGAGAGGGGCTGTAACCTGAGGACAGCTCTTGTAGTCTGATATCTTGTAAACCGATCCTGTATATTTCTCTAAAAACCTGTAACCCGGAAACCGGATCCGTAGTCAGAGAGAATGACGGAGCAACTTTAAACTTTAAAAACACATTTTATGAACGGCGCAGAAGTATTAATCCCGATCATCATGTTCGTTGGTGGATTTGCCATGGTCTTTGGTATCGTATATCTTAAAACCCGCCAGAATCTGGCCATGATCGAAAAGGGCATGAACCCCAAGGAATTCGCCAACAGGCCTGCTCCTTACAAGAACCTGAAATGGGCGTTGCTGCTCATCGGATCCGGAGTTGGACTTTTCCTGGCTTATATCCTTGATAACTTCGTTCTGTATACACGCACGATCGAAGGCTGGAGGGATCATGGTCATAATCCTCCGATCTATTTCTCACTGATCGCGATCGGCGGCGGCCTTGGCCTCTTCGGTTCTTACCTGATCGAGAAGAAATGGTGGGATGCGAACAGGGATAAGCAGTGATCTGGAATAGGTGATAGGTAATAGGTAATAGGTGATAGGTAATAGGGGAAAGGTGATAGATGATACTAGACTGTACCCAAGCCATTTTGGACCGGAACTTATCTTACTGACAATAATAACAAAGTGACCAGCCTTCAGGCCGGTACATACCAGGGTTTGCAGCTTAGCTGCAGGCCCTTTTTTAATCTTTGGACTTTTCCGCTTTGATCTGGTCGGCTTTTAAACGACGGCTGTTGAGCGCGAGTTTTTTGGGATAGTTCAGGTCTTTACTGAAAATCGCTATGAAAGTGAGTATATCCTCATCATAGGTCATTTCAAATCCATCTTTATAATAAACATGGTCGCCTGAATAAGTGCCATAGGTAACGGGCATGAAATCATCGCCGATCTGCGGATGGCAATCCTCAAAGAACATTCCGAAACGGATCGAATCCTTCATGATCACACTTTTTTTCATTTCATCTGAAATGCTGTAGGAGGTGATGCCGATATAGACCAGTTTATCCTTCATGAAATACATATTGAAGACAGGGCTGTTCTCCAGCGCGTCATCCTGCGCTGTGAGCGATTTGTCGAAGCCGATGACGAATTGAGGAATGCTGTCGAGATGATAATTACTGCTGCCGCTCACAAAATCGCTGAGTTCCTGGCTGTAGTTCTTGACCGTGAATTTTCCTTTCAGCACTTTATGGACCTGCGCTTCGTTCATGCCTAATTTCACCGGACCGGCGGATACGCCCGGAATGAGTCTGAACTCAGAGGCTTGACCGGCAACTTGCAGACAGAAGAATACGGAGAACAACAGCGTTGAAATTTTCATATGTGGAGGGTTTAATTACTTGACGGGAGACAGGATCGCCTTATTGATAACGGTATCATCAGCATTGAGCACCTGGAAATATCCGCTGGAGCGCCATTTGAAGCGCGCCAGTAAGGCCAAGAGCCGTTGCTGCAACGATGTTTTGTCTGAAGGTTTTATTCCAGTGAGGTTCACAGAATCCTTAGCGGCATACGCCACGAAATCATTCCACATACCGGCTGCATTACCATTGAATCCTTTGATGAAATCAGCGGCATTGCCATAAGGATCCACCAGCTGACGATGCTGCAGGTAGTAATTATAGGAGAATGAATTCAGATCACCATTCACCAGTAAACGGGTGATGCTGCGCTGATAGCTTGTCGTGTCCAGTGCTACGAACACATCCGGCATGATGCCGCCACCGCCATACACGGTGCGTCCACCGGGCGTTTTGAATGATTTGCCATTCGCGATCTTATTGGAGTCGGCATACATCAGTTCACCATTGGAGTAACGGTCCCACAATTCGTCCATGTACACTTTCTTGCCTTTATCATACGGGCGCTGAATGCTTCTGCCCAACGGTGTATAGTAACGGGCGATGGTGAGCCGTATCGCGGAGCCATCACTCAGGGGGTATTGTTCCTGCACCAGTCCTTTACCAAAAGTACGGCGGCCCACGATGGTCGCGCGGTCCCAGTCCTGCAAAGCACCCGCCAGTACTTCACTGGCACTTGCGGTCAGTTCATCCACCAGCACTTCCAGTTTACCGGTTTCAAAAAGACCCTGTCTTTTACAGCGGTATTCACGTTTGGGGTTGTTGACGCCTTCGGTATACACGATGAGTTTATCACCCGAAAGGAATTCATCCGCGATATCCGTTGCTTCATTCATGAAGCCACCACCATTCCCGCGCAGGTCGAGCACCAGGTGCTTTAATCCCTGTTTCTGTAATCCTTCCAGGGCCTGCATGAATTCTTCGTACGTGGACTGCGTGAATTTATTGAGCTTGATATAACCGGTCGTTTTATCGATCATGTACGAAGCGTCAAGTGAAGGGACGGGGATGGTACCACGGGTGACCGCTATCGAGAGTGCTTTGTTATTGCGTACGATATCCAGCGTGGCTTTGGATCCGGATTCTCCGCGGATATATTTCTTGATGGAATCGGTAGGATAGTTCTTACCGGTCAGACTGTGTGCATTCACACGGATGATGCGGTCGCCGATCTGAACACCGGCGGTTTCGCTGGGGCCACCTGCAATGACATAGACCACATTCACGGTATCATTGAAAACATTGAACTCCACACCAATGCCCTGGAAATTTCCGGCCAGTTCTTCATTCACTTCTTTCAGTTCAACGGGAGGGAAGTAAACGGAGTGAGGATCCAGATCGCTCATCATCTGCTGGATCGCGCGGCCCTGTAATGAATCGATATGCACCGTATCAACATAACGGGTCTGAATGAAATACAATGCTTCCTGCAGGGGGCCACCCTTTGATTCAGAGAAGAAATCACCGGCCTTTCCTCCGGGGTTATGCATGCTGTAACCGAGGAACATACCCGCTATCAGTACGATGGAAAAGAGGAGGGGGAACCAGATCTGCAGTTTTTTATGCGTCATCGTGTTTCTTTATTGCGTAATTTGATGCAAAATAGAGAAAAGTTTAAAGTTTAAAGGCGCGAAGAGCTGTAAAATGGCGTGTAATTGGGCCTAGAACGGAGAACAGGAAGGAGAAAATATGTCTGTTGTAAAACTGATCGCCGATGTGGGCGCTACAAAGGGCGAATGGTGCCTCATCAATAATGGCCGGAAAAGAACCATATTCACCCAGGGGATCAGCCCTTATTTCATGGGTGCTGACCAGATCAGTGAGCTGCTCAGGAAAGAGCTGGCTTCCAAACTGAAGAATATCCAGGTCGGCGAGATCTACTATTATGGTACCGGCTGTGCAGCCGCAGATAATGTGAAACTGGTCAAAAAGGCCATCCGCAAAGTATTCCCTGAAGCAAAAACAGAAGTGACACACGACCTCATGGCAGCGGCGCGCGGATTATGCGGCCGCAAGAAAGGGATCGCCAGCAACCTGGGAACCGGATCCTTTGCCTGTTATTATGACGGGAAGAAGATCGTGCAGAACAGGCCCGGACTGGGCTATGTGCTGGGTGATGAAGGAAGCGGGGTGTATCTGGGTAAAAAAGTACTGCAGTACTACCTGTATGAAACCTTCGATTGGGAACTCCGTGGCCGTTTCGACCTTACTTATACTACCAACCGCCAGGAGATCCTGGAAAATGTATACAAGAAACCCTTCCCGAACCGTTACCTGGCGGGCTTTACAAAATTCCTGGCTGAAAACAGAGGTCATTATATGGTGGAAAATATCATTGAGGATGGCCTGAATGATTTCTTCTTTCATCATCTCTGCAAATTCCGTGAAAGCTGGAAAATGCCCATCCATTTCACCGGAAGTGTTGCATTTGGTTTTAAGGATGTGTTGCAGCAACTTTGCGCCAGTTATGAGTTCGAGCTCGGTACGGTACTGAAGAACCCGATGAGCGGACTGGCAGCCTACCACAGCTAACTAAAGAAATTATGGCATTCAAAAAGATAACCGAACAACCCAGCAATTACCGCCACCTTGAACAGATGAGTGTGGGAGAACTGCTGCGGAATATCAACGCCGAAGACCAAACTGTTCCGATGGCCGTTGAAAAAGCACTGCCGCAGATCGAAAAACTCACGGAAGCGGTCAGCGATGCCATGCTGATGGGCGGTCGCCTGTTCTATATCGGTGCCGGTACTTCGGGCCGTCTTGGTATCGTGGATGCCAGTGAATGCCCACCCACTTATGGTGTTCCTTATGGACTCGTGATCGGCATCATTGCGGGGGGAGAAAAAGCGATCACCTCTGCGGTTGAATTTGCGGAGGATGATAAACTCCAGGGCTGGAAAGATCTTGAAGCATTTCATGTTTCCAATAAAGATGTCGTGATCGGAATTGCTGCCAGTGGCACCACACCTTATGTGATCGGCGCACTGGAAGAATGCCGCAAACGCGGTATCGTTACCGGCAGTATCTCCTGCAACCCGGATTCACCCGTCAGTGCCGCGGCCGATCATCCGATCGAAGTGGTGGTGGGGCCTGAATTCGTGACCGGCAGCACCCGCATGAAAAGCGGTACTGCGCAGAAACTGGTACTGAATATGATCTCTACTTCCGTGATGATACAACTGGGCAGGGTAGAGGACAATAAGATGGTCAATATGCAACTAACGAACGATAAGTTGGTCGACCGTGGCACCCGCATGCTCATGGAAAGGGTCAAGCTGCAGGATTACGAAAAGGCCAAAGCCCTGCTGCTGCTGCACGGCAGCGTAAAAAAAGCGGCGGATTCCGTTCTCTCCTGATTCATCTTCCGCGATTTTTAATTATATTGCGTTCCCAATTCACAACGTGATCATTAATAGTATTCATATCAACGCCGCTTCCCAGCTGTCCTTTACAGCCGGCGCTACTATTATCACAACGATCACAACAACCCGTTAAGGGTTGTATATTACCATATCACCATTGGGCTGCTTGCTGTTTGAAGAAGGACTTCTTCATCATTATCATTTATCCATTATCAATTATCAATTCATATCATGCTTGTTTTAAAATTCGGAGGCACATCCGTTGCCAATGCAGAAAATATAAGTAAGGTCGCCGCTATCGTTAAAGCCGCCGCCGCTAAGGACCGCAGCATCGTGGTCGTATCCGCGCTTGGTGGTGTCACGGACCTGCTGCTGGGTGCGGCCGGACTGGCTGCTGCCGGTGATGAAACCTATAAACAAAAACTGGAAACGATCGAGCAACGCCACATGGATGCAGTTCGTCAGCTGATCCCGGTGGCGAACCAGAGTCAGTTGCTCAGTCTGGTGAAGAAAAGTTGTAATGAGATCGAAGATATCTGCAATGGTATCTTCCTGCTGGGTGAGTTGACGGCCCGTTCCAAGGACAGGATCGCTGCGTATGGCGAATGGTTATCCTCCCGCATCATCGCCGCTAAATTGCTGGCGGATGGTATTCCCGCCACCTGGAAGGATTCCCGCGAACTCATCCGTACCAATGCGAATTATACTTCAGCAGAAGTGGATTTCTCCGTTACCAAAAGACAGATCGCTGAATACTTCGCGGTGGATACATCCGGATTGTACATCCTGCCTGGTTTCATCGCATCTGATAAAGATGGGGTCACCACCACACTCGGCCGCGGTGGTTCTGATTATACAGCGGCGATCGTTGCCGCTGCAGTAAAGGCTTCCTCACTGGAGATATGGACCGATGTAAGCGGTATGATGACCGCTGATCCGCGTCTGACCAGTAATGCACGCATCATTCCGCATATCTCTTATCAGGAGGCGATGGAATTATCGCATTTCGGTGCCAAGGTCATTTATCCGCCGACCATCCAGCCGGTGATGAACAGTCATATCCCTGTATGGATCAAGAATACATTCGCGCCGAAGGATGAAGGCACCCTGATCGAATCGGCTGCCAACGTCAACGGCAATATCGTTCGCGGTATCTCCAGTATCGGTAATCTGGCACTGATCAGTCTGGAAGGCAGTGGCATGATCGGTATCCCCGGTTTTTCCAAACGATTATTCGAAGCCCTGAGCAATGAAAAGATCAATGTGATCCTGATCACGCAAAGTTCTTCCGAGCATAGTATATGTGTGGGCATCGAAGCGGCGGCTGCTGAACGTGCCAAAACGGTCGTGGACGTGGCTTTCGCCAATGAGATCGCTTTACAGAAAGTGGATCCGCTGAAAGTGGAGACCGGTCTCTCGATCGTTGCATTAGTAGGAGAGAACATGAAGAGCCACCCGGGTATCAGCGGACGCATGTTCAGCGCGCTGGGCAGGAATGGGGTGAATGTGCGTGCGATCGCGCAGGGTTCATCCGAAAAGAATATCTCCGCGGTCATTTCATCCGCCGATGTCCGCAAAGCCATCAACGTACTGCATGAAGAATTCTTCGAGACCAGTTATAAACAAGTGAATCTGTTCATCGTGGGCACGGGTAATGTGGGTGCGAAACTGCTCGGGCAATTGCATCAGCAGATCGCTTTCCTGCAGGAACAGATGAGCCTGCAGCTGCATGTGGCCGGACTCAGCAACAGCCGCAAGATGGTACTGGATGAGAACGGTATCGATCTCTCTAAATGGAAAGAACAACTGGACGGAGGCGAGACCGCTAACCTGCAACAATTCGTCAATACCATCATCGCGAAGAACCTGCGCAACGCGGTATTCGTGGATGTGACCGCGAATGATGCGGTAGCATCAGTGTATGAGCAATTACTGAAGAAGAGCGTTTCCGTAGTGGCTTGTAATAAAGTAGCCGCTTCTTCCGCTTACAGCAATTATAAAAAACTGAAGGACCTGGCGCGTGAGTTCAATTGCCAGTTCCTGTTCGAGACCAATGTGGGAGCGGGTTTGCCGGTCATTGCCACATTGAACGACCTGCTGCGCAGCGGCGACCGGGTACACCGGATCGAAGCGGTGCTGAGCGGTACACTGAATTTCGTTTTCAATAATTATAACGGTACGAAGCTGTTCGCGGATGTGGTGCGGCAGGCACAGGCCGAAGGGTATACAGAGCCCGATCCGCGACTGGACCTCAGTGGTACCGATGTGATGCGCAAGATCATGATCCTGGCGCGTGAAGCAGGACAGGTGCTGGAGATGGATCAGATCGGCAATAATTCCTTCCTGCCGGAATCCTGCATCAAAGGATCGGTGGAGGATTTCTATGCCGCCATGGCCAAAGAGGAAGCGCATTTCCGCGCGTTGTATGACAAGGCGAAGGCGGAAGGCTGCATCCTGAAATTCGTCGCTACTTTCAATGAAGGCAAAGCTTCAGTGGGCTTGCAGCACATCAACCCGCAGCACGATCTCTATCATCTGTACGGCAAGGATAATATCGTACTTTTCTATACCGACCGGTACAAGGAACAGCCGATGGTGGTGAAAGGTGCCGGCGCAGGTGCGGAAGTAACGGCCAGTGGTGTATTCGCTGATATCACAAGAGCTTCAAAGATCTGACATGAAAAAAGTAACGGTACACGCACCGGGAACGGTCGCCAATCTGGTCTGCGGATTCGATATCCTGGGTCTTGCCCTCAATGAACCGAATGATATCATGGAACTGACCCTGATCGACGAGCCTGTCGTCCGGATCATCAACCGTGATCAGTACAACCTGCCTACAGAACCTGAAAAGAATGTGGCGGGTGTGGTATTGTTATCCATCCTGGAAAAGACGGGTAATAAATTCGGATTCGAAGTCACGATCGAAAAACATATCAAACCCGGCAGCGGGATCGGATCCAGTGCGGCCAGTGCGGCAGGAGCTGCGGTGGGAGCGGGTTTATTACTGGATAGTGCATTCAGCACTGATGAAC
This sequence comes from Bacteroidota bacterium, assembly GCA_029555415.1. Lineage (GTDB taxonomy): Bacteria > Bacteroidota > Bacteroidia > Chitinophagales > Chitinophagaceae > JAKPSI01. The sequence continues at coordinate 43,894 of JAKPSI010000087.1, read as the reverse complement.
TGGTACAGTTCGCGATGAACGGGGAGAAGCTTGCATCGGGCGTGAAGCACGCGGATAATATCGCGCCTTGCATCCTCGGTGGCGTTAGTCTGATCCGGTGTATCCATCCGCTGGATATCGTTCGTGTGGATGCACCCGATCTGCATGTAACGGTGGTGCATCCGCAGATCGAAGTACGGACATCCGATGCGCGGCAGATCCTCCGGGAAAAGATCTATCTTAAAGATGCGATCAAACAATGGGGTAATATCGCAGGACTGGTCACGGGTTTCATTAAAGGCGACTATGACCTGATCGGCCGTTCGCTGGAAGATGTGATCATTGAACCTTTGCGCAGCCTTTTGATCCCCGGTTTCGATGAGGTAAAGAAAGGATGCAAAGAAGCGGGTGCGCTTGGGGGTGGTATTTCCGGTTCCGGCCCGTCGGTGTTCATGCTGAGTAAAGACCGGAACACTGCGCTGGAAGTAGAGAAAGTGATGAAAGAGGTGTACACAAGGATCGGGATCGAGTTTCATACGTATGTGACAACTATTAATAAGGAAGGAGTGAAGGCAGTAGTTAGTCAATAGTCAATAGTCTTTAGTCGGTAGTAAACAGCCGGCTACGCAGGCAAAACTGCAATTTGTAACGAGCTACCCCAATTCAAAATTCATAATTCAAATCTCAACATTTCGATGCTCTTCTACAGTACAAATAAAACATCGCCTGCTGTTAGTTTTAAAGAAGCAACGATCAACGGCCAGGCCCCTGATGGGGGATTGTATTTTCCGGAACGCATACCGGTGGTGGATCCGGAGCTGATCGGCAATATCCGTAACTATTCGAATGAGGAGATCGCGTACCGGGTGATCGCGCCGTATGTGGGGGAAGATATACCGGAAGCGGTGCTGAGGCAGATCGTGAAAGAGACGGTGGATTTTGAGATCCCGCTGGTGAAAGTGAATGAACGCATGGCTTCACTGGAATTATTCCACGGGCCCACACTGGCATTCAAAGATATCGGCGCGCGGTTCATGAGCCGTTGCCTGGGTTATTTTCTCAAAGACGAAACGCGCAAAGTGACCGTACTCGTGGCCACATCCGGTGATACCGGCGGCGCAGTGGCACATGGATTCTATGATGTGCCGGGCGTGGAAGTGGTCATACTTTATCCGTCCGGGAAAGTAAGTCCGGTGCAGGAAAAACAACTGACCACACTCGGAAAAAATATCACCGCGCTGGAAATTGCAGGCACTTTCGATGATTGCCAGCAAATGGTGAAGAAAGCATTCAAAGATGCTGAATTGAGTGGTCAGAGATTCCTGACCTCGGCCAATTCGATCAATGTAGCCCGCTGGTTGCCGCAGCAGTTCTATTATTTCTTTGCCTATAAACAATGTGTGGAAGCGGGACCCGATCCGGTGATCTGTGTGCCCAGCGGAAATTTCGGCAACATCTGTGCCGGTATCCTGGCCCATGCATCCGGTCTGCCGGTTCCTCATTTCATCGCAGCCTGCAATGCCAATGATACGGTGACCCAATACCTGCAAACGGGTCAAATGCCGGTACTGCAGGCGGTTCCCACCATTTCAAATGCCATGGATGTGGCGGATCCCTCCAATTTCGTCAGGATCCTGGAGATCTTCAAACATGAATTCCCGGCACTGACATCAAAACTATCTTCGGTCAGCATCAGCGATGCTGAAACACGGAGTACGATCCGTTCCGTTTATCAGGAACATCATTATATGCTCGATCCGCACGGGGCCGTGGCTTATCTGGCACTGCAACGATATCTGGCTAATCATCCTGACGACCGGGGCATCTTCCTGGAAACTGCGCATCCGGTCAAATTCCCGGAGGCCGTGGAATCTGAGATCGGGCACTCCATTCCGGTTCCCGCCATGTTATCTCATTTGTTCAGTCTGAAAAAGAAAAGTATACGGATGGCCGCGGATTATTCCCGCCTGAAAGAATACCTGCTGTCTTAAATTTGCAGTAGTCATTCTTATGCATACCATCGAACCCTTTTTTAACTGGCGCCATATTTATACCAGCGAAGAAGATCAGCGCTCGCCGTTCTTCGGGCGTGAGTATTCTGAATTCGAATTTTCACAGACCGTCTACAATTATTATATCCATCCGCAATGGGATGATTTCGGCAGTCGCACCCTTTACCTGAAAGTACTGATGGCCGACTATGAAGAAAAATATGCCATTATTGAAATGATCGGAGAGTGGAATGACGCGGTAGAGAATGATATCATGGAACTCAAGCGTGAAGTGCTGGAGAAATTCATGTGGGAAGGGATCCATAAGTTCATCCTGATCGGGGAGAATGTGCTGAATTTCCATAGCGACGGCAGGGATTATTATGAGGAATTATACGATGAACTGGCCGAGGAGAATGGCTGGGCCGTATGCCTGAATATGCCTGAACAGACCCAGTATGATTTCCGTCACGCGCGCCTGAATCGCTTTGTGGAACTGATGGAGATCGATAACTGGCGTACGTATAAGCCCTTTCATTTGTTCAAGAAGATCGACGGAGAAATATCCAACCGGCTCAACAATTAGGTGCTGCGGGAATAGCCTTATGGCCTTAAATCTTTTGCCTGTTTTTGACGCCGGGTCAGTATTTTTGCAAAAATTTGACAACAACCCCAAGTATTGCTTATGAAATGGTCTGATGTCTTCACTTCTTCAGTCGGCCGGAAACTGGTAATGGGTCTGACGGGTTTATTCCTCATCACTTTCCTGGTAGTTCATGCCGGAGTCAATGCCTGTATCTGGGCGAATGACGGCGGCGATATGTTCAACAAAGCCGCTCACTTCATGGGCGCCATGATCGTGATCCGTGTGGTAGAGATCGGCCTTTTCGCCGGCATCTTCATCCACATCATCCAGGGCTATGTACTGGAGTTCAGCAACCGCAGCAAACGTTCCGTTGGCTACGATAAACAACTCGGTAACCGTGGCAGTAAATGGTACAGCCGCAGCATGGGTCTGCTTGGAACCATCCTGTTATTGTTCTTCATCCTGCACTGGTATCATTTCTGGATCCCATCCCGCTTCACAGGCGTGGAACAAACACAGGTGAACGGTGTGGAAATGCACAATATGTTCGCCCTGATGCAGATCACATTCAGTGAACTCTGGGTGGTCATTGTATATGTAGTGGCCTGCTTCTCCCTTTTCTGGCACCTGCTGCATGGTTTCCAGAGTGCATTCCGCACACTGGGCGTCAGCAACAACCGTTATATCCAGCCGATCAAAACGATCGGATTCGTTTATGCCCTGATCGTCTCCCTGGCTTTTGCCATGATGCCGGTGAGTTTGTATATGGGGTGGGCACACTAAAAGTGGATAGTGGATAATGGATAATGGATAATTGAAAATGGATAATGGATAATGGTGAGAGGGAATAGATAAAATATTATTAGCGAAAAATCATAACAAGGTTATGTTGAATTCAAAAATTCCGGCCGGGGCCTTAGATCAGAAATGGGTGGACTATAAAGGCCATTGTAAGCTGGTCAATCCCGCGAACAAACGCAAACTGGAAGTGATCGTAGTAGGTACGGGTCTTGCCGGTGCCTCTGCTGCCGCTTCTCTCGGAGAACTGGGCTATAAAGTGAAAGCTTTCTGCTTCCAGGATTCTCCCCGCCGCGCGCACTCCATCGCCGCACAGGGTGGTATCAACGCAGCTAAGAATTACCAGAACGACGGAGACTCTGTTTTCCGTCTTTTCTATGATACGATCAAAGGAGGCGACTACCGCGCCCGCGAAGCCAATGTACATCGTCTGGCTGAGGTCAGTGTCAATATCATCGACCAGTGCGTGGCACAAGGTGTTCCCTTCGCCCGTGAATATGGTGGCCTGCTCAATAACCGTTCTTTCGGTGGTACGCAGGTAAAACGGACTTTCTACGCTGCAGGCCAAACAGGTCAGCAGCTGCTGATCGGCGCTTACCAGGCCCTTGAACGCCAGGTAGCCCTCGGTAATGTACATCAGTACACCCGCCATGAAATGCTGGATGTGGTAATGGTGGATGGTAAAGCGCGTGGTATCATCGCGCGTGATCTGGTGACCGGTAAACTCGAACGCCATTTCGGTCATGCCGTATTGCTTTGTACCGGTGGTTACGGAAACGTATTCTACCTCAGTACGAACGCCATGGGCAGTAACGTGACCGCTATCTGGAAAGCACACAAAAAAGGCGCTTACTTCGGTAACCCCTGCTTCACTCAGATCCACCCCACTTGTATCCCTGTTACCGGTGATCACCAGAGCAAGCTGACGCTGATGTCAGAATCGCTCCGGAATGATGGTCGTATCTGGGTGCCCAAACAAAAAGACGATCCGCGTAAAGCGAATGATATCCCTGAGGAAGAACGCGATTATTATCTCGAAAGAAGATATCCAGCATTCGGTAACCTCGTTCCGCGCGACGTGGCCTCCCGTGCCGCGAAAGAGCGTTGTGACGCGGGTTATGGCGTTGGTACCACCAAACAGGCGGTATACCTCGACTTCAAATTCAACCTGATCAATAAATACGGTAAGGCTGAAGCCAATAAACACGGCATCGAAAATCCGGATACCGAAACCCTGATCCGCCTCGGTAAAGAGGTAGTGAAAGAGGAGTACGGTAACCTGTTCGACATGTATGAAAAGATCACAGGTGAAAATCCCTACGAAGTCCCGATGCGCATTTATCCCGCGGTACACTACACCATGGGTGGCCTTTGGGTGGATTATGAACTGATGACGAATATCCCGGGTCTCTACGCGCTCGGTGAAGCCAACTTCTCCGATCACGGTGCGAACCGACTCGGTGCTTCCGCGCTGATGCAGGGGCTGGCCGATGGTTATTTCGTGATCCCATACACGATCGGTAATTACCTGGCCGATGATATCGCCACTAAACCGATCCCGACCACACACGAAGCGTTCGAGCAAACGGAAAAAGCCGTTGCAGAACGTATCAATAAGCTGATGAGCATCAAAGGTGATACTACCGTTGAAACCTACCACAAACGTCTTGGTAAGATCATGTGGGAGAAATGCGGTATGGCCCGTAACGCACAGGGGCTGAAAGAAGCGATCGCTGAGATCCAGCAGCTGAAGAAAGAATTCTGGTCGAATGTGCGCATCCCGGGTACGATCGAGGAAATGAACCCCGAACTGGACAAAGCCGGACGGGTAGCGGATTTCATTGAACTCGGAGAACTGATGTGTCAGGACGCACTGAACCGTAACGAAAGCTGCGGTGGTCACTTCCGTGAAGAAAGCCAGACCGAAGAAGGTGAAGCAAAACGTGATGACGACAATTTCGCTTATGTATCCGCGTGGGAGTACAAAGGAGAGAGTGCATGGGAATTACATAAGGAGGCGTTGACGTTTGAGGTGGCGAAGCTGACGCAAAGAAGCTACAAGTAAATTTTGAATTTTGAATGCTGAATTTTGAATTTGAGAAATTCACTAAAGCAGCAGGAAAACGGAAATAAGAACTTTATAAATATTACGTAATGGAACATTACTTAATGAATTTGACGCTGAAGGTCTGGAGACAGGCGAATAGCAATGCGAAGGGTAAGTTTGAGACTTTCAAAGTGAAGGATATTTCTTCGGAGATGTCTTTTCTGGAAATGATCGATGTGCTGAATGAGCAGATGATCCGCGAAGGACATGATCCGATCGCGTTCGACCATGATTGCCGCGAGGGTATCTGCGGTATGTGCTCCATGTACATTGATGGACGTCCGCACGGCCCCTGGCATGCGAACACGGTTTGTCAGCTGCACATGCGTGCTTACAAAGATGGCGATACCATCGTCATTGAACCCTGGAGAGCGAATGCCTTCCCGGTGATCAAAGACCTGATGGTGGACCGTTCCGCTTTCGACCGTATCATCCAGGCCGGTGGTTATGTTTCCGTGAATACCGGTAGTCCGGTGGATGCGAATGCGACCCCGATCCAGAAGGATAACGCGGATGCTGCATTTGCTGCTGCGGCCTGTATCGGTTGCGGTGCCTGCGTTGCAGCCTGTAAGAATTCATCCGCCATGCTCTTCGTTTCTGCCAAGGTTTCTCACCTGGCTTTACTTCCGCAGGGAAATCCTGAGCGCAAGAGCCGTGTTACCAATATGATCGCGCAGATGGATAAAGAAGGTTTCGGTTCCTGTACCAACACCGGTGCCTGTGAAGCGGTTTGTCCGAAAGAGATCAAGATGAGCAATATCGCCCGCCTGAACAATGAATACCTGGTGGCGGGACTGACCATCGACAAATAATATATAACTGAATGAATAGGTAATGCGGAGATGAAGATCTCCGCATTTTTTTTACCTCATCCCCCGGGCCCCCTCTCCGGAAGAGAAAGGGAGCGCATCCTGCACGTTTTAAAATGCACAGACGCAGGTTTCATCAATCAATTCCCGAACTTTCTCACCTGCGAAGATCGGAGGCTTCTCTTCTGCGAAGCCCGGAGGCTTCGCAGAACCTTTGTAACATTCAATTTTTTATCGCTGGAAGCGATAGAATAGGGAAGCGCGACTGCAAGTCGCGCTTAACGCTCACCTGCGAAGCCCGGAGGCTTCGCAGAACAATTGGAACATTTGATATTTTGATCGCTGGAAGCGAAAGAATAGGGAAGCGCGACTGCAAGTCGCGCTTAACCCACGTCAACATCTTCAGCGTGGGCTGGTCATATACGTCTTCCCGCCTTCCCGGCAATAGTTAGCTGCTTCTTCGTATATTGGAATACCAAAAACCAGCCAAATGAAGCAGATCCTTCTATTCATCAGCCTGACCTTTTTTATTTTATCCTGTAACAATTCCGATCAAGTGAAAAAACAAGCATATAACTGGCCGCAGGGCGTTGCGGCACCCGTAGCAGAGAAACACCCGTTCAGTATGACCGCCCATGGCGATACCCGGGTGGATGATTATTACTGGATGAACGCCTATTTCAAAAAGACGGCCGACAGTTCCAAAGCCGTAGCCTATCTGGAAGAGGAGAACAAGTACCTCGACACGATGATGTCGGGCTACCGCGGTTTCCGGGATAAACTGTTCGATGAAATGAAAGGCCGTATCAAGGAGAATGATGCTTCCGTTCCATACAAGGATAACGGGTACTGGTATTACGACCGCTATGAGGAAGGCAAGCAATACGCCGTTAGCTGCCGGAAGAAAGAATCCCTGGATGCACCGGAAGAGATCCTGCATGACGCCAATAAAGCGGCCGTGGGCACCACTTATTATGCCGCCACTGGTATGCAGGTCACGGATGACAACCAATGGATGGCGATCGGGGAGGATGTGGTGAGCCGTCGCCTGTATACTTTACGGATCAAGAACCTGAAGACCGGTGAATACCTGCCTGAAAGCATCATCAATACCGAAGGCGGCAATTATGCCTGGGCAGCGGATAACAAGACGTTATTCTATATCCGTAAGGATGTTACGACGCTGCTGGGATACCAGGTTTGGCGCCATGTGGCCGGAACCGATCCTGCAACTGATGTGAAAGTGTTCGAAGAAAAGGATAACCGGCATTATATCGGCGTGGGGAAAACGAAATCACGGAAGTTCATCGTGATCGCATCCGAGCTGAGTGAACAGGAAAGTGAATTCCAGATCCTGGATGCCGCTACACCAGCCGCTGCATTTAAGATCTTCCAGCCCCGGGTGATGGGATTGGTCTATGATATCGATCATTACAACGACAAGTTCTATATCCGCACCAATCTGGATGCGCCGAATTTCAGGCTGATGGAATGCCCGCTGGATAAGACTTCCAAAGAAAGCTGGACGGAAGTGATCCCGCACCGTAAGGATGTGTATCTGGCCAATGTCAGTCTTTTCGCCAATCATCTGGTGATCACGGAAAGAAAGGATGCATTGGTACAAGTGAGGATCATCAACCAGAAAGATAAGTCAGAACATTATATCGCATTTGATGAGCCTGCCTATCTCGCTTCCCTGTCCAATAATCCTGATTTCAACACCAATGTCCTGCGGTTCAATTATACTTCCATGATCACCCCGGGTTCTGTGTATGATTATAACATGGATACGAAGGAGAAAGTGCTGAAGAAGCAGCAGGAGATCGTGGGGGGATACAATAAAGCCGATTATGTGACCGAACGCGCCTGGGCCACTGCCAGGGATGGCGTGAAAGTGCCGGTCTCCATCGTTTATAAAAAAGGGCTGGTGAAAGATGGCTCCAATCCGCTTTTGTTATACGCCTACGGATCGTATGGTTATACTTCCGATCCTGCATTCGGACGCAATCAGCTGAGTCTGCTGAACCGTGGCTTCGTGTATGTCATCGCGCATATCCGCGGCGGACAGGAAATGGGACGCCAGTGGTATGAGGATGGCAAGATGATGCATAAGAAGAATACCTTCTATGATTTCATTGACTGCGCTGAATTCCTCATCAAAGAGAAATACACTTCCAAAGAACATATTTATGCCATGGGCGGCAGCGCCGGTGGTCTGTTAATGGGAGCAGTTACGAACATGCGCCCCGATCTCTGGCACGGTGTGGTGGCCGGTGTACCCTATGTGGATGTGATCACGACCATGAGTGATGCCAGTATTCCGCTCACTACGGGAGAATACCTGGAGTGGGGTAACCCTGCCAATAAGGATGAATATTTCTATATGAAATCCTATTCACCCATGGACAATGTAGAAAAGAAAGATTATCCGAATATGCTGGTCACCACTGGTCTGCATGACTCACAGGTGCAGTATTTCGAGCCCGCCAAATGGGTGGCGAAGATGCGGGCCATGAAGACGGATAAGAATGTGCTGTTGATGTACACGAACATGAATGCCGGACACGGCGGGGCTTCCGGCCGTTTTGAATACCTGAAAATGGTGGCATTGCAGTATTCTTTCCTGTTCGCTTTAGAAGGAATTAGTGAATAGATAATAGGTAATAGGTAATAGGTAATAGGTAATAGGTAATAGGTGAGAGGTGAAAGGTGGTTAGAATTAATGAAGCCGTGGCGGGTGTTTTTCACCCGCCACTTTTATTTCTTCTCACAAGGATACATCTCCCGGATAAAAAACACCCCATCAAACACCTCAGCCCAATTGTTCTTAAAGCTCATATGCCCGAATCCCTTGAGTAAGAAGTATTCTTTTCTGAAGTTCATTTTCCGGAAATCAACGAATGCATACGGCAGGGTGGAAGGTATCCAGTTTTCAAATCCATCCTTTTTCGGTTTCTGAATATCATAATCCTTGTAACCCAGCCGACCGGCAGTTCCTGAGTAAGAATTGAAGCCCAGCACATAGGTTTGATCCAGATAGTTGCTGTCGCGGGTAAAGAAATGCCCCATGGCTTCAAGGGATCTCTTGCCGTCACTATCTGCATATTTGGCTACATGGGAATTGGCCGCCCAAATGATGAATTTTTCGCCCGGGTATTTGTGTTCTGCCAGCCACCTCAGGTTAAGTGCCATTTGTTCATCCCTCGTATTCCTGGGCACGCGAAAATCATCCGCTTTTTGAAAGGTCAGTGTTTCTTTATAAATGTTTTCCGCAACCATCGTCCAGAAATTGTCCGGACCTGCTTTTAAAGCCAGCTGGTCATGGATGTTCCTTGCAATGGTACCGCAACGATCGAAAAAAGTTTTATCATTCGGGGGTGCTGCGTACCAGAACTTCAATGAATCGATCACAGGTAATATACGGGTGCTGTATTCCGGATCGTGACTTACCGGCAGATCCAGGGCACGTATCACACTGTCCAGCTGATGAATGAGGTTATAAAAAGAATAGGTCAGGATCATCTGGTTGTCGAACCCGGTGATCTGTAAAGGATGGGTGGTGGATTGTGTGGCCGGAATATAAGTGTTGAACAAATTGCGGCAGGTATTGCAACCTGTCCAGACCGGGAAGATGTTGCGCTTCACGAATGCAGTGACATCTTTCTTGTCCTGCAGATCCCATCCCTGGTTCAATCCGAAGAAATCACTCTCAAAAGCCAGTACATTGAATCCTTTCACCTCATGCAGGTATTTGATGAGTCTGGTCTTGGCCAGAAAAGTGGGTGCGTCCCCATGATCCTGTTCTCCCAGCATCACAAAACGTGCGTCACCGATCGCATCACCGATCGGAGCCAGGTCACTGAAATCAGTGGAATCAGGCTCCACGGTCCGGATGGCATCCGTGTGAGACTTAACCCAGGCGCGTGTTTGGGGCTGCGCGCATACAACAGTTGTAAGTAGGAATGAACAGTAGCAAATCAGGATCTTGTACTTCATGGTCAGAAATAAAAATAATACCGCACCCCCGCCGCCCACAATGCATCCGCTTCTTTATGCTTCATGTACATCAGGGCAGGAGAGATCGCCATATTCTCTTTCAGGAAATACGCACCGCGTATGGTGATACCATAGCCCAGATCGGTCACTTTCGTATACGTTTGTAAGGATGGGCCCGCCAGCAAACTCACAGAAGATTTTCGTCCACTGTTGAAGATCATACCTCCATACACATAACTGTACAGATAGTTCCGGTACTGGAAATTGTAATTGTCCGTCTTTCCGAGGAAATAGTCCAAGCCCGCCGCAGTACTGAATCCTAGCGCTTTTTTGATACGTTTATCGGATCTTCCGAACCTTGCATTGCTCCAGGTATAATCGATGCCGCCACCGATGACATGTGAATCCGAGAAAACGCCGGCAGGGAAGGAGATGCCTGCGGATAACTGGTGACTGTAGCCGCGTTCACGGACACTGTCACTTTTTGCTTGTGCAAAAAGCGAAGACGAAAGTATACAGATGAAGAGTATACAAATAAAGCAATATCTCAGTTTGTGATTTGGCACTTCCAAATGTAAAATATTAAATGCAGGAAATGAAAGACGCCGTCAGCGCATCAATACCACGGTTCCCTTACGATCGTCCCGCTTTTGGTCAGGCGTCAAAGCCCGGACGATCCATACATACACACCGTTGGACTGTATCGTTCCGCCGATCTTTCCATCCCAGCCCTTTCCTTTTTCTTTCGTCGTGAACAGTTGCTGACCCCACCGGTTGTAAACTGAGAATTCCAGCAGCGTATAGAATTCTCCGACCGTTGGTTTGAAGATGTCATTCAGTCCGTCATCATTCGGCGTAAATCCATTCGGAACATAGATGCCCGGTATCGGCTTCACTTTGATCACCACAGTATCTGTTGCCTTGCAGCCACTGGCATTCGTTACGGTGACCACATAACTCGTGTCCAGACGCGGTTTCGCGACCGGATTGGCGATATTGGGATTCGATAACCAGGTGGCAGGTGACCACTGGAATTTAACGCCAGCACCGGTTACATTCAATTGCACGGATTCACCCTCATTGATGCTGGAAAGGGGTGGTGTCGCGGAAATGGTCAGTTGTTCGAACGTTACGGGTCTCGTCTTCTGGCGGTTCAGGCAGGCCGTACCGGTCAGATTGGTCAGCGTAACATTATAAGTTCCAGCAGTAGTATAATAGTGTATCGGATTTGTATTGGTCGATGTGTTCCCGTCCCCGAAATCCCAGATCCTGTCCTGGATCAGTGTATCCGGTTCCAGCGTATTCAACGAGGTGAAACGTACATAACCCGAATCACAAACGACGACATAGCTGAAATCAGCAGTTGCTTTTTTCCCTGAAGGGACCAACTGCATTTGTTTTTCGATCACGCCACATCCTCCTGCCGGTTGAATAGTGAGTTTAATGGTATAAGCTCTGTCGGGTGGAACAAATGTATGAATGGGGTCGGTCAGAACTGATGTCGTGGCATCTCCGAAATCCCAGTTAAAGGTTGAACCGGGTGCAAAAATGACCGGTGCTTTGAACTGGATCTTTCCTGTACAGGAATCCAGTACGATCGCATCAATATGGGTATCGGGATTATAGGTCAGGTCATTCAAAAATGCCGGAAGGTTGAGATTCGCATTCCTGCCCAGCGGTATTTTATCCATTTGCAGATTACAGCCAATACCGCGTGTATTCGGATTGTTGATCGCAGTAAGTGCCTGGCTCGACTTTGTCATGTAGATCTTTCCGTCCGCCCCCATTTGAATTCCATAAAACCCTTTGGAGGCAGGGATATTGGTCTTTGAAGCGATCACCGCTGCTGCCGTGGGTTGCGTACAGTCGAACTGTGCCACATAGCTCATCCGAGTTCCGGTGATGTATAAAAGTTTTGAATCCGGGGAGAATTCACAAGCATTGAATTGTGATCCGGGATAATTGATCAGTTTGGGATTGGAGATGATACCGGTCGCATTGTCAAAGTCGAACAACTGTGCGAAGTTTTCCGCCGTTTGATTATCCACCTGCGGGAAATGGGTCTGACATAAATGTTTGCCGTCAGGACTCACTTTGAATGCGCCGATCCGCTGCATGTCATCCGTATCCATGATCTCACCAACGGTAGAAACGACCGGCGCGGCGGAAAGGCCGGTGCAACTCACCAGCCATACCCGGAATACATTCGAGTTAAGATCATTCGTAATGACCCATACGTCCGTCCCATTCGCATGCCGGGCAGCGGTCAGTCTTTCCGTACCGGGGGCGGACAAAGGCTTGTTCTGCATGATCACGGCACCTAATCCGCCATTCTGGGACATATCCACTTCAGAAACATTGTAACCGGCCGCACATAAATTCTCATAAGCATCCGCGGTAAAAATATAATAGTGCGAAGGGTTGGAAGGCAATTGTACCACAACTGCCGATTGAAATGCAGATGGGTGACCGAGCAGACCCGTTCCTCCGGCCATGACCTGGTGATTCTTATTGTAAACGGTTTGTCCGTTCGTATAGAACAAAAGCGCGCCGTTCCCGTCACAGATCGAAGCACAACCTTCATTGGTGTTCATGACGCCATCCGTAAGCGGCCGTGGCAGGGGTGTACTTCCAAGGGGATTGAAACTGATCCCGGCACTGGTACCGAAATACCAGACATTATTCTGCTGTGACCTTACCCCGGAGGCAAAGGCGAGCATGAAACAAGACAATAAACACAGTGATCTCAGGCTCCTCATCATATTTTTCTGATACTGCTCAAAGACAATTTGGGGTCAAAAATGCTGCTTTTTAGCGTAATTAACACGGTGGAATAACTTTTGCACAATAAATCGTATCAATTTTACGATTTTTAACAAAACTCGCTGCTATTGAGTTATTTAGGCAGAATACAGCTCCTTGTCCTTTCCTGCGTTTTCACGCTGTTCTGCCATGCCCAGGACCCACTCTCCAATCTCCGTCAGCATACTTTCCGGGTCGGCAGTGATACCCTCCGTATCGACACCCTCTCCATCGTACCCAATAGTTTCTCAGTTGCCAGGGTGGCTGCTGCCGATTATCGCCTCGATCTGGTTCGGTCTTATCTCATCTGGATCCATAAACCCGCATTTGATTCCGTGCTGGTCACGTACCGCGTTTTCCCTTTTTCGATGAACGCTACCGCCCAGCGTATGCGTTTCGATTCCATCATGAATAATTTCTACATCACGCCATTCAGTTTCCGGAATGGGATGGACGAACAACCCAAAGGCGCGTTCGATTTCGGCAATATCCGGGCGGAAGGCAGCATGAACCGTGCCATCGGTTTCGGAAATAATCAGGACGCGGTGATCAATTCATCCCTGAACATGCAGTTGAGTGGGGTATTGGGCGACAGTATCGAGATCCAGGCCGCGATCACGGATAATAATATCCCGATACAACCGGATGGGAATACCCAGCAACTGAATGAATTCGATCAGGTCTTCCTGCAATTCAAAAAGAAGAACTGGCAGCTCAATCTGGGTGATATCGAGATCCGCCGCAACCAGAGCTATTTCCTCAATTTCTATAAGCGACTGCAGGGGATCACCTTTCAGACCACACAGCAGCTGAACAAGCATCTCAGCTCCAGCACCATGGTCAGTGGTTCCATCGCCAAAGGGAAGTTCACACGCAACCTGATCGCTGCACAGGAAGGTAATCAGGGGCCGTATCGCCTCAAAGGCGCTAACAATGAGTTCTTCTTCATCGTGCTGGCGAATACGGAAAGAGTATTCATCGACGGGCAGTTGTTGTCACGCGGTGAGGATCAGGATTACGTCATCAATTATAATTCCGCCGAGATCACGTTCACGCCGCGGCGCATGATCACCAAGGATTCCCGCATTCAGGTGGAATTCGAATATGCCGACCGGAATTTCCTCAATGCCAATGTTTTCCTGGCGCAGGAATTCGAACTCAATAAAAAGCTGAAGATCAGTCTGGGTTATTTCAGCAACAGTGACGCCAAGAACTCTACGATCAATCAGGAGCTCGATCCGGCTCAAAAGCAGTTCCTGTCCGGTATTGGTGATAGTATCCAGAATGCATTGTATCCTTCCGCAACGCTTGACACGTTCGCGGCCGGCAAGGTATTGTATCAGAAGATCTATTTCAATCCCGGTACCGGCATCGATTCATTTTACCAGTATTCCACCGATCCGCAACTGGCGAAATACAGTTTGTCCTTCATTACCGTGGGCGATGGGAAAGGTAACTATGTCCCTGATTTCAATGGTGCAAACGGAAAAGTGTACAAGTATGTCGCGCCCATTGCCGGTGTGAAGCAAGGCAGTTATGAGCCGGTAACGATCCTCGTCACACCCAAGAAACAGCAGATCCTGAATTTCGGTATCGATTATGCGATCACAAAGAATACGAACCTGAAGACCGAACTGGCCACCAGTAATTCGGATGTGAATACATTCTCCTCAAAAAATAATGGTGACGACCGGGGCTATGCCGCTAAATTCCAGCTGGCCAGTAACAAATCACTGGATTCCTTGCGCGGACTGGTACTGAATACCAGCCTCGATTATGAATATGTGCAGCGGAAATTCAAACCGCTGGAACGCTTGCGGGGCGTGGAGTTCGGCCGCGACTGGGGCCTGGAGGCTTTCCTCCCTCTGGCAGATGAGCAGATCGTCAGGGCCGGTGCAGGACTGAAGAACGGCAAAGGCCATAGCGTGAATTATCTGCTGACGCAATACCATCGTTCAGATAACTACGATGGCTTCCAGCAATCGCTCCAGCACAGTTTCAACTGGAAGGGCTGGATATTCAACAACCAGTTCGTGCTGACACATTTCAAGACAGGTGCGGCGAAAGGTGATTTCCTGCGACCGGTCATTGATATGAGCAAGCAAATGAAAACCCTGAAGAACTGGCGGCTTGGTTTTCGTTACGCGCTGGAGCAGAACAAGACCGCGCAAAGTGCCAACGGAAATCTATTACCACAGGCCTTTTCTTTCGATACGTATTCTGTATATCTGAAATCGGATGAACTACGGAAGAACCGATATGGCATCACTTTCTTCACGCGGCAGGATAAATATCCGCTGCTTGATAAACTGGTGAAAGGCGACCGCAGTATCAACCTGAACCTGCAGACGGAATTGCTGAAGAATGAAAAGCGGAAACTCTTCCTGAATACCACTTTCCGGAAATTGAAAACAGCAACTAATGGTTTGTCACCCTATAAGGATGATGAAACGATCCTGGGACGCATTGAATACCGTATGAATGAGTGGAAAGGATTACTCAATGGAGATGTGTTATATGAGGTGGGAACAGGGCAGGAGCAGCGCCGCGATTTCGCTTACCTGGAAGTGCCCGCCGGTACCGGTCAATATGCCTGGATCGATTATAATGCGGATGGGGTGCAGCAGCTGAATGAATTTGAATTCGCGTTATTCCCCGATCAGGCCAAGTATATCCGGATCTTCACGCCCACCAATGAATTCATCAAGGCGAATTACATCACCTTCAATTACAATTTCACGATCAGTCCCAAAGCCATACTGGGCAACGGAAAACTGACGGGTATGAAGAGGATCCTTTCCCGCACGATACTCATGACCACCCTGCAGAATGTCCGGAAATCACTGGCCACGGGCAGTTTCGCGTTCAACCCATTCAAGTATGATATCAATAACCAGGCGCTGATCAGTTCCGGTACCAACTGGACCAATACGCTCAGCTTTAACCGGTTTGGTTCTGTTTGGGGATTCGATCTGGCCAGTTCGCGTGATAACGGCAAGGCCTTACTGACCTACGGGTATGAGACCCGGCGGAAGAACGACTGGATCTTCAAGACCCGTTTGAATTTCAATAAAGCATTCGCCTTTACACTGAATGCGAAGAACGGGATGCTGGAATTACTGACCCCGCAATTCAGTAACCGGAACTATCACCTGGATATCAGCAATGCGGAACCGATGTTCACTTTCATCCGGGGTTCTTCCTTCCGGATCGTGACCGGTTATAAATATGAAGTGAAGAAGAATGCACAGCAATACGGAGGCGAGAAAGCGGTCTCCAATTCACTGAACGTCGAAAGTAAGTACAGCCTGTTACAGAACAGTTCCCTCACTGCCAAATTCACGTTCAATAATATCGACTTCAAATACCCGGCCACTACCGCCGTCAGCTATATCATGCTGGACGGACTCCAGCCCGGCAAGAACTATCTATGGTCGCTTAATTACAATAAGCGTTTACTGAATAACCTCGAACTGGGATTTCAGTATGATGGCAGGAAGCCCGGGACTTCCAGGATGATACATACGGGGAGGGCGACGATCACAGCGCTCTTTTGAGCAGAGGTTTCACTAAGTTGGAGCTGCAAGCTATAAGCTACAAGCTGCAAGAGGCTTCGTAGTGAATGATTTTTCGGGAATGCAGATCCTGATACTAATTGGCGCCTGATGAAGAAGGTAGTTCAGAGATAGCCTCAAGCTATAAGCTTCAAGCTGCAAGGGGCTTCGTAGTAAACTGTTTCGTGGAAAGATATATCCTTTTACTAATTGGAATCTTAGAACAGGTAATGATAATCTTAGTACAAAAGAAACCTATGACACACTTGTAGCTTGCAGCTTGTGGCTTGCAGCTGATGCTACATGGCATAATTGATGAAGCTTTAATAAAGCCCCTAAGAACTTTTCCCCACTTGTAGCTTGCAGCTTGTGGCTTGCAGCAGTAGCTACAAAGCAATAATGATGAAGCGTTTTCAGATGCTTCTAAGAACCTTATACGTTGAAACGGAAGTGCATCACATCCCCATCCTTCACCACATACTCTTTTCCTTCAATTCTCAGTCTTCCGTTCTCGCGGCAGGCCGCTTCGGAGCCGTATTTTACGAAGTCTTCGTAGGCGATGACCTCGGCTTTGATGAAACCTTTTTCGAAGTCGGTGTGGATGACACCCGCAGCAGCAGGGGCTTTCCAGCCTTCGTGGATCGTCCAGGCGCGGACTTCCTGTACACCGGCGGTGAAGTAGGTATATAAATTGAGGAGTTTGTAAGCAGAGTGAATGAGTCGGTCGAGAGCCGGCTCGGTCATTTTGTATTCTTCCATGAACAAGGCGCGGTCATCGGCATTATCCATTTCAGCGATCTGTGCTTCGATATTGTTGTTCATGATGATCACCTGCGCGTCTTCATCTTTTACTGCATCGATGAGAGCCTGTGAGTATTTATTGCCGGTGTGCATAGAGGCTTCGTCTACATTCGCAACATACAGGACCGGTTTTTCAGTAAGCAGGAACAGATCGGCGATACAAGCTTTATCATTTTTAGAGAGGCCCAGTGCATGTATACTTTTGCCCTTTTCCAGTTGTTCCTTGCATTGGATCAATACATCCAGTTCATGTTTCAGCTTGGTATCCGTACGTGCTAATTTTTCAGTCTTGCTGAGTTTCTTCTCCACGGTGTCGAGGTCTTTCAATTGCAGTTCTGTATCAATGATCTCCTTATCGGAAACCGGATTGATCGAGCCCTCATCACGGAGGATATTCTCATCTTCGAAACAGCGGACCACATGGATGATGGCATCCACTTCACGGATATTACCGAGGAATTTATTACCGAGACCTTCACCTTTACTGGCACCCCGTACGAGGCCGGCGATATCCACGATCTCGATCTGGGTGGGGACGGTACGATTGGGCTGCACCAATTCGGCCAGCTTGTTCATGCGCGGATCGGGTACATCCACCAGTCCCACGTTAGGGTCGATGGTACAGAAGCGGTAGTTGCTGGCCTGCGCTTTGGCGCTGTTACTCACCGCATTGAATAAAGTTGATTTTCCTACATTGGGTAATCCGACGATTCCTGCTTGCAATGCCATTTCCGGGTCTCTTTTTTTATTTTTAATATGCCTGTCCCGTCCATACGGGGTTCCGGCCTTAACGGCGGGTTTCAGGGCCGCAAAGATAAGGTTTCGGAAGTGTTTATTGATTTTGAACGTAATCGCTTAACTTTCAGGGAACAGTTGGCAGTTCGCAGTGGGCAGTAGGCAGTGGTTTCCTAAAGCAGATGTTCCCTAACCCGAAACCCATAACCCATAACCCGCAACCCAAAACTCAAAACCCAAAACTCAAAACCTACATGGCACTTTCACGCATCTGGTCCGCCTTCATCATCATCGCCATCCTGGTGGCCGGGGTACGTTTCCTGGCTGTGGATGGGGATCAGCAGATCTTCACCCAAATGGTGATCGGTAAGAATGGGGATTCCCTGAAAGTGAAAGAAACCGCGATCGTATCAGCCGATCCGGCCATTGTGCAACAGCTGGATTCCGTTCAGCGGGTCACGGCCGGGAGTATCATTTATAAAAAGGAAGGGCAGAATCTGGTGGGGTTGAAGGCGCAGAAAGTGAACGGGGTGATCGAGACCTGTAAGGATGCCGTGAATCTCTGTATCGGCCTGATCGGGGTGATGACGCTCTTCATGGGGTTCATGAGCATCGCTGAAAAAGCGGGCGGGATCCGGTTCCTCTCGCGCATCATCGGACCTTTCTTTTCCCGCATTTTCCCGGATGTACCTGCAGGTCATCCGGCGCACGGACATATGATGATGAATTTTTCCGCTAATCTGCTGGGGCTTGACAATGCGGCCACGCCATTTGGCATCAAGGCCATGGAAAGTCTGCAGGAGCTGAATCCGGACAAAGCCCGTGCTTCTAACGCGCAGATCATGTTCTTGTGTCTGCATGCATCCGGTCTCACGCTGATCCCGGTGGCCATCATCGCGCTGCGGGCCAGTGCTAAAGCGGCCAATGCCACGGATATTTTCATTCCCTGTATGATCGCCACCTTCGCGGCTACGATGGCGGCTTTGTTCATCGTATCGCTCAGGCAGCGGATCAATCTGTTGCAGCCTGTGATCCTGGCCTGGATCGGCGGGTTGTCGGCCATCATCGCAGGACTCATCTGGTATCTTTCTACGCTTGATAAAACATCACTCGAATTCTTTTCCGGCGCATTCGGCAATGGATTGTTGCTGCTGATCCTGGTGCTGATCGTGCTGGGAGGCTTGTATAAGAAGATCGATATCTTCAGTGCATTCATAGAAGGGGCGAGGGGTGGTTTCGAAACTGCGGTGAAGATCATTCCCTATCTGGTGGGTATGCTGGTTGCGATCAGTATGCTGCGTACCAGCGGCACGTTCGATTACCTGATCGATGGTATCAAAAACCTTTTCGCGGCGTTGGGAACAGATACCCGTTTTGTGGATGGCCTGCCCACCGCGCTGGTCAAGCCTTTCAGCGGAGGCGCTGCCAGAGGCATGATGGCGGATGCGATGAGCGGGGGACGTGCGGATACTTTCGCGGGCCGGTTGTCCTGCATCCTGCAGGGCTCTTCTGATACGACTTTCTATGTGATCGCGGTGTATTTCGGCGCCGTGGGTGTGCGGAATACACGCTACGCCATCGGTTCCATGTTACTGGCGGACCTGGTGGGGATCGTTACGTCGATATTGTTATGCTATCTGTTTTTTGGAGCATCGGTATAAGGAAATAAAGCAATGGTCTTTTTTCAACTGCTGCAAGCTACAGGTGACAAGCTGCAAATTGATCCCGTTGGGTTGGAATTCTTTTCTTTTAATACGCAACAACTATCAAAAAATATGGCTACTGGCTTCTGGCTGTCAGCTCATCTCGTGTGAAAGGATCGCTTTTCACATAACACGCCCCAACCATCAAACCATCAAACAATCTTCTCAAAAAAAGAAACCCCGACGTTACCGCCGGGGTTTCTTATGTAAAGATGATCTTCTTAGAAGTTAGCGAAAGTAGAAACCGCCTTTGTGCCTTTGTAGCTGCCACGGTAAA
Organism: Bacteroidota bacterium; assembly: GCA_029555415.1. Classification (GTDB taxonomy): domain Bacteria; phylum Bacteroidota; class Bacteroidia; order Chitinophagales; family Chitinophagaceae; genus JAKPSI01. The sequence continues at coordinate 23,756 of JAKPSI010000087.1, read as the reverse complement.
CCGCCGTGTAGCTGCGTTTGGTAGTGAAGGGGCCTACTGCTTGTTTGATCAGCAGGTTCTGTGTACCTGTTTCACGAATGTACAGCGTATCCGTTCTGCCGGACTGATAAGGAATGAATCCTGTAACATCCGTTGTCGGAACGTTCGTGAATACGTTGGCGTTGTTCAGATAAGAGAATACATCCACATTCACAACTGAGCTCGTATTGTAAATGAAATTGGCGAAGCGCAGACGGGCAGTGGTGTCTTTGGGCGTCAGGATCGATGTTTCCACTGTTTTCTGCTTGGGTGAAGTGATGGTATCATAAATGAACATCGTATAATTCTTGCCGGCCTGGAGGTCCTGGGCGAAAGAATACTGGATCTGTGTGGTCGTAGCGGAAGTATCACGCAGCAGGAAAGCGCGTGTACCACCGGTTACACTGAATCCGTAACCTGTAGCCGGGAACAGACCTGCAGTTGCAAGTGCGGTACCGGTAACACGGTTATTATCGATCCAGATATGATTACGGGAAGCGTTGACCATGGCAACATAAGCCTGAACTACGCTGGTATTGCTCATGTCAGCCTGTGCAATTCTTCTTTCGTCGAACGATTTGGTGCAGGAGTTCATCAGTACCCCTGCGGTGAGGATACTGATGATTCCGATTGCAGATAAATATTTTGTACGCATAGTGGTGTTTTTAATAATGAGCATTAGGGCTTGGAGAACCAGCATTCTTTGGTGATATAATCGGGAGCGAATGCGCCAACCCTGTTCAGTTCATCGATATTGTACAGGTATTCGGAGTTATAACGCGGCCTGTGGCGATAGATCCATTTTCCGAAGTTGTTCGGATAAAGGTCGATACCGGTCGGTGGAGCAAACTCACGGTATACCTGCTGGCCAGTGGCCGGATCGAGGTCTGTGTAGTGGAAACGGCGGATGTCCACCCATGTTTCAACACCACCCCAGCCGTACATCGCGATGTATTTCTGCATCATGATATGGGAGAGGGTCAGGTTCGCTGCGGCAGGCACTACGATGGGGTTAGCCAGGTAGCTGTCGCGGCGGCTATCCGTGATCTTATTGGCAACAGGAACGTTGGTTTCGTAATCAGACCTGAGTTGCTCGAAGTTCAGCTGGATACCTTTCAGGTAAGCAGCACGTGCGCCTGCTTTATCACCTTTACGGTACAGTGCTTCCGCTTTCACGAAGGCCATTTCACTGGCTGTGATGAAGGGGAAGATGGGAGCGTTGCGGAACAGGTAGCGGCAGCTTGCATCGCTGGAAGGCGCGGAAGTGGTTCCGAATGCCTGGCCCCAGAAGCCTGCAGGCTGATCAGCAGCAACGAGACCGTCCGTTCCTTTATTGGGACGCGTGCCTTTGAAAGTACCATTCGTATTCTCGCGGATGATGTAATAAGCGCGGGGATCGATCTCACCGGTGGGGAACTGTGTGTTCACACCCTGCATGAGGTCGGCGATGAATTTGGTCTGACGCAGTGTACCTACGTTACCACGGAAGGGAGACCAGTAACTATATGTACCAGTGCTACCGGCGTTGGACCAGCGCAGCGTAGTATTGTCTGCATTCGTTTGCTGAGCCAGATCGCAGTATTTCACTACGGAGTCAGCAGAATACAGCGCTGTCTTATTCGTATAACGGTTGAACACCATTGCCTTCACCGCATAACAGAATTTCCTCCATTTGTTCAGGTCGCCGCCATTCATGTAGAAATCGGCTTGTGCGAAACCTGTGCTGGGTGCTGTTGCTTTGTTGAAATTGGCAAGTGCCTGATCGCAAAGACTGAGTACTTCAGCATATACATCCGATTGAGGATCGTATTTGAAAACCAGCAGATCGGGGCGGAAGGCCTCTTTCAGGATGATATCATCATGGATATCCGTAGTGGTCAGGAAGCCCCATGCGCGGATGGCCTGCGCCACACCTACGAAGTCCCATTTGTTCTGCTCGGAACCCCATTTGATGATGCTGGCCACGTTCTGGCCCATACCGTAGTACATCATCGCCCAGATAGAACCGAGGTTATCACTTTTGTTGATGAAGTTATCGCCCATCTGGTCGTACTGACTACCCGTTGTATTGGTGGCCCAGTACTGAACGAAACGGCCGATGAACTGCAGATCGTTCTGCACACCGTAACCGGTACCATTGGCGGAGAAGAAGGTAGCCATACCTGCTTCCACACCTGGAAGGATGGCTTCAATGGGCTGAACTGTCAGGGCATTCGGATTGGCGAAAGCCTCGTCGATCTTTTTGGTACAGGAACTGACCGGGAAGATCAGAACGGCCACAGCTCCTGCGAGAATGATATTTACAAGCTTTTTCATGTTGCGTTAGTTTTTATTTATTAAAAAGCTGCGCGAAGACCAAAGTTGACACTCATCGGTGCGGGCAGGGTTCCGTAATCGAAACCGAATGCACCAACACCACGGCCGCCGGCTGTGTTACCGTTCACACCAGGATCCGCTCCGCTGTAGTTGGTCATCAGGATCAGGTCATTACCAGTGCAGAACAGACTCAGGTTAGAGAAGCCTTTGATGAATGATTTGGGGAATACATAGCTCAGTGAAATGTCGCGCAGACGGAACCAATGCACATTTCTTTCAATGAATGCCTCATCAGGCATCAGGGAATAGTAAGAATCGTTGAAGGCAGGAACCACAACGATCGTATTCTCGTGCGGAGTCGCGCTGTTCTCATATCCATCGTTCAGTATACCACTTACTACACGGGGCTTGTAACGGTCCTGTGTCAGTTTGCTGATACCATTGATGGTCATGAACTCGTTGGTACCATTGTAGATGTCGCCACCCACTTTCAGGTCCCACAGCATGCTCAACTTCCAGTTCTTGTAACGGAAACTGTTATTCCATCCCAGAGAGAAATCGGGGTTACGGTCACCGATGATGCGGAATGTCGCATCCACAACAGGCAGACCGTTAGCAGGGTTGATCAGCACACGGCCGGCTGCATTTTTCGCATAAGTGGAACCGGTGATGGAAGTGGTAGGACCACCCAGCATCAAACCGCCACGGGCTGTGTACAGCCATGTATCAGCGATGTAGTATTCAGAAAGGTTCTTGGGAAGACCAACCACTTTGTTACGCATGCGGTTGAAGTTGAAACTCATATCCCAGTTGAAGTCTTTCTTCTTCATCACACCGTAGTTGATGGAGAGCTCCAGACCTTTGTTACGGGTAGAACCTGCGTTCTGTGTGTTCAGTACGAAACCGGTACCATAGCTGAGACGGAAGTTCTCGATGATCTGTCCTTTGTTCAGCGTATTGTAATAAGTGGCTTCGATGCTCAGCCTGCTGTTGAAGAGGCGGAACTCAGTACCCATTTCATGGGTGCTTTGTTTTTCCGGATACAATTCAGCGTTGTTGTTGAAGAATCCGTAAGTGTAACCACCGCCGGATGCTGTGTTATCAACGAATACTGACTGTGTGGAATAGGGAGAGTTCAGACGGGCTGTGCTGGCCAGTGAGGTACGCAGTTTCCAGTAGCTGAGGACTTTTCCTTTCTTCAGCGCCGGGAACATATCGCTCACGATCAGGGATAAGCTCGCACCGGGATAGTTGTATTTGCGGTTCTTTACCGGCAGGGTAGAAGACTGTTCAAAACGGCGTGTATAGTTCAGGAACGCGAAGTTCTTGAAGCTCAGTGCTACTTCTCCGAAGTAAGCGATCTGACGCTGTTCTACATAGTTCCACAGACCGAATTTGTTACGGTTCAGACGTAAGCGTGTGCTGACGCGTGTAACAGAACTGTCCATGTAATTACCCATCAGGGCTTTCAGGTCCTTATCAGTTACAACAGAGCCATTCTTATACATTTTACCGTTACCGGAAGCGTTCAGCAGACCACCTACTGAGTCAACGATGTTCGTACCATAAACGGCGAACATTTCAGTTTTGTAATCCTGCCACATCGTACCGCCCATTACACGGAGACCGAAGTTCTTGCCGATCTTCTTGTTCACTGTACCAGTGATGGTGTGGTTGTAACCTTTATATTTTCTCCAGTAGTTATCCAGTGTACCACCTGTACCTGCAGAAACGTAGAAGGATTGGGGGTGGAAGAACAGGAAACCGTTCTGGTCGTAAGTATCATAACCGAAACGACCGGAGAGGGTCAGCCATTTGAAGGGGTTGATGTTGATACCCAGGCTATATGTTTTACGGGATGTTTCATCTTTACCGAAGTTGTTGTATACGTTCCACAACGGGTTGTCGTATTCACCATTCGCGGAAACTCCGTCGAACAGGTCGGTCTTGTCACCGGTCTGATCATTCTCGAATTTACGGATGTCGTTCGTTTCCGGCCAGATCAGCAGACCGAGCAGGAAGCCGCCGGCGCTGCGCAGTACCTTGTTGTTGGTGGATTTGATATACGCGAAAGAAGGCGTGATATCGATCTTATCCTTCCACAACTTGGTGGTGTTGGAAGCACGGAAGTTATAACGTGTGAAGTCGTTGTTCGGCACCACACCTTTCTGGTTGAAATAAGCGCCGGATAAACGGAACTTGGAAGATTTCAGACCGAAGTCCATACCCAGGTTATGGGTCTGGGATGTACCCGTGCGGAAGAAATGACGTTTGTTATCGAACAGCTGTGTGCCTGCAGGATACTGAGGTCCGAAGTGACGGAAGCTGTTGCTCGGTACACCATTCGTACCACCACTGTAACCACTCAGGGTTTCGGGCCAGCGTGTTACTTCCTGAGAACGGAAGGCGTTATCATACTGTACAGCCAGTTTGTTGGTTTTGGCTTTACGGGTAGTGATAACGATGGCGCCGGAAGAAGCCTGACTTCCGTAAAGAGCGGTAGCCTCGGGTCCTTTCAGTACAGTGATCGTTTCGATATCGTTCGGGTTGATGTCCGCGATACGGTTCTGGTAGTCACTCTGACGGTTGGGACGGTCAGAAGCCAGACCGTTGGTAGCACCACCGGAAGAGGTTTCATTCAGTGAAGAGTTGTCCAGTACCACACCATCCACTACATACAGCGGCTGGTTGCTCAGTGAAAGGGAGTTGAAACCACGCAGTACAACAGAAGAAGAAGCTCCTGCTACACCAGAGGTTTGGTCCAGTGTCAGACCCGCTACACGTCCCTGTAAACTGTTGAGGAAGTTTTCGCGTTGAGTTTCCTGGATATCAGAGCCGCTTACTTTCTGAACAGAGTAACCCAATTCCCTCGGGTTCCTTTTGATGTCCATCGCAGTAACGACCACTTCACCCATCATGTTATCTGCAACTTTCAGGTTGATACCAATGGCATCACCGGTTCCGGCTTTTACTTCTTGTGTCTGATATCCTACATAGGAGATCACTAACACATCACCCGGATTGAGTTTCAGGGTGAATTTACCGTTCGCGTCCGTCTGTACGATACGGCGGGTACCTTTCACCCGGACCGTTACGCCTTGCAGCGCAGACTTTTGATCCTCTGACACGATCGTGCCGGTTATGGTCCGTTCCTGCGCGTGAACCACGGCGGGGACGAACAGCATCACCAGCGAAAAAGCCAGCAATAAATGGAGAACTTTTCTCATAGCTGTTTTGTTTTGATATAATAAATAAGCATTGTTTCAATTATAACACTTCGATCCCTGCCTCAACGTAGGGTTGCAAAACCGGGTTGCCCGGGTCAAGTTCCGTGATCAACGTGTTAATATCGTTCAAACCGCACACCTGGATAGGCTGTACGGTATTTACTTTTTCTGCGATAGCCAGACAAACCACCTTCTTACAAGACTCTATCATGGCCTTCTTTAGCTGCACGACATCCCAATCATTATCCGTCACGCCCTGCTTGATGTCGATGGCATTAGTGCCCAGGAAACAGATATCGGCCTTCATCTGACGGATCTTCGCAATGGCTTCAGAACCAACAGTGATCTTGGAGTTCTTTGAAATTTTATCTCCGATCAGGATCACCTCGATATTGGGGTGATGCATATACTCCAGGATCGCCGGGATACTTCCGGAAATGAAGGTCGCCTTCAGCTGCGGCGGAAGGGAACGGGCCATCTCCAGAATCGTAGTGCCTCCACTGGTCAGAATGAACATGCCATTACTGATCAGCCCGATGGCTTTCTGCGCGATCTTTTTCTTCTGATTCTGTGAATAAACGGCGTTCGAAGGAAAATGGACTTCATTGAAGGATTGAGAGAGTGCGCCACCATGTACCTTAATGACCTTGCCTTCTTCGGCAAGTTCCTGTAAGTCACGGCGGATCGTGTCTTCCGAGACATTGATCTCCGAGCATAACAGGGAGGACAATACCTTATTATGTAGGTTGACCTGGTGGAGGATGTAGGCCTGCCTCTCTTTCTTAAGCATCCATTAGTTTTAGCGGACTAAAAATATGTTAAATTCCCGCACAAAAACGCATAAACCCTAAAATATTTGCAGGAATCAACGAGGTGTGGATAAGTCGGTTGTGTCACAAAGACACAACAATTTTGAATTTTGAATTTTGAGTTTTGAATTAGGCGTGTTATGGGTAAAGTCATTTTCAAACTGGAGCCCCAAAAAGGTATTATTTCTGTCATCCCGACGCAGGAGGGATCTGCTGCTTCAGGAGAGGAGATGCCTCGTTCCTCGGCATGACAGCATAACGGACAGAACAAACGGAGTTAAAAAGACTGTCATCCCGGCGCAGGAAGGATCTGCAGCTTCAGGAGAGGAGATGCCTCGTTCCTCGGCATGACAGCATAACGGACAGAACAAACGGAGTTAAAAAGACTGTCATCCCGACGCAGGAGGGATCTTGATGCGGTTAATCAGATGCTTTATATCCTGGCATGACCGTATTCGCTTTGGCTTTATAGAAAAAGGCCACAGAGACATTCCTCCGTGACCTTTTTCTATTTGTGCCTAAGTGCACTATGTGTTTAAGCTTTTGATCTCTGTGCCCTTCTCTACTTCCCGAATGTAAACCTCGCCGTCAACCCGATCGCGGCCGGTTCAAAGTTGATATCACTCACCAGGTTCAGCTCCGGCTTCCAGTCGAGCGAAAGGTTCAGCGGGATCCCCGTGAATTTATAATCCAGGCCGATCACACCCTGCGCGCCGAAATTGGCATTCGTCTCATTCCTCAATTTATTAGGATTATAGGTCTTGATGAAACTCAGATACCCACCCGCACCATAGAACCATTGCAGTCCGGCGGTTTGTAAACTTTTGTGTTTCTCCAGCAACACACCGAATGCCAGCGGATCACCAAAGGAGAACAAACCCTCAATGGCGGTCTTCTGATTCAGGAAATGCTTGATGGAAATGGAATTGTTAACGTTAGCGGCACTACTGCTCAAACGCACACCCAGCGCGGTCTTGTAGTCCTGCGCGGAGGCATCTTTCAGTAAAAAAAGCATTGAGGCAACGATGAAGATGGCGATTCTGATTTTCATGCTGATGATTTTGTAACTACAGAACGAAAAATGATGCCAATCAGGTGTAAAGGAAATGCAAAAGTCTGCGGAGCAGTCGTTAGTCAATAGTCCCATGCCGAAAGGAGTATGTTGCGCAAGCGCAAAAGGCAAAAGCTTAAACACATAGTGCACTGAGGCATTTAGTTTCACTTAGAAAGAGCACAGGGGTTTGATCTCTGTGCCCTTTCTCTCTAAGTGTGCCTATGTGTCTTATATGTACTAAGTGTTTAAGCTTTCGCTCTGTGACCTTTAACCTAAAACCCATAACACGCAACCTTACTCTTTTCATTGTATTTTTAACATTCCATGAACATCCTGCTCCTCATCATTTTCATTGCCGGCTATGCCGCGATCGCATTTGAACAAACGATCCGGATCAATAAAGCCGCCACCGCACTCGTCACCGGTGTGCTCTGCTGGGTCGTGCTCATTATGGGAGAAGGAGATAAGGCAGTCGTGACGGAAAGCCTGTCCGGACACCTCGGCGAATTATCACAGATCCTGTTTTTCCTGCTCGGCGCCATGACCATCGTGGAACTGATCGACGCGCATGATGGTTTCGAACTCATCACCCGCCGTATCAAAACGCTCCAGAAAAGCCGCCTGCTCTGGATCATCGGTATCCTCAGCTTTTTCCTTTCGGCCATCCTCGATAACCTGACCACGACGATCGTCATGATCACCCTTATCCGTAAACTCGTGGCCAAAAAAGAGGACCGTTGGATGCTCGCCGGCCTCATCGTCATCGCGGCAAATGCAGGCGGGGCCTGGTCGCCCATTGGTGACGTGACCACCACCATGCTCTGGATCGGCAATCAGGTCACGGCCCTGAATATCATGAAAGCACTGATCCTGCCTTCTGCCATCAATCTGCTCGTGCCCTTGCTGCTGCTGCGTTTTGTTTTCAAAGGACAGATCACCGCGCCGGTCGTGGTACCGCATAAAGATGCTGAGATCAGCAGTACACCCCGTGAGCGCGCCACTGTTTTTTATTGCGGCATCCTGTTGCTGCTCATGATCCCTTTGTTCAAATCCGTCACCCACCTGCCGCCGTTCATGGGCATCCTGGCCGGACTCGGTATTTTATGGATGATCACGGAATCCATACACAGTGGGAAGGATGAGGCCGACCGTCAGCATTTCACAGTCGCTTACGCGTTGCGCAAAATAGATACACCCAGTATCCTTTTCTTCCTCGGTATCCTGCTGGCCATCGCGGCACTGGAAACTTCAGGTGAACTGGGTCAGCTCGCGGTCTGGATGGATACGCATCTGCATACACCCGATCGCATCGTGACCAGCATCGGTCTGCTTTCATCCGTAGTGGACAATGTGCCGCTGGTGGCTGCTGCGCAGGGGATGTATCCGCTTACGGTTTACAGTACCGATCATTATTTCTGGGAATTCCTGGCGTACGCTACCGGTACCGGTGGCAGTATCCTCATCATCGGCTCCGCAGCCGGCGTTGCGGCCATGGGACTGGAACAGATCCCGTTCATGTGGTATTTGAAGAAGATAGGGTGGCTGGCGCTGCTGGGGTACTTTGCAGGAGCGGCGGTGTACATTTTGCAGCAATCGATTTTTTAGCGTTCACGCAACGACGGTCACGCAACGACGCCACGACGCTATGGCGCAACGATTTATTTGGGATTGAACTACAATCCTTCATTTCAATTTTATCTCTGAATTTTATCTGGAAAAACGTCGCGTCGCTGCGACTTTGCGTCGTTGCGTGAAACCTATTCAAATAATTCGAACTTCGTCTTCGGCCTTTTCTCCTCCAGCCAAATGAACTTCGGCAACCGCATCGTCTTCGGATCTTTCTGACGAATGGGCCAGAGGGTACCGGTCACATCGCTGCGGAATACCACGCGTTTTAGCTCATCCTTTTCGAAATAGATATCCAGCATGTCCGCCGTGGATTCATTGATGCCGGTGTATGCGCTGTCATCATCCTGAATGAAATAGATGCACGATACATAACCCTTTGCCCGCGCCGAATCGATGGAACCATCGAGGAACCAGGCATCCAGACGGGTGGAGCTGATCTGGTTGAAGAGCTCGGGGCCGGATTTATTGACGAGGAAACTGTTCTCGAATACCTTCATCCGGTCGGCTTTCTTGTTCTTCGTGAACAGGTATACTGTATCGCCGGTGATCTGACTTTCCTTCGACCAGATCACAGGATGCTGGAATAATTTGAAGGTCGAATCTTTGAAAGAGTAGAAGAGGCTGTCGCTGATCGCCTGCAGGGAATCCGAGAAGATGCGCACGTTCCGGTATCCTTCAAAATAGCGGTTGGTACTGTCTTTTGTATTATCCAGCGCGATCACTTTCCGGCCTTTCAGTGTATCGTACACCAGCGAATCTTTCTGCAGTTTTAGGTCTTTGATCACAATGGAATCCTTGCGCAATTTCAGGTCTTTGACCCCAAGCGAATCTTTCTTACCCACAGAATCCTTTCTGCCCAGTGAATCTTTTGCTTGTATCGTATCCGCATTGCGGTGCAGATCGCTGAGTCGTGCTGAGAATAATGTATCCGCAGTGATGAAGATGGAATCCTTGTCCTGCTTGATGATCAGCAGGGGCTTGTTGGTGGCCAGTATCGCGTCTGTCTTGTTATTGCGCAGCATACGCCCGGCCAGCATCGTGGTATTGTTGGTGGAATCGATGTACACCACATTGCCTTCTGCAAGAGAAGTGTGAGAGCTGTCATCGAATTCCATATGATTGGCACGGATGAGTGTCCGGGCTTTCAGGTCACGGATAGAAGGACGTGAACCAAAATCGGCCTTACCGGTCTTCTGATTATAATATCCTTCACTGGTCTCAATGATGCGGCCATTGCTGTCGATGATCACCGTCTTTGCGATGAAACGTGTGGATTCCGTTTCCGTATTGTACAGCAATGAATCGGTCGTGATCGAATACGCCGGATCCTTCAGCTCCACATGGTATTTGAAATACACATCCTTCAGGTCAGTATAATAATAACCTTCCTTACTGGTGAGAATTGATTTCTTGTTGATCACTTTACCACCATTCTTGTAGATGCCGATCTTGGTGGTCACATCATATTCCAGATCGGGGGTGGTCAGGGAACCCTTGCCATCCGTGAGTTTCACGCCGCCGTCGAGGAAGGCATGCTTGTCATTGATGATATAACGCAGGTGTCCGGCATAGATATTCGTGGTATCGGAATCGTTGATATGCACATTGCCCCAGGCCTCGAACGTATTCGCGCTGTTGTTGATCACGCAGCTGTCGCAATCGAACAGGGTATTGCCCTGTTTCAGTTTCACATTACCTGCGAGGATCTGTAACTGGGTGCTGTCGTTCAGTTTCCTGAATTCCAGTTTACGCGCGCCGGGAAGGATCTCTACCGTGATGAGACTGTCTTCCGGAACGGAGGTCGTGGTTTTCGGTGCGCTCCACGGAACCTGCGCATGCAGCAGCGAAGGGAAGAAGAGACATCCCGTGATCAGTAAATAAAAAATGTATTTCGTGGTTCGCATCAGTTGCCCCCGGAAGGGAGGGTATCCTTTTTGGCCGGTGAAGTTAGCGGCCCCGTTTTATCTTTTTTGCCAAAGATGGACAAATTAACGTATCGTTTCGGATGGGTGCGCAGGTCATCCACCAGGATCTCCGCGGCCAGCATCACATCATTGATCTTGTTATATAATTTGGGATCGCTCATCAGCAGGCCCAGTGTGCCATGCGGATCGGTCACTTTGGTCAATGTGGTGCGGAACTCACCGATGGCGGTTTTCAGCGTATCCACGGTTCCGGTCAGGTCCAGTTTGGATAATTTATAGGTCAGCATTTTAGCGTTGCTGATGATCTCGTTGATGCTGTCGTTGTTCTTCTTCAGGTTCTCGGAGATGCTCCCGGCATTATTGAGCGTACGGTACAGCGGACCGTTCTGGTCCAGGATCGCGTTGAGGGATGCAGTGGATACCTTGAGGTTCAGGAGCACGGCCTGCAAACTGTTCCGGGTATCCGCATTCAGCATTTGTTTGATGCTGGCGAACACTTCATTGAGTGAGTCGAGTGTATTGCGGACCTTGTTCAGGGTCGGATTCATCTGCGCTTTCACGTCATCCAGGATGCCTGCGTCCTTCCTGGTATGCAATGTATCACCGGGTTTCAGGAAAGTTTTGGAGTCACCTCTTTCGATCACGATGATCGAACCGCCGACGAGCGGGGTGGAGATATAAGCCTGGGAATTATCCGGAATATTGACTTCCTGTGAAAGATTGATGACGGCGATCGTGCCGGAGATATCCTTGTCGACCGCTTTCAGCTGATATACTTTACCGATCACAAAACCGTTGATCTTGACCTCATTTGATTTAGCGAGTGCGCCAATATCCTTGAACACCGCATAGATCTTTTCACTGCGGTTGAACAGGTCTTTTCCTTTGAGGAAATTGAACCCTAATACAAGCAGGGTCAGGGCGGTAATAGTGAGGACGCCAACCTTGGTTTCGTTGCTGATTTTCATTCGATTGCTTTTCATGCGGGTAGCCGGATAAGGCTGGCCTGACCGCATGGATTCCGGGTGCCAAATTAGCTAATTATTTCCAATCGGCTGATTATTGGTCCAGCTGGGAAGCAGCCTTGGCCTCGAATTTCTGCTTGTAGTTCCGGAAGCCACTGAGGATGTCGTCAACGATCTGTTCCTGGCCCTCATCGCTGTTGATGTACTGTTCCTCGGATTTATTGGAGATGAACCCGATCTCGACCAGTACACTGGGCATGCCCGTGGCCTGGAGGACCCAGATCCCTTTATCATTACGTTGCTTTACACCGCGGCTGACGCGGCCGGTACTGATGAATTCCTTTTCAATGAAATCGGCCAGGGTCAGGCTTTTGCGGAAATAGTTCTGGGTATAGATCAGCATCCGGGCTTTTTCGGCCGGATCATTGGGATCGGGCAGGGAGACCGTAGAAAGGGAATCTACCTCACCGTAATCCGCGTTATCATTGATCGCACTGGTTTTACTTTCATTCTTGCCTACGGCCCACACGTATGTTTCAGTTCCTCTGGCCACATTCTCGATCCAGTAGTTCTCATAACGGGGAACCCTGACCGTTCTTGTTACCCATTTCTTCTTCACTTTCACTTTTTTCGTAGCGGTCGTATAGCCTACTACTTTCTTACCATACCAGCCACCGGGTGCGCGGCCTGCGGAGTTGCAGTGAATGGAGATGAAGAGGTCGCCGCCGGATTCGTTGGCGATATTGGCGCGATAATGGAGGTCATCATTCAGGTTGCTCCTGAAACCCGCGTTGGCATCCGTGGTGCGGGTAAAAACGACTTTGATATTCGGGAACTCCTTCTGGATGGCGGCTCCCAGCTTCAGGGCAACGGAAAGCGTGACATCACATTCACGGGAAAAAGTACCACGGGCGCCGGGATACTGGCCACCGTGACCCGGGTCGATGATCAGGGTCTGTATCGGGCGACGGCCCGGAACCGGTTTAGAATGTGATCCTGTAAATGAGAACAGCAGTACTGAGCCGATCAGAACGGGAAGGAGCCAAAGCGTTTTTTTCATACCTGTGCAAAATAAATAAAAATGGTGGTTATTGAACGGGTCGGAAAGATGACCGGAATTACCGGATCTCTTTCGGTTTTTTTAAGTTTTTGATGGCAAATTCGATCCTGCAGGTCATGAATCTTCACATAATCTTTAGGGTCGAAAGATTTACTTTTGCACCCTGCGTATGAATCAATTGTACAAAATTAGACCAAAATGGTTTTTAAGGGGGATACCGGCTTTACTGTTGTTATGCACAGTAACGTGGAAAACCCCCGGTTACGCTGCATGGGTGTCTGATTTTGGCAGTCATTTAACAATACTGGATACAGTACCAAAACGAGCAGTTCCTAGTCAGAAGTCGGTAGTCGGTAGTCAGCCCGCCTCCGCTAAAGCTACGGCGGATAAAGCAGTAGGCAGTCGGGAAGACTCAGTAGTTACGGGTGCAACCCAAAACCCAAAACCCATAACCCAAAACTTATCCTCCGACACCACCGTTCTACCTGTACGGGATTCAAATCGAATTATTCAAAAAGTTGACACATTCAATCTGAAGATATCCAAAGACTCTTTAGACGCCCCGGTGAAATACCAGGCTTCCGATTCGGCGGTGATACAGATCGTGGATAAGAAGATCCTGCTGTATGGTAAAACGAAAACGAATTATAAGGATATCGAACTGACTGCGCCGCGCGTGGAAATGGATCAGCAGACGCAGATCGTGACCGCGGTGAACAAACGCGACAGTACAGGCGCCATCACCGAGAACGCGCATTTCAAGAGCGCCGATAATGAATTCACCAGTGATACGATCCGGTATAATTTCAAGTCACAAGTGGGGTTGACGAAGAACACCTATACGACGATGAATGAGATCATCGTGCAGGGACAGACCATCAAACGCACCAGCGAGAATACGGCTTATGTTTCCCGCGCGCGTTTTACCACCTGTAACCTGGATGACCCGCACTTCGCTTTCATTACGCCGAAGATGAAAGTGATCAATAATAAACTGGCCGTGTCCGGGCCCGCCCATCCTGAATTTGAAGGCGTGCCGGTGCCGATCTATATCCCGTTCGGATTGTTCCCGCTTACACAGGGCCGGCACTCCGGATTACTGCCGCCGCAATTCGCGACGAATGAAGTGTATGGGCTCGGTCTTGAAGGACTCGGTTATTATAAAGTGCTGAATGATTACTGGGACGCGAAAGTGTACGGAAACGTTTATTCCTACGGCGGATGGTCCATCAATTTGAACCCTACCTACCGCAAGCGTTATCATTACAGCGGCAGTTTCAACCTGAGTATCCAGAATACCAAGATCAATTTCAAAGGCGATCCGGATTATTCGAAGAACAAGAGTTTCTTCATTACGTGGAGTCACTCGGTGGACAGTAAAGCCCGTCCCGGGACTTCCTTCTCTGCCAGTGTGAACGCGGGTTCCACGAGTTATAACCGGAACATCCCGAACAGCAACCAGGCCAATTTCAATAACCAGCTCGGATCTTCGATCTCTTACTCGAAATCGTGGAAGGATAAACCCTTCAACCTCACGCTGAGTGCGAACCATAGTCAGAATAACCGGACAAGACTTGTGAACCTCAGTCTGCCTGACGCTGGTTTCACCGTCAATACCCTTTATCCTTTTCAGAAGAAAGAGGCCATGGGCGCACCCAAGTGGTTCGAGAAACTGGGAGTGGGGTATAACGGTAGTTTCCGTAACCAGGTCTCCTTTTATGATACCGCATTCCGTTTCAAACGTCTGATCGATACCATGCAGTGGGGTGCACAGCATAATTTCCCGATCAACCTGCAATTGCCTCCGTTATTCGGCGGGGCATTGCTGGTATCGCCTTCCATTTCTTATCAGCAGAACTGGATCGCGCAGAAATTCCGCCGTTCCTGGAATGATGTCAAAAAGAAACTTGACACCACGATCACCAAAGGATTCTTTATGGACCAGACCGCTTCATTCGGTCTGAGTCTGAACACCGCGATCTTCGGGAAATACCAGTTCAAAGGTTCCCGTATCATCGCGATCCGTCACGTGATGCGCCCCTCCGTCAGCCTGAACTACAAGCCTGATCTCTCACGCAGTCACTTTTATTATTCGAAAGTGGATACGACCAATTACCGTTTCCGCTTCAATGAATATGAAGGCAGCATGTATGGATTCTTCGGAGAAGGAAAGTACGGGGGGATGAGTTTCTCGCTCGACAATAATCTGGAGATGAAGTACAGGAGTAAGAAGGATACAGGGGAGGCGGCGATCAGGAAGATCCGGCTGATCGATGGTTACGGATTGTCGACCGGTTATAATTTCTTCGCGGATTCCATGAAGCTGGCTCCGGTGCAGTTCTATTTCCGCGCCAATCTTTTTGAGAAGATCAATATCTCCGCCAATACCACACTGAATCCTTATCAGACGGACAGTCGCGGTATGCCGATCGCGAAATATGCATGGCAGGGCGGTAAATTCAAGCCGGGCCGTTTGTCGAACGGAAGTATCTCCATCAGTACCAGTTTCTCCAGCAAGCCCAAGGATCCGAAGAAGGAAGAGGAGAAGAAGAAAGCGGTGCAGCAGCGTCTGAATGATCCGTCCCTGATCGGTGATCAGCAACGGTTGCTGGATTATATGCGGCAGAATCCTTCAGAGTTCGTGGACTTCAACATCCCCTGGCAGATCTCTTTCTCCTACTCATTGTATTTCCAGGAAAGGATCAAGCCGGATTACAGCGGCTTCACGAAGGATGTCAATTCCAACCTCAACTTCAGCGGCAGCTTCAGCCTGACGCCCAAATGGAATTTCAGTACCAACGGGTACTATGATTTCCATACCAATAAACTGCAGACCTTCCAGATGTCGATCAACCGGGAGATGCACTGCTGGCAGTTATCCATCAACGTTACCCCGGTGGGTCTGTATCGTTCCTTCAGTTTCACATTGAATCCGAAAGCGAGTGTGCTGCAGGACCTGAAGATCAACCGGACGAGGTACTTCACCGGCTATTAAGGTGAATTTTGAATTTTGAAATTTGAATTATTCGACATTGTTCTCAAACTCAAAATTCAGAATTTAAAATTCAAAATTAAAACAAGGTCGTTTTGAAAAGATGCGTTCATTCGCTCAATGATTGGCGTAAGTCATCCAATGTGAAACTATCTTCTGCGTGTCATTAGTGAAGACCCGAATTACAAGCGACCCTGTATTAATTTTAAATTTTGAATTTTTAATCTCCAAAGCTGAATTGAACGGGATGATCCACTAACTCAAAATTCAAAACTCAACATTCAAAATTTCCCGCCTTCGTAGTATTGACTCATTACCGCAAATACTTTTTCTTTCAACGACTCCGTCGTTTCACCATCAGGCGATATAGCTGGCAGGAAATGCATGGACAACCGGTGCGGCATGAAGTAGAAAGCCTTGTTCGCCGGTAAGGTCTTTTTGGTATTGAAGATTACAGCGGGGATGACGGGGGTTTGGGTATCGATCGCGAGACGGAAGGCGCCGTCGTGGAATTTTTTGAGGGGTTCATTCGAACGGTTGCGGGTGCCTTCGGGATAGATGCACATGTGAATGCCATGGCGCAGGACCGCTTTCATCTTGTCGAAACTCTGCTTGCGGCTGTTGTCGTTTTTTCTGTCCACCAGCACAGAACCTTTACGGTAAAAGAATCCGAACAATGGCACTTTGGCGAAGCTGGATTTGGCGATGGTCTTGTTTCCGGCCGGAATGAAAGGAGAGGAGATCGGCACGTCCATTAACGAATTATGATTACAGGTAATGATATAGGTCTGGCCCTTTTTGAATGCGTCTTTTCCTTTGATCTTAACGGGGCACCCAACCAGGGTCAACCAGATACGCATCCAGATACGGGAAACGGCTATGAAATAATCCTGTCCCACCTTAGGCGGCATGAGCCAGCTGATTTGGGAGGGGATGAATATGATCAGAAAGGTGGAGATAAAGGAGGTGATGCCCCAGATAGCCCAAATGCGTGCGAAGATGTTGCGCAGAATATTCAATGTGTGTTGGTTGTGGATGCAATTTAAGCTATCGGGTTAAATGAGGAAACCGACTTTTTTTTGTCACACTTGCCTTCCGGCAGGCAGGTAGGCACATAGGCCATGGAGGAATTCACATAGGGATTTGATATACCTGAACTACGCCTTTGTTGGTCTTATGACCAAAAGAGCAGCTGTTAGCTGCTAGCTATTAGCTAATAGCTGCAATGTCCTCCATGCCTATGTGACAAATAATCAATTCTTTAAGCCCCCAGCTTTTAAAATTTAAAACAATGATTTACATTTGATTAGATTTCAACGGCCCACAACCCGGCCGGCAACTCAGGATCTGATAGCCTTCTCTGAAAATTCCCGCCCACTATCCCTTGATATCCGTCATTTAATTTCGTTCGTCACTGCTTGTGTAGTTTATGAAAAAGGCCCTTCTTTTCTGGTTAGTGCTGACCGGTATACTCGCCGGTACAAAGCTTCATGCGCAGGACTATTCCAATAAAGGAAAGGATTTCTGGATCATCTATCTCGGCCATATCGACGGCACCACTTCCCGCCTGGCTTTATATGTCACATCCGATCAGAACGCGACCGGTACCATGTCCGTGAATGGTAATGTCGTAACATTCAGTGTGACCGCGAATCAGGTGACGACACTGCGTCTGACCTCCACTTCCTCACCCAGTAATAGTTTGGCGCTGAATACACAAGTGGCGGGCGTGGGTACGAATAAAGGGATCCATATCGTGACCGATCATCCGGTCGTGGTCTATGCACACGAACTCAATGCCGCACGCTCCGGATCCACGCTGGTGTTACCCACAAATGTATTGGGAAGGGAATATTATATCGCAACTTATGCATCCGTAGCATCATCGAACAATTCAAAATCGGAATTCGCAGTATGTGCCACGGAGGATAATACAACGATCGAGATCACGCCCAAGCAGGCGGATGGCAATAATACCCATCCGGCCAATGTGCCTTTTCAGGTTACACTGAACAAAGGAGATGTGTATCAGTATCAGTCGGCCAACAGCGGCGACCTGACCGGATCTTACGTCAAATCCATATCGGCCAACAATGCGCCGTGTAAGCCCATTTCTGTTTTCGCCGGATCCACCTGGACGGCCATGGGCTGTGCCAATGCGGGTTCGGGAGATAACCTGTATCAGCAGATGTTCCCGCTGGTGGCCTGGGGGCAGACCTATATCACGGCGCCTTTCATGCTGCGGTCTTATGATATTTTCCGGATCATGGTGAAGGATCCCACGACCGTCGTCAGTGTGAATGGCGTGCCGATACCATTGGCACAGCTGATCAGCAATTCTTATTACGAGATCAATACGAACGGAAATAATACATCCCGAATCATCACTGCGGATAAACCGATCTGTGTGTTCCAGTATGTGATCACGATGAACTGCGATAACAATTCGGTGGGCGATCCGGAAATGATCGCGCTGAATCCGGTGGAGCAGACACTGACGAGTACCACGGTGTTATCGGCCCGTGCCGACCTGACACCACCGAACACCAATATCACGCGTCACTTCCTCAACATCATCACCAAAACATCCAATCTCAGTTCGCTGAAAGTGGATGGTGTTTCGCCGGTTGCGGTTCCGGTCGCGATCCCGAGTACGCAGTACTCCTATGTCAGGGAAGAGGTGACCAATTCCACATTGCTCAATCCCACGCATCAGATCACATCCGACAGCGGCTTCCTCGCCATCGCATATGGTTTCGGGAATGTGGAATCATATGGATATAACGCGGGTACGAATGTGCGCGACCTGTATCAGTTCATTTCGATCCAGAATCAGTATGCCACGGTACCGTTCCCCGCGGCGTGTAAGAATGCACCCTTCTATTTCTCGATCGTCTTCCCGTATCAGCCCACCAGCATCACCTGGGATTTCAGCGGACTGTTCCCGAATGTTTCTATTGCGAATCCGGTGTATGATTCTACATGGACGATCAATGGTAAACAACTCTACCGTTATAAGATCAGTACACCTTATACGATCACCAGTGTTGGCACTTTCCCGATACGGGTGACGGCACAAAATCCCACTCCGGATGGTTGCAGCGGAACCCAGGAGATCACGTATAACCTGCAGGTGTTCGATCCGCCGGTAGCGGACTTCCTGGCACCGCCGGTTTGTTTCCCGAATCCATTACAGTTCACGGATAATTCCACAACAGGGGGACGTCCGGTGATCATGCGTTACTGGGAATTCGGTGACAATACATTCGGCAACAGTAATAACCCTTCACATCTCTATCCGGCCGCGGGGCCTTATAATGTGCGCTATGCGCTGATCACCGATGTGGGTTGTTTGTCCGATACCACGACACGTTCGGTGATCGTCAATCCGATACCCTCCGCAACACTGACGGGCAGTACGACGGTCTGTAAGGATGACGCGTCACCCAATATCACTTTCACGGGTGCGGACGGAACAGCGCCTTATACTTTCACGTATCAGATCAATAGCGGAGCGCCGCAAACGGTGACCAGTAGCGGCAACAGTGCTACAGTGGCGGTGCCGACCAATACGGCGGGTACATTCGTTTATACACTCATTAAAGTGGCGGATGGTACGACCACACATTGCAGTAAGGACCTGAATCTCTCCGTGACCGTTACGGTGAATCCGTTGCCAACGGCTTTGATCGCGGGCAATACCTCAGTATGCAGGGATGCGCCTTCACCGAATGTGGTATTCACCGGTGCAGGCACGGTGGCACCTTATACTTTCACGTACAGGATCAACAACGGAGCTCCGCTCACGGTGACCACTACCGCAGGTAACAGTGTGAACGTTCCGGTGCCGACCAATACAGTGGGCACATTCGTATATGAATTATTGAATGTGACGGATGGCGCTACAACCCATTGCGGCCAGAACCAGTCCGGATCAGTAACGGTGACCGTGAATCCTCTGCCTACAGCCATCATCAGTGGCAACAGCTGGGTATGCCGTAATACAACAGAACCGCAGATCACATTCACGGGCAGCAGCAGTACCGCGCCTTATACGTTCACGTATAAGATCAATAACGGGGCACCGCAAACGGTCACCAGTACCGGCAACACTGCAACGGTCAATGCGCCAACTACAACCGCCGGTGTTTTCAATTATACTTTGATCAGCGTGCAGGATGCTTCCTCCACGGCCTGTGTGCAGGCGATGAATCAGACCGTTACCGTTACGGTTTGGGAACTGCCTTCGCCGGCCTTCAATTTCTCGGGCCCGGATTGCGCGGAAGGCACTGTGAATTTCACGGATGTATCCGTGCCTAACGCGACCAGTCTGATAGCATGGCTCTGGGTCTTTGGTGACCCCGCAAGCGGTACGAATGCTGCGAATACACAGCTGGCATCCCATGTGTACCAGACAGCAGGAACTTATACAGTAGGCCTCATCGTTACGAATGACCATGGTTGTGTGAATCCGGTATTCACGCGCAATGTCATCGTACATCCCAAGCCCCTGGCGGGATATGTATTGCCTGATGTTTGTCTCAATGATACCTACGCGCAGTTCAATGATACTTCCAAAGTAGCGACGCCTGATAATGTAAGCGGATGGAACTGGAGCTTCGGTGATCCGGGCAGTGGCGCGAACAACGCTTCGGTGCTGCAAAATCCGCAACACAGCTATACGGCAACGGGAGCTTATGTGGTCACACTGGATGTCGTGACCAACCAGGGTTGCCGGGATACGGTCACCCAAAATTTATATGTGAACGGAAGTTTTCCGGTCGCGAATTTCAACGCCCTTAACGGAACTGCACTTTGCGCGAATGATACGGTGTCCATCAAAGATGCGTCCACGGTATTCCCGGGCGCCATCACCAAAGTGGAGATCTACTGGGATAATGCAGGTGCACCCACTGTTTTTGATACGGATGATTACCCGGTGGCAGGAAGGGTCTACAAACACAAGTATCCGAATTTCCAGTCGCCCTTAACAAAGACCTACAATATCCGTTACCTCGCCTATTCCGGTGTGCAGTGTGTGAATGAGATCACGAAAACGGTCACGGTGAATGCCGCGCCGCAGGTGCTGTTCGTGCCGATGAATGAAGTATGTCTGGATAAAGCACCTTTCCAGATCACGGCTGCTACTGAAATTGGAAACGTACCGGGCACCGGTGTCTTCAGTGGAACAGCGGTGAGCACGACCGGTATTTTTTCACCGGCTGTCGCGGGACCGGGTGTACATACCTTACAATATAAATTCACGGGTACGGGTGGAGGATGTGCGGACAGTGCCACACAGACCATCAAGGTACTGGAGCCGCCGGTGGCTTCCCTGCAAGTGATCGGACCTTATTGTGAGAATCAACTGATCCAGTATACACAGCATTCCACCACAACGGAAGGAACGCTGACGAACTGGATCTGGGATTTCGGAGATGGCAGTTTTGTGCCCAATAATCCGGTAGGTGATGATATCTTTCACAGTTATGCCACCTGGGGATCCTTTGATGCGAGCCTGGTGGTGCTGACCAGCAAGGGTTGCCGCAGTGCACCATCCGTCGTGCGGGTGAATGTGCATCCGTTGCCGAAACCGGATTTCAGTTTCCCGAACAGTTTATGTCTGCCGGCCGCAAACGCCGTATTCACGGACCTTTCCACGATCGCGGACGGAACACAGTCGCAGTTCAACTGGTCATGGGACTTTGGTGATCCCGCCAGTGGTACGGTGAATTTTTCTACCGCGCAGAACCCTTCGCATACTTATTATGCCACCACACCGGTACAGGTGAAGCTGCAGGTAACGAGTACGGATGGATGTGTGGCCACTAAAACGAAAACGGTGAATACGTTCCATGATCAGCCGCAGGCTAAATGGACGGCCGATCCCGCGGGTGTTTGTGTGGGCAAGCCCTTCCAGTTCGCTGATATCAGTAACCAGCAGGGTGGGACGGCCACGCAATGGAACTGGGCGTTGGGTGACGGAGGGGTGAGAACGAGTTCCACATTCGGATATACCTACACTGCAGCTGGTACTTATAATGTGACATTGTATACTTATAATAGTTTCGGATGCCGCAGTAATGATTTCACGGATACGGTGATCGTGTATCCGTATCCGAAAGTGGATGCGGGTCCGGACCGCCTGGTACTGGAAGGCGGATCCATCATCTTGCATCCGGTGGTGAGCGGTAATGATCTGAATTTCCTGTGGACGCCCAACCAGTATTTCAATGGCAGCAATACGGTGGAAACGCCGACGGTCAATGGGGTGGCGGACATCACCTATCTGCTGAAAGTGACGGCCCGCGGCGGTTGCGCAGATACCTCATCGGTCTTTGTGAAGGTCCTCAAATTCCCGGCTGTTCCGAACATCTTCAGTCCGAACGGTGACGGCGTGCATGATAAATGGGTCATCGGTTATCTGGATTCCTATCCGGGTTGTACGGTGGATGTCTATAACCGATACGGACAACTGATCTACCACTCGGTCGGCTATGATACACCGTGGGACGGCACGATCAAGGGCAAGCCGGTACCGATGGGAACCTACTATTACATCGTGGATCCGAAGAACGGGAGGAAGCAGATGGCGGGATATGTTGATATTCTCAGATGATAATTGATAATTGATAATGGATAATGGGCCTGCCATGCGTAATGTTCCTATAGAAATGCTTCTGCGTAGTTCAAAGAAGATATAATTTGAGGCAAAAAAAGAGTAGCCGTTAGAATGGACTAACGGCTACAGACTAAAGACTTCTGACTATTTCTGTGATCCGGATTGGATTCCCTGCCTGCCGGCAGGCAGGGAATCCAATGGCCTTCCCGACGCTTTGCAGTCGGGATGCTCTATCCAGCTTAAAAAGAAAATAGTCATTAGGACGGACTAAAGACTACCGGCTAATGACTATTGACTATTTCTGTGATCCGGATTGGATTCGAACCAATGGCCTGCTGCTTAGAAGGCAGCTGCTCTATCCAGCTGAGCTACCGGACCGGATAATAAAGAACCGCAAAACTAATTTTTTTTTAGCTTGCAGCCAAAGCGAATAGATATGGATGTAAAGATAGATGCGAGTTGGAAAGAACAGCTGAAAACCGAGTTTGAAAAGCCTTATTTTCAGCAGGCCGCACTCCATATCAAGACCGAGAAGCAGCAAGGGAAAGTGATCTATCCGCCTGGTCAGTACATCTTCAATGCCTTTAATACGACCCCATTTTCGAACGTTAAAGTGGTGATCCTGGGCCAGGATCCGTATCATGGACCCGGGCAAGCACATGGTTTATGCTTTTCAGTTCAAAACGGCGTTCCGCCGCCCCCTTCACTGGTCAATATTTTCAAGGAATTAAGGGATGATATCGGCATTAGTATCCCTCAACATGGCAATCTGACCCATTGGGCGGAACAAGGCGTTTTTCTGCTCAACGCGTCATTAACGGTTCGTGCCGGTGAACCGATGAGCCATGCCCGTATCGGCTGGGCCGAATTCACGGATGCGGTCATCCGGAAGATCTCTGATAAAAAGGATCATGTGGTCTTCCTGCTGTGGGGAAAATTTGCGCAGGAAAAGAAACTGCTGATCGATGAAAAGAAACATTGCATTCTGAAAGCAGCGCATCCATCTCCGCTCTCAGCCCACAATGGCTTTCTGGGCTGTAAACATTTTTCAAAAGCCAATGCCTGGCTGATCAGTAAGGGGATCGATCCTGTCGATTGGGCGCTTTGAAGAGCCTCAAGCTATAAGCTGCAAGCTACAA
>JAKPSI010000076.1 GCA_029555415.1 Bacteroidota bacterium | reverse complement strand
TCGGCGGTCTGGCCGCATTACTGGCCGCGATCGTATTGGGAAAATTGTCGGATAAGATCGGCAAGCTGAAAGTCTTTACCCTCACTGTTTTCTTTTCATTCGGCGCGGTGTGGGCTATTACCAATCTGCCGCCGGTGCATTTTTATTTGGTGTTATTGCTGATGTCCGCCTGGTTCATATTCGGGACAGGACGTGCCGTTACCGGACAAGCCATGATCAGCAATGTGGTGGATCCCAAGTTCCGCGGCAGTTTCATGAGTTTCAACAGCAGTATGCAACAACTCGGTACCGGCTTTGCCGCCACTGCAGCGGGTTACATCGTCATCAAGGACAAAGCAGGCCGTATCGAACATTTTGAGTGGGTAGGTTATCTGTCAATAGCGGTACTATTGCTCGCGTTATTGCTCGCACGGTATCTGTTCGGAACGATGGATAAACCCGGGGATCTCAATGCACCAGCCGGTACACCGGATACCGCAGATTCACCGGTTCAAAATACGGTGAGTTCTGGAATACAAAATTGAGTTGCGCACCGCCACTTTTCGCGAATACAGAATCTGTCGCTCTCTTCTGCTGCAGTTTGGCCTGCAATCCCGCATCCGTTTTCAGATAAGCCGCCGCGATATCCTCGAATGAATAACCGGAGAAACCTTCTTTTTGTCCGAGTACACCATCAAAGAAATTCCAGCTGAAATAAGAATCCTCGCTTTGTGGTTCCAGCGTTTCAACAAGGAAACGGTTGGCCGCCTGGTTCATGGGGATGACCAGATCGCCTTTCCGGAATCGGATCACTTGTTTACTGGCGGTGATTTTCACTTCACTGTTCGAGTGATGCATTTCATATTGTCTGGCTGAGGTCTTGTAGTCATCAATATGGTACACTTCCACTTCAATGCTGCTGTCCTTTTTCAACGGTTCCAAGATCACCCCGTTGATGCGTAACAGATCGGTCACTTTCCACCAGCCTTGCGGGATGATATAAGCGTCCGGTTTGCTGACCGTTTGCTGCGCCACATACTTATTATAAAAAGGGACCTGTTTCTCAAAAGGCTGGTTGCGGTCGTAATATAAACGGGGCAGGCCGGAAACCTCACTGGGCTTGCGTCCTGCGACAAATCCCTTGAAAGTGATGGTGGCGGACTGGCTCTTGTCCAGTTTCCAGGAGATGGGGAACAGGCTCTGTGTCTTTACTTTTTCTTTGGCCTGCTGGCGCAATCCGGCGATCTCTTTATCATGTGTGGCGGTGAAATCAATGAAACATTGCATTAACGCATAAGTAGCCTTCACACGTTGTTCATATGGTTTCAGCATATGAGTTTCCGGAACGAAAGCGAACGTATTCCAGAGCGTGGCATAACCGCTGCTGTAGCGCGGACTGTCCCAGTATTCCGTCCAGCCGCTTTCCGGCGTATCCCCGAAATTATTGACATAAGGAACAAGGTCGTATCCTTTCGTTTTCATGCCATCACGCAATGCCGGATCGAATTGTTTGTTGATGTATTCGCCCATGTCACCGCCCAGTTTATCATGTTGTGTGGTAAGCAGGGTCATCACGTGCTGGTAATCGGCTCCATCACTCACGTGATTGTCCACGAACACATCCGGGTCGGTGAGATGAAAGATCTCCGCGAAGGATCGGGCTTCTTTCGTATCACATTTGATGAAATCGCGGTTCAGGTCCAGGTTCTGTGAGTTGCCACGGAATCCTTTTTCTTTGGGACCGTTCTGATCGATCCGGTAATTGGCACTGCGGTTCAGGCAGCCGCCAATATTGTAAACGGGTATGAACGCGAGTACGATATTATCCGGGATCTTCACTTTGCCCGCTACGATATCACGCGCCAGCAGCATGGAAGCATCTATGCCATCGGGTTCTCCGGGATGGATACCATTATTGATCAGGATGACACGCTTATTATTCTTATGGATCGAGTTGAAATTATAATCACCGTTGTTGGATACAACTGCAAGATGCAACGGGAAGCCGGCATCGCTGGGACCCATGGTCAGCAGTTTCACTTTCCCTGATTGCGCATCCAGTTGCTGCCACCAGGAAATGATATCAGCATAGACGGGAGATTCCAGTCCTTTCGTTTTTTCAAAATAAGTCTGCAGGGGAGCCTGTGCAAATAAAATTGAAGAGACCAGCAGGCCGAAAACGGGGAGGAGTTTTCTCATGACAGTTGTTTAGGGTTTAAATGTACAATTTAACTGCAGGGGTATAAAAAAAAGGCATGCCGACTGTATCGTCGGCATGCCTTTTAAATAAATTATGCGGAAGCTTACTTAGCTGCGTTCACTTTTCTTGCCAGCTTGCTTTTCAGGTTCGCTGCTTTGTTCTTGTGGATGATACCACGTTTTGCCAGTTTGTCGATCTGGCTGGCAACTACGGGGAATTTATCAGATGCTTCTTTACCTTTTGCTGCTTTCAGGTCACGGATAGCATTACGGGTGGTTTTACCGTAGTACTTGTTACGTTCTGTTCTCTTTGCTGCCTGACGGGCATCTTTTTTCGTTGCGCTGTGGTTAGCCATTCTGTATCAATTTTAAGGAGGGCAAAGGTAAGCCCGTAAGGCTTAATCACCAAATTTTCAGGTATTTAATTATCCCGCCCCGAAGCAAGGCCAGAACCCGGTTCAGGCCCCTGCTCAGGGGGCTGATTCAGGGGCTAAAACCCTCAAAATGAGCCCCCATTTTCCGTTTTTTGGACGATATTTGCGTTTTCAAACTCAATTTCTGCAAACATCAGCTGCATGAAGGATTTCTCCTACATCACCGGTTCATCCCCTGCCTTTATTGAATCACAATACCGTGAATTCCTGAAGGACCCCTCCGGTATCGACCCCGATTTCAGGAAGTTTTTTGAAGGATTCGATTTCGCCATTCAATCAGGTGCTGCTGCTGAAAGCAAAGGAACGGCACCGGCGGTTCAAAGGACAGTGGTGTCTGAAATCACGCCGACCGGACCCGTCCAGAACGAACCTATCCCGACCGCAGCGTCAGGGGCGAATATCGACTGGATGAAAGAGATCAGTGTCTACCGTCTCATTCTCGGATATCGTAATAAAGGACATCTCATCGCAGATACGAATCCCATTCGTCCCCGGAAAGACCGCGGCGCGAATATTGAATTGTCTTTTTACGGTTTATCAGAAGCCGACCTGGATACGGAATTTCATGCCGGTCATTTCGTGGGCATGGGCACCACTACGTTGCGCCGCATCTTTGAACATCTGCAGCAATGCTATGCCAACCATGTCGGCATTGAATTCAAATATATCAGCGATCAGAAGAAGATCGATTTCCTGACCACAGAAATAGAACAGCATTTCAAATTACCCCTCGCGCTGGAACAGAAGAAGAGGATACTGGAGAAACTGAATGAAGGGGTGATGTTCGAAAAATTCCTGCACACCAAATATGTAGGACAAAAACGTTTCTCACTGGAAGGTGGTGAAACGACCATTCCCGCACTTGATGCCATCATCAATACTGCGGCGGATTATCATGTACAGGAAGTGGTGATCGGTATGGCGCACCGTGGCCGTTTGAATGTACTGGCCAATATCATGGGCAAGACCTATGAACAGATCTTCAGTGAATTTGAAGGCACCGCCAAACTGGATCAGACCATGGGCAGCGGTGATGTGAAATACCATATGGGTTACGGCAGTGAACTGCACACACCCCATGGCAAGACCATGCGTCTGAAACTGATGCCGAACCCATCACATCTGGAAGCCGTGGATCCCGTTGTGGTCGGCTTCTCCCGCGCCAAGGCCGATGTGATGTATGAAAGTGATTTCGACAAGATCCTCCCGATCCTGATCCATGGCGACGCTTCCGTGGCCGGACAGGGCATCGTGTATGAAGTGTTACAGATGAGCGGACTCGACGGTTATTATACCGGAGGCACTATACATTTCGTGATCAATAATCAGATCGGTTTCACGACCGATTTTGATGATGCACGTACATCCGATTACTGTACTTCACTCGCTTCCGCCATCCAGGCGCCCGTATTGCATGTGAACGGTGATGATCCGGAAGCCGTCGTGAAAAGTGTGGAGATCGCGACCCGTTACCGCCAGCGTTTCAATTCCGATATCTTCATCGATATGGTATGTTATCGCCGTCACGGTCACAATGAAGGCGACGATCCCAAATTCACGCAACCGCATCTCTACGCGCTGATCGATAAACATCCCAATCCCCGCGAAGTATATGTGAACTACCTGCTCGAGAACGGTGAAGCCGACGCGAAGGAACTGGCGAAAGAAATGGAAAAGAAATTCTGGGCCGATCTGCAGGAACGCCTCGATGAAGTAAAACAGAATCCGCTTCCATATACCTATCAGCCACCGGAGATCAAATGGCGCAGCCTGCGTCGTGCGGGTGCTGATGATTTCGACCGATCGCCTGTTACTGCCATCACTGCCGCACAATTCGACAGCGTATTCAAAGCGATGATGCAATGGCCTGCTGAATTCAAGCCACTGCGCAAAGTGGAGAAGATCATTCAGGATAAAGTGAAACTGTACGATACAGAACGGAAGATCGATTGGGCCACCGCCGAATTGCTCGCTTATGGCAGCCTCCTGCTGGAAGGCAAGGATGTACGGATGAGCGGACAGGATGTGAAGCGCGGAACGTTCTCTCATCGCCATGCTGTATTGCGTGATGAGAATACGGATTATGCTTTCAACCGGCTCAGTAAGATACCGGGCGCTAAGGGTCAATTCAGGATCTATAATTCTTTATTGAGTGAATATGGTGTGCTGGGCTTTGAATACGGATATGCGCTCGCCAACCCGGATGCACTGGTGTTATGGGAAGCACAGTTCGGGGACTTTGCCAACGGCGCACAAACGATGATCGATCAGTTCATCGCGGCAGGGGAACAAAAATGGAACCGGATGAACGGTGTAACGATGCTGTTGCCGCATGGATATGAAGGACAAGGCCCGGAGCACAGTAGCGCCAGACTGGAAAGATTCCTGCAACTCGCAGCGGAACTGAATATCGTGATCACCAACATCACCACTGCAGCTAATTTCTTCCATGCCCTGCGTCGTCAGCTGGCATGGCCTTTCCGCAAACCGCTGATCAATTTTGCACCGAAAGCGAATCTGCGACATGCCGGTACCTATTCAGTAGCCGATGAATTCATGAACGGAGGTTTCCGGGAACTGATCGATGACGCGGCTGCCGATCCGGCCAAAGTGAAGAAAGTACTGTTTTGCAGCGGTAAAGTTTTTTTCGATCTGGAAGAAAGGAAACAAAAAGAAGGCCGTACTGATGTAGCGGTCGTTCGCCTGGAACAGATCTATCCGCTGCCTTATAAGCAACTGGAAGCATTGTATAAAAAATACGCCCAGGCCACCTGGTTCTGGGTTCAGGAAGAGCCGCAGAATATGGGTGCCGCTTCTTTCCTGCGCATGAATCTGCAAACTGTGAATTTCGGGATCATCAGTCGCCAGTCTTCAGCCTCCACTGCCTCCGGTTACAACAAGGTGCACGTGCAGGAACAGGCTGAGATCATTGAAACCGCATTCAGTATTTAAAAAGGACAACAAGAGATTTTTATGACAGATATCAAAGTTCCCGCCATCGGCGAATCGATCAGTGAAGTAACACTGCTCAAGTGGTTGAAGAAAGAAGGGGAGTATGTGGAGCGTGATGAAGTGATCGCAGAACTGGAAAGTGAGAAAGCCACTTTCGAAGTGAATGCGGAGAAAGCAGGCGTGATCAGCCTTGCCGTTCAGGAGAACGACACCCTGAAGATCGGTGACCTGCTGGCGCGTATCGATGAAACCGCGCCGAAGCCGGAAGGCAAGCCTGTCGCGGCAGCTCCTGTTAAAGCTGAAAAGGAAAAGCCCGCTCCTGCAGTGACCACCGCTGCGGTAACTGCGGTGCCGAACGATATCAAAGCCACACCGGTCGCTTCCGCGATCATTGCCGATAAACATGTGGACCCCTCTTCCATCTCCGCCAGCGGTGCAGGCGGCAAGATCATGAAGGATGATGTACTGGCTGCTTTGTCGAACCCCGGCAAACTCACCGGTGGTAAGGCCCTCTTCAACCGCGATGAAAAACGCGAGAAGATGAGTCAGCTGCGCAGAACCATTTCGCGCCGGCTCGTGGAAGCGAAGAACACCACGGCGATGCTGACCACTTTCAACGAAGTGGATATGAGCCGGATCATGGAGATCCGCAGCAAGTATAAGGACGCGTTCAAGGAACAGAACGGGGTAGGACTCGGTTTCATGAGCTTCTTCGCGAAAGCATGCTGCCTGGCCTTGCAGGAATGGCCGGCTGTGAATTCATACATCGACGCGGATCACCTGGTGTACCATGATTATTGTGATATTTCGATCGCGGTGTCCACACCACGCGGACTCACGGTGCCGGTCATACGCAATGTGGAAAGCCTGAGTATGGCAGAGATCGAAAAGAAAGTGGTGGAACTCGCCGGCAAGGCGCGCGATAATAAACTGTCTATGGAAGAACTGCAGGGCGGCACATTCACCATCACCAATGGCGGTGTATTTGGTTCGTTACTCAGCACTCCGATCATTAACCTGCCGCAGAGTGCGATCCTGGGCATGCATAAGATACAGGAGCGTCCGGTAGCGGTGAACGGGCAGGTGGTGATCAAACCCATGATGTACCTGGCTCTCAGCTATGATCACCGAATCATTGATGGCCGTGAATCGGTCAGCTTCCTGGTGCGTGTGAAGGAATTGCTGGAGAATCCGGATCAGTTACTGATCGGTAAGGATCCTGTCAAAACACTGCTGGGACTTTAATCCATTTTGAGCCGTTATTATTCATATCTCCGTTCCGCTGAAACCATCCTGGAACAATACAGGGGGACAGAACCATTTGCGGGCTGGCTGAAAAGATATTTCATCCAACATAAGAAATTCGGTTCCGGCGATCGTAAACAGGTCAGCCGGCTTTGCTATTCCTATTTCAGATGCGGTCATTTACTTTCATCAGGGTCGGCTGAAGAACGCATCCTGCTCGGCATCTTTCTCTGTTCCTATGAACCCGATCCGGTCCTTGCTGAATTCAAACCGGAATGGGATCAGGCGATATTACTGCCGGTTGAGGAGAAGATCAAAATGGCAGGACTCACTCCTTCGATCTCTCAGATATTCCCGTTCGGGCTGCAGAGAAGTACCGGAGCTGAAGATCAGCGCTTTGTCCTTTCCCATTTACAACAGCCGGAACTGTTCCTGCGCATACGTCCGGGTTGTGAGGATAAAGTGACCGGTATCCTGCAAAAAGCATTGATCACGTATCGTCAGGTTTCGCGTACATGTCTGGCTTTGCCTAACAGTACCAAAGTGGATACAGTGCTGGAACCCGACAGCATGACCGTGATCCAGGACCTCAGCTCACAGCGTATCGCGGAGTTATTGCCCTTTGCCGATATCAAAAAACCTTTGATGGTTTGGGATTGCTGCGCGGGCAGTGGCGGTAAATCATTGCTGATCCATGATAACTATCCGGATGTGTTGTTAACTGCGACCGACCGCCGGGATAATATCCTGTTCAATTTATTGCAACGTTTTCGTACCGCGGGCATTCAGAATTACAAAGCATTCGCGGCGGATGTGAGCAAGCCGCTTGCCAGGAGTCCGGGCATGTTCGATCTGGTGATCGCCGATGTTCCCTGCAGTGGCAGCGGCACCTGGGGCCGTACACCGGAGCAACTCGTATACTTCGGTCAGCAGAAAGTGGCGGAATATCATGCGTTGCAGCTGGAGATCGCAGTGAACGCGGCAAAATATATCAAACGCGGCGGTCATCTGCTGTACATCACCTGTTCCGTTTTCCGGATGGAGAATGAGGAAGTGGTGGAGGAGCTCATTCAGCGCACAGGATTACAGTTACAGAAAAGCACACTACTGGCTGGTTACAGCGAGAAGGCGGATAGTTTATTCGCCGCCCTTTTACAAAACCCTTTATAATTTCAGGAGTTCCGCACTGCCGATGGGCTTATTGCCATTCATCACCTGAATGATGTATTTGCCTGCTTGCAGGTTACGAAGCGAAAGATCATAATTGGCTTTGCCTGATGCTTTGGAACGCTGGATCTTCATCACGGAACCGCCCTTCATGTCAAACACAACGATGGTCATGCCTGCAACCGCGTCAGGAGTTTCAACCGTCAGCACCGCGCTTTCACGCACCGGATTGGGATGAATGGTCACCAGTACTTTTACAGGATCGACACCACCGGTTCCGGTAGCCGTACAACCACTGGCGACAACACTCGTTGTGTCAACATATACTGCATAGAAGTTGGCTGTTGCGGTATCAAGCACCTGACGGATACGGTAGGATACAGTCCCATTGGCCACATTCACGAGGTCGTTGCTGAAATTATAAGTGCGGTTGGAGAGTACACTGCCAGTGAGTGCGGGTACATCACCTACTTTGGTATAAGCGGCATCACCGGGGGCTTTTCTTTCCACTTCATAGCGCATCGAAGCGACATCCTTGCTGATCCAGTTGACGTTCACATTGCAGGTGGTCAGCGTGGCGTGTGAAGTGTCATATTGTGTAACGAGAATACCGAATGCCTTGCGCATATCGGGAATGCCATATCCGATCCGGTCATTCGGTGTGGCAAAAATACTGCCTGCCTGACGCATAGCGCGGATGATGGTCATGTTGTTGAACTCGGGAAAACCTTGCCAGAGGCAGGTTCCAAGGCCGGCCATATTCGGACAGGCGAATGAGGTTCCGTTACCTGCCACCACTGTATTACCGGCACCTTGTAATAATGCATTCACACCAACAGAAGAAATATCAGGTTTGATGCGCCCGTTGGAGCTCGGTCCGTAACTGGAGAAACTTCCGACCACACCTGCTGCAGTTACCGCACCTACGGCCACTACACTGTCGCCATCAGCCGGCGCGATCAGGAATTTCCAGGGATTCGTTCCTTCATTGCCATTGGCATTGAATACGATCATCCCTTTTTTGGAAGCAAGGTCGGCAGCAATGGTCACCATCGTGGTATTGCCATCCATTTGCGCATAAGTATGATCGAAAGAAGAGTTGTCGAATGTGTTGTAGCCAAGCGAAGAGGAGATGACATTGCAGCCGAGACTGTCAGACCGCTCCGCGCCGCATGACCAGTTGTGTTCTTCGATCGGATATTCCGTAGCCGCATCTTCGGTACGGAACAGGTGGAAACTCGCTTTAGGTGCTTTTCCGATGAAGCTGCCGGGTATGTTGGCAACGATGGTTGATAAGCACTGCATGCCATGCGTGATGTCATCTGTTACTGTTGCGTTGCCCGCTACGAAATCCCATGTACTGAGGATCTGTCCATTGGCCATGGCACTGTCGAATGCATGCAAGCCGGTATAATTGAAATAACCTCCGTCCAGCATGCCGATGAGCATGCCTTGTCCGCGCAGACCGATATTATGCAGGAACTCTCCGTTGTGAAGATGGATCTCATTGAAGGAACTAGTGCCGTAATTATAATAGTCGGCCGTAGTTTTCGTGATCCTTCCGGTATTGTACTGAGGAACAGGGTAGGTCTGCTGTTCCATTTCAAATTTATTGCGGATGAAAGGCGTGCCACTATTAACAGGTCTTGCGGCCAAACCACTTACACTTTGTACAAAAGGAAGTGCCGTAATGGTATTGATGGCATTGGGATCCGTGGTGAGGATCGAAACCTGATTGAGCCATTTGGAAACATTGAGAATGGTCACATTGGGAACGGTCTGGATCTGGTTGATGTAAGCCGGCGTACAAGGGAGGTCCGTACTGTCGATGGGAATATTGTAAAGACCTCTGCGATCGATGGAACGTTGTGACAGATATGCGATCGGGTTATTGAATGTATAGGGAGAACCGCCTTTGTTCTTAAGTTTGACGAGGTAACGGGTGAACTGCGCTTCCGCACTACCAAACGCCGCAAGGAGCAGCACTGCAATGATCCCGGTCTTTTTCATGTCCTGTTTTTAATGAAGCATCAAATTTACAGGAATTCGGCAGGATCAGTTGTGGTCGATCATCCACATTTTAACGCCAAAACCTGTTTTAAACGGGGTAGCCCCGCCGATATTCGGCTGAAATTCCCACATGATGTAATCCTTGAACACCATTCCGATGCCTTTGGAATATTTCTCCTGACTGAAGGTCAGGAAGCCATAGGGGAGGTCGGTGTACAGTTTATCAAGTCCGTTATCGCCCATGCCCCATTGTCCGTTGGAATAACGGAAGTTGCGGCTGTAGCCGATCGGGATGGTGATACTGTTCAGGGAAATGACATTGTTCGTGTTGTTATATACCCGCATTTCAATGTTGGAATTGGATGCGGCGGCATTGATCGTGATCGGCCCTGTTCCATTGCCCTGGATCCAGGCGGCACTTTTGTTGGAAGGGATCGCAGCGGCGTTACTGGAAACCAGGAAAGTATCCACCAGCAGCTTGTCATCGGCCTGATCGATGGTCAGCACATTCGTATAATTCTTTCCTCTATAAGAGAAATTCTCACCGGATCCGCTGATGGTATAATTCCAGTTCAGCATATTGTCATCATTGCTGAAACTGAATAATGTGTTATAAGGATTAGCGGCCAGGAATCTGTTTCCCTTCCAGCTGAAATCCTTTACGAGTGGGAGATGCAGTTTGATGAAACGGAGATTATCTTCAGTGAATTCTATGCTGTTTTCGAGCGGCGTGACCAGGAAAGTGCCATTAGGTTGCCATGCTTGCAGTCCCGCGCTGTCACGCAAATAGGAGTAAACCCGGTAACAACTGCGGCCCTGATTATCCGTTACCTGTGCATCGATCACTTGTTTGATCTGGTAACTGTGTATTTCTGTATTACGTCCGAAATTGGGGAACACCGTTGAGTCGACCCGGTAGGTGATGTATTTTCCGGTTGTCAGGTTCACGTAATCACTCACCGGTTCGGAAGTGAACACTTCTTTTTTACCATTACAGGAAAAAATGGAGAAGGTCAGTACGGCTATAAAAAGGCCGGACAGTACTTTTCGGATAGGTCTTTCTGAGATCACGGATAGTAAATTTTGGTCATTTAAAGGCTTTTGACACAGGAACTTAGCTTCTTAAAGATAAAAACAAAAAACGGGGAAACATAGTACCCCATCTTAAAACGGGGATTTTCGGGGTTTATTGCCTGAGAGACAGGCTACTGGCTGTTGGCTACTGGCTGCTGAAAGTAGCAGCTTACGGACGCCGCGGCAGGGTGTTTTTCACCCGCCGCCCGAATAATTGCATTCATACAGGACGGGTGTTCGGTGAGAAATCTGCCTTTGCCGGCAGGCAGGCTCCAACAGTGGCGTGCTTCGTTCCGCTGCTACGCCTTTGTTGGTCTTATGACCAACAAACAACTTTGAACGACTTTCGAACAGGTATAACTTAGTGGGAGTCTTCGATGTTAGTGCTGTTGGTGATAACACCAACCTTTAGACTTGCAGTTACGTAAATTTATTACCTTTTATTGTCAATCAGACAGCAGTGGCGATCTATAACACCAACCAGGTTTTAAGGCCTATCCGCTGATGTAGGCCATTGCTGTTTTGTTTATGAGATGCTTCATATAGAAATTCAGGCTTCAGGCCTATTATTAAGGTTTTAAAGAAACTCGTAAACAGATTGAATTAAAACTTCTGTTATGAAATTCAGATTTTTCATTGGCATTGATGTGTCAAAAAGCACACTTGACGCTGGTTATTTGGATGCAACGAATCCGGAAAAGCTCGGACATTGCCAGGTACAAAACTCAGATGCTGGTATTGCTGAATTGCTCAAATGGCTTGAGTTACAGGATGGATTTTTAATTCGGGAAGCCTTGTTCTGCCTTGAGCATACAGGCATGTACAACTATCCTTTATTGCAGTTTTTCAGCCAACAACAAGTCAGTGTTTGGGTTGAAAATCCTGTTGAGATCAAAAAGTCGTTAGGTCTGCAACGCGGGAAAAATGACAAGGTTGACGCTATGCGAATAGCTCAATACGCGTACAGGTTTAAAGACAAGACTAAACTTTGGGCGCCGGCAAGAAATGTGGTGGACAAGCTGAAACACTTGTCTGCACTGCGTGAGAGGCTGGTTGAGACCCGAAAACGATTGCTAACTCCAATAGAAGAACTGAGTAAGGCTGGCAATGAATCGATGGCTACCATTCTTGAAAAGGCCATGCGAAAAACCATGAAAGGACTAGACAAGGATCTTGAAGCGATCGAAGCGCAAATGAAAGATGTCATTGACAACGATGATGATCTTAAGAGAGTATACCAGTTGGTTACATCCGTAATAGGTATCGGGTTTGTAACAGCAGTGAACTTAATCATACATACCAATGAGTTCAAGCTGTTCAGCAATCACCGTGAGTTTGCAAGCTATAGTGGGGTAGCGCCTTTTGAATATCGCTCGGGAAGCAGTATCAGAGGGCGTACAAGAGTCAGTCATATGGCAAACAAGAGAATGAAAAAATGCTTGCATATGGCCAGCTTGACAGGAGTCAAACTGGATGAAGGTTTAAAGTACTATTATGAAAGAAAGGTACAGGAGGGAAAGAACAAAATGAGCGTACTTAATGCTGTCAGGAATAAACTCTTGGCACGTGTCTTTGCAGTAGTAAACCGTGGAATAGAATACCAGAAAATAAACTATCAGAATAGCTTGTTTTTGTCATAGAAATCAGCGGCGTAGAGATCCTGAAAGCTATTACCTTTTACCTGTTAACTTTTAGCTTCTAAGAATAATTCCGCCCCCGATCACATCCTCCCCCTCATAAAACACAGCGCTTTGTCCGGGTGCAATGCCTTTCACATCCTCATAGAACTGCACACGCATGCCGCCATTCTCCGGATAGATATGAGAGAGTGCGCCTTTGTCCTTGTATCGGATCTTGGTGTTGGATTCCATGCCCGGAGTGATCGTATCGTATTTGATCATGTTGATCTTGCCGACATTCATACTGCTCGCCGCCAGATCTTCTTCGTCACCAAGTGTGACCGTATTGTTATCCGGATCGATATGCGTTACAAAAACAGGTTTGCCGAATGCGATCTCAAGACCTTTTCTTTGCCCGATCGTATAAAAAGGATAGCCTTTGTGCTGGCCGAGGATCTTGCCGGACTTATCAATGAAATGACCGCCTGCCACTCTTTCCTCCAGCCCGTCCACTCTGCGTTTCAGGAAGCCGCGGTAATCATTGTCAGGAACAAAGCAGATCTCATAGCTCTCCTGTTTCTTCGCCAGTTCAGGGTAGCCGAAGTCCAGTGCCATCTGACGGATCTCTGTTTTACGGTAAGGTCCCAGCGGTAATAACGTGCGGGATAAAAGGTCCTGCTGCAAACCCCACAACACATAACTCTGATCCTTGGTATCATCAATGGCTTTGCTGACCACGAAGCGCCCGTTGTCGTGCTGACGGATCTTGGCATAGTGTCCGGTAGCGATGAATTCACAACCCAGCGCGTCGGCTCTTTTCAGCAATGCTCTCCATTTGATATGCGTATTGCAAAGCACACAGGGATTGGGTGTGCGCCCCGCTAAATATTCTTCCACGAAATTCTCGATCACGAATCCGCCGAACTCTTCCCTGATGTCCAGGATATAATGCGGGAATCCATGTTCCACTGCCGCTTGTCTTGCGTCATTGAAACTGTCCACATTACAGCAGCCCGTTTCTTTCTTGCTGCCACCACTGCTGTCATAGTCCCACGTCTTCATAGTGATCCCCACCACCTCATAGCCCTGTTCATGGAGCATGAGGGCTGTGACGGTACTGTCGATACCGCCGCTCATGGCAACCAGGACTTTTCCTTTCTGACTCATAGCTTTAAAAATTGGAAGCCGCAAAGATACGACAGAAGCGCGGATGGGGGATAAGTCGTGGAACGCTTTGTAACCCGTTCCGGCAGAATTCTTTATCTTCCGCTTCTATCCAAAACAACGTTTTTATGAAGAGAATCAGCTTATTGTACAGGATGTCACTGGTGCTGGCACTGGTGGCAGGGCTTACCTATAATAACAGGGTGTCCGCTCAGGAACTGAGTTATTATCTGCCTGACAGTGTAACCTATGCTCCGGATGTACCGAAACCGGAAGACGTGATCTATCATCATGTAGGCGAATACCATGTTACCCACGACCGTCTGGTCAATTACATGAAGGCACTTGCTGCCGCCGTCCCATCCCGGATCAAACTGGAAACGATGGGGCTGACCTATGAGGATCGTCCGCAGGTCCTGCTGATCATCACCTCACCGAAGAACCAGCAAAGACTGGAAGAGATCCGTCAGCAACACCTGCTGCTGAGTGATCCTTCAAAGTCGGCCTCCGTTGATATCGAGAATATGCCGATCGTTGTGTACATCGGTCATTCCATCCATGGTAATGAACCCAGTGGTGCGAATGCCGCATTACTGAGTGCCTATTATCTTGCCGCGGCTCAGGGCAAACAGATCGATGATCTGCTGGAACATGTGGTGATCCTCTTCGATCCTTCTTTCAATCCTGATGGCCTGCAGCGTTTTTCCACCTGGGCCAATCAGCATAAAAGCAAGAACCTGGTCAGTGATCCGAATTCACGTGAGTTCAATGAAGTGTGGCCCGGCGGACGATTCAATCACTACTGGTTCGATCTGAACCGCGACTGGCTCCCGGCCGTGCATGTGGAAAGTCAGAACCGTTTGCAATGGTTCCACAAATGGAAACCGAATATCCTGACCGATCACCACGAGCAGGGCAGCAATGCAACATTTTTCTTTCAACCCGGCGTGCCTTCCCGTGTGAATCCGCTGACTCCGGAAAAGAATCAGGAACTGACGGCCAAACTGGCGAAGTATCATGCGCAGTTCCTGGACCGGATCGGTTCTCTTTATTTTACGAAAGAGAATTATGATGATTTCTATTATGGTAAAGGATCTACTTATCCTGATATTAATGGCGCGATCGGTATCCTGTTCGAACAGGCATCTTCACGCGGCCATTTACAGCAGACCGCGAACGGACTGCTGAGTTTTCCCTTCACCATCCGCAATCAGTTCACCACAACATTGTCAACACTCGAAGGTGCGAAGAACCTGCGGAAGGAATTCCTGCAGTGGCAGCGCGATTTCTATAAGAATTCCCTGGCTGATGCGGCCACGTATCCGGTAAAGGCCTATGTTTTTGGTGATGCGAAGGATAAGGCCAAAACATTCCATTTCACGGAGATGTTGCGCCGTCATCAGATCGATGTGTACGCTTTGGGTAGCAATCTCTCTGTTTCCGGCAACAGCTTTGAAAAAGGGAATTCGTATGTGGTGCCCATGAATCAGCCACAATACAAAGTGATCCGTGCGATCTTCGATAAGACGCTTACTTATAAGGACAGTATCTTCTATGATATCACGGCATGGACCATGCCGCTGGCTTTCGGACTGCCTTATGCGGAACTGAATGCAACGCAGTTCAATCCTGCATTACTGGGTGAGAAGACCGATAAAGTAAGCTTCCCGGCCGGTGAAGTGAATGGCGGTAAGTCGAATATCGGCTACCTGATGGAATGGGATGAATTGTATGCGCCAGCTGCGGCAAATGAATTACTGACAGCCGGAGTGAATCTGAAAGTGTCAGGTGTCAAATTCACGATACCGGTGGCACAGGGCACACGTGATTTCGATTTTGGAACGATCCTGGTGCCGATGCAGATGCAGCGGACCGATGGTCAAAAGGTCTATGATCTGTTGCAGCAAATGGCTAAAAAATATGGCGTGCACATAAACGCAGTGCCCACCGGAAATGTACAAAGCGGAAGTGATCTGGGTAGTGCGAAATTCACACCGCTGGTGAAACCTTCTGTGGCGATGATCGTTGGACAAGGCGTGAACGCAACCGATGCCGGTGAGCTCTGGCATTTACTGGATCAGCGCATGAATATCCCGGCTACGCATCTGGAGATCCCGGTGTTCAACCGTGCGGAACTCGGGCGATACAATACTATCATCATGGTGGGCGGAACATATACTGATATGAATAAGGATAAGCTGAAAGCCTGGGTGCAGGGCGGTGGTACCCTGATCCTGATGGAAGAAGCCATCACCTGGTCGG
Source organism: Bacteroidota bacterium (assembly GCA_029555415.1). GTDB lineage: Bacteria > Bacteroidota > Bacteroidia > Chitinophagales > Chitinophagaceae > JAKPSI01. The sequence continues at coordinate 12,840 of JAKPSI010000076.1, read as the reverse complement.
CACAGAACGGGATCAGTTCGGTGACCTTCAAAAAAGCGAAATCTCCGGTCGACAGTTCCTCCATGATCGCTTATACGGAACGGGAACAGATCGATGGCGCGCAGCAGATCTATGGTGCGGTATTCGGCGCGGATGTTGACCGTACCAATCCGCTCGCTTATGGATATCATCAGGATGTGGTCAGTCTTTTCAAGGCGAATAAAGTATTCATGGAGAAAAGTAAGAATCCCTATGCTACGCCTTTCTATTATGGCCCCAAGGCGCTGCAAAGCGGATGGGTAAGCCGTGAGAACCTGGACGTGATAAAGAATTCTGCAGCCGTTATTGTAAATACAGTGGGTAACGGTCGTGTGATCAATATCAGTGACAACCCTAATTTCCGCGCGTTCTGGCTGGGTGGAAGCAAACTGATGCTGAATGCCATCTTTTTTGGCCGCGTGATCGATCCGGCAAGTGGAAGGACAGAAGACTAATCATCTGATCAATGTATAAAAAAAGGTCCCGCGAGGGACCTTTTTCTGTTTAATGGTGCTGGTTCTCTTTGAACCGTTTGTCGGGCGTGCCGTCCTTCTTCATTTTCTTGTTCTCTTTGAATCGCTTATCCGGCGTGCCGTCTTTTTTCAGAGGGGCCGTGCCGGTCGTGGCGGTTTTTGCTTTTCCGGCCGTTGAAGTTATTTCATGATTCGCCTTTGTTTTCCCGGTGGTGGCCGCTGTAGCTGTTTTCGCGACCGTGGCTTCCGCGGGTTTCGTTTTTGCTTTGACCGTTGTTACGGCTTCATGTTTGGTGGTTGTAGGCTTGCCGGTGGTTTGTGCCATCATGGCGCTGCCGGTAAAGCAGAACAGTGCTGCTGCAACGAGGATCTTTTTCATGGTTAATTTATTTTGTGATTGAAACATTACTGTGAAGCAACGACAAATACATGGCCACTTCCAAATTTCAGGGGCTGCTTAACGCGTGCTTAACTACCGTTAAGACTTTGTTAGCTTATTTTGTAGAACAACAGCAGTGTGAAGGTTCTTATTAAACTTTGCATCTTTGCATTGAAACTCACGGAACATGCGCTCAACGACCATCCGTTCATTTATCGTTATCGCCTCGGTGCTCATCGCGGCGATCATCAGCCTGCAGGTGCACTGGCTGAACAAGACCTATTCCTATGAGGAGAATGAGTTCAATGTATCCGTGGTAAAAAGTATCCGGGGTATTTATGAAGATATGCAGCTGGTGAGTGAACCCGGAAACCGGCTTAATTCACTGATCGAACATCCGGATCGTAATACTTTCCTTTTTCAGGTGGATACCATCCCTCCAAAGGATTCCCTGTTGCATTATCTGCGGAATGAATTTGATGACTTCAAGATCTATACTGCCTGTAAGCTGGCACTGTATGACAATGTGAAGCATCAGTTCCGGTATGAGGAATTCCTGACCGGTGCGGTGTCCGATGAGCCCGAAGGAACGCATATCGATCTTCCATTACGCGAACGGTCTTTCCCGTATATCTGCCTTTATTTCCCGGATCGTGATACTTATATCATGCACCAGATGAAAAGCTGGATCCTTACCAGCGCGTTGCTGCTCCTGTTACTGGTGGGCTTCGCGGCTTCTTTGTATTATTTCTTCAAACAGAAATTTCTGGTGGAGATCCAGAAGGATTTCATCAATAACGTCACACATGAGTTCAGTACGCCGCTGTCGGTAATCGAATTGTCAGTAGAAGGACTGGAGAAACCGGGCATGAGTACACAGCCGGAGAAATACGGCAAGTATGTGTCGTCGATAAAATATCAGCTGGATTATTTGAAGAGTCACATCTCCAATCTCATCAACACTGTTGTGGCCGGGCATTATCAGATGCGTTTCAATCAGACCCGGGTAGCCCCGAATGAACTGCTGCGCCGCGCCGCGTTACAGCTGGATCCCCTGCTCAGGAAAAAGAGCGGGGAAATACAACTGGATCTGGAATCCGGCGGACAGTTCATTGTAGCGGATGAGGAGAATCTGTATCTGGCCCTCTTCAACATCATCAGCAATGCCATTAAATACGCGGATCATCCGGTCGTGCAGATCAGGAGTTTCCGCCGCGATGACCGTTATGTGATCAGCATCCGGGATAATGGCATCGGTATCGAGCCTTCGGAACAGCAAAAGATCTTCCGGAAATTCTACCGCTCGCAGAAAGGGAATGTACACAGTACGAAGGGACTTGGGTTGGGATTGTATTTCACGAAAAAAGTGATCGACGGGCATCATGGCGCCATCATTGTAAAAAGTACACCTGGTGCCGGCACTGAATTCAGCATTGAATTACCTGTAAATGATAACTGATATGGAAACGAAAGCAAGGATACTGCTCGCGGAAGATGATGACCATCTTTGTGACCTCATCAAGGATGCGCTGGAAGATGAAGGATATGAAGTCACGGCTTGCGCCGACGGACAATCCGCCATCGATCAGTTCGATAAGCATAAGATCGATCTCTGTCTGCTCGATATCATGATGCCGGTGAAAGATGGTTTTACAGTGGCGAAGAAGATCCGGCAGCAAAGTGATGTGATCCCGATCCTCTTCATCAGTACCAAGGCTATGATGGAAGATAAGGTGGAAGGATACCGGCTGGGAGCCGATGATTATATCGTGAAGCCTTTCAACATGAAAGAATTGCTGTTGAAACTGGATGTATTCCTGCGCCGGACAAAGAAAATGTTCAGTGATACACCGCAGGAATTCCGTTTCGGACAATTCTGGTTCCAGTATACCGCGCTGCATCTGCAGGGGCCGGAAGGCATGCTCAGCCTGAAACAGAAAGAAGCGGATCTGCTTCGTTTCTTCTGTCTGCATCCCAATCGGATCTTAAAACGGGAAGAGATCCTGCTCGCAGTTTGGGGTAAGGATGATTATTTCCTGGGCAGAAGTATGGATGTGTTCATGAGCAAACTCCGCAAATACCTGCGTGCTGATACCTCCGTTGTCCTTGAGACCATTCATGGGATGGGCTATCGTTTCAGCATACCGGAAGGAACCAGCGGCCATGCGAAATGATTTGTAAAGGATGTGGTATCTTGCTCTCAGGCAGGACCTCCTGCCTGATGATAAAATTCAATGAAGAAAAACTGGCTGATATTCCTCTGGCTGATCGCGCCCTGTGTTGTTACCGCGCAAACGGTGTATGACCGCGCTTATGTTCTGCCTTTTGAAAAGAACAACGACATTGAGGCTTACACCGGTTTCCGTAACGCGGTATTCAGGTTCCGGCCTAAAGTGGACGATACACTGATCACCCGCCATAAGCTCATGGCTAATACCAGCGCCAGTTTTGGTGTGGCATTTGATTACAACTGGCTCTCCATTGACTATAGTTTCAGCATCCCCGGCACTGCGGTGGCCAATCAGGCCCCGACGATCCATACCTGGGAACTGCACCTGAAAAAGACCGGGCCGCATTTCCGCGCCGGTATCGATATCACGCGGTATTTCGGACTGGTCATGCCGCTTGACAGACGAACACAATCTTTCGATTATTTCCATGATATCATTTACCGCCGTTACGGACTCGAGTTCACGTTCATTGTGAATGCGGAGAAATTCGCCCTGCCCGCGGGAACAGGTTTTTCCATGCGGCAGCGAAGATCCGCGGGCAGCCTCATCATCACCGCGCTTCCTTTCTATCAGCGTTTTTCGCTTAGCCGGAATCCGCAAAACGGGTATTCGCAAAAAGACAGCGCTTTCCTGGATGCGGTCGGCAATAATCCCGATGCGTTGAGTATGCTCGTCAGGACCGGATATGCGTACACAAGAGTATGGCAGGAGGGGTTGTACAGCGTACATGGTTCAGTTGAAGCCGGAACAGGTTTGCAGGACCGCTGGCCGCGTCTCGGTCAGCCCGCCATCCGTCCCATATTCAATTACAGACTTGCGCTAACGGCCGGTTATAACGGAGATCAGTGGTATGGCTATTTCAGGGCGGCCTATGAAAAATGGCGTACCTATCAGGTGGGTTCCGTCATGAATACGCGTAATGACAATTTCGGGATCACTGTCGGCTACCGCATTGGTCAGTGGAAACGCAAGATCTTCGGGGTCCTCTGAAAATAGTTTTCCGATTAACAAGCGCTTAACCGCACAACAGATATGCAGTGCTGAACTTTACATCAGTAACGTTCCGTGTTACACCCTTCGGGGTTTCTTTAGAGTTGGTTAGGTAAGGGCCGGTTCTCCGGCCCTTACTTATTTTAAGGCCTTTCCCGCACAGTTTCTTTTCCACATTTTACCGTTTTAAAACGTTCCATTCAGGGTGTTTTCACTGCTCGAAAAGCCCGCCCATGCTGCATCTTGCATACAGTTGAAGCGGCGTTTAGCAGAACTTATTCACCAGCCGGCTTTTTCGGTTTTAAAAATCCAGCAGCAGTAACGGGAAAGGCTCTGAATAATGCTAAATTGCCGCTTCAATCAATTACGTCAATTTAAAATTTGAGCACTATGATCAAAATGCAAGTGATCGGAAACCTCGGCAAAGACTGCGTGGTGAATACGGTCAATGGTAAGAATGTTATCAATTTTACGGTAGCGCATACAGAAAAGTATCGCGACAGCCAGGGCAACAACCAGGAGAAAACGACCTGGGTGGATTGCGCTTACTGGACCGATCGTACCGCGATCGCGCAATACCTCATCAAAGGCAAACAGGTTTTTGTTGAAGGACAACCCGAAGCCCGTTCCTTCCAGCGTAACGATGGTACACCCGGCGCCTCTCTTTCCCTGCGCGTACGCGATGTACAATTACTCGGCGGCCGCGGCGAAAGCGGCAGCGGTGGCGGTGGTTCCTACAGCCCGCAGGCAGCATCAGCTCCTTCCGGTGGCAGTTCCATCCCTTCGGCCAGCGATATCAATGAACCCATTGATGATCTCCCGTTCTGATCAAATTCAATGAACGAATAAACGGTGAAAGCCGTTGAAATGAATCCCGACCGTAGCGTTGGGGAGGATCCCGGCCCAGTGCCGGGATTTCTTTTATTAACGTAACTTGATACCATGAAACGGGCGCTTGTTTTTTGTATCCTGGCACTTCCATTGTTGATTTCAGCACAGTGGAAAAATACGGACATGACTACCGAAGTGCTCGTTGTCGGTGGCGGGGTCGGTGGAACAGCCGCAGCAATTCAGGCCGCCCGCATGGGGCACAAGACCATACTTGTCGAACCAACTGATATGCTGGGAGGCATGCTCACCGCAGCGGGTGTAAGTTGTACGGATGGCAATGCCAGTCTGCACAGCGGGATCTGGGAAGAATTCCAACAGGCACTCCGCAAGCATTACGGGCGTAAATGGCTGAACAGCGGATGGGTGAGTGAGAATTGTTTTGAACCGCATGTGGCGGACAGTATATTCAAAGCCTGGGCGGGGGCTGAGCCGAATCTTACACTGATCATGAATGCTCAGTTAACCTCGCTGAGTGCGCGCGAAGCCAGGATCGGTGCGGTTTACTTTAATCTCACATTACTTGGAGAGTCCCTCACCATTTATCCTGAAATTGTGGTGGATGCGACTGAATTAGGTGATGTACTCGCCAGATCTGCTTACGGTTATGATCTCGGCATGGATGATCCGAACGAAAGCGGAGAAAAAGAAGCGCGTGAAAAGAATGATATCATTCAGGACCTTACCTGGGCGGCTATTCTGAAGGATTATGGTCCCGGTGCTGATAAAACGATCCCGCGTCCTGATCATTATGACAGCACTTTGTATTTCTGCAGCAATACCGATGCACCCTGCAACGATAAGCCCTGGAATGGCGACAAAATGAAAATGCTGAACTATGGGAAACTGCCGAATAATAAATACATGCTGAACTGGCCGGCGCATGGTAATGATACCTATCTCAATGTAGTGGAGAAAAAACAAGATGAACGGGAGTTGGAATATAAAAAAGCGAAGGACCGCACACTCGGTTTCATTTATTTCATGCAAACACAACTCGGCATGAAGAATATCGGCCTGGCCGATGATGAACTGGATCATGGCATGGCGCTCATTCCCTATAACCGGGAGGGGAGAAGATTGAAAGGAGAAGTTCGCCTGACGATCAATGAACTGAAAGATCCTTATATCAATACACTTTACCGTACCGCTATTTCCGTGGGCGATTATCCGGTCGATCATCATCATGCGCAGTATCCGGGCAAAGTCCCCGAGCTGGGATTCCCGCCGGTACCTGCGTTCAGTATACCCATGGGTACCATGGTCACCAAAAAATGCTGGAACCTGATCGTTTGTGAAAAAGGGATCTCCGTTACGAATATCGTGAACGGAGCTACCCGGCTGCAGCCGGTTGTGATGCTGACCGGACAGGCAGCAGGTGTGATGGCTTCTGTATTTATTGATAAGAATCTTCGTTCAACAGAGGGATTGAAAGTAAGGGCCGTGCAGCAACAGCTGTTGCAATACAAGGCGTATCTCTTCCCTTTCAATGATGTGCTGCCATCCGACCAGGACTGGGCACTCATTCAGCGGGTGTCCGTCACCGGGATACTTCGCGGGACAGGCAAGCCGCAGGGCTGGTCCAATAAAATGTTCTTCTATCCGGATACCACCATGACCATGCGGGAACTGGAAAAAGGATTCAGCGAATTCTACAGGTATTTCAATGTGAATCACGGGAACGATGAACGCAATGTTACCCAGGGTATGCTGGCGGAGATGATCATGCGTGTGAATGAACTCCGCGAACCGTTGCGCCGGCCCGATGCGTTCCCTTATGAAACAGAAGGCAGGGTGCTTACCCGCAGAGAGATCGCGAGGATCATCGATTACCGGCTGGACCCTTTTCACGAAAAGATCAATATCAAAGGAGAAAAATTGCCTAAACAATGATGAAACGAATCGTTCTGACCGTTATCTTATTCGGATGCGTCGCCGTACATGCACAAACGAATGCGGATTGGAAACTGTCTGTTCAGACCTGGACCTTTCACCTCAACAGTTTTCTGGAGTCCGTGGACAAAGCCGATAGTCTTGGGTTGCGTTACATTGAAGTGTATCCCGGTCAAAAGGTGGGCGGCTCGATCCCCGGAGTTTTCAGTTATACCCTGGACAAGGATGCGCGTGATAAGATCAAAGACTACCTGAAATACAAAAAGGTCACTGTGATCGCCATTGGCGTGGTCGACAAGTATTATTACAATAATGAAAATCTGGAGCAGTTCTTCGCCTTCGCACAATACATGAATATTCCATACATCACCGCGGAACCGGAATGGAAGGACCTCGACCGCTTTGAACAACTCGCCGTTAAATACCATGTGAAAGTGGCATTGCACAGTCACCCCAAACCCGATAGTCATTACTGGCATCCCGATTCAACAGCCGCGGCGATGAAAGGCCATCCCCATATCGGAGCCTGGCCTGATATCGGTCACTGGGCACGGAATGGCGTGGATGTAAAAGCTGCACTGAAACAAATGGGCGGAAAATTATGGGGTATGCATTTCAAGGACGTGCGCTCTTTCAATGATCTGCAGGCAGAAGATACTATTCTCGGAAAAGGGGTGCTCGACATCGCAGGCGTCATGCAGCAACTGAAGAGCCGGCATTTCAAAGGCGTATTCTCCATTGAATATGAAATGTACCCGGAAAATAATATGGCACAGATGCGGGAGAACATCGCTTATTATTATGCCATACTGAAAAAGCTCAGGCCCTGAGTTTGTATCTTTGCGCATGCCCGAAAAAGTATATCCCTACGCGCAATTAGCGGCGTTCACACAAGCCATTTTTCAGAAGATCGGTTGCTCCGCAGCCCATGCGGAAACCGCTACCAAAGCCTTATTGTCCGCGGATATCCGGGGTATCGACTCCCACGGTGTTGCCCGCCTCAGCGGTTATGTACGGTTGTGGGAAGTAAAGCGTGTCAATGCCACGCCCGACATCCGCATCATTCATGAATCGCCTTCCACCGCCGTGATCGATGGCGACAGCGGCCTCGGTCTCGTCATTGCACCTTTCGCGATGCAGGTCGCTATTGAAAAAGCAAAGATTGCCGGTACGGGTTGGGTAAGTGTGCAGAACAGTAATCACTTCGGTATCGCCGCGCATCATGCCATGATGGCGCTGGAACATGATATGATCGGATGGGCCATGACCAATGCCAGTCCGCTCGTAGCCCCTACTTTCTCCATAGATAAAATGCTCGGCACGAATCCGATTTGTGTCGCTGCACCTGCCGGTGCAGAACCCGCCTTCGTTGCAGACCTGGCCACGACCACAGCAGCCAATGGTAAACTGGAGATCCTTCAACGCAAGAAACAGGATACCCCAACCGGTTGGGTACAGGATAAAGACGGGAATCCTTCTCATGATGCCAACATCCTGAAACAGGGTGGCGCATTATTGCCATTGGGTGGCGACCGTGAACATGGTTCTCATAAAGGTTATGCGCTCGGTGCGGTGGTCGATATATTCTCCGCATTGTTAAGTGGTGCGAATTATGCGCCCTGGGTACCGCCATTCCCGGCTTATGTGCCTATGCCAGCACAGCAACCCGGAAAAGGCATCGGCCACTTCCTGGGTGCCATGCGTATCGATGCATTTCGTCCCGCTGATGATTTCAAGAAACATATGGATCATTGGATAAGTGGTTTCCGGCATGCACGTCCCGCCCCCGGACAGGAAAAGGTCCTGGTACCCGGCGACCCCGAAAGAGAAATGGAAGCCGAACGTTCCGTACAGGGTATTCCCTTGCTGGACGCTGTTGTCACGGATCTGCAAGAATTAGCCAGACGCTTTGAAGTTCCCTTCCCCTAACGCCCGTTAACGGCTTCATAACGTATCTTTGCACTCCATTTTAATGCATTAAAAGAGGAGTTGTTATGAAAGTCATGAAATTCGGTGGTACCAGTGTCGGCAAGCCCGAGCGTATGCACCATATCGTGAACCTGGTGAATCAGCAACAGGAACCCGCGATCGTTGTTTTATCCGCATTATCCGGCACCACCAACGCACTGGTGGAGATCGGAGATTTCATCGCCAAGGGCGACCGCGGCATGGCCAAGCATTCCATCGATAAGCTGGAAGCGCATTACCAGGATTTCATTTCCAAACTCGTTCAAAAACCGGAAGCGCTTGCAAAAGCGAAAGCCATCGTTGCGGAACATTTTGAATTCCTCAATATCATCCTCCGCATCTCATTCAGTGAAGCACTGAATAAGGACATCCTTGCACAAGGGGAATTACTTTCCACCAAACTCTTCTGTGTGTATCTGGAAGAGCAGGGGATATCTCATATGCTGTTACCAGCACTGGAGTTCATGACCATCGATCATTACGATGAACCGCAGATCGGCAGCATCAAGATCAAACTCGGTCAGCTGATCAAACAACATGCGGATAAGAAATTATTCGTTACACAGGGTTATATCTGCCGTAACGCACGTGGTGAAGTGGATAACCTGAAAAGAGGGGGCAGTGATTACAGCGCGTCGCTCATCGCTGCAGCGATCAACGCGAGTGTATGTGAGATCTGGACGGATATCGACGGCATGCATAACAATGATCCCCGCATCGTGAAGAAGACCGTTCCGGTGGAACAAATGAGTTTCGATGAAGCGGCCGAGCTGGCCTACTTCGGAGCCAAGATCCTGCACCCGGCTTCGATCTGGCCCGCACAGACCTATAACATTCCCGTGAAACTCCTCAATACCATGGAACCCCAGGCGAAAGGGACATTGATCACGGAAAAAGCAGGAAGCGTTGGTGTAAAAGCCGTTGCAGCGAAAGATAATATCATCGCGATCCATATCAAGAGCAGCCGCATGTTGCTCGCTTATGGTTTCCTCCGCAAGATCTTCGAGATCTTCGAGAAGTACCGTACATCCATCGATATGATCACCACTTCCGAGGTGGCGGTCTCCCTGACGATCGATAACGACGCTAACCTCAAAGAGATCTGCAAGGAACTCGAGCCCTTCGGAACCATTGAGGTGGACGAGAACCAGACCATCATTTCAGTAGTAGGGAATGAGATCGCAAAAACGGAAGACATGGTGAAGAAACTCTTCGGATCCATTCTCGGTATTCCGGTACGTATGGTGTCATACGGAGGTAGTCCTCATAATATCTCCCTGTTGGTGCCTGCCGCTTACAAAACGCAGATCCTTCAGCAGCTGAATAAGGGCATGTTCGGTCTCGACTGAGCCATTGACCCTGATTTAAGTTGATCTGCAGCCAACTGATTCCCCGTGAAATGCATCAGGGGTTAAGACCGGCTGTATGGTATGGCCGGTAAGGAATTGTTAATCCCGGTTACCGGATTTTTCCTGTCCGGGTGGAAACATTAGTTTTAAATAAATCAGTTGCACATGATCCGTTTAGCTTCACTGGCGATCGCCGCTTTTTTCTGTTTCGGTACTTCCGTGTGGGAGAATGATCTGGACGTGGCCAAACAGGAAGCGGCAAAGGACAATAAATACATCCTGCTTAATTTTTCCGGATCGGATTGGTGCGGCCCCTGCATCCGTCTGCATAAAGAGATATTCGACAGTCAGGTATTCTCTGATTTCGCGGCAAAGAATCTCGTACTGGTGAATGCCGATTTTCCCCGACAGAAAAAGAACCAGTTGTCCAAAGAACAACAAGGCAAGAATAATAAGATGGCCGATCAGTACAATGCGCAGGGCAGCTTCCCATATACGGTTTTGCTGGATCCGCAGGGTAAGATCATACGGTCATGGGATGGTTTTCCGGGAGTGAGTCCGGAAGAATTCGTGGCCCAACTTCGTGCCAGAGTGCCGGAGCACAACTGATCGTTGTTGTATTCCAATTCACCCGCAGATCGTAAATTGCCGGCATGTTCAGACTTCCGGCTTTGTTTATTGTATGCCTCCTGTCGCTGCCTGTATCAGCCCAGCGTCTGATCAGCGGAACGGTGACCGGCACGAACGGACAGCCGCTTCCCAACTGTAACGTCTTCATCAATAATTCCACCCGGGGCACCACCACCAATGCGGAAGGACATTTTGAATTGGTCAATCCGCCTTCCGGAAAACATGAACTGATCATTTCCAATGTTGGTTTTGAGACCTACGTGGTAGCATACAGTGAAGAGCAGTTGCCGCTTACGGTGAATGTGATATTGAAAGTGCGGGTCCGGGAACTGGATAATGTAGTGGTGGAACCATTTACGGAAGGCACCTGGGCCCAGTGGGGAGCTAAGTTCCTGGAGAATTTCGTCGGCACATCGAACAATGCATCCCGATGCAGGATCAGGAATACGGATTCCATTCATTTCCGCTTTTATAAGAAATCGAACAGGTTGGTCGCGTTCGCGGATGTGCCATTGCAGATAGAAAATGACGCATTAGGTTATAAGATCAGTTATCAGCTGGAAGCCTTTGAACTCAATTTCAGTCATGGTTCCCTTTACTACGCGGGCTACCCGCAGGTGATGGAGATGGAAGCACCGCGCAAAGGGGTGGAAAGCAGATGGAGTAAACAACGTCAGAAAGCCTACGAGGGTTCTGTGATCCATTTCATGCGCAGTCTGTATGAGAACCGTTTAACGGAGGAAGGGTTTGAGATCCGTACGATGAAGAAGAAGCCGAACCTGGAAAAAGAAAGGGTGAAGAAGATATGGAACTTCGCGATGCAGGAACAAATGAGGTCTGTAAAGAAAGAGGGTAATGTACTGGTGCTGGATGCAACGATGTCAGGCCGGTTCTCCAAAGACTCATCACAATATTACCAGCAGGTCCTTCGGCAGGAAGATGTGCAGGAAGAATATGGTCCCGTGATCAGTAACACGGACAGCCTGCTGGAAAGGAATGAAACAGGGGAGAAGATCCTTTTCTTTCCCGACTATTTAGCGATCGTTTTCAAAAAGGAAACGGAGGATGATGCCTATCTGAAGGCGCAGTTCCTCAGCAGGCGGCCTTCCTGGCAACGTTCCTATGTCGGATTGCTCAATGGTAACGCGATCGCGATCGAAGCCAACGGCGGGTATTATGATCCGCGTGATATCCTTACCATGGGCTATTGGGGCTGGAGTGAAAAGATGGCCGATTATATGCCGGTGGATTACGAACCACCGGTCCCTCCCGTAAAAAAATGATCCCGGCGATTGGCCGGGATCCGAATATTCTATACATGACGACCGTAAGCGTCGTTAGATGATCAGCAGGGCATCACCGTAGCTGAAGAAGCGGTATTTGTCCTTGATCGCTTTCTTGTAGGCTTCCATGGTCAGTTCATAACCGGCGAAAGCGCAGGTCATGATGAGCAGGCTGGTCTTCGGTAAATGAAAATTCGTTACCAGTGAATCCGCGATATTGAAATCATAAGGCGGGTGGATGAACATATTGGTCCAGCCTTCTGACGGTTTCAGTAATTTCTGAGCGGTGAAAGAAGACTCAAGTGCACGCATCGTGGTGGTACCGATTGAACAAACACGGTGTCCGTATTCCTTGGCACGGTTTACTACTTTACAGGCCGTCTCATCAATATTATAATATTCAGCATCCATTTTGTGTTTGCTGAGGTCTTCCACTTCAATCGGACGGAAAGTACCCAGTCCGGTATGGAGTGTTACTTCTGCAAAACGAACACCTTTGATCTCGAGACGTTTGATCAGCTCGCGGCTGAAATGCAGTCCTGCTGTCGGGGCGGCCACGGCTCCTTCATGTTTGGCGTAAACAGTCTGGTAACGTTCTTTGTCTTCCTCGTCCGGTTTACGTTTGATATACTTGGGCAGGGGTGTTTCACCCAGTTTTTCCAGTTGGGCACGGAATTCTTCTTCTGATCCTTCCCAAAGGAAGCGGATGGTACGGCCACGGCTGGTGGTATTATCAAT
>JAKPSI010000060.1 GCA_029555415.1 Bacteroidota bacterium | reverse complement strand
CATAAACTTCTACTTATTTTTTTCCCTTTACTGTTTCGACAACCAATATCCATTTAACGACCAAAAACTGTAGAAGTTTATGAAAGCTTTTAGCAAAAAAACCGACCATGAATTGATCCATCTATTCACAGATGGCAATCTGGATGCCCTGGAAACACTAGTGCTGCGTCATAAAGACAAGCTCTATACCTCCATTTTATTCCTCGTAAAAGACAAATACCTGGCAGAAGACATCTTCCAGGACGTATTCATCCGCATCATTGATACCATGCGGAGCGGCCGGTATACAGAAGAAGGAAAATTCCTTCCCTGGGCTATGCGGATCGCTCACAACCTCTGCGTGGATCATTTCCGTAAGGTCAAACGCACTCCCACCATCCGCAACGGCGAAGACAAAGACATCTTTGAAGTGCTGAACTTCTCAGAAGAATGCGCCGAAACCGTGATGATGAAGCGCCAGAGCCACGACCGTGTTCGTGACATGCTTGAGCGCCTGCCGGAAGACCAGCGCGAAGTGATCATCCTGCGCCATTACGCTGATATGAGTTTCAAAGAGATCGCCGCCGCCACCAATTGCAGCATCAATACTGCACTCGGAAGGATGCGCTACGGTCTGATCAACCTCCGTAAACTCATGACGCAAAAACAGATCGCATTATAAGGAACAGTACTTCTACAGTAAGGTGACATACTTGTCATTCTGTATCTCCGCCCGGTAAACGGGACGTTCATACTGGACGCTCCCCCGTTGACTTGCCATCCGGTAGGTTGCTGCAGAATGACACCAAATTGACCCCGACAACCGGTTCACCCGGTTCGTCGGGGTTCTTTATTTTTCAGCACTGTATTTCTTAAAGGCCCGCAGCCCGCATTCCAGCCAGGCCTTGAATTCTTCCGGCTCATGTGTGTACCCCTTGGTCTTTACCATTGCCTTTTCATCCGGACTGATGATCGCATATTGAGGTTGAGAAGTAGCATGGAAATTATCGATCTGGAAGGCCGACCATTTATCACCTACCTGTACGATCGACTTTTCGGACCCGTTCTGTGCTTTGTACACTGTTCGCTGGGCAGCCGGCAATTGTGTTCTTTCATCCACATACAATGAAACCAGGATGAAATCATTATGCATCAGCTCTTGTATCGCGGGTACGGTCCATACTTTCTCTTCCATCCGGCGGCAGTTCACACAGGCCCATCCGGTGAAATCGATCAGCACAGGTTTGTTCTCTTTCTTCGCCAGGGCCAGCGCCACTTCATAATCCAGCAACGGTTTATCACAGTTCACCGGTTGTTTGTACACACTGTAACAAACCGGCGGCGGGAATCCGCTGATCAGACTCAGCCTTGCCCATTTTGTATTGGTCAGTCCCGGCACGAGATAAAGTGTTACCGCGGTGAATACCACAATGAACGCGATCCTAATTTTCGAGAACTTCTTCACCGGAGAACTATGGGAGAAATGGATCCTGCCGATCAGGTACAATACGATCAGTGCGCCGATGATCACCCACAATCCGATGAACACTTCCCTTTTCAGGATACCCCATTGCTTCACGTTATCCGCATTCGCCAGGAATTTAACCGCCAGTGCCAGCTCAATGAAACCCAGTACCACTTTCACATCCGTCAGCCAGCCACCTGATTTGGGGATCGAATGCAGCCATTGCGGGAACAGGGCGAACAAAGCGAAAGGAAGCCCCAGTGCCAGTCCGAATCCCGCCGCACCTGCCGTCAGCGGCCAGGCACCGCCATTGGCCACCCCGGCCAGCAATGAGCCCAGGATCGGCCCGGTACAGGAGAAGGAAACGATAGCAAGGGTCAGGGCCATGAAGAAGATACCGGCCAGGTTACCCGCGCCATTCTTAGATCCCATTTTATTGGCGATACCCGAAGGCAGCGCGATCTCGAAATAGCCGAAGAAGGAAATGGCGAATACGATGAAGATGGCGAAGAAGATCAGGTTCAGCCATACGTTCGTGGAAATATTATTGAAGATATCCGGACTCGTTTTGCCCGCGATATGGAAAGGAACGGTCAGTAAGACATAGATCAGGAAGATGAAGAACCCGTAGATGAAGGCGTTCCTCGTTCCTTTCTTTTTATTCTCCGCGCCTTTGGTGAAGAAGGAAACGGTCAGCGGGATCATCGGGAACACACAGGGTGTGATCAGCGCGATCAAACCTCCCAGAAAGCCCAGCAGGAAGATGCTAAAAAGGCTGCTGTCCTTTTTGATATCATCTCCGCAGGATGGATCATAAGGATGATCGATATCAATAGTGGGAATGAAGATGCGTGTGGAAGATGCAACACCTCCGGGCAGACTCACCGTGAATTCGGCTGACGTTGAAGGATAGAATTCATCATTCCTTCCGTACGTATAATACAGGATGCCCTGTAATTTATCAGGCGCATCTCCTTTGAATTGCAGTGTTGCTTTCCAGGTTGCTTCCTGTCCGTATAACTGAACGGTCGTGTTTTCGAAGATGGGACTTTTCTCTCCCACCGGCGTTCCGCCTGTTGTGAATCCCTTTACCTGAATGGAAGAATCAGACAGTTTGAGTGAGGTAGTGGGCTGTTCCAGCAGTACCTGATTGGGCGCATAAATTTTCCAGCCTGGTTTTACGGTCGCGCTGAAACTGATCTCATACACACCGTCAGAAGCCTTGACCGCACTGGTTTTCCAGCCACCGGAAAGGCCGCCGGTACTGTCCTGCGACCATGCCGTAACAAACAGCATCAAAGCGATCAGGGATGAAAAAAAGGATCTCATGCAACTGGAACTTGGTTTAAAAAACGAACGAGTCCGCAAAGACCCGTCCGATATCATTCAATATTTTATCTGGTCTTATTTGATCGCTACAGTGAAAGGAATGGTCTTGGCTGGAAGACATTTCTGGTCATTACAGGTCTGGAACAGGACGGTACCTGTCACGCTTGTTTTCGCATTCGCTTTCAGTTTCACCACTTGCACAAAATCAACGGACCCGGAGAACTGATGGGCGGATATATCCAGTTTCGCATCATGGAATTTCTCCATTTTGCCTTTCTCTGTGATCGCTCCTTCGGTAGAAAGCAGCGGGTTCGGATTGATCGTGATCTTGGTCGGCAATGCGACTGCATCATCAGGCTGGACCTGGGAAAACAAATGCCAGCCTGCCGGAATGGTGGCCTTCATGTGGACCTCATAGGTCTTTTCAGCCGTTTTCTTAGCTGTGAACTCCCAGTTGATGGGGTTCACCTGAGCGCGGACCGCGGAACCGGCCAAAACGAGGATCGCTATAAAAAGTACTTTTTTCATATTATCAGTATGCCTCTGTTGAGTATGCAAATTTACTGCAGCCCGGCCTTATTTAATGTTAGGGAAATCGAAAAACCGGGCCCTCCACTGAACAGACGTAAAAATCAGGAAACCAGTTGGGTGGACATCAATAATTCCCGGATGATCGCCCTTCCGTCCGTATTGCCCAGCACGGAAGAAGTGGCCCTTTCCGGGTGGGGCATCATGCCGAACACATTCCGGTTCGCATTACAAATACCTGCAATATGACGGGTAGCGCCGTTGGGGTTGGCATCTGCGGTCCTTTTGCCTTTTTCATCGCAGTAATAGAAGATCACCTGGCCATTGGCCTCCAGGCTGTCGAGCGTTTTTTCATCAGCATAGTAACGTCCTTCTCCATGGGCCACCGGAACTTTGAAGATCTCGCCGGCGGGATTCTGGATCAGCACGTTCTTACATACGAACTGCTGATGTCCGTTCCGCAGCAGGGCGCCGGGCAGCAGGTGTGATTCGCAGAGGATCTGGAACCCGTTGCAAACCCCGAAAACCTTTCCGCCCGCGTTGGCGAATTCGATCACGCTTTGCATCATCGGGCTGAAACGCGCGATGGCGCCGCAACGCAGATAATCACCATAAGAAAAACCGCCGGGCAGGATGATACAGTCATCCGTAGTGAAATGGCTCAGGTCCTTATCCTTATGCCATAACATTTCCACTTCCTGACCCATATCATGCTTTAATGCGTCATACATGTCCCTGTCGCAATTGGAACCGGGAAAAACAACCACGCCGAATTTCATATTGGGGAATTGATGATGAAGGGCAAAGATAATTAATTAGGTAAAAGGTTATAGCTAAAAGCTAAGAGGTGGGTGCTATGTGGATAACACCTGTAACCTATAACCTGTTACCTTTTAACTATCACCTACCATCCCGGCCCCCAATACTGATACCCAATCACAAAGGCCACGTTCAGCCAGAAAAGGATGAGGGGGATGATGCGATAGGTGGAATAGAGATAGGTGCAGGCGTGGAAGGCGGCGAAGGGGATCGCGGCCAGTACCCAGTTGGAAAAATCGGTGGTGCTGTTCACGAAGGGAACAAAAACTGCGCAGAGCAGGAACAGCAGCAACAGGCTCCAGCCTTTCCGGACATGGATCAGCATGCGGCGCAGGTTATCCTGCACATAGTAGCCGCCGGCCAGGAAGGGAAATACCATCAGCGCCGCGGCGCCGGCGATCCAGGCCGATTGCTGCAGTCGCGGCATACCAACAGAGAAATAAGGCAGGATGCCGTGCCAGCTCCAGGTGCCCGTTACAAAAAGCCATACCGCATAGAAATAGAAAGGCGTGGTCATCCCCACGATGCATAATACCCATTCATTCAAACGGAAGGGGCGCATGACCATGAGTGCGAGCAGGAGCCACAATAAAAATGTCAATGAAGGAAAGAAGATGAAGGAGGCGATACCCAATGCCATGCCCGCGTTGAAGATCGTGCCTTTTGCATTTTGCTGGTTATAGGTGCCGAACAGAGCTGAAAAAACGAACAGGAAGATCGTATTGACCAGCAGTGGTGCCGTGAAATAATTCCATTCCGGGAACAGCGATGTAATGAGGATATACGCCATGCCGGGGAAGAAATTGGGCCGGTTCATCATGCGCTGGTTATTGATGAAACGGTTGAGCACAACCGCCTGCAGGAACAATAAACCGAAACTGAGCAAGGGATGCAGCATCGGCATCTTTTCCGCGGTCGGTGCCAGAAAACGAAGGATGCTCCTGAACAATACGCCATCATTCACGGCCGCGATGGTGGTGTGCGGATGCAGGAACATGGGCAATTTCAGCAGGATCCCTGTCACCAGCAGGATCATGATGTTGGCGGGGTTCTTCTGTTTAAAGATGGCGATCACGTTGGTTTCAGCTATTGAAGCGGTTTAATTATAATCGATCTTGGCGAAGCAAATATAGTTACGGTACTGGCAGGGAACGATCATTTGCTTGGAAGTGACCTGCTTACCGTACTTGGGCATGAACTCATAACCCCTGTCAAGGTTCTTCAGCGTCGGGTTCCGGGTCAGCGCGCCTTCCGGACTCAGGCTGTAATCATTCAGCAACAAAGTGCGTTTCTCATCCTTGTTGAAAAGGAAATGCAGTTGTCCGCCGGTATTCATGAGCTGATAAGAAAGCAGGTCGTCCGACTGATCATCATACTGGTCTTTCGTGATCACGCCGCTCCATTCCAGTCTGGCATCTTTGTTAAAGGAAAGGATGGCGATATTATCAGAGTGATAGCGGACCGCCTGGTTATTGTTCTGCCTGGAGTTCCACCAGTAATTATTATAATAGGGAGAGTAGTAATAATAGTTATCCATGGGCGACATGAACGGAGAACCATAGAGATAATCCCAGCGGTTCCAGCTGTTGAAGCGGGATGTGGTATAATAGGATTCACTGCCGATGATGAAGCCACCGTCGCGGCGGGTGATGATATTGCGGATGAAATAATCATTGAATGCCATGCGCGCATTATTCTCACCCCGGGCTTCTTTGCGGAGTTCTTCACTGAACACCAGTGTATCTTCCATCATGGTCTGTTCTTTGACTTTATCCCACAGGAAGAAATAGAACCCGTCGATATTGGCGCGCCGTTGTTTGTAATAGAAAGAAGCAAGCAGGTAGCGCTTGTTATAATTATCGACCTTGATGTGGATCTCATCCAGGAAGGTCTCACTGATCTTCAGTTCGGTGTAGTGGAGCGTGTCGGACTGCGCCTGCTTCACGATGAAGAACGCGTTGCTGATATTGTCGTTGCTGTTGCGGAAGAATTTGGTGAAGACAAGGTCCCCGTCATTATCAAGATGAAAATCGTTCAGGTAATCATAACGCTCTTCCATCGGGATGAAGAGCCTTGAGCGTTTGAGCTCATCGAGTTTGTCGTTGAACAGTGCCACGGTCATGGCATACAGTTTCTTGTTCTTACTGTTGATCTTGAAAATGGCCAGTCGTCCTTTATCCTCACTGCTGACCACGGAATAGATCTTATTATTGGCGGCGAAACCGATCTGTGTCGTATCCAGTTGTTTGACCTCGCCGATCTTCTTTCCATCGGGGCCGATCTTCGCGGCCATGCAATACACGATATTCTTTTTCTGGTACTGGTAAACCATATAACAGAAATCGGAGTAAGGGAAGAAATCGACATTGATCATGCGGTCATTGGCGGGGACGTAATCGAGTTCGACCGTTGACACCGGTGCCAGTTCATTATCCAGTACGGAGATCCAGGTACGGCTGCGGTTATTCTTATAGATCAGGAAATTTCCCCCGATCTTACCGGCGATCTCAAAATTGATCCGGCGGGTATCGTCCTTTTCCGGTTCGGAATAAACGATACGTTGTCCGGAAACCGATAAGGATCCGCAAACCATCACTACAGGTATCAGCCAGGTTCTCCACTTCATAAAAAACTGATTTTTTGCCAATTAAAATTAAAGGATGCCGGCCAAAACCGGGCCGGATTTTTCAGGAGGATGCGGGAAAAAGAGGTATTACATGAACGGGCGTTCAGGCTTTTCGGTTGCGCTGCGGGGTAAACGGGTCGCTCCGGCCGCATTCTTTCAGCCCAAATTATTATGGGGAAAATAAAATTGCCTATACATTTGCAGATAAACTCCTGCAGAACTAACCCTCTGTACCTGTGGGGTTGGACCGGAAACACCGGTACCACACGGGCAAGACAGGAAGAAACAATAATTTTCCATTGTGAGAATACCGACCAACAAAGTCACTTTCGCGGGACTTATCATTGCGCTGGGCATCATCTTCGGAGACATCGGAACATCCCCTCTTTACGTACTCAATGCGATCACTAAAGACAAAGAGATCAGTGAAAAACTGATATTGGGTGCCCTTTCCTGTATTATCTGGACGCTTACCTTACAGACCACCGTTAAATATGTGATCCTGACCCTCAAGGCCGACAACCGGGGGGAAGGTGGTATCTTCTCTTTATATGCACTGGTACGCCGGCAGCGCAAATGGCTGGTGATCCCTGCCATGATCGGTGGCGCGGCCCTGATCGCTGATGGTATGATCACCCCTCCCATCTCCGTTACTTCCGCTGTGGAAGGTCTGCGTCAGCTCAAAGCATTCAGCGATATCAGTGACTGGAGCATCGTTTACATCGTACTCGGTATCCTGGGCGTGCTCTTCTTCCTGCAACAATTCGGTACCGCATCCATCGGCCGTTTGTTCGGACCGATCATGACCATCTGGTTCCTGATGCTGGCCACGCTGGGAAGCATGCACATCTTTGATGACCTCTCGATCTTCAAAGCACTCAGTCCGCATTACGCGATCGACCTGCTGACCACTTACCCTAAAGGTTTCTATATCCTCGGTGCCGTCTTCCTGTGTACAACGGGTGCGGAAGCATTGTATTCCGACCTCGGTCACTGCGGCCGCAGCAATATCCGCTACTCCTGGATGTTCGTGAAAGCCTGTCTGTTACTGAACTACCTCGGACAAGGCGCCTGGTTACTGGCCCACCATAACGGACAAGTGATCTCCGCGCATATGATCGAAGTGGATGGTTTCAACGCGTTCTATGGTGTGATGCCACAGGGATTCAAACTGGTGGGTATCGTGATCGCGACCTCTGCGGCCATCATCGCCAGCCAGGCATTGATCTCAGGTTCCTTTACCCTGATCAGTGAAGCCATGCGTTTGAACCTGTGGCCCAAACTGCGCCTCACGTACCCTACGGAAGAAAGGGGTCAGTTATTCGTGCCGGGTGTGAACCTGCTGCTCTTCCTGGGTTGCGTGGGCATCGTATTGTATTTCCGTAAATCGACCAACATGGAGGCCGCTTATGGTCTTGCGATCACTTTATGTATGATCGCCACCTCCATCCTGTTCGCCAATTACCTGATCACGAAACGTACGCGTTCCGTACTCATCTATTTATACCTGATCGTGTACCTCTCCATTGAAGTGAGCTTCCTTATCGCCAACCTCGATAAATTCCCGCACGGTGGTTATGTAGCGGTGATCGTGGGCGGTATGTTGTTCGGCGTGATGTACATCTGGTTCCGCGCGCGCAAGATCAAGAACCGTTACGTGGAGTTCGTACGCATGGAACATTACGTGCCGAAGATCCAGGAACTGAGCAACGATAAATCCGTTCCGAAATTCGCGACCCACCTCGTGTACCTCACCAGTGCCAACAACCCGAAGGAGATCGAGCATAAAGTGATCTATTCCATCCTGAACAAGAAACCGAAACGTGCCGATATCTACTGGTTCGTCCACGTGGATACGATGGACGATCCTTATACCTGCGAATACAAAGTAGAACACATCATTCCGAACGATATCATCCGTGTCGATTTCCGCCTCGGATTCCGTATGGAGCCGCGCCTGAACCTCATGTTCCGCAAAGTGGTGGAAGACCTGGTGGCGAATAAAGAAGTGAACATCATCAGCCGGTATGAAAGTCTGGCCAGCAGCAATACCGTGGGCGATTTCCAGTTCATCGTTATGGAAAAATACCTCAGTCAGGATAACGAACTTCCGTTCATGGAACGCGTGGTCATGAAACTCCATTTCTGGCTCAAGGAACATTCCCTCTCCGAAGAAAAAGGTTTCGGCCTCGACGTCTCCAACGTGACCATCGAAAAATTCCCGCTCATTGTGGCACCGGTGACGAATTTGAAGTTGAAGAGAGTGGAGGAGTAAACTCCAGATAATAGGTAAAAGGTTAGAGGTAATAGATTTACACTCCGTAGGAAGATGTTTTGTATATTCAGAGCATTGTTTCCTTTATCAGATTTCTTTTAGCACGAACCTATTAACTATTACCTTTTACCTATAACCTATTACCTATCACCTATCTCATCTGGTATATCCTCGGCGCCATCGCCCTCCTCTCCATCCTGGCATATCTGCTGCAGGAGAAACTGATATTCAAGCCGGAGAAGCTGAAGCAGGATTTTGCGTTCAAGTATGATATTCCGTTCCGGGAATATTTCTTCGATATTGAGCCGGGGGTAAGGATCAATGGACTGCATTTTTTCCGTGACAATCCCAAGGGACTCATACTTTATTTCCATGGCAATACCCGCAGCATCAAAGGATGGGCGAGATATGCGCGTGATTTTTACAGATATGATTATGATGTGGTACTGGTGGATTACCGTGGGTTCGGAAAAAGTACCGGCAAACGCAGTGAGCAGGACATGTTCAATGACATGCAGTTCATTTACGACCGGCTGAAAGAACAATACCAGGAAGATCATCTGATCGTGTACGGCCGCAGCATGGGGAGTGGCTTCGCCACCAAACTTGCTTCGGATAATAACCCCCGTTATCTCATCCTCGATGCGCCCTATTTCAATTTCCTGCGCGTCATTGAAAGATTTTTACCGATGCTGCCGCTGCGCTGGGTGCTGCGTTATCATTTGCGGACGGATATCTGGATACAAAAAGTAAAGTGTCATACCTACATTATCCATGGCACCCGCGACCTGCTGATCCCCATCCGGCACAGTATCGCACTCCAAAAATTCAACCCCCGTATGATCACGCTGATCCGCATCCAGGGCGGCGGACACAATAACCTCCCCCACTACGACGAATACCATAACTTTATAAGGGATATTCTCAAGTACTGACCGTCGTTTGTTAAGGATTATCCAAAACGGGTTTTCCGGTGTTCACTGGTGCGTCTTTTGAACGTCCTATTAAAAAAGGAGGCTTTATGAAATCAAAACTCTACTCCGTAATCTTTATTTCACTGATCGTATTCGCCGTCTCCTGCAAAACCGCCCGCAAGCTGTACGAAAAAGGGCATTATGATGAAGCGGTGGAACTGGCGGCTAAAAAACTGCAGAAAGACCCGAACGACGCGAAACTGCTGGACATCATCCGCAGTTCTTACCGTTATGCGGTTGAAGAACACCAGGCCAGCATCCGCCACAATGGTGAAAGCAGCAATGAACTGCGCTGGGAATGGATGTACAATGATTATGCTGCCATGCAGCGCATGTACGATGCCATCCGCAAAGCTCCTTCCGTAGCTGATATCGTGGATCCCGTTGACTATGGTTCATACCTCGTCACTTACGGTGAAAAAGCCGGTGATGTACGGTTCGACCGTGGCCTGAGCCTGCTCAGCAGAGGTGATAAACTCAGCGCGCGTAACGCGTATGACGAGATACAATCCGCTTTGTACTTCAAGCCCGGTAACCGCGACTTTGAAGGCAAACTGCAGGAAGCCCTGGAAATGGGTACCACCAATGTGGTCATCCTGCCCATGGAACAGAGAGGATACCGTTACAGTGTATATAACAGTAACCAGTACACGAACTTTGATGAGAACCTGCTGCGCAACCTTAAGAATAACAGTGGCAGCCGTTTCGTCAGATTCTATGATCCGATGGATGCACAGAACCGTAACATCCGGGCCGACCAGGTGCTGGACATGCGTTTCGCCACTATGGACATCGGCCGCACCCGGGATGAAAAGACCAGTCGTACCGTTACCAAAGATGTAGTGATCAAAGAGATCGTGTACCGCCCCGACTCCGTTGTGAAAGTATACGGAAAGGTCAGTGCCACCCTCACCACTACCAAACGCACCATGCGCAGCAGTGGTATCATGAAAGTGAATGTGCGGGATGACAATGGCCGCTGGCTGATGAACGAAGATTTCACCGGCAACCATTTCTGGAGCACCGAGTTCACCACTTTCACCGGTGATGAACGTGCCCTGGATGCGAACGATAAACAACTGATCAACCGCAGAGCTGAAATGGCGCCCCGTGATGAAGAGGTGATCCGCTGCATCATGAACGAGATCGACAACAGTGTGCAGTGCCGCCTGCGGGATTATTTCAGCAGGGTATAAACAGCTTCAAAAGAGGAGAACCAAAGGACATGGACCCCATGTCCTTTTTTATTTCCATCTTTGCCCCGATGAAAAAGTTGAATAAGAAAAAGATCTGGAAATGGACACGACTTGCACTGGTGATCTATGTCGCCGGTGGTTTCATTTTATACTTGCTGCAGGACGCGATCCTCTTTCACCCCGTCCGCCTGCACCGGAATGAAAAATTCGGGTTCAGCATCCCGCATCAGGATATCAGCATGCCGGTGAATGCTACGGATACGATCAGTCTGGTCGATTTTCCCTCCACCGACTCCGTCAAAAAAGGTGTGCTGTTGTATTTCCACGGCAATAAACGCAACATCTCCTGGTACGCGAAATACATTCCCCATTTCACCCGCAACGGATATGAAGTGATGATGATCGATTATCCGGGTTTCGGGAAAAGCACCGGTAAGCTCACTGAGAAGAAATTGTATGAATGGGCATTGCTGGCTTACAAGCAAGCTATAAGGAAATATTCCGCCGACAGTATCATCATCTATGGCAAGAGTATGGGAACCGGCATCGCGGCAGAACTGGCTTCGGTGCGGGATTGCAAACGACTGATCCTGGAAACGCCCTACTATGATTTCCCTTCTGTGATCCGGCATTACCTGCCCATTTATCCGGTAGGGACGATGCTGCATTATGAGATCCCGACCTGGCAATACATCCAGCAAGTGGCTGCCCCGGTAACGATATTCCATGGCACGTCCGATGGCATCGTTTCTTACAGTAATTCAGAAAAATTATTGCCGCTGCTGAAAAAGACGGATCAACTGATCACCATCAAAGGTGGAAGTCATAATGACCTGTATGATTATCCGGAAATGACGAGAGGGATCGATTCGTTGCTGAAGTTGTGAAAACCAAAAACTGGAATTATTGACTTCTCCTTTTAACACGGATCTTTTCCTTTGGTGCCAGATAGAATTTCAGCGAATACTGAAAATTGGGCAGACATTC
The DNA here is from genome assembly GCA_029555415.1 of Bacteroidota bacterium. Lineage (GTDB taxonomy): Bacteria > Bacteroidota > Bacteroidia > Chitinophagales > Chitinophagaceae > JAKPSI01. Next base: position 61,766 of record JAKPSI010000060.1, on the reverse strand, counting down.
CAGTTCGCCTGAACGGAAGTCGTAAAAGCCCTTTGCAGATACATTGAAAAAATACTTTCCGGGTTTTAAGTCAGCTTTGAATGTATAAACACCGGTATATGTACTGGTATCCCATTGATTGTAGCTCTTCCCATTCACGTCAATCTTCCCAAAAAGACTTTTACAATCAGGTGCTGTTAAACCAAAAATAGTGATGAAAAGTGTTGAGACCGAGTCATTGGAGATCATTCGCGGGCTTGCTTCTTGTAAGATATAAGTGCCGTTGTGACTATTATCCAATTTGGCAGCATGCTGCTGGGCGACACAGTGAGAACTTATCACCAGACAAAATATCAGATTTATTTTGAATCTAAGATCCATATTTTCATAATTGCCCTGCCAATCGCTTTGTTGAAAGGAAAATATCGATTTTATACACTCTCTTTTTCTTCATATCCAGCCAGATCTTGTTCATTGGGAAGAGTAGGATATCTTCTTTTATATCCAACGACAATTCACGGACACCCTTCTTCAGTTTTGCAGCGACCTGGTCGTTCTGATCCAATTTATACATGACCGAGTCAATTTTCACCATTGCCAATTGGCTCGGAGAACCTTTAATCTGAATGCAATTCAAATGAAATAAACGAAGAATCAGAACAGCAGAATCGCCTTTTAAGCGCGGATCTTTCCCAACACTTCTTAATATCCAGGTGCTTTTTTTACTGTTAAACGTATCAATGTAATTATCGCTTTGCGCCCATGATACAAAGCTCACTATAATAAAGAGACAAGAAAATAGAATTCGTTTCAATACGAACATTTGAGGATTATTCTTCCAGCGTCACCTTACTCTTTCCCACTTTCAATTTATACCCTACACCTACTTTCAGTGCATAATTGCGGTCGGTATGGCTGACCGGGAAATCAAAACAAACGGGGTAATCGTATTCTGCAATGATATCGCGGATGACGGTGTACACGTCCTGTCCGAATGGCCTTTCCGTATCCTTCGATTCAGTGAAACCACCGATGATGAGTCCGGCAATACGGTCCAGCTTACCGCTCCGTTTCAGCTGATGTAACATGCGGTCCACATTATAGATATACTCGCCCACATCTTCCAGGAAAAGGATCCTGCCTTTTGTTTTGATATCTGAAGGCGTTCCGATGCCATGTGCGAGCAATGAAAGATTCCCGCCTACCAGTTCGCCGATCGCTTCCCCTTTACGGTTGAAGTCATGAACGGGTGTCTGGTATTTTGCTTTCTTCCCTTCCAGCGCATTCTTCAATGAAGCGATGAATTCATTGTTCACTCCGCCATCATTGAATGCTCCGGCCATGGGTGCATGCATGGAAGCGATATAATAATTGGAGTAGAGATGGGAATGCAGCACGGTGATATCGCTATAGCCGATGATCCACTTGGGATGTTTTTTGAAATGCGAGAAATCCACCCGGTCGATGATCCGGCCCATGCCATAACCACCCCGTGCGCAAAGCACAGCATGAATACTTTCATCATCGAGCATGCGCTGCAGGTCCGCCAGTCGCTCCTCATCCGTCCCGGAGAAATAATTGAGTGAAGACCCTCCCACCGTGGCGCCGATGCGCACGTTATAGCCCCAGTCCTGCAGTGCCTGCACACATACCTGCGTCCTTTCCTCAGCCATATACCCGGAGGGGCATATGAGGCCGATGGTGTCGCCGGGGGATAGAGATGGAGGGAGCTTGATCATTGGATACAAATTAAGAATTTAAAATTAAAAATTAATACAAGAGTCATCAAACCTGATAGTGTACTAAAGACAGAATGGCGTGATGGCATTAACCGGCTTCGAATACAAGTTTCACAGTCCGCGAAACCACAGATTTCGCAGAACGCCTAACCCAATTTATTGGAGTCGCCAAAGGCGACAGAATAGTGTCCCAAAACTTAAAGTTTTGGGAGCTCATTCTATCGCTTGCAGCGATAACGGGAATGACGATCCGGCCGTTATTCGAAGCTTGCAGCTTCGAAGGGGGTATCCATGTATTTATCCCACTTCCGGGTTTTAGTGAAATTCAGAACTATAAACGACCTTGTTTAAATTTTAAATTCTAAATTTTGCCTGCCCGGATGACCCGGTCGGACGGGAATTTTGAATGGCAGAACATCCCGGGTAAAATGCTGCACTAATTCAAATTTCAAAATTTAAAATTCTTAATTTCATCCCTATGGATCTGCTCATTCAAGCACTGGAAAAGATATCCCCGCTTCCGGATGAATGCCGGGACGCTTTCCTCAGCGTCTGGCAGTACCATGATGTACCGAAGGACCATACCCTGCTGCGGGAGAACGGCATTGGTGATCAGCTTTTTTTCCTTGAAAAAGGTGTGGCACGTATCTACTACCACAAGAACGACAAAGAGATCACTGAATGGATCGCGATGGACCGGCAATTCTTTTTATCCATCACCAGTTTTTTTGAAAGGACACCCAGCCATCTGGCCATTCATACGCTGGAACCATCGCAACTCTACAGCATCAGGCAGGCAGATTTTTTGCGTCTCGCGGACCAATTTCATCCTATTGAAAAACTGCTGCGCAAAATGGTGACCAGCTCCCTCATTCTTTCCCAACAACGCATGGACTCTATCCAGTTCGAATCCGCTCAACAGCGCTACGAGCGGCTTCTGGACGCCTCACCGGGGATCATTCAACGGGTACCCCTGTCCTATATCGCTTCCTTTCTGGGCGTAACGCTGGAGACCCTCAGCCGCATCCGCTCCCACCGCCACTGATTTTTTGACAAATGTCAAATCGGTCAGTTTTCATATACAGGAAATTTGGCATCTAAATTTTGCTGTATGAAATTCTTCACTGTCTCCTTATTATTACTTCTCCCCTTGCGGATGTTGTTCGGCCAGACCAACAAAGCCCGTGAGATCGTTTCCCAAATGACCACCGATGAAAAGATCGGCCTGGTCGTTGGTATGGGTATGAAAATGCCCGGACTGAATTTAGAGAACAATGGTACAGGCGTGGGCCAGACCATGGACAAAGTACCCGGTGCCGCCGGTTCTACTTTCGCCATTCCCCGCCTGGGCATCCCGAATACCGTAGTGGCAGATGGTCCTGCCGGACTCCGCATCCTGCCTACACGTGACAATGACAAGAACACTTATTACGCCACCGCATGGCCGATCGCGACCCTGCTGGCATCCTCCTGGGATACCGCGCTGGTGGAACAGGTTGGTAAAGGCATGGGCAATGAAGTGAAGGAATATGGTGTGGACATTCTGCTCGGGCCCGCGCTGAACATTCATCGCAACCCGCTCGCCGGCCGCAATTTTGAATATTATTCTGAAGACCCTGTCGTAAGTGGCAATATCGCCGCCGCGATGGTGAACGGCATCCAATCCAATGGTGTCGGCACTTCCGTGAAACACTTCGCCGCCAATAACCAGGAAACCAACCGTAACCAAGTGAACACGATCCTGAGCCAGCGCGCGCTGCGTGAGATCTATCTCCGTGGCTTCGAGATCCTGATCAAGAAAGCGAACCCCTGGACCGTGATGAGTTCCTATAACCGCATCAATGGTGTGTATACTTCTGAGGATTATAACCTGCTGACGAATATCCTCCGCAAGGAATGGGGTTTTAAAGGTTATGTGATGACCGACTGGTTCGGTGGCGCAGATGCCGTGGCGCAAATGAAAGCCGGTAACGACCTGCTCATGCCCGGTACCGCCATACAGACCAAAACGCTGAAAGATGCTTATGCCGCCGGCCAGCTGACCGACGCCGTACTGAATGAGAATGCAGAACGTATCGTGAATATCATCCTCATCTCCCCTGCTTACCAGCACTATGCATTCAGCAACAAACCTGACCTGGAAGGACATGCGAAGATCGCGCGTCAGGCCGCAGCGGAAGGAGCCATCTTACTCCGTAACGATAAAGCAAGTCTGCCTTTGAACAAACAAGTGAAGAAGATCGCCGCATTCGGCAATACATCCTATGACCTGATCTCGGGTGGTACCGGCAGTGGTGATGTGAACGAAGCTTACACCGTTTCACTGGTCGATGGTCTGAAGAATGCAGGCTTCTCTATTCCTTCTGATCTGCAGCAGCTGTACGAGAATTATATCAGGGACGCGAAAGCGAAAATGCCACCAAAGAAATTCTTCTTCGAACTGCCTCCGCCGGTCGCCGAAATGGAGATCAGCGATGAAGCGATCAATGCCGCTGTTACAAATGCGGATGCCGCACTGCTGACCATCGGACGCAATTCCGGTGAATTCCAGGACCGCAAAAAAGAAAATGATTTCATGCTGACCGATAAAGAGATCACCCTGATCGACAAGGTCAGTAAGGCTTTCCACGCCAAAGGCAAGAAACTGATCGTCATCCTGAATACCGGTGGTGTGATGGAAGTAGCATCCTGGCGTGATAAAGCCGATGCCATTTTACTGGCCTGGCAGGGCGGACAGGAAGCGGGTAACGCGATCGCCGATATCCTTTCCGGCAAAGTGACCCCTTCCGGAAAACTCGCCACCACTTTCCCTGTGAACTATGAAGATGTTTCTTCCTCAAAGAATTTCCCTGGTAAGAATTTATCCGACACACAGGTCGTAAGCAGTATCGGTATTCCGATGGGCTATCCTTCTGAAGTGACCTATGAAGAAGGTATTTATACCGGCTACCGTTATTACAACAGCTTCGGCGTAAAGACCGCCTATCCTTTTGGTTATGGCCTCAGCTATACAACATTCAACTACGGTCCGCTGAAACTCAGCGCGCCCGATTTCAATGGTACGATCACGGCCAGTATGGAAATCACGAATACCGGTAAAGTTTCGGGTAAGGAAGTGGTACAATTCTATCTCTCCGCTCCTGCCGCTAAAATGGATAAACCCAAAATGGAACTGAAAGGTTTCGCCAAGACCAAACTGCTGGCACCCGGTCAAATGCAGGTGATCACCTGGACGATCCGTCCCGATGACCTGGCCTCCTTTGACACCAATGCCTCCGCCTGGGTGGCTGAAGCCGGAAATTATACTGTGAAAGCAGGTGCTTCATCTGAAGACATCCGCAAACAGGCCGTATTCAGCCTGAAAAAAGAATTAGTGACAGAAAAATGTTTCCCGGTCATGGGACCTGTCGCTCCTGTGAAACAATTGAAGCCTTTTTGATACAGCAAGTGAACAATTAGCACCCACCCCGGCGTTTACCGCCGGGGTTTTTCGTGTTTGGGGGTTGCCGGCTATTGCGGTATTTTTGCAGACTAAAATGTTCCTGTTCCATGACGCCCCCTAAAAGATACCTGGTCACTTCCGCACTGCCTTATGCCAACGGACTGAAACACGTTGGTCACCTGGCCGGGGCCTATATTCCCGCTGATATTTATGTCCGTTACCTGCGCGCCTGTAAAAGGGATGTTGTTTTCGTTTGCGGCAGCGATGAGCATGGCACCGCTATTCCCATCCAGGCCATGAAGGAAGGAACGACACCCCAGGCCATCATCGACAAATACCATGAGGCGATGAAAGAGGATTTCCATGACCTGGACATCAGCTTCGATATCTATCACCGCACCAGTTCTCCCCTGCATCATGAAACGGCACAGGAATTCTTCACCTATCTGCACGACCGTGGTGAACTGGAAACCAAAGAGACCGAACAATTCTATGATACGGCCGCGAAAACATTCCTGGCTGACCGTTACATCAAAGGTGTTTGTCCGAATTGCAAAAGCGACCGCGCCTTCGGTGATCAGTGTGAGACCTGTGGTACCACATTGAGTCCCGATGAACTGATCGACCCGGTAAGTACGCTGAGCGGTGAAACGCCCATCAAGAAAAAAACGACACACTGGTACCTGCCGCTGGGCAAACATGAAAGTTTCCTGCGTCAGTGGATCATGGAAGAACATAAAGACGACTGGCGCCCGACCGTTGTAGGACAATGCAAGAGCTGGATCGAAGGCGGATTGCAGTCAAGGGCCGTTACGCGTGACCTCGACTGGGGTATCAAAGTGCCGCTAAAGGAAGCGGATGGCAAAGTATTGTATGTCTGGTTCGACGCGCCGATCGGTTATATCAGTGCCACCAAACAATGGGCGCTGGACAATGGCAAGGACTGGAAGCCTTACTGGTATGAGAAGGATACGCAGCTGGTGCATTTCATCGGCAAGGACAATATCGTATTCCACTGCATCATCTTCCCGGTGATGCTGAACCTGCATGGCAACATCCTGCCTGCAAATGTGCCTGCCAATGAGTTCCTGAATCTGGAAGGCGATAAAATGAGTACGAGCCGCAACTGGAAACTGGATATGCGCGACTACATCACCGATTTCGTGAAGAAAGAAAATGGTGGTGGCGCTACCGTTGACATGCTGCGTTATTACCTGACACAGATCGCGCCGGAAACAAAGGATGCCGAATTCACATGGAAAGGATTCCAGGATGCGGTGAACAGTGAATTGGTGTCGATCTTCGGCAATTTCGTGAACCGCACTTTCGTGCTGATGCACAAACTCTGCAAAGGCAAAGTCCCCCCGCTGCATAACGCGATACTGGATGACGAGGACAAGCAACTCATCAGCAGCATTGAAGGAACGGCGCTGCGCATGGGCCAGCTCATGGAAGGTTATAAATTCCGTGAAGCCATGTTCGAACTGATCGACCTTTCCCGCAAAGGCAATCAGTACATGCAGAAGAAAGAACCCTGGATCGTAGCACGCCGTGTGGAAACTGAACCGGAAGCCCAGCAGCTGATCGATAATTGTCTGCATTTGTGTTTGCAACTGACCGCTAACCTCGCGGTGATGTGCCAGCCTTTCCTGCCTAACACGGCACGGAAAATGCTTGGTATGATGAAAGTGGTGGATAAGATGCTGGACTGGGAGAATGCCGGCAAACTGAAATTGCTGAGCGTTGGCTATTCCCTGCGTGAACCGCAACTTCTGTTCCGTAAGATCGAAGATGAAGAGATCAAAGCACAGATCGATAAACTGAAAAATAATATGACCGCACCTGTTCCTGATACACCGGCACCGCAACCCGAAAAACCGGCTGCCGCTGCCAAACCGCTGATCCAGTTCGATGATTTCGCAAAACTGGAAATGAAGGCCGCAACGGTACTGAGCTGTGAAAAAGTAGAGAAAGCAGATAAACTGCTGAAACTGGAAGTGGATCTGGGTACGGAGAAACGTATCATCGTTTCTGGCATCGCGCAGCATTATGAACCGTCAAGCCTGGTTGGCAAACAGGTGATCGTTGTGACCAATCTCGCACCGCGGAAAATGAAAGGCATAGAAAGCCAGGGTATGATCCTGACCGCTGAAGACAAGGATGGCAAACTGCAATTATTACAACCTGCACTGCCGGTCAGCCCGGGTTCAGGCGTCAGCTAAACAGATCAGGCCCCGTTCATACGGGGCTTTTGATTGCAGCCCGGAATTAGTTACATTCATAGTTCAAACACATCCAATCTTTTGACAACCCCGAAGAAGCCCGGACACCGGATCCGGAAGATCTTGCTCATCGTCTTCGGCAGTTTACTGATACTGCTGACGGGGTTCCATTTCTGGTTCAAAGCCAACGCGAAGAAATTATTCGAACAGCTGGTGGAAACACGCTCTCATGGCAAGCTGAAACTGAAGATGGATAAATTCCATTTCAGCTATTTCAGCAAGAACATGGAACTGGACAATGCCGTATTCTTCAATACCGATACGGTGAATGAGAACACCGCGTACAGTTTCCGCATCAAACACCTGAAGCTGCGTGTGAACGCCATCATGCCGATCTTCTTCCGGAAAAGACTGATCATCGATTCTCTTTCCCTCAATGATCCGGAGATCACGGTGACGCGGCTCCGCGCAGGTAACCGATCGGACAGCGCCGCCAAAAAAGATATCTCGATCCCGGGTGAAATGGGTAAGATCTATAATTCGATACAGGACGCCCTGCAGGTGCTCAAGGTCCGCCGCTTTGAGATCAACAACTGTACATTCAATCTGGTGAACCGCATCCGGCCGGATGAAAAACCGGTGAAGATCACGAAGCTGTTCCTGCATCTCGATAACCTGGAAGTGGATACCAGCCGCTTCTCGATCGACAAGAAAATATTGTTCAGTGAGAACCTGGTTTTGCGAACCCGGAACCAGGACATCACTTTCCCGGACGGCCGGCACAGGCTTAGTTTCAGCCGTTTCCGCATCAACGTACGCAAGAAACTGGTGGAGTTCGACAGTTGTACCATCTCCTCCGCACGCAGCGAGACCAACAACGCTTCCTTCAATGTTTTCTTTGACGCGCTGCTGATGACGAATATCGATTTCGACACCCTGTACCGTCATGAGGTCATCAAGGCCGACTCGGTGTATTGTGTCAACCCCCGCTTTAAACTGGATGTGGATGTAACCAAAAAAACAGGACCGAAAAAACAGGCACCGAGACTGGATAAGATCATCCGTCAGCTGACCGGTGACCTGCAACTGGGATTTGTGGTCGTGAACAATGCCGACTTCGATATCACCACCACACGGAACGGCATCCCGAGCACGTTCAACTTCACACGGAATAATTTTGAATTGCAGGGGCTCAACATCAATGACGATCCGGTGCGACCCCTCAAAGTGAAAAGCTTCGCGATGGCTATCCGGAATTATGAGAATTTCCTGCATGACAGTACGCTTTCACTTCAGTTTGACAGCATCCTGTTCAACAAGAACCGGATCGTGCTCAGCAATTTCAATCTGAAACAACTGGAACATGGCAAAGTGACCAACAGCTTTACGGTGCCGCATTGTGAACTACAGGGATTATCATGGGACGCACTGTTATTTGAGCGCAGATTGCAGGCGAATCAGGCCACGCTGTTCGACCCTGTGATCAATTATACGGTACATGAACAACCGGAAGCGGGCAGTACTAAAAAGAAGGGACTGTTCCAGTACATGACCCTCATCAATAACCTGATCCGGCTCGAGGATTTCAATATCACGAACGGCACCCTGAACCTTGACCTCCCCGGTGAGGGCGACATGCACCTGGAACATACGGATCTATCTGTACAGAGCAAACAGCTGCTCGTTTCACGCAGGATCACGGAATTTGAACAATCCGTGAACAGTCTGAATTTCAGAAAAGGGATCATTCATCTCAACGGGATCAGCGCCGGCATGCTGGATGTACATTATTCCGGGGACGATAATCAACTCACTGCCGGTTCGATGCAATTGTCGGACAAAGGCAATAAACTCCAATTATTCGCAGAAGATGTGAAGATGAACGCGATCACGCTGGACAGTACGGAAAAGAATCTGTCGCTGGATGGCATCTCCTGGAAACAGGCCGATCTGCAGCTGGAAACCAGTCCTGCCACACACCTGCACAACGGCCCGCGCAGTTCATTACTGCTTGAACACATCAATGGTGCCAATACCAATGTGAGGATCCATGGAAGGAAACAGGATATCACCGGCTATATCGATCTGGTGACCGCTGATCTTTTCAAACTTACCACGGGAGAAAAGCCGGAGATCAACAACCTGGCCGTATCTGCAAAGAATATCGAAAGCCATCAGGCCGGCAGTCTGGTTACGATCGGAAGAGTGACCGGCAAGGACCTGGCAGATACAAAAGTTGAGAAATTCCATTTCAGTGACAGCAACAGTACGCGCCACATGAAAATGGATGTCCCCTCTGCCTTCGTGGTGCCCGACCTCAATCAACTGATCCACGGAAAACTCCGGCTGAAAGATGTGGTGCTCAATAACCCTGAAGTTGATCTGTTCTTTTCCGGAATAAAAACGATTGATACTCATGCCGACAATAAACAACCGGATATCCGGATCAACAGCATCGTCATCAAACAACCGAAGCTTTCCGTTGAAACACATTCCGCAAAAGGAACAACGCGTATCACCTGGAACGGAATGACACATCAGAATGACATGCTGCTGAAAGAACTTCAGTATGGCCGCGGCAACAGTAACAGTGGCACAGCGGCCAGTGTGGATGTACAACTGGACGATTTCAGTCTGCAGACCCCGGGTGGTAAAACATTCCGTTCGGACAGCGGATCAGTCAGCAGCAAATTGAGTGATATCAGCTGGTCAACCAGCAGTAATGGTACGGGCAACTGGTCGGCACGCATTGATGATATCAACGCTTCTAAATTCGCGAAGGATAGCCTGGGCCGCGCCAAAGGAAAGCTGGATATCCGTTCCGCTTCGGCCTCCAATATCCGGATCGGACAGGCGCAGATGAAGAATATCCGGGAACTGATCACACAGAATCCGGCATTCATCGTGGAACATTTTGACGGCAGCTGGAAAACGCCCGGCAGTTCAGTTGTTTGGTACCAGGCTGCCTATGACCGTTCCGGAAAACAGGCACACATTGATTCCGTGATCTACAAACCAGCACTTGACCGCGACTCCAGCAATATCGTGAATCCCTTTCAGCACGATCATATCTCCGTGAGCAGTGGTGCGGTGAATGTGGGAGGATTTGACATTGACCGGTTCTTAAAGGATAGTCTTTTACAGATCGGCACCCTGCAGGCGGATCAGATCGCATTCATTGACTATCGTGACAAGCGACTTCCGTTCAAAGGGGGTAAAATCCGGCCGCTTCCGGTGAACCTGGTCAAAAAGATCCCCTTCCGTTTCTCAGCGGATACGCTGCTCATTACGAACAGTTATGTTTCCTATGCCGAAGTGAATCCAAAGAACAATGAGACCGGAACTGTGACCCTGTCCAGGTTCCATGCCCGTTTCTTCCCGGTACGCAATTTCAATTTGGGTCCCACCGACAGTATGCGGCTGCAGGCCAATGCATACCTGATGGATACGGCCTGGATACGGCTGCGGATGCGGGAATCCTATACGGACTCACTGGGCGGATTCCTGATGACGTTGCGGATGAAACCGGCCAATGTGGAGATCCTGAATCCCGTGCTGATCCCCATGACCTCCGTGAAGATCCAATCCGGCATGCTGGATACCATCAGTATGCGTGCAGTGGCCAATGAACATCTGGCATACGGTGATATGAAAATGTTCTACCACGATCTGAAGATCAAATTCCTCAGGAACGGAGATGAAACGAAGCGTTCATTCATGACAAGTCTGATCACATTCGTTGCGAACAGTTTTGTGATCCGTAACAATAACCGGAGCCGGACCGGCAAAGTATTCTTCCTGCGTGACCGGGAAAGGTCCGCCGTCAGCTACCTGATCAAAATTGCGATGAGTGGTATCGCCAGCAGTGTAGGCGCCAAGAGTAACCGGAAGATCATCCGCCGTTACAAGAAATTTATCCATTTACGCAACCTTCCCCCGGTCGATTACGATTGAGAATGAACGATAAGCTGTGGCCGAAAGGCAACGCTGTTTAGACCAATCATTCTCACCACCGCATTCACTCCGATGAAATTCAAAAAAGCATTCCTTTTTTTCCTGTTGGGCTCAATGGCCATTATCGCATGGGTCGGTTACCGCGCATATACCCGAACCAACCCTGATCTGGGAAAAGTTAAAGCCGACTTTACGGTCAGCGCTGAAGGTCTGATCGCCGCATTTGAAAAAAATGATTCATCCGCCAATAAACAATTCATGGGTAAGACCATTGAAGTGTCCGGAATATTGAAAAAAATGTCAAAAGATGATGCAGGCGATTATAGTCTGGCGATCGGCGACAGCAGCAGTATGGCCGCGGTGAGATGTTCTGTAGACAGCAATCACCGGGCAGATGCAGCCCTCCTCCGGGAAAACACGTCTGTCACTGTTAGAGGCTCCTGTACCGGGTTCAATAAAGATGAACTTGGTCTCGGATCTGAAGTCATCCTGAACCGTTGTGTCATCATCAAAAAATGAAACTGAACATGCGTAAACTCATTCTCCTTTTTATATCCTTTTCAATCATGGCCGCAGCAGGCCTGCAGGCACAAGGAAAATTCTACACAAAAACAGGCCGGATCAGCTTCTATTCTTCTACGGCAATGGAGAACATCGAAGCGATCAATAAAAGTGTCGTGACCTTGCTGGATTCGAAGACCGGTGACCTGCAGTTCGTGGTACTCGTCAAAGGCTTTGAGTTCAGGAAAGCGCTGATGCAGGAACACTTCAATAAGGAATATGCGGAAACGGATATTTATCCCCGCGCAGAATTCAAAGGCAGTATCAGCAACAACGCTTCCATCAATTATGCAGTGAACGGAAAGAATAATGTAACAGTAAAAGGAAAGCTAACGATACATGGTGTAACGAAGGATGTGGAAACAACGGGTACTATTGAAGTGAAAGACGGGAAGCCGGTCATACATTCAGTATTCAACATCCTTTTGGCGGATTATAAGATCACGATCCCGCGATTGTACCGCGATAACATCTCCTCCACCATCCGCATCACGGTGGATGGTTCCCTGGAGCCTTTGAAATGATCAGGCCTGTACAGGGAAACGCAATTCCAGTGTGGTGCCTTTACCCGGCTCCGAATGGATATCCAGTTTACCACTGAAAGCGTCGGCACGGCTGGTCATGTTGAGCAGGCCGATCCCCTTTCTTTCCTTGACCGTGTTGTCGAACCCTTTACCATCATCTTTGATCTGCAGGTAGATCTCATTGTCCAGCCGCAGCAGGATGATGGAAACATTATTGGCCTCCGCGTATTTGATGATATTGGTCGTGCCTTCCTGTATGATACGGAAGAGCATCAGTTTCTGATCGTTCGATAATTCTTCTTCTATGGACCCGCTGAATTCAAATTCCACTTCTACCAGACGCAGCTTCTGCATATTGTAAACGATATCCTGGATACTTTCTTCCAGACCCACTGTTTCAACCAGTGAGTTACTCAGTGATTTGGAAAGCTTGCGGATCTCGTGCAGTGCCAGTACCTGGTATTCCATGGCTTTTTCAAGCAGCTCAGTGGCCTGTTCCGGCTGACGGATCGCGGTATCCATAAAGAGTTTGGCGCTCATCAGGATCTGATTCACGTTATCATGCAGTTCTTTACTGATATTGTTCCGCTCCCTTTCCTGCGCCGCGATGCTGGCCTGGTTCACCTGCTTCTGTTTCTGGATCTCTTCATAAAGCAATCGTGCTTCCAGGCGTTTGCGTTCTGTAAGGTCCTGGATCGCACCAATGACACGGGATGGTTTTCCCTGGCGGTACAGGAACACACCTTTATCCAGCAGGTATTTATAACTGCCGTCCGCGCAACGGAAACGGTATTCGTCCTGCCAGAAGGTCATCCGGTCTTTGATCGCATCAGTTATATTCTGGCGAACACGGTCGCGGTCCTCCGGATGTATATTCTCAAAATACCAGTTAAGATTACTCTGCACGGCTTCGTGTTTGAAACCCGACAATGCATAGAATGCCTCACTCCGGTAGATCTCATTGGTGTTCAGATCAAGGTCCCAGATCGCATCCGAAGTGATACGGCCTGCATGGAAGAACCGTTCATTACTGCGTTGCAGTTCTTTACCGGTCTGAGTGGCTTCCGTGATATCGGAATAGGACACCACGCAGGCGTAAGGTTCAAATTCGCCGGGGCGGATCAGGGCCTGTGAATTGACGGAGAGCCAAACCAACATGCCATTGGGTTTACGGACACCCATCTTCACATTGCGTTGGGGGAAACCGGTTTGGAGACTCACGACTGCGGGGAATTCCGTTTCCGGAAAATCACTGCCGTCTTCTTTGATGGCCTGCCAGACTTTACTCGCGACCTGCTGCCCCAGATAATCGTGTTCATCCAGTCCCAGCAATTCAGCACCTTTCTTGTTACAGGCGGCAACACGGCCATCGGCATTCAGCATGACGACGCCATCAGGTAAAGTATTCAGTAAGGTCTCATATTTTTTCTCTGCTTCAGCCAACTGCACTTCCCGGTCCTTCTCTTCGGTGAGATTATGACAGACGAAAAGAATGGAAACAGGCTGTTCATTTTCATTGATGATGTAAGAAGCCGTACAACCAAACTGGAATTCCTGACCATCGAAACGGTGGAAATTCACTTCGCCGCTCCAGTAACTGGATTCACGCAATGAAGTTTTCATCTGTTCCAGGTCTGAGTTGATGAATTCAACTTTCACCAGATCGAACAGGTACTTGTTCAGTGCTCCGGGTTGACCATGCAGCAATTCAGCTACAGGGTTCCACCCTGTGATGTTGAACGATAAATCAGTTTGGAGAACGGCATCCTGCAACAGGAGCGGCTCATTGATCATCATACTTTTGTGTATGACAGACAAATGGTCGGCAGGCTTCAGCCTTTTGGAAAGCGGGTTGTTCATCAGAATATTGGTTTATCGTTGGTTTGCGGAAAGCGCAAAGGCTCCGCGTAAATCAGGCATTGAAAGTAGAAATTATACTTTATCAGTTCAAAGTACTTGTGCCCAAATTTACCCTTAGTAAGTAGATTCCCTTTCCCGCAAAGGGATTTTACGATGACCCTGGTCAATAATGGCAGTTCATCCTGAAAATCAGTCCCATGGCCGGTTCCGTAACTCTTATCGCCAAGTTGGAAAAAAACCTATCTTCGGTTCTTAAAATAGTTGTTTAGCTAACTAATTTTGCCGTATGTCAAAACGTATAATCAGGAAAGTAGCTGTCCTTGGCAGTGGAGTCATGGGTTCCCGTATCGCCTGTCATTTTGCAGGTATCGGCATTCCGGTTCTGTTACTGGATATCGTTCCCGCTGATGCGGCGCAAAGTACAAAGCCCGCTGAAAGGAATAAGATCGTGAATGACGCATTGCAGGCTGCGCTGAAAAGCAATCCATCTCCGGTGTATACAAAAGATGTGGCGAAGAAGATCACGACCGGCAACTTCGATGATAACATGAAGGATATCGCGGGTTGCGACTGGGTGATCGAAGTGGTGGTGGAACGACTTGACATCAAGAAGATCGTTTATGAAAAAGTGGAGCAGTTCCGTAAGCCAGGAACGCTGATCACTTCCAATACATCCGGCATTCCGATCCACATGCTGAGTGAAGGCCGCAGTGAGGATTTCAAAAAACATTTCTGCGGTACGCACTTCTTCAACCCTCCGCGTTACCTGCGCTTGCTCGAGATCATCCCAACTCCTGATACGGATCCCGCTATCACTGATTTCCTGATGCAGTATGGGGACCTCTATCTCGGTAAAACGACGGTATTATGCAAGGACACGCCGGCATTCATCGCTAACCGTATCGGTGTATTCGCGATGATGGCCATCATGCATATCAAGGAACAGCTGAAACTGAGTGTGGATGATATCGATGCACTGACAGGTCCCGTGATCGGTCGCCCGAAATCCGCCACCTTCCGCACCGCGGATGTTGTGGGTATCGATACCCTGGTGAAAGTGGCCAAAGGTGTAGCGGACAACTGCCCCACCGATGAAGCCCGCGCGCAATTCACCATTCCCGCATGGCTGGAGAAAATGGTGGCGAATAACTGGCTGGGTGACAAGACCGGTCAGGGATTTTTCAAAAAGACGAAAGGCAGCGGTGGTGAAAAAGAGATCCTCACGCTCAATCTGGATACACTTGAATACGGTCCGCGTGTGAAACCGAAATTCGGAACACTGGAAGCGGCCAAACCTATCGACGATCTGACACAACGATTGAAGATGCTGGCGGCGGGTCAGGACAAAGCCGGAGAATTCTACCGCTTGTTCCATTATAGTCTCTTCTCTTACATCTCTCACCGCATCCCCGAGATCAGTGATGAACTGTACCGGGTGGATGACGCCATGATGGCGGGTTTTGGCTGGGAGATCGGCGCTTTTGAGAGCTGGGATGTACTGGGACTGGAACGTTCCGTTACCGCGATGAAAGCAGCCGGCTATTCCGTAGCGGCCTGGGTGGATGAAATGATCGCGGCCGGTAACAAATCTTTCTACCGCATCGCCGGTGGCAAGAAACAATGTTATGACCCCGCTTCCAAAACCTACAAAACACTGCCGGGTGGTGACGCATTCATCGTCATGAGCCATCATCAGGATAACCTGGTGTGGAAGAACGGCAGCTGCCGTTTATATGATATCGGTGATGATGTACTGGGCCTGCAATGGTTCACGAAAATGGGAAGCATCGGCGGTGATGTGCTGTCAGGAATCCAAACCTCGATCGAAAAAGCGGAAAAGGATTATAAAGGACTTGTTATCGCCAATGAAGGCATGAATTTTTCCGCCGGCGCCAATGTCGGTATGATCTTCATGCTGGCCATTGAGCAGGAATATGATGAACTGGATATGGCCATCCGCTTGTTCCAGAACACCATGATGCGCGCACGGTACTCCTCTGTTCCGGTGATCACCGCTCCGCATGGCCTCGCGCTCGGTGGTGCCTGTGAACTGAGTCTGCATTCTGACAAATGCTGTCCTGCTGCTGAAACCTATACAGGTCTCGTGGAATTAGGTGTGGGCCTGATCCCCGGCGGCGGTGGCACGAAAGAATTCACCCTGCGTGCAGCAGATGAGATGCATGAAGATGAACCGGAGACCATCACATTAAAGAACCGTTTCCTCACCATTGCCACTGCTAAAGTGGCAACATCCGCGGCGGAAGGTTTCGGCATAGGTGTGTACCGTAAGGGCATTGATGAAGTGGTATACAACCAGAGCCGCAGGATATCAGTGGCGAAAAAATCGGTCATTGAATTGCAGGACAGCGGCTATGTCACACCCGTGCAACGTAAGGATGTTAAGGTGTTGGGACGAAGTGCACTGGGCGCGTTATATGCAGGCATCAATGGTATGTGGCGCGGTAACTATGCAACGGATCACGATGTGGTGGTGGCAAAGAAACTGGCCTGGGTGATGTGCGGTGGTGACCTGAGCGAACCTTCACTCGTTTCTGAACAATATTTACTTGATCTGGAAAGAGAAGCCTTCCTTTCATTGTGCGGAGAAAAGAAAACGCTGGAACGCATCCAAAGTGTACTGAAAGGCGGAAAACCGGTCGGGAACTGATCATTTACAGAACAAATTCATTCACATGCATTGTACCGTTGTTGATTTCGCGAAGGACCGTATCATATTCAACTTTACGGATTGTACCCGCGAAGAACTGGAAGCCAAACTGGAATTATTCTTTTCCGCCGAAGGTTACCGGCTTACAAAAACAGAAGGCGACAAACTCAGTTATGAGAAAGGGAAACGCTGGAAGCGGCTCCTGTTCGGCGCCTTCTCACCTTTCCACCACGTTAAAGCGGAACTGAATCCCCAGGGGTCTACCATCGGAGTGATGTTACAGCGTGTCAGTTCCGGATTCTCCGGAGGACTGATCGGTATCAATCAGGTCAGGAAAGAATTCGAAAGGATCACAGAACAATTCAAGGCATACTTCAGGTCCTGAACCCAATCATCATCTATTCATGGGCATCGCGGAGATCATTGCTAATTCCCGTTTGCGCATCACTGCGCATCTCATCTTATATGGGCAGTCGGCCGATGCCGCTATTGCTGCCACAATGCAGGAAGAGATCGAAGCGATGTGGAATGAACCGCAGGCCATCGTACATATACATCACACCCCGCTAGCACTGGAGTTCCGCATTACAGCGGAAGTGAATCCCGGTTTGACCGATCTTGAAGTGTACCAGAATCTGGATCCCCGCAAAAATTATTTCCGGGTAGAGGAATACGTGCATGGCAATATCTCCTTCGTGGACGCGATCGGAAGCAACAGTGGTTATTTCAAACTGGAGAATCTGTACAAAGGTTCCACCACCGCGGCGCATGAATTCGGCCATACGATCGGACTGGACCATCCCGACAACCTGGATATCCGCGGAGAAGGTGTACCGGGCATCATGTATCCGCGTGGAACGCTTGTGGATCCTGCATTCCAGTATGATTCAACAAAACCTGCCGGCGTGACCGGTGGCACTATGCATCCGATGTTCAGGAAAGTAAGACTGGAAGATATTGAGCATCTGAAGCTGCATCATCTCGACTTTCACGACAACCAGGCGGTTGTGGGCGACTTCACGAACATCTATCACGAAGCGCATATCCCCGGCTCCGTTTAAACAAAACTTTTTACTGCCGCGTCGATCGAAGGATACAGGAAGACGAATCCTTCCCGGGTGACCTTCGTACTGCTGACGGTGCAACTCTTCAGCACTTCAATGCTCATTTCCCCCAGCATGATCTTCAGAACGAATGCGGGTACGGGAAAAGGGACAAACATATTTCCGCGTTTCTGCCGGGCCAGTTTTATGACCAGTTCTTTATTGGTCACCGGCACGGGAGCCACTGCATTATAAACACCAATTAATTTATTTTCTTCCAGTGCGAACAGGATCATCCTGACCAGATCATCACAATGGATCCAGCTGACCATTTGTGTGCCACTGCCCATGATCGCTCCCAATCCGAAACGGATCGGCTTCAGGAATTCTTTGAGTGCACCTCCATCCGGGGTCAGCACGATCCCGATACGCAGACATACGCGGCGAACCTTATCTGCAATGGACAAAGTACTCTCCTCCCATTGCCGGCAGGTATCGCCCAGAAAATCGGTGAATGCCGGGGCCGCCTCGGTAAAAGCTCCGGAGGAATGGTTTTCTTTGTTCATCTCCCGATCAGGTCCGTACCAACCGATCGCGGAGGCGGTGATGAAAGTTTTGACCGTATGAGGATTTTCGGACAGGGCTTTGGAAAGTAAATGACCGCTCATCACGCGGCTGTTCAGGATCTCCGCTTTACGTTTTTTAGTCCATCGCTGTTCCGCCACACCGGCTCCGGCCAGGTGAACGATCGCATCGGCTTGTAAAAGCGCGTCGGGGTCCAGGGTTCCGGCAGCGGGATCCCAGGTGGCATAACGGAGACGGCTGGTCGCGGTTCCCGCTTTGGCAACATTACGGGTCAGGATGATGACATCATGGCCCTTATCGAGCAAAGCTTTTGTGAGTGCCCGGCCAACAAGTCCGGTACCGCCACTGATGAGAATAGTTGACATGAGTGGAATTTAGTTCTTATAACACTAAACATTTACCATTGTTATAATTTTTTCCGCACACGGGGCGGAAACGGTTATCTTGGAACTGAATAAAAGCAACATTTTATGGCAGCAGTACTTGCAATTAACGGGATCGCAAAAAACTACGGATCGGTCCGGGCCCTGAACGGGGTTTCCTTCGAAGTGCCGGAAGGCAGTGTATTCGGGGTATTGGGCCCGAACGGAAGTGGTAAGACCACCCTCCTCAGTATCATCCTGAATGTATTGAAAGCGAATCAGGGTCAATTCTCCTGGTTCGGGCAGCCTGGTACAAGTGAACAACGCAAAAAGATCGGTTCCCTGCTGGAGACGCCGAACTTCTATCATTATATGTCCGCCAGTGATAACCTGAAGATCACGAAACAGATCAGTGGACGCGGAACGGATGCTGACATCGAAAGCGTACTCAAAAAAGTTGGCTTGTATCAGCGCAGGAATAGTCCATTCCGGACTTTCAGTCTGGGTATGAAACAAAGACTGGCCATCGGTGCGGCTTTATTGGGCAGTCCGAGTGTACTGGTACTGGATGAACCCACGAACGGGCTGGATCCGGTCGGTATCGCGGAGATCCGTGCACTGATTAATGAACTCAAGGATGCAGGACATACGATCATCATGGCAAGTCACTTGCTGGATGAAGTGGAAAAAGTCTGTACACACGTCGCGATCCTGAAGACCGGAAATCTCATCACCACCGGTGATGTGGAGGAAGTGCTGAGTAATGATGATGTGGTGGAAGTGAGCGCGGCCGACTTGCAGGCGTTGGAAGCGGCGATGCGCCAATGGCCCGGCTGCAGCAATTTTGAGATCAGTGGCAATGCGGTTTCCGTGACATTGAAGAAAGGAACGGCGCGACTGGATGACATCAATAAATACTGCTTTGATAAAGGCATCGTGCTCAACCACCTGCTCCTGAAAAAGAAAAGGCTGGAAGCAAGATTCTTTGAACTGACCAATAACTAATCATTTACCTTATTATTTTATGCTCAATATCATTAAAACAGAATGGCTGAAGATCAGGAAGTACAATGCTTTCTGGTGGCTGACCATCGTAACCGCGCTCGCCTATCCGGGCGTGAATTATATCTTTTATAATATTTATCAGAATCTGGTAGGCCGTGCGGATACAGCAGGCAAGCTGGCAAAAATGTATATCGGCAATCCCTTCACTTTCCCGGAGGTATGGCATACGGTAGCGTTCGCTTCCTCATTATTCGTATTCATTCCGGCGGTGCTGGTGATCATGTTCATCACCAATGAGTACACATTCAAAACGCATCGTCAGAATGTGATCGACGGTTGGAGCCGTCAGCAGTTCATGACAGCCAAGCTCACGGATGTGATGATCACGTCCCTGATCATTACGCTCATGTACATGGCCGTTTCCATCGCGATCGGTTTTATGAATAAGGGCGATGGGACTGCTTCTCCTTTCGATCAGATCCAATACGCGGGGCTTTTTGCCTTACAGACATTCTCCCAGCTTTCGATCGCCTTCCTGATCGGATTCCTGATCCGGAAAGCCTTCATATCACTGGGTTTGTTCCTGTTCTATTTCCTGGTACTGGAGAACATCCTGGAAAGACTGGCACATTTCAAGGCAAAGGATATCGGCCGCTTCCTGCCGCTTGAAATGTCTGACCGCATCATCCCCATGCCCGCTTTCATGGGTAAGCTGGACCAGGATGCTTACACGAACGCAGTAAATAATATCAACACGCATGTGATCTACACGATCATCCTCACTACGGTGATCTGGCTGATCTGTTTCCGCATTAACAAGACAAGGGATCTGTAAAAAGTATAAATCATTTTGTGAACCCCGGACCTTTGGTCCGGGGTTTTTATTCTATCGCGATCTTCGAAGCGTGCCGCTTCGAAGCATTCAAACCCAGATCTATCCCCCGGGCGTTCCGCCCAAAACCATAACTTCAAAAAGTTCCTCCAATAAAAACCCCCCGATGGAGATCGGGGGGAACAACTAAAAACACTAGCTAAATGCTCGTGCCGCCCGGTTAGCCCGGGGCGGACGGGGCTTCATTGGAACGAACAGAATTAATCGGGTTTCTTCCCGTCTAAGAATGTATTGATCGTGCTGATATGTCCCTGATTGCGGTCATCAGCTTTCACTTCGTAATTGCTGTAAAAATTCTCTACCTGGGAATTGCTGTTATACAATTCCATATTGCGGCGGATGTAAGCCGGCACAGTTTCAAACTCATTATTCGGGTCAGCCGCATTAACATTGAACGACAGGTTACGTAATTTCTGTAAGCGTTCAGCTGCCCTACGTTTCTGGTCCTCGGTTTCGTCCTGCAATGCAGAATCCTCTACCGCGGGTTGGAGATGTGAATGAGTTTGATGGGCCAACGGCGCATCCGCCGCAGGAATATCATCACGTTCCACCAGCTGCATTTGCAGATCGAGGAGTTCATCCTCTTCATTTGCGGCAGACTGGCGGGCCGTGACGGGTTCTTCCGCAGAAGTGATTGAGGTAGAGACCTCTGGTTTAGATTCTGCATAGATATTAGAAGGTCTGGCCAGATAACCGCCCGATGCTGCAGACACCGGGTTGGTACCTTCTTTAATGATCTCTTCCAGTTTGGCCGGAGGAGGTATCACAGCAGCCTTCACCTGGACTTCAGGCTTCGGCGTTTCTTCGGTTTTAATGACCGGCTTCATCGCGGCCGGTTTTTCTTCGGGTTGCAGTTCCCAGATCACCACCTGTGGTTCAGCTGTTTCACGGATATCCGAGATATCGAATACAGGTGCTGCTGCCACAGGAAATTCTTCCACCAGCTTCGGTGCCAGGTGTTCCGCAACGGGAGCTTCCGCTTTCGGCATTTCCATTTTGGGCTCTTCCTTTACAGGCACTTCAACCGGTTTTACCTCTTCTACGATCGGCGCAACAGGTTTCACAACCGCAACAACCGGTTTGGTATCCAGTACCATCACGATCTTCTCTTCCGGTTTGGGTTCTTCTTTCTTCGGAACCGGTTTCGCGAACGGATCTTTATGCTCAAAGCCGGTAGCGATCAGTGTGATGCCGATCTGATCGCCGAGTGTATTGTCATATCCCATACCCAGGATCACATCGGTATCATCACCGGCATGACTGAGCAGGTAATTCTGGATCACTTCCACTTCATCCATCGTGAATTCATGCTGGCCTTCAGCGGAGTTGATATTGATGAGGATCCATTTGGCTCCTTTGATATCGCTGTCATTCAGCAGCGGAGAATTCAACGCCTCTTCAATGGCAAGCTGCGCGCGGTTTTCACCGGATGCGGCCGCATTACCGAGGATCGCGACACCACCACTCTTCATAACGGTGCATACATCCGCGAAGTCGACGTTGATCTGACCCGTGCTGTTGATCACATCCGTGATACATTTGGCAGCGGTAGCGAGTACGTTATCCGCTTTCTCGAATGCTTCACGCATTTTCAGATTACCGAACTGATGACGTAATTTATCATTGCTGATCACCAGCAGGGTATCCACATATTGTTTCAGGACTTTGATGCCTTCTTCAGCCTGTTGCTGACGTTTCTTTCCTTCATACGCGAAGGGAAGGGTAACGATACCAACGGTCAGAATGCCGAGGTCCTTACAGATCTTGGCGATGATGGGTGCGCCGCCGGTGCCGGTACCGCCGCCCATACCTGCCGTGATGAATGCCATTTTGGTATTCACCTCCAGGATGCGTTTGATCTCTTCGAGTGATTCTTCAGTCGCCTGACGACCGATCTCAGGATTCGCACCTGCGCCCAAACCCTGTGTCAGATGGGGTCCGAGCTGGATGCGGTTAGGGATGCCACTGCCCGCGAGGGCCTGTGCATCAGTATTACAGATAATGAAATTGACGCCCTCGATCTGCTGGCCGAACATATGGTTAACAGCGTTTCCGCCGCCGCCGCCAACACCAATCACTTTCAGAATGGAGGATTTCTCTTTTGGCAGGTCAAAATGTATCATAAAGTTAGAATTGTGCTCCGGCCGTTTCCGTCACCGGAACCTTGAATAAAAGGGTTAGTTGTTTTTCGAATTCGTCTGTGAAAAGAACTGAAGCATCCCTTCCCTGTGGAAGGGATGCGTATGATGCATTATAAATGTTTGTCTTCTTCTTCCTTGAACAGGTCGATGATGCCATCTTTGAAGCGGCCCCAGAAATCCTTCAGACCTCCGTTACGGCTCTTCATGGTATCAGCGGAAACGGCTTCTTCTTCGGCAACCATTTCCTCTCCCTGTGCCAGTTGTCTTTTCAGACCCTGCGGCACATCCACTTTGCGGAATTCCTGATCGAATTTCTTGCGTTTGTGTTCGTAGTCGTCATATCCTTTCAGGATGAGACCGATACAAGTAGAGTAGGTCGGTTTAGCAAGTTCTTCAATATGACCAGCCGCGAGATGTTCATTCGGAAAACCGATACGTGCCGGTAAACCGGTCACATATTCAGTCAGCTGGATCAGGTGACGCAGCTGGGAACCACCACCCGTAAGGATGATACCACCATTGAGGTTGCGGTTGTCCAGACCTACTTGCTTGAGATGATAGGTCACGAAGTCCATGATCTCACTCATACGTGCCTGGATGATATTGGCCAGGTTCTTCACGCTGATCTCTTTGGCAGGCATGCCGCGCAGACCAGGGATCGTGATATAAGCATTCGATTTTGCTTCATTCGCCAGCGCACTGCCGAACTGAACTTTCATCGCTTCTGCCTGTGTTTTCAGTACACCCAGACCGGTCTTGATATCATTGGTGATATTCTCACCAGCAAAAGGGATCACCGCGGTATGTTTGAGGATCCCTTCATAGAACACGGCGAGGTCGGTTGTACCACCACCGATATCCACGATGGCCACACCTGCTTCCAGGTCTTCCTGACCCATTACGGCGGAAGAAGAAGCGAGGGGCTGCAACACGAGGTCCTTGGTGAGCAGTCCTGATTTCTCCACACTGCGGTTGATGTTCTTGATGGCATTCTTATCACCAGTGATGATATGGAAGTTCGCGCCGATCTTTACACCGCCGTAACCGATGGGGTTCGGGATGTTCGGATGATTATCGACCGTGAATTCCTGCGGGATCACATCGATGATCTGATCACCGGCCGGGATATAGGTCTTACGCTGATCTTCGATCAGCTGATCGATCTCTTTTTGTGTGATCTCATCTTCCGTGCTGTGACGGACGATATCACCTCTGGTCTGCAGGCTCTTGATATGATGACCCGCAATACCTACATACACTTCTTTCACATCCAGGTCGGGGTTGGAGGCGAAGCAATTCTCCAGAGCGGCGCGGATGGCTTTGATGGTTTCATCGATGTTCAGCACCTGTCCGTGCTTCACACCATTTGAATTGGATTTCCCGAACCCGAGGATCTCCAGTTTGCCGAATTCGTTCTTACGACCGGCGATTACTGCGATCTTGGTTGTTCCAATGTCAAGACCGACAATAATGGGTTGTTCGTTGTTCATAGATCAAGTTTTAGTTGTTTTTGAAATCGTTCTTATAGTTGTTTGTTCGTTGTTCTCAATTATCCGTTATCAATTATCATTTATCCATTATCAATTATCCATTTCGTTTAGGCATCACCGCTCTCGGCACCCTGTGTTGCCCTCCCGCCGGTTTCGGCGGATTCGCTGTTGTTCTGGCGGCCGGTTTTTTCGGCCCATCCTGTTTCACGGGTTTCGGGTCATTGTCCGCATCCGGTGCTGCGATGGTCACGGCAGGTGTCTGTACTGCCGGTGCATCCGTTGTCAGTTTCGCGTTCTCGTCATCCTGTCTGGCGGCCTGTTGCAGCATCTGTTCGATATTCCTGCGAACCTGTACGGAATCAACGGCAGCCTTCGCACGGTCTTTCACTCCCACTACCTGTCCTTTATACTGCACATCGATCACTTTGTATTTTTCAAAACCCGCCTGATTGAGTACGGTGGAATAGAATACATAGAGCCGGTGGAATTTGGCGGCAATGTCCTCTCCATTCCCCAGCCGGACCACATGATCACCCACGAGCGGGATCATTTCGAACTTACCGTCATCTGTAATGTCCAGTTGCGCCACCTGCGCCTTCCAGAACGGATCGTTCCAGATGAATAGTGCTGTGGTACGTACATCATTTAACAAAACACTATCTTTTGCGGTCAGCTTACTGCGGTCCGGAAAGCCGGTGAACACCGTAAGGCGTGCGGTCAGCTTGTCCGACAGCGGCAAACGGGCACCGGTACTGTCGATATAAAAAGAACTGCCGGAGTTGGTGAATACGCGGGCCACCGGTTCCCGCTCCTGCACTTTCACATGCAGTACATTCTTGTTGTCGATATACAATACCGCGGTTCGGATCCAGGCATTCTTCTCCAGCAATGCTTCCATGTTCCGCAGGTTCAGTGAAGCGATCAGCTGTCCTTTCACATCTCCCTTCGCCGCTTTTTTCAGCATGCCGGTCACTTCAGACAGATCAGCGAAAATGACATCCTGCTTACCGGCGATGACCACTTCAAAATCTTTGCACCTGTCATTGTGCTGACGGCGCATCGCGGCGGCCAGCAAAGTGACCATGCCCGCACCGATCAGCACCCAGACGCTGATGAATAAGATCTTCCGTATCGTACTTTTTCCTTTCAAACTTTTATTGTTCCAGTATCAATTTGACCGGCTGCACCAGTGTATCGATGTCACCGGCACCAGCCATGATGATGACCTCTTTCGCACCCTGCTTCGCCGAAAAATTCAGCTCCATCCATTTCAGCATCGCGTCTTTTTCCATCACCCCTTTCCTTTCTCCTTTCATCCGTTGCAGGATCATTTCACTCGTTACACCCGCTACCGGCAATTCCCTCGCGGGATAGATCGGCAGCAGTATCACTTCATCCGCCAGGTCAAGACTCTCCGCGAATCCATCGGCCAGATCTCTTGTCCTGCTAAACAGGTGCGGCTGAAAGACCACCGTGCAATGCCTGTCCGGGAATAATGCTTTCGCGCTGCTGATCAGCGCGCGCAATTCTTCCGGGTGGTGCGCGTAATCATCGATCAGCGCGATACGTTCATTCAGCAGCACATACTCGAATCTTCTTCTCACACCCCGGAAGGATGCGACCGCATCCCGGATCTTGTCTTTTTCTATTCCCAAAGAACTGGCGACAGCGATCGCTGCCAGGGCATTCTCCACATTATGCATGCCCCCCATATTCAGTTTCACCGCGGAGATCACCTCTCCTTTTATATATACATCGAATAAATAACTTCCATTCACCATTTGCAGGTTGCGCGCGTGTACATCCGCTTTTTCATCCTGCGCCGCATAGGTCAGTTTTCGTTCCGCAACCAACTCACTGCTTCTTTCCAATCCCAGCCTGTGCACCAGCAATCCGCCGGGTTTCAGTCTTTTACTGAAATCGATGAACGCTTCTTCCATCGCTTCTGCTGTTCCATAGATGTCGAGATGATCGGCATCCATTGCCGTGATCACCGCCACATCCGGGCTCAGCTTCAGGAAACTCCGGTCGTACTCATCGGCTTCCACCACACATACATCGCGCTCGTGGCTCCAGAAGTTCGTACCGTAGTTCACTGAAATGCCTCCGAGGAAAGCATTGCAGCCATAGCCACTGTCGCGCAACAAGTGACCCGTCATGGTCGTGATCGTCGTTTTCCCGTGCGTTCCCGCGATACAGATATTAAAAGAACTCTTTGTGATGATCTCCAGCACATCACTCCGCTTCACCACTTTGTACCCGTTCTCACGATAGTATTGCCACTCTTTGTGACCAGCCGGTATCGCGGGTGTGTACACCACCAGTGATACATCTTTCGGGATCAGGTCCACATTGTCTTCATAGTGGATCTTCGCCCCTGCTGCTTCCAGCTCTTTCGTCAGCGCGGTCGCTGTTTTATCATACCCGCTCACTTTACTGCCTCTTGACAAAAAGTAGCGGGCCAGTGCGCTCATTCCTATTCCACCGATTCCGATGAAATACACTCCCCCAATGGGGGAATTCATAAGGACAGTATTACGGTCAATATTTTTATCCGGTTCCATTACCCGATACTCTTTATGATCTCATCAGCGATCACCGTATCCGCATTGGTCACGGCAAAGGCGCTGATCGCGTGAATGAATTGTCTTCTGCGTTCCGCATCATTCGCCAGTGCAATGATCGCCGGCACCAGTTGTTGCGATGCATCCGCATCCTTCACCATCACCGCCGCTTGTTTATTCACCAGTTGCATCGCATTCACGGTCTGATGATCTTCGGCCGCGTAAGGAAAGGGAACGAAGATGACCGGCTTACCCGCCACACTCAGTTCCGCTACCGTCATCGCGCCGGATCTGGCTACCACGATATCCGCTGCGGCATATGCGTTCTCCATTTTACTGATGAACTCACTTGTCCATACACCGGCTTTTTCCCGGCAACGCTCCGCAGCTTTGGCTGCATAAGGCTTACCGGTTTGCCAGATCAGTTGCAATCCTGCTTCCAGTATCTGATCCAAACCTGCGTCGATCGCTTCATTGATCGCTTTCGCACCCAGACTGCCACCGATAACCAGTAAGGTCTGCTTTCCGGTGTTCAGGCCGAATGAGGTCAGTCCTTCTTCCCTGCTGGTGGTCATGGCCGCGATATTGGCCCTGACCGGGTTTCCGGTCACAACGATCTTTGCAGCGGGAAAGAATTGCTCCATGCCTTCAGATGCGGTGAACACTTTGGTCGCGTTCTTACCCAGCATGATGTTGGCACGTCCGGCGAATGAATTCGATTCATGGATGAACGTCGGGATCTTCCTTGCTTGCGCGTAACGCAAAACCGGGAAACTCGAATAACCACCCACACCGATCACCGCGTCGGGTTTGAATTCGTTCACGATCTTCCTGACCTGAAAGAAACTTTTGACCAGCTTCCAGGGCAGGCTGATATTTTTTATCAAAGAGCTGCGGTTGAATCCTGCGATGTCCAACCCTTTCACCGGGAAACCCGCCTGCGGTACTTTCTCCATCTCCATCTTACCTTTAGCACCGACGAACAGGATCTCCATGTTCTTATCTTTTTTCAGCAGCGCGTGAGCAATGGCGATCGCGGGAAAAATATGTCCGCCCGTTCCGCCCCCTGCTATGATCACACGCTTGCTCATTCCTTTTATTTTTCGAACGCTTCCTGCGTTTTGCCTTCCGATATCTCCACATTCCTGGCCACACTGAGAATGATCCCGATCGCCAGACAGGTGAAGATGAAACTCGTACCACCCATACTCACCAGCGGCAGTGTGACACCCGTTACCGGGAACAGATTCACCGTCACCGCCATATTGGCCACCGCCTGGATGGCCAGCGTGAAACTCAGCCCCAGCGCGAGGAATGCTCCGAACGCGTAATGACATCTTTTATAGATACGGATACACCTGTACAGGAATACCAGATATATGAATACGATGAAGAACCCGCCCGCCAATCCGTACTCCTCAATGATGATGGCGAAGATGAAATCATTATAGGCCTGCGGCAGGTAATCACGCGTGGTGCTGTTACCCGGGCCCACACCCAGCATTCCGCCTTTGGCGATCGCGATCTTGGCCTGATTGGTCTGATACGCGTCATCATTATCCGCTTCCTTCCCGCCGTACATGAAACTCTCTACGCGACCGATCCAGGTATCCACCCTGGCGAACAAACCGGAGGATGTTGATTTTTTAGCGACCGCATTTTCATCATCACCACCTTTGTGTCGCAGCATGGCTGCCATGATCAGAAAAGCGATGGGGATCAGTGCAATTCCGATCACCATTAAAATATGTTTGGTGCTCACGCGGCCGATGAACAACAGCATGAGGCAGCTGGCGCCGAGCAACAATGCAGTGGACAAGTTGGCGGGCGCGATCAGGAGACAGGTAATACCGACCGGAATGATCACCGGCAGGAAACCTTTTTTGAAATCCTTGATCACATCCTGCTTCTTGCTCAGTACGCGCGCGAGATAAATGAAGAGCGCGAGTTTGGCGAGGTCGGATGTCTGCATCGTCATGTTCAGCAACGGAAGGCGGATCCAGCGGCTGCCTTCATTCATCCTTACACCGAACAAAAGCGTATACAATAACAGCGGGATCACGGCGATGAATACCCAGGTCGCGATCCTGGAATAGAACGTATAGTTCACCAGGTGCGCGAAATAGATCACCAGCACACCGATCACGATGAAGATGATCTGCTTCAGCAGGAACACTTCCGTATTGCCGTGATAGTTCTTATAGGCTAATGAACCGGTGGCGCTGTATACCGCGAGCAATGATACCAGGGTCAGCAGGATCACGAGGGCCCAGATGACTTTGTCACCCTTGGTCTTGCTGGCAAGGTTCTGGCTCCACCCGGTCAGGCGGTCCGCAGAATTGTTCGGTATGTTCAGCGCGTCGCTCATTATGATCAGAGATCTTTAACTGCTTTTTTGAATTGATCGCCGCGATCCTCATAATTCCTGAAGAGGTCGAAGCTGGCGCAGGCGGGGCTCAGCAGCACCACATCTCCTTTTGCGGAGAAATGGAATGCGGCCTGAACGGCATCCAGCGCGTTATTCGTATCCACGATGGTCGGAACCATTTCACCGAAGGCTTCATGGATCTTCTGGTTATCGGTACCGAGACAGATGATCGCTTTCACTTTTTCCTTCACCAGGTCGGCGATCAGTGAATAATCATTGCCTTTGTCAACACCACCCAGGATCAGTACCGTGGGCTTCGTCATACTTTCCAGCGCGTACCAGGTGGAGTTCACGTTGGTCGCTTTGCTGTCGTTGATGAATTCCACGCCACGGATCGTAGCCACCGGTTCCATCCGGTGTTCGAGACTCTGGAAATTCTGCACGGCATCACGGATCTTTTCTTTCCGGATGTCCAGCGTCGTGGCGGCTACGCAAGCTGCCATCGTGTTATACTGGTTGTGCTTTCCCTTTAATGCGAAATCATAAACACTCATAGTTGTATAGTCTTGTCCGGTTCTGATGTACATGTCCCCGTCTTTGATAAATGCTCCGTTTGGTAAGTCTCTTTTCATACTAATTGGCAATTGATTTGATTGTATAGTGTACCGATCCAGGTTTTCCATGGTTACCGGATCATCCGCGCAGTAGATGAACGCGTCACCCGGCTGCTGATTCATGATGATCCTGAATTTGCTGTTGATATAGTTCCCGAAATTGTAATCGTAACGGTCCAGATGATCTTCAGTGATGTTCGTCAGCACCGCCACATCCGCCCTGAACTCCCTGATATCATCCAGCTGAAAACTGCTGATCTCAGCGATGTACAGTGGTTTGGGATCCAGTGCCACCTGCTTCGCGAAAGAGAACCCGATATTGCCGACCAGCGCGCACTCCAGTCCCGCTTCTTTGCAGATGTGATGGATCAGCGCGGTAGTGGTCGTTTTACCATTACTGCCCGTGATCCCCACGATACGGCTGTTGCCTTTGAAGCGGTAAGCCAGCTCGATCTCACTGATCACCGGGATCCCTTTGGCACGAATGGCTTTCACCAGTTCGTTCTTTTCGGGGATACCGGGACTCTTCATCACTTCATCAGCCGCCAGGATCCGGTCGCGGCTGTGCTGCCCTTCCTCGAATTCAATTCCCGCTTCTTTCAACTCGTTACGATACGATTCCTTCAAAGAGCTTCCGTCAGACAGAAAAACATCATACCCCTGCTTCTTCGCCAGCAGTGCCGCTCCGGCACCGCTTTCACCACCACCCAGTATGACAAATCTTTTTCGCATGACCTTTACGTGTACGGAACACGGTTCTTCATAAGTATTGGTTTTCGTTTACAACTGCACCACAATAACATTGGATCAGAACTTGTCTTCCTAAGGGTTCAGATGCGGGTTTTCCATCTGTATCTTGAAAGCCTTCCGGCTCATCTTAATTTCAATGTCACGATGCTCAGTACCACACACAACACGGTAATGATCCAGAACCGTGTAACGATCTTCACTTCATGATAGCCCTTCACCTGATAATGGTGGTGAATGGGACTTTTCAGGAATATGCGTCTGCCTTCTCCGTATTTTTTCTTCGTGTACTTGAAATAAGCCACTTGGATCATCACACTCAGACTCTCCACGAAGAACACGCCGCAGAAAATGGGGATCAGTAATTCCTTATGCACGATGATGGCCAGCGCCGCGATGATACCGCCCAATGTCAGACTGCCTGTATCACCCATGAAAACCTGCGCCGGATAAGAGTTGTACCACAGGAAACCGATACAGGCCCCGATCATGGCCGCGATGAAGATCGACAGCTCACCCAGGTTGGGGATGTACATGATGTTCAGGTAATCCGCGAACACCAGGTTACCACTCGCATACGCGAAGATGCCCAGCAACACCCCGATCAGTGCCGAAGTACCCGTCGCTAATCCATCCAGCCCATCCGTCAGGTTCGCACCATTCGATACCGCGGTGATGATGAAGATCACGATCAGGATGAACAATACCCATGTATACTGACGCATGGAAGCGGGCAATAATTTGGAATAGTTGAACTCATGGTTCTTTACGAACGGAATGGTCGTCAGCGGAACTTTCGTTTCCGTGAAATATTTTGTCTGACCATTCACCTGCTTGGCGAACACCGTTACCGTATCGCGTGTTGCGGGGTTACCCACGAATTCACGCCAGGTCTTCACATTCGCATTGAAATAAAGGGTCGCGCCTACAATGATGCCCAATCCCACCTGACCCAGGATCTTGAACCAGCCAGCGAGTCCGTCCTTATTCGATTTTTTATAATTCTCACCTTTCTGCTGCGCATCGCGACGGGCTTTCAGTTTCAGATAATCATCAATGAAACCGATGATCGCCAGCCACACCGTGCTGATCAGCATGAGACGGATGTATACTTTGTTCAGATTGGCGAGGAGTAAGGTCGGGATCAGGATCGCGGCCACGATGATCAGCCCACCCATGGTCGGTGTACCTTTCTTGCTTGCTTCACCGGCCAGTCCTTCTTCACGGATGCTTTCACTGATCTGTTTTTTCTGGAGGAAACGGATCAGTTTCTTACCATAAACGGTCGTGATAACGAGCGACAACAGCATCGCCAGCAGTACCCGGAAGGTGATGAAGTCGAACAACCTGCTTCCGGGGAAGCGGTGCCCTGTTTCATTCAGCCAATGGAAAATATGGTACAGCATGTTGGTAGATCCGGGTTACCCCGTTTGGTTTATTTATTCAGTAATTCAAAAAATTCTTTCACTTGTTCTTTATCATCAAAATGGTGTTTCACTCCTTTTATATCCTGGTACTTTTCATGTCCCTTACCGGCGATCAGTACGATGTCTTCCGGACCCGCCAGGCTCAGCGCAGTTTTGATCGCTTCCCTCCTGTCCGTGATCGAGAGATATTTCCGGCGTGCCGCTACCGGCAATCCCGCTTCCATATCTTTTATGATCTGCTCCGCTTCTTCACTCCGCGGATTATCGCTCGTGAAGATCACTCTGTCGCTGTGCTCGCAGGCAACGGTCGCCATCACCGGTCTTTTCGTTTTATCCCGGTCACCGCCGCATCCTACCACCGTGATCACCTGCTCAAAACCTTTTTTCAGTTTTTTGATCGTGGCCAGCACATTCAGCAGGGCATCCGGCGTGTGTGCGTAATCCACGATGGCGATCACTTTTTCCTTCGGCGATACCTGATAATCGAATCTTCCTTCCGCGCCGGTCAGCATGCTCAGATGCTGCAGCACATCGTGTTTATCCGCACCCAGACAAACCGCTGC
This sequence comes from Bacteroidota bacterium, assembly GCA_029555415.1. Classification (GTDB taxonomy): domain Bacteria; phylum Bacteroidota; class Bacteroidia; order Chitinophagales; family Chitinophagaceae; genus JAKPSI01. Next base: position 29,016 of record JAKPSI010000060.1, on the reverse strand, counting down.
ACCATATACCGCCAGCAGGTTGTAGGCATTGAATTCGCCGATCAGGCGGAAATGCACTTCCTGTTCGTTCACCGTCATCACCAGTCCGGTCAGACTGTTCTCCAGGATCTTCCCTTTGAAGTCGGCCATGGATTTCAGACTGTAGTAATACTTCGAGGCGTTCGTACCCTGCAGCATCACCAACCCTCTTTTGTCATCCGCGTTACTGATCGCGAATGCGTCAGAAGGCAGGGTGTCGAAGAAGGACTTCTTCACCCGGATGTATTCATCGAAAGTCTTGTGATAATCCAGGTGATCGTGGGTGATATTGCTGAAGAGACCGCCGGCGAACTGAATTCCGGTGATGCGATGCTGGTGAACAGCGTGAGAACTCGATTCCATGAACACATGTGTGCAGCCTGCATCAGCCATCCGGCGCAGCAGTCCGTTCAGACTGATGGCGTCAGGCGTAGTGTGCGTGGCAGGCAGCACTTCCCCGTTGATCTGGTTCTCTACGGTACTCAGCAATCCGCAGTGATATCCCAATGATGTAAAGAGCTTGTATAATAATGTCGCAATGGTCGTTTTCCCGTTCGTCCCCGTCACGCCTACGATCTTCAGTTGTTCCGAAGGCCTGCCGTAAAAATTATGAGCGATCACACCCGCCGCTGCCGCACTGTTCGCTGTTTCCACATACACCACATCCGCTGCTCTTTCTTCCGGCATCTTTTCACACACAATGGCTTTCGCACCTGCACCGATCGCTTTCGCGATGTAATCATGCCCGTCAGCCGCCACACCCTTCACCGCAATGAACAGGGTTCCTTCTTTCACTTGCCTCGAATCCATCTGCACATCCATGATCTCCGTATCCGTACTGCCAGCTACTGACCGGATCGCTACCTTGTATAATATGTCAAGCAGTCGGGCGCTCATCTTTATCAGTCCAGCTCGATCGTTACCGGTGTTCCCTTTGTCAGCGGAGTGCCCGCCACAATGGATTGTGTCTGTACTTTTCCTCTTCCTTTCATCATCACTTTCAGTCCCAGGTTCTCCAGCAGGTACAGTGCATCTTTCAGTCCCATACCCCGCACATCCGGCATCTGTTGCATCCTTGTCGGATTGGCAGCAGCTACAGGCGCATATTGACGCGCATATACACGGCCCCATACCGACTGTAACAGAGAATCCGTGAAAGGCACTTTCAGATCACCATATATTTTGCGGATATCATTGCTGTTCCCTGCGTAGAGGTATGCGGAGCTGTCCTTACTTACCTCTAAGCGGGAAGGATCTTTCTTATCCACGTACAGCGCGTATAATTTTGTTGCGATCTCACGGAATACCGGCGCCGCGAGCAATCCACCGAAGTGTGCTGCTGCAAAGGGTTTGCTTCTCACGACCACGATACAGGAATACTGGGGTTTATCAGCAGGAAAATAACCCACGAAGGAAGCTTGATAGATCCCGTCATTATAAGTGATCGGGCCGTCTGAAACGTGGGCCGTGCCTGTCTTTCCGGCCACAGGGAATGTCATGCCCTTAAAAGCCGGAGCTCCGGTGCCGTATTTCACAACGGCTTCCATGGCGCTGCGGGCCGCATTGATCACTTCAGGCTTACAAAGATTTTCACGGAGTACAACAGGTTTGTATTCACGAAGGGTGACACCATTCTGTTGTACACTGTTCACCAGGTAAGGTTTCACCATCGTACCATTATTGGCGATTGCATTATATAAGGTAAGGGTCTGCAGCGGGCTCACTTCAATGGCATAACCAAAGAACATGGTGACCATATCTTTCGGATTACCCTTTTTACCCAGCGGAACATGATTAGGTTTGTTTTCTCCGGGAAGGTCGATACCGCTGATACTATCCAGTCTGAACTTGCTGAGATATTCCGCGAATTTTTCACCACGGCCTGCAAAGGACTTATAACCTACTTTGCTCATACCGATATTGGAACTGTGCGCGAAACAATCCCTGACGGACAGTACCGCACTGGGTGAACGCTCTGCATCGGTGACCGGGCGTGGCCCTACAACCATCTGGCCGGTGCTGCCCACTTCCACCATATCATCGATCTTCACGGAACCCTCGCTGAGTACACTTAATAAGGTAGCGAGCTTCATGGTGGAGCCGGGCTCGGTGGTCAGTAAAGCGTAGTTGAAACTTTCATCATAGGTGCCGTCAGCATGGCGACCGAGATTAGCGATGGCTTTGATCTTACCGGTCTTTGTTTCCATCACGATGCAGGTACCGTACAGGGCTTCACTCTGCAGCATCATACGGTTAAGCGCTGTTTCCGCGATATCCTGGATATTGACATCGAGCGTTGTGATGATATCCTTCCCGTTCTGGGGATCGATCTCCGAACCTTCCACGGGAACAGGTACACCACCGGCGATATAACGAACGAGGCGTTTACCTTCTTTGCCCTGCAGCAGGGAATCGTACTGGCGTTCCAGACCGATGTTCGGTGCATTCTTGCGATAGAGACCGATCGTACGGCGGGCCATCATTTCAAAAGGATTCTTGCGGAATGACTGCACTTCAGTGATCACACCGCTTTTATTCTTGCCGAGACGTACCAGGGGAAATTCACGGAATACCTTGTACTGCTCGAAGCTCATTTTCATGTGCAGCGGGTAGTAACGGTTCTTATCCTGATACGCCACTTGCAGGTCATGCTTGTAAGCGGAAGCGGACTTATCGCCGAAGAAACCCGCGAGAGAGGAAGCGAAAGAATCGAGTTTTTCACGGAAGATGCGGCCGTTCTTTTCACGAAGGCCATCCGCCATGAAGTCGATATAAATATTGAATTGGGGAAGGGATGTGCTGAGCATCTGGCCATCTTCACTGTAGATGGTGCCGCGGCCGGCGTCAACGGTGACGATCTTCTGGTGCAGACTGTCGCTCATCTTTCTCCAGTAGCTTCCTTCAAAGCGCTGAATGTAGAAAGCGCGGCCCAGCACAAGCAGGCTCAGTACCGTAATACCTATAAAACTCAGGTATACACGCCATAATATGTCGCGTCTGACTTCCAATGTCGCCACCTTTTTAGTTGTTGTTCCAGTTGTCCTCCGCTGTCCGGGCGGATATCTTTTCACCTGTTCTCCAGCAGGTGTGTTCGTTCGTTGTTCCTTAGTTCCTTGTTGCTACGCCTGGTAAAATGACGGGCGCAACGGTCAGTTCTTTCAATCCCATGGGTTCCACCGCCCTGACCAGTTCGCTCTGCTGGCTGCGGAACATCACTTCACTCTTCACGGTCTTGTATTCGTATTCCAGTTCTTTTACTTCTTTCTGTGTACGGCTGATCTCGCGGAGGGTATTATCCGCATTGTGACCATTATAGATATAGATAACAGCCAGCAGTGCGAGGAACAGGAAGAACGGGATCTGCTTGACGACAGACTGATAGTTAAGCCACCGTTTCCAGCCGGCTTTATCAGTAATGGTTTGCGGTTTCCGCTCTTCCGGATTTTTTTGTTCCTGCATAAATGAGTTTTTAAGCTCGTTCTGGTTTTTCGATACCCTGCTGTTGAGCAGGAGGTAAATCAAGGGATATAGACTTTCCGGTTTTTTCTTACCATCTATATGTTACTGTTCTGAATTCTCTGAGTTGTTCGTTCGCTTTTCCGCGACCCGCAGTTTGGCACTGCGCGATCTGGGGTTCAGCTTCATTTCATGTTCCGTGGGTAACACCGGCTTGCGGGTGACCACTTCCAGGTCACTGACCGTTTGTTCAACACTAAAGGGGTTCGGATCCGGTTCATCGAATGTGCCGCGACGGAAAAAGTTCTTTACCAACCGGTCTTCTAAAGAGTGAAACGTGATGATGGCTGCACGGCCTCCGGGTTTGAGCAGGGATGGGACCTGGCTCAGCATTTCTTCTGCTGCGCCGAGTTCATCATTTACCTCGATCCTTAAAGCCTGGAAAACCTGGGCAAAGTACTTGTTGGGGTTTCCTTTCACGATTTCACGGACTGCATTCCGAAAGCCTTCGATGGTCTTGAAGGGCTGAGCTGACCGGGCCGTCACAATGGTCTTTGCCAGTGTTTTGGAATTGGTCACTTCGCCATACTGCTCAAATAATTTGTGCAGTTGCTGTTCGGAATAAGTATTCAGGATATCGGCTGCTGTTTTAGCCTGACGCTGGTCCATCCGCATATCCAGGTCGGCCTGGAAACGGAATGAGAAACCGCGGTCCGCCTCATCGAACTGATGACTGCTCACGCCGAGGTCGGCGAGAATACCATCAACAGCTGAGAAGCCGTGCAGTCGGAGGAAACGGGCGATGTGGCGGAAATTATGCGGAACGAAAATGATCCGCGGATCTTCCGGCACGTTTTGCGCGGCCGCTTCATCCTGGTCGAATGCGATGAGTTTACCTTCGGGACCAAGCAGGGCGAGAATGGCTTTTGAATGTCCACCACCGCCGAACGTGCAATCCACATACACACCATCGGGCTTCACCTGTAATGCATCCACCGCTTCGGCCAGCATGACCGGCACATGGTAGGAAGCATCTTCAGGATCAGGAACCGGTTTCATATCAGGTTGTTTGCCCATATTCCGCGGATTCCTGTTTTACTTGTCGCCCGGTTGCTTATTCATCACCTCATTGGCCAGGTTACTGAATACATCCGGTGAAAAAGAATCAAAGAACTGTTTGTACTTATTACTATCCCAGATCTCAATTTTATTGACCGCTGCCACCAGCACGATGTCCTTTTGCAGATCAGCATGTGATTTCAGATTCGGTGGCACCAGCAGGCGACCCGCTGTATCCGGCTCCACGAACGTGGCGCCATTCAGGAAATACCTCCGGAACTCCCTCACCTTGGGGTCGAAGTCGTTCAGCTTGCTGATATCTGCAAAGAGCGGTTCCCAGTTTTTGACCGGGTAAAGGGCCAGACACTTTTCAAATCCCCTGTTGATCACAAAGCGCTGCGGTTCTTCCTCCGGCAATTGCTTTTTGAAGCCTGCCGGCAGCAAGAAACGCCCCTTGGCGTCCAACGTAGCCTCGAATTCTCCGAGAAAACCTGTCATTATCAGGGGTTTGAATCAATTTCACTAGAATTGACACAAAATAACACATTTTCCCACTTACCAAGCAAATTTTTCAATTTATTATTTTTCCCCATCTCTTTTTGCCCTGAAAGTCAATACAGTAAAGCCTTTGAGAAGGTGTGGGAATTTTTTCGGCCAAAAGGGCGTGAATAGGCTGTGGATTGCGGTGGAAAACCTGTGAATTGGGGTAAATCGGGGTCCCTGACCTATTTTCGGTGACCAATTTTAAGTCATGGCAATAAAGCCCGCCGGCTACTCAGGAACACCCCTGATCCGAAAACTCGGGATCAAACCAGGTATGAAACTCTTGCTGCTAAATGCACCATCAGTTTATCATTCATGGCTGGAAGAAGATATACGCAAGCAATTATGTACTGCAGGGCAAAAGCCCGACTGGATGCATGTTTTCGCGCCTGATAGCAAAGCGTTGGAATCAGGGATGAAAAAGATCGTGCAGTATGCAAAGACGAATCCACAACTCACCGCATGGGTCTCCTGGTATAAAAAAAGTTCCGGTATCAAAACGGATATCACAGAAGATACGATCCGCGATATGGCTCTCGCAGTAGATCTGGTGGATGTAAAAGTCTGCGCGATCAACGAACAATGGAGCGCATTGAAACTGGTTGTGCCCCTCGCGAAACGATCGTAACTTCGTCTTTCATCAAACACGACAGTCAGTCGTTTTTCATGCACCCCAAGGACCTCTCCATACACGATTTCATTTACGACCTCCCCGATGAACGTATCGCCCGCTATCCGCTGCCGGAGCGGGATGCATCCAAACTGCTGATCTGGAAGAATGGTCAGATCAGTCAGGATATCTATAAGAATGTTGCTGCGCATATCCCTTCCCGAAGTCTGCTTGTATTCAACGATACACGTGTGGTGGAAGCAAGACTGCTGTTCCGGAAACCAACAGGAGGCGTCATTGAGATCTTTTGCCTGGAACCTTCCTCCATCTATCCCGATATCACAACGGCCATGGCTACCTGCAGTTGTGTGGAATGGAAATGCCTGGTAGGCGGCGCCTCCAAATGGAAACCCGGACAAGTGCTGGAGAAGATGATCACACATGAGGGCATCACCGTGAAACTGGAAGCCAGATGTTCAGGAAAAGAGTCAGAGAACTTCATCATCACTTTCAACTGGGAACCCGCCACACTTTCATTCGCTTCCTTATTACATATCGCCGGCGCTATTCCGCTCCCGCCCTATCTCAAACGTGAAGCCGAATCCAGCGACCTTGAAAGATACCAGACCATCTATGCGAAAGAAGAAGGATCCGTTGCCGCACCCACAGCCGGCCTGCATTTCACCGAAAACGTCATGCGGTCATTTGAAAATAAAAGCATCGCAAGGACCATGGTGACATTACATGTCGGTGCCGGTACTTTCAAACCCGTGAAAGCGGAGAAGATGGAAGATCATGATATGCATGCCGAATGGATCGATGTGAACCGGAATGCCTTGCAGCGTTTACGTGACCAACTACCCGGCAATATCATTCCTGTTGGCACAACATCACTCCGTACCATCGAATCATTGTACTGGATGGGTGTGAAACTGATCAGTGGAGAAAAAGAGAATGCGTTCACACTTTTGCAATGGGAACCTTATACTTTATCAGAAAAGAATATCGCACCCGCTGATGCCATCGATGCACTGCTGCAATACCTGAATGAACACAAAACAGAACGCATCATCGCCCGTACACAGATCATCATCGCGCCGGGTTACCGGTTCCGCATGGCCAGTGCACTCATCACGAATTTCCATCAGCCCGCTTCTACCTTATTATTACTGGTTGCTGCCATAACCGGAATGGCATGGCGCGATATCTATGCTTACGCGATGGAAAATGATTTCAGATTCCTGAGTTATGGAGACGGATCCCTGCTATGGATCAGAGAATGATCAGGAACGCTTGAGGGGGAACTCAATAGTGAAGGTACTGCCACGGCCCAGCAGGCTTTCCGCGCGGATCGTACCACCATGTGCTTCCACAATGGTCTTGACGTAACTCAGTCCGAGACCGAATCCTTTCACATTATGGATATTGCCTGTATGCGCACGGTAGAATCTTTCGAATATCTTCTTGAGTGTTTCCCGGTTCATACCGATACCGTTGTCATCGATCCGGATCGAAAAATGCTTCGTTGTGGAGCTCGTCGTGATCTTCACCACCGGCGGAACGGTCTCCTTTGAATATTTCAGCGCGTTATCGACCATATTGTTCACCAGGTTGAACAGATGCACTTCATCCGCTTCGATGGTGTCATTCACCGCATCCAGCTGCAAGTCGATGGAGCCCTGTTTCTCCTGCATTTGCAGACTGAAATTATCGACCACTTTATGGATCACCTGATGCACCTGCACCGGTTTCAGATTCAGTTCCACTTCCTGCTTCTCCAGTTGTGACGCACGTAAGATCGTTTCCACCTGCCGGTTCATCCGCTGATTCTCTTCCTTGATGATCGTACTGAAGTAACCGATCTTCTCTTTATCATTCAGGACCTTCTCATTCCGTATGGCATCCACCGCCAGCGAGATCGTCGCGATCGGCGTCTTGAACTCATGCGTCATGTTATTGATGAAATCATTCTTGATCTCCCCCAGCTTCTTCTGACGCAGCATGGTGCGTACGGTAAGATAAAATGCAGCGATGATGATCAGGGTGAAGAGTATCGAGGTTGCGATACGCAGCCGGAGCGACTTCAACACGAAACTGTGGATATGGGGCACCACAACAATCAGCGCCTCCGCCACATCCAGATTCTCGGATGCGGAGCCGGGCGGACTGATCATCATATATGCATGCGGGTAACTGTTGACCGTGTCATTGTACACTTCCTCAAAATTGCGTGACTGCCTTTCGACCTGACTCATCACGCCGGTACGGGGACTCACCACACCCAACTGGAATTCGAACGCGATATTCTCCAGCCGCATTTTTGTAAAGGTCTTCGATATCTTCTCGTTGATCTCTGCCGCGCTGAAACGCTGTCCGATCGTGATCGGTTTCAGGAAGTCGATCGAGAACTCATCCGGGAAAATGCCGGACGTTCCGTTCTTATTGGGATTGGAATAAAGTCCTTTATAGGTCTGAAGTTCCTGCCCCACCGCGGTTGCGGCTTCATCCACCTTTTGTTTGATCTGTTCTTCACGCAACAGGATCATGTTCATGATCCAGGAGGTCTGGATAATGATGATACCGCCCAGTGAAAGGCTGATCAGAAGAGTGATAATGGTAAATATGCGCTTCAATGGTCAGGCTGTAGCGTCCGAAGATAAAAGGTTTTTGATGAACAGCAACAGTCCCGCAAAAATACTGAACCGGCTTCATCAGCCTGTTCCCCGGCCGGTCCGGAACCTCCTTTTTAACGCGGTTTTATGGAAAGGCCGGTCGTGATAATAAAAACTGTTTCCCCGTTTCGAATTTCATCATAAATTGAACCATGATTGAACCCGGTGCCGGCATATTACTGATCGCGGATCCGTTTCTGAAAGACCCTAACTTTTTACGTACGGTCGTCTTCCTTTGTGAACACCGGACGGAAGGCAGCTTCGGATTCGTACTGAACCGCAAGTATGAGAACACACTCGATCAGTTACTGCCCGGACTGGAAGATCATCCCTTGCCGGTTTTTTATGGCGGTCCAGTTCAGCCCGACACGATCCATTTTCTTCATCAGTATCCGGATCTCATCCCGGGCGGACAGGAAGTGATGAAAGGCATTTTCTGGGGCGGTGATTTTGAATCCCTCTTACAAGTGATCCGCAATGAGGATTATGATCCGGACCGTATCCGTTTCTTTCTCGGCTATTCCGGCTGGAGCGAGGGACAACTGGCCACTGAAATGGAAGAGAAATCCTGGCTAACGGTAAAAGCTACCCGCAAACTCGTCTTCCACAGCAAACATGATGAAGTTTGGAAAGAAGCGCTGCTTCACCTCGGCGGAGATTATACCATGATGGTGAATTTTCCGATCGATCCGCAGCTGAATTGAGTATTCAGTATTAAGTATAAAGTATTAAGACAGTTCTATTTTTTATCCTGAAATCGATCATATGAAAATTCGTGTACTTTCCTTCGTCTTTGCATTCCTTTTCATCCTGCCCTCCTGCAGCGTGCTGAAAAACCTGGGGATCATTCCTTCCGATCTCGAAATGAGTGAGGGCCTGAAGCAAGCACTCACACAGGGCTTGTTCCGTTCATTCGATGCATTCAATGATCCGAATGCCAATCCGCTGGTGCGCTTCGCATTCCCGGGTGATGCCGCGAAGATCGAAAAAACATTACGTGATATCGGACTGGATAAAGTAGTGGACCAGGTCACCGGCAAATTCACACGCGCCATGGGCTCCGCCGTCACCGTATCCAAACCCATCTTCCTGGATGCCGTGAAGAACATGAGCATCCGTGATGCGGTCAATATATTGGTGACCGACAATAACCATGCTGCCACGGAATATTTCAAATCAAACATGAAACCCGCGCTGATCGAAGCGTTCAGACCGATCGTGGACAGCACCATCAAAGTAGAAGGCGGCGACAAGGACTGGAAACAGGTAGCCGATACCTATAATAAGATCCCCTTCATCAAATCACCGCTGGAGAACAACCTGACCGATTTCATCTCCGCCCGCGTGGTCGATTTCATGTTCCTCAGCGTCGCCAATGAAGAAGAACAGATCCGCACGAAATACGAACTGAGGAAAACAGATCTGATGAAGAAGGTGTTCGGGTATGCGGAGCAGGAGCTGAAAAGAAGATCACAGGGAACAGGTAATAGATAAAAGGTAAAAGTTAAGAAGTTAGAGATAGCAGGAAGCAAGTGGCAGGGGGGCGTTTAATTCGAAGTGAAGTCTAAGTACCTCAACAACTAAACATAAAAATGCCGTCTCTTGTTAGAGACGGCATTTGAAATTTATTACTGATCCTGAACGTCGTGACTAAAGGCTAACGACTACCGACTGCTTACTCAACTGCTTCAGCACCTTCCACCAGCACAGTAACCTTATTATTCAGCACTTCCACGAATCCACCCTGGATGGTATAGCTTGAAGTATGCTGTTTATCTTTCAGCACTTTCACGCGACCGGCTTTCAGCGCGCTGACCAGTGGTGCGTGTTTCTCCAGCACTTCAAAGCTTCCGCTTACGCCGGGCATCTGCACGCCGTACACTTCGCCGCTGAAGAGTTTTTTCTCAGGAGTAAGTATCTCAAGATTCATAGTATTCAGTATTAGGTATTAAGTATTAGGTATTAGGACTTGGAATTTCACACAGTTAAGGTCCTGTAAAACACCCAGATCATTTTTTGTATTGATGTCGACTCATCTTTTATCAGTCTAAAATCAACTTCCCTAAAATAGCCAAGCCTGAAAGCAAGTTCTGACTGGGTCTGTAATTCGTTTATTGAACCAATTGCAATCTCCAGAAAATATTGGAATTGTTTATTTGTCGATCTCCCTGCTCCTTCAGCAATATTGCTTGGAATCGAAATTGCACTTCTTCTGATCTGGCTGATCAATCCGAACTTTTCGTCTGAGGGTAGTTTTAAAGTTAATTCATAAACTTTAACCGCAAACTCCATAGACCAAGACCAAATCTTCAATTCCCGAAAATTGTGCATTCCCATTTACTTATCACTTTTTCTTCTGCACAATATCACTCATATGACGGTCTTAATACCTGATACTTTATACCAAATATCCAGGTACTTTATACCAAATACCAGTGTTTTTTACCCCATAATTCCCAACAAAGAACTGTTGCCGACTACCGACTAAAGACTACCGACTAACGACTATCATCCATGCGCTGCCGCCATCAGCTTCTTACCTTTCTCAATAGCATCATCAATGCTACCTACCAGGTTGAATGCTGATTCAGGATATTCATCCACTTCACCATCCATGATCATATTGAAACCACGGATCGTTTCTTCGATGGGAACCAGTACACCTTTCAGACCGGTGAAGGCTTCCGCTACGTGGAAGGGCTGTGACAGGAAACGCTGCACTTTACGTGCGCGTGATACGGTCATTTTATCTTCGTCGCTCAGCTCATCCAGACCCAGGATCGCAATGATGTCCTGCAGTTCTTTATAACGCTGAAGGATCAGCTTCACGCGGTTCGCGCAATTATAGTGTGCGTCACCAACTACCTGCGGCATCAGGATACGGGATGTAGAATCCAGCGGATCCACCGCGGGGTAGATACCTAAGTCGGCGATCTTACGTGACAATACGGTCGTCGCATCCAGGTGGGCGAAGGTCGTTGCCGGAGCGGGGTCAGTAAGGTCATCCGCAGGTACATAAACCGCCTGCACGGATGTGATCGAGCCATTCTTGGTAGAAGTGATACGCTCCTGCATGATACCCATTTCCGTAGCCAGTGTCGGCTGATAACCTACCGCTGAAGGCATACGACCCAGCAGGGCGGATACCTCAGAACCAGCCTGAGTGAAACGGAAGATATTATCAACGAAGAAGAGGATGTCGCGTCCTTTGCCTTGTCCGTCACCATCACGGTAGTACTCAGCGATGGTCAGACCGCTCAGTGCCACACGTGCACGTGCTCCGGGGGGCTCATTCATTTGTCCGAATACGAAGGTCGCTTTGGAATCCTTCAGTTCATTCATATCCACTTTGCTCAGGTCCCAGCCACCTTCTTCCATGCTATGCTTGAATGCATCGCCGTATTTCATGATGCCCGCTTCGATCATCTCACGCATCAGGTCATTTCCCTCACGGGTACGCTCACCCACACCTGCGAATACGGATACACCGGAATATGCTTTCGCGATATTATTGATCAGCTCCTGGATCAGTACGGTCTTACCTACACCCGCACCACCGAACAGACCGATCTTACCACCCTTTGCATAAGGTTCGATCAGGTCAATTACCTTGATACCCGTGAACAGTACCTCTGTAGCTGTACTCAGATTCTCGAAGGCAGGGGGTTTTGCGTGGATGGGACGACCACCAGCCTTGCTCACCTGGGGCAGACCATCGATCGCATCACCTGTTACATTGAACAAACGGCCTTTGATATCTTCACCAACGGGCATCGCGATCGCAATACCTGTATCCACCACTTCCATACCCCTGACCAGACCTTCGGTACCGTCCATCGCAATGGTACGGACACTGTCCTCACCCAGGTGCTGCTGCACCTCAAGCACGAGTACATCACCGTTTTGTCTTTTCAGTTCCAGGGAGTTATAGATCTCGGGAAGTTTGCCATCGAACTGCACGTCAACAACGGCACCGATGACCTGTTTTACTTTACCAACATTAGCCATATACAAAAGGGGTTTGTTTCAGGCCGCAAAGGTAAGGGGCTCAGGGGGATATCTGAAATGAAAAATCAAGAATTCTGGCCGGTTTGCGGGAGTGGGGAAAACTGGTGAAAATCAGGCGCTTGAGCGGAGTATGTAGTTCTAAGTCATTAGTCTTTAGTCCGTTCTAAGCGTATACAGTTAAACGGACTGCCATCTATCACTTCTACCAGCGGCCAGCAGCCAGCAACCGGCAGCCATTCTGATTACATATTTTCATGCTAAGAAGCTGTCTCTCAGAACCCTCTTGCAGCTCATAGCTCACAGCTTACAGCTTGTTCTTATCTTTATCGCCATATTTCCAACCTCCCATGCAGCTCAAAGAAGTACTGAACAAAAAGGATGCGGCCGATTTCATCCGCGTGAATATCGAACTCAACCGGAATAATCCGGCGTATATCCGTCCGCTTGACAAGGACGTGAATGAAGTCTTTGACCCCAAAAAAAATAAGGCATTCCGCAGCGGCGACATCAAAAGATGGTTACTGACCGATGAGGATGGCAAACTTTGCGGACGCATCGCGGCTTTCGTCAACAAGAAGTATAAGAACATGGGCGATGAAGGTCCCATCGGTGGTGTAGGCTTCTTCGAATGTATCAACGATCAGCGCGCGGCTGATATGCTTTTTGATGTATCCAAACACTGGTTATTGCAACAGGGCATGACCGCCATGGACGGCCCTATCAATTTCGGAGAACGCGACCGCTGGTGGGGGCTGGTCGTGAAAGGCCATGATATCCCGCCGCTGTACTGCATGAATTTCAATCCGCCGTATTACGTGGAGCTTTTCGAAAAATACGGCTTCCGCAATTTCTTCAACCAGATCTGCTTCGGTCTCAATACCGCGGATAAGGTCCAGGACAAATTCTATGAGCGCCATGCGCTGTGTGCCGCTGATCCCAATTTCTCAGCCAGACATATCCGCCTGAACCAATTGGAAAAATTCGCGAAAGATTTTACGATCGTTTATAACCGGGCCTGGGCGGGCCATGGCGGACTGAAACAAATGGATGAAAAGATCGTCCTGAAAATGTTCAAGTCCATGAAACCCGTCATGGATGAGAAGATCAGCTGGTTCGTGTATTATAAAGATGAGCCAGTGGGCATCTGGCTGAACATCCCTGACCTCAACCAATGGTTCAAACACCTGAACGGACAGTTCAGCCTCTGGCACAAACTCAAATTCCTGTGGGTCAAACGTACCCGCAAATGCGACAAATTCGTGGGCATCATTTTCGGAGTTGTACCTGAATGGCAGGGAAAAGGGGTGGACAGTTATATGATCATGGAAGGCGCCAAAGTGATCCAGCCCAAACCGCTTTACGATAAATATGAAATGCAGTGGATCGGTGAATTCAATCCGAAAATGGTCAATGTCGCGGAATCACTCGGCACTTTCCGGAGCAGGATACTCACCACGTATCGCTTTCCCTTCGATGCCACGAAACCTTATAAACCCCACCCGATCCTGAAGTAAAATAGTTATCAACAACAGCGATCCATTCCGGGGCTGCTTGTCCCGGTTTCTTATCTTGCAGACGGTATGGATAAATTCATCGTTTCGGCGCGTAAATACAGACCCCAGACCTTTGATACGGTCGTGGGACAAGCCCACATCACCACCACCCTGCGCAATGCCATCCTGCATAACCAGCTGGCACACGCGTTCCTTTTCTGCGGTCCACGCGGTGTTGGCAAGACCACCTGCGCGCGTATCCTCGCCAAAACGATCAACTGCGAAAAGCCGACATCCACCGGAGAAGCCTGCAATACCTGCAGCAGCTGCACTTCATTCAATGACGGCGCATCGATGAATTATTTCGAACTCGATGCCGCATCCAATAACTCGGTCGATAATATCCGTGAACTGGTGGACCAGGTACGCTTCATTCCCCAGACCGGTAAATACAAAGTGTATGTGATCGACGAGGTACACATGCTCAGCTCATCGGCGTTCAACGCGTTCCTGAAAACACTGGAGGAACCACCCTCCTATGCGATCTTCATCTTAGCAACAACGGAGAAACACAAGATCCTGCCTACGATCCTCAGTCGTTGTCAGATCTTCGATTTCAAACGCATCACCTTACAGGATACCGTGGATCACCTGCAGGAGATCTGCGACAAAGAAGAGATCAAGGCCGATACCGCTTCGCTGCAGGTCATCGCACAAAAGAGCGAAGGCTGTATGCGCGATTCGCTCAGCATCCTGGACAAGATCGTCAGCTTCACCAATGGTGAACTGAATTATACCACTACACTTGAACATCTGAATATCCTGGATGCGGATTATTATTTCCGCCTGCTGGAAAACATGCAGCAACAGGACCTTTCCTCCGCTTTGTTATTGTTCGATGAGATCAACCGCAAAGGTTTTGAAGGCGACCAGGTCATCAATGGCTTCGCGGAATTCATCCGCAACCTGCTGGTATGTGCCAACGAAAAAGCGGCCGTATTGCTGGAAGTAGTGGAGAGTTTCCGGGATAAATATCTCGAAACTGCACGCAAGACCTCACCTGCCTTGCTGATCAGCGCACTCAATATTCTCAATGATGCGGAGATCGGTTACAAAGCGGCCCGCAACAAACGCCTGCATGTGGAGATGGCCATCATCCGGCTTTGTTATCTTCAACAAGCACTCCAGCTCACGGTTTCAGGCGAAGGCCTCTCAAAAAAAAAACTCAGTGACAGCGTAAAAGCCCTCCCGTTCCGCCAACTCAGACCAGTAGGAGAACCGGTCAGGACCGAAAAGAAGTCCGCCGGCGCCAAGGTATACGTGGAAACAGCCCCTGAACAGAAGGTCAGCACCTCCGCGCCGCTACCGGCACCGGAAAAAACAACGGAAGTTCCTGCTCCCAAACCACTGAAGACAGGAAAACTGGGGGGACTGAGTCAGATCCGTCAGCAATTCAAATCAAATGGCAATGCAGGAGATGAAGTAGTGAGTCTTCCGCTGACCCAGGAAGTGCTGGAAGCGGTCTGGCGTCAGTATATCGTTGTACTGAAGGAAGGCAAAAACCCCGCTGCACAAAGCTTTGAACTGGCTACCCTGCGAATTGACGAGCCCAATGCTTTCTCCGTGATCAGTGCCAATAATCTGGAACAGAAATTCATTGAAAAGGAGCGGAATAAACTCATCCTTTTCCTGCAGCGGGAACTGAAGAATAAAACGCTGCAGTATACGGTCATAATTGAAGAAAGAACTGAAAACGCGGTAAAATTCGAACCTACCCTTTCTGTCCGCGACCAATACCAGCAACTGGCCGAACAATACCCCATGGTTAGGGAGCTGAAAGAGCGCCTCCGGCTGGAACTTGACTACTGATGTTCCTATTCATCATTTTACCTTAATTTCGGCCAAAATTAAACGGCATATGGCTGAAGTGATATTAATGCCCCGCCTGAGCGATACGATGACGGAAGGTGTGATCGCAGCGTGGCATAAAAATGTGGGTGATAACGTAAAAAAAGGCGACCTGCTGGCTGAGGTGGAAACCGACAAAGCCACCATGGAACTGGAAAGTTACAAGGATGGTACGCTCCTGCATATTGGCAGCGCTAAAGGTGGTAAACTGCAGGTGAACGACCTGCTCGCGATCATCGGTAACCCCGGTGAAGATATTTCCTCCCTCATCAGTGGAAGCTCAGCTCCGGCCCCTGCCGCGGCACCCGCTCCCGCTGCAACTCCTGCACCTGCTGCCGCACCTGCAGCTTCAGGACTGGATGTTTCCAAAATGGATGAAGTGGTCCTGATGCCCCGTTTGAGCGACACCATGGAAGTAGGTGTCATCGCCAGCTGGCATAAGCAGGTAGGCGAGACCGTTAAGAAAGGTGAAGTTCTGGCTGAGATCGAAACCGATAAAGCCACGATGGAACTCGAAAGTTATAAGAATGGTACGTTGTTGTACCAGGGCGGACAACCCGGCGAGAAAGTGCTGGTGAATGCGCTGCTCTGCATCATTGGTGAAAAAGGCAAAGTGGATGTGGACGCGATCGTTGCCGCCGTGAAAGGTGGTGGCGCTCCTGCTACAGCCGCAACTGCTCCTGCTTCCGCACCTGCTGCAACAGCCCCCGCTGCTGCCGCAACAACAACATCGGCTGCAGCTCCCGCCGCATCCCTGAATGGTGATGGCCGCATCAAAGCTTCCCCGCTCGCCCGCAAACTGGCTGCTGAAAAAGGCATCGACCTGAACAGCGTACCCGGTACCGGTGATAACGGAAGGATCACCAAATCAGATATCGACAATTATTCTCCTGCCAGCCCTGCAGCAAAAACTGCAGCAGCTCCCGCAACATCTGCCGCACCGGTTGTGGCTGTTGTGAACGGACAGGAAGGTTATACGGACATCCCGAATTCACAAATGCGCAACGTGATCGCGAAGCGCCTGGGTGAAAGCAAATTCAGCGCGCCGCATTTCTATCTCACGATGGAGATCACGATGGATAACGCCATGGCCGCACGTGCACAACTGAATGAACTCAGTCCAGTGAAGATCAGCTTCAATGATTTCGTGGTGAAAGCCGCTGCTCTCGCGCTGCGCCAGCATCCGAACGTGAATGCATCCTGGATGGGCGATAAGATCCGCCGCTACTCGCATGTACATATCGGCATCGCTGTGGCGATCGAGGATGGCCTGATCGTTCCCGTTGTTCGTTTCGCCGATCAGAAAACATTACCGCAGATCGCTGCCGAGAGCAAAGAATTGTCCGGCAAAGCACGTAATAAGAAACTCCAGCCGAATGAATTCACCGGCAATACATTCACCATTTCCAATCTGGGCATGATGGATATCGAAGAGTTCACCGCCATCATCAACCCGCCCGACAGCTGCATCATGGCCGTAGGCCGGATCAAGGAAGTGGTGGTAAGAAAAGGTGATGGATTCGGCGTGAGCAATGTCATGAAAGTGACCCTCAGCTGCGATCACCGCAGTGTGGATGGCGCTGGTGGTGCCGCGTTCCTGCAAACTTTCAAGAAATACCTGGAGAACCCTATTTCCATGTTGCTCTGATGAAATAAAACTGCTTTAAAAGCTGCCCCTCAGGCAGCTTTTTTTTATGCATATACGTTATGCTTGCAAGCGGAACGGATATGCGGGCATCCGGATCAGATGTTAAGTGTATCAACTTATTTCCCCTATAAAAACGGAAGGTGTCCATTTCCGTTGTAATTTCAAAACTACCTTACCTAAAAATTCAAACGCATGCAGGAAAAAGACTGGGGAGGATATTCCTGGACCGTCGGACTGCTGATCACAGGACTTTGTTTCCTGGCTTTCAGCGCTGCGATGTGGTTCCTGGATGGCAAACATCTTCCCATATTCACGTATGGCGGTTGCGGCCTGGTCATTGCATCGGTCCTTCACGGAATCGTGATCAGAATGACCGACCCTGATCCAGTGAATGAAGATCAGGACGCATCCTGACTGATCTCTGAAACGCTCACCCCGCCTTCATTTCAAGAATTGTCACTTTCCCGTCCATCGTTGACACGATGACCTTCTTATCATCCAGCACCCTTACCGTATTCACCATCGAATTATCGATCTTATGCGCCCATAGCACTTTCCGCTGCTGCACGGACACTGCATACACGACACCATTTTTTGTTCCGAAATAGAGTACACCGTCCTTCTCCACCATGATGCAGGGTGTATGCTCGTATCCGAATTTGCAGTTGACACCCCAGGCCATTTGCTGTTTCTCACGCGAAGGCGCATACGCTACGATGCTATCCTGCATGGTTTTTCCGAAGATCCATTGTCCGTCATGGGATATCCCCACCGACTCACGTACCGTCGCGTCGTTGTTCCGCCAGATCGTTTGCCCGGTAACCGCATCGATCGCGGTAATGTAACGGTCCGGCGCCACCACATACACGATCCCGTCCTTGTACACAGGTGTGCAGGCGGCCGGCGAGAAATTCCGGATGGAGGACCCGTTGTTCCATTTCCATTTCAGCGAACCCGTTCTTGTCGATACTGCATACAGATTCCGGTCCCACGCGCCGAAGTACAATGTACCGTCCTGATATAAAGGTGTGCACACTACCGGTCCCTGCAGACTGTCGAGCGACCAGATCTTGTGGCCATCCGTCGCACTCAACGCATAAAAGCTATGCCCGGAACCACCAATGAATACCGTATCATGACTGATCAGTGGCGAACCCATGATGGCCGTGCCTGATTCGAATTTCCATTTCAATGACCCCGTTTGTACATCCAGTGCGTACACATTCCCGTCGCAGGAACCCATCACGACCGTATTCCTGTAAATGGCCGGGGAAGAATAAATGGCACCCCCGGTACGGAAACTCCATCTTTTTATCCCTTCCCGGAAGGTCAGTGCCTGGATCAGTCCGTCCTGATCCCCGAACATTACCAGTCCTTGCTGTAACGCTGGAGTGGAAATGACATTCGCGGCAGCTGCATACTGCCATAGGGCTTTCACAGCCGGGAAGTAATCATTGATGCTATAGTCCGGCCGCACCCATCTGCCCATCATATCACGCTGTTCTTTCGGGATGAGCACGGAGGTCCATTGCTTTTCTGTTGTCTTCAGTGGATTGCGTTCCGTGAAAAGGATCGTATCAGGATGAACATCCACCAGATTATATCCACCTGCTTCTGCTTTGGCGCGCAAGTTCGACCTGCCCATCACACCGGGGATCCCTTCAAAGTTCATGGAACGGTTGGCATGTCCATGACCACAGAGTATGGCAAGCGTATGGTACGCATGTAAACGTTCGGTGATCTCGTACCAATTATCCAGACTATTGTCGATCGGATAATGATTGAAGAAAATGACAGGCTGGTCTGGTTTTACTTTTTTCAGTTCACTGTCCATCCAGTTGAGCGCGCTGCGCGGTACGTGTCCGTCGCTCATGCGCACATATGGACCGGAGGCGCAACCCAGCATAAAGATCCCGTTGTATTCAAAGCTGAATTTATTATCTCCGAAAACGGTGCTGAACATTTGTCCGCCGCTTTCACTCCAGCCCGTATCATGATTACCGGGGATGATATAATAAGGTATATGCAGACTATCGAGTATCTGTTTCGCGCGTTTCAGTTCTTCATTGGTCCCCAGTTCCGTGATATCACCGGTGATGACCACGAAGGCGATGCCGGTCTGACCGTTGATATCCGCCACCGTACGACGCAGGTCCTCCTCCGCTCTCCCATCCGGAGAACCGATATGGGTATCACTGATGAATGCAAAACGGAAAGGCGCTCCGGGTTGGGACTGTGTAAATGCAGTAAGGGACAACCACAACAGCAGGATGGGCAGCAGGATCTTTTTCATACCTGAAAGTTAGGGTTTCGGTCCAAAATGCGGCATACAGGAGGATGAACGGTCCGGCCAGATCCAAACTTTCAATAAATTTTGAAGTTTCGAAAGATGGACTACCTTTGATCCATGAAACTCATTGAAGCCAGACAACAATTCATCAGCAGCTGGGGTGCCTTCGGTACCCATTGGGGCATCAACCGTACAATGGCGCAGATCCACGCGTTGCTGCTGACCAGTCCTGATCCGCTGACCCAGGATGACATCATGGAAGAACTCGATATCAGTCGCGGTAACACCAACATGAACATCCGGGAGCTGATCAACTGGGGACTGGTGGAGCGGGTGCTCATTCCCGGAGAAAGAAAAGAGTTCTTCACTGCGGAAAAGGATATCTGGAAAGTGGTGAAGCAGATCGTGAAGGAAAGAAAAAAGCGGGAACTCGAGCCGATGCTGCAACTGCTCGACAAGCTGGAAAATGTGGAAGGGGATAAACGTGATAAGCACGTAAAGACCTTTATCGATACCGTGGCCGGCATCAAGAAGCTGGGCCGTCAGGCTGATAAGTCGCTGGATGTACTCATCAAAGCCGAAGAGAACTGGTTCATGGGTACGATGATGAAATTCTTCAAATAAACACAGCTCAATGAGGACCTGGAAACACGCGGACTTCATCATTCAGTGCATCCTGACCGGTTTGTGCACCGTATTTGCCATCCTCAAAGGGTTCAATAATTTTAATGTGATCTGGGCTTATTTGCTGGTGGGCGGATGGCAATTACTGAGTTGCCTGATCAATGCGGTCTGGACCAAAGGCCAATGGAAGGTCTCCGACCGGAAAGCCTATCTGATCACAGTACTCATCCTCATTGTATCGGCTGTGCTTGTATACTTTGACACGATCATGGCGGGCGATCTTATTTTCACTTATCTGATCGGGCTGCTGATCCTTACCCCCTTACTGGCGATCTGGTATATCAGCATCTGCTACCGCGAATGGCAGCTCATCCGCACCAAGGATTTCATGCATCTGAAATGATCAATGGTATGAACCATTTCACGGGTTCGTTGTAATATTATATATGGCACTGAAGAAAACACTGGTACTGGGGGCATCTGAAAACCCATCCCGCTACAGCAATCTCGCGATCAAAAGATTGCGGAACGCGGGCCACCCTGTTGTTGCCATTGGCCGCAAAGCCGCTGTGGTAGCCGATGTACAGATCGGCACTGAACAATTACCAGAAAAGGATATTGATACCGTTACGATGTACCTCAGTGCTGAACACCAGACCGCTTACTACGATTATATCCTCTCTTTATCTCCCCGCCGCATCATTTTCAACCCCGGAGCCGAGAATGATACTCTTGCGGATCTCGCACGCAGTAAAAACATCGATGTCGCAGAGGCCTGCACGTTGGTATTACTGACGACAAACCAGTATTGAAAAACTCTTACTGCACGTGATTTTACGACAATTACCGGCGTACTATCACCCGATTTGACATTTTATTCGGGTCAAAACTTGGATGCTGAAAAAGATTTTGCAAAACTTTGTATCACCGTACCCCCCCTGAAAACTGCACCCCCTACCGGGTAGCTGATCTGAATCCTATTGAATAAAAATTAATGTTTATGAAAAACCTTCGTACCGCTGTAATGGGCGTATCCCTTACGCTTTCCTGTATGTTTGCTGCCGCACAGCACCAGACATTACCGATCAACCAGCCTGACTATAACAAGCCTAAGCTGTTCAGCGCCATGCCGGAGCAAATGACGGCCAACGTGAACAACCTTGTGGCCCTGTTCAGCAGCCCGGTGGGCGCGAACGTCAGCCTGAACCTCGCATCCGATGCAACCTTCCGCTTTGAAGGCCAGGTGGTCTCCACAGCCAGCAAGTACGATAACGCGATCCAGAGTGTCGTGATCCGCTCCACCAATTTCAACGGGGCCAACCTCACCCTCTCCAGGATCACCAGCGCCGATGGTATCATTTCTTATAAAGGAAGGATCATCAGTTTGCAGAACGGCGATCTCTATGAGATCCAGTCCAAAGGCAATCAGTTGCTCCTCGTTAAAAAACAAACCCTTGAATTAGTCAATGAATAGACCTTGTCCGTGAATTTTTAGTATCCTGTATCTGTCCCGTTTTTATCCGTTCCTGTACCTATTGAAAACTGTCCTAAATCCGCCTTGTTATGAAAACCAATCTTAAATCCGTATTCCTGGCCCTGGCTATGATCAGCGCCATGATCACAAACGCTCAGGTGCCGAAGCTCAGCAGCTACCCTTCTGCCGCAGCAACGATCTTCCTCGACTTTGATGGTCACACTGTAAATGGTACCAGCTGGAATACTTCCGGTCCGATCTATTGCGGAGGCTCTGGTCTGACCGACGTCCAGATCAATGAGATCTTCAACCGTGTTGCGGAAGATTACCGCCCGTTCAACCTGAATGTAACTACGGACTCTGCCAAGTACCTGGCTGCCCCGATCGCGCAACGTACCCGCGTGATCCTGACCGTTTCTTCCAGCTGGTATGGTTCCGCAGGTGGTGTATCCTTCGTTGGCTCCTTCACCTGGGGAGATGACACACCCGCCTTCGTGTTCTCCGCATTGCTGAGTTACAATACCAAGAATATCGCTGAAGCCGCTTCTCACGAAGCCGGCCATACCCTTGGTCTTTATCACCAGTCCGTTTATAACGCCAGCTGCGTGAAGACCGCTGAATACAATCCCGGTACTGGTACCGGAGAGATCGGTTGGGCCCCCATCATGGGTGTTGGATATTATCAGAACATGACGCTCTGGAATATCGGACCAAACCCATTCGGTTGCGCAAATACCCAAAGTGACCTGTCTGTCATCACTTCTTTCAACGGATTCGGATTCCGTACTGATGACTATGCCAACACTTTTGCCGCAGCCACCAACAAAACTTTCAGCAGCAACGCTTTCACCATTAACGGTGTAGTGGAACAAAATACCGATGGTGACATGTTCAAATTCACAGTACCCGCTATCGGCCGCTTCCAGATGAACGCGATCCCTTTCAGCGTTGGTGCCAGCAACTCCGGTTCTGACCTGGATATGCAAGTGACGCTGTACAACAGTGCGCAGACACAACTGAACGTATACAACCCCGGTACCACCCTGAATCTTTTCGTGGATACTACCCTGAATGCAGGGACCTATTATGTAAGAGTGGAAGGCAAAGGCAATGCTTATGCCCCCAACTATGCGAGTCTGGGTTCTTATTCCATCCAGGCCGCCATGCTGCCCGTAGCACTTCCGCTGCGTACACTGGAACTGCGTGGTACTGCGGTAGGCGACAAACATAAACTGGACTGGACCATTGATGCCGATGAACAAGTGGTGAATCAAACCCTTGAAATGTCAACCAATGGCCGTACGTTCAGCACCGTTGTCACTTCTCCCAACGCTGCACGTTCTTACCTGTATACACCTGCTGCCAATGTCAGCACCGCATACCGCCTGAGCGTGACATTCGATAACGGAAGACAATACTATTCCAATATCGTGAACATACCTGTAGCGAAAGACGCGGCCAGACCCCGCATCGCTGGTAACCTGGTGAACGCGAACAGCTTCATCGTAACCAGTCCGGGCAGCTACAGCTACAAACTGATCGACCTGAACGGTAAACAGCTTGCCAAAGGCGTGCTGAGCACCGGAAACAATATCATTAACGCCAACCTGCTGAATGGCATGTACCTGGTACAATTCAGCAACGGCACAGATGTGTGGACCGACAAACTGATCCGCCAATAAACACTTTCCCGTTCTGATAACAGAACAATAATCCGTACTCTTTTTGTTTAGAAGAGGTTTTTCTATAACTTAGGAAAACCTCTTTTTTTATGCGTTGGAGAAAATTCAATGGCGACCTGATCGATCAACCCATCATCGATGCCGTGGAAAACGCGATACAACGTGAAATAGAAAACGGCTTCCGTCTCAAGGTTTGCATCGGCACCGACTCACAGGTAAAAGGACACGAAACGGAATTCGCCACCGTCATCGTATTCCTCCGGGAAGGCCGGGGTGGATTTATGTTCATCCAGAATGACAAAACGACCCAGACCTTCACCATCAAAGAAAGAATGCTCACCGAAGTGGCAAGAAGTATCGAGATCGCCTACCAGCTCTGTCATCTCTTTACGCAGTATGATGTGGACATGGAAGTACATGCCGACATCAACACCAATCCTTCTTTCAAAAGCAATGATGCGCTCCGCGAAGCCATGGGTTATATCCTGGGGATGGGTTTCGCTTTCAAAGCAAAACCGGAAGCATTCGCCAGCAGCAGCTGCGCGAATAAAGTGGTGAACTAAGGGATCGGGTTATCAGGAATTGTCGGTTTTCCTGCGCATGCGCAATAAACCCAATACCAGCAGTACGGCAAAACCCGCACCGATCGCGAGATTGAGGAAAGCGCTTCGCTTCTTACGCGCTGAATTCTCCCGCTGTAATTCCAGTGCCATCTGACCATTCCGTACAGACTGCTCATTCCGCTCCTTCGCCTGTTCCAGTTCCTGTGCGATACTGTCGCGCTGATGTTGCAATTGCATGGCCATCGTATCTGAAGAGATCAGCTTTGCCGTTGTGTCATTCGCTGCACTTCCCTTGAAACGGGGTTGGGCAAAAGTGCTCACACTCACTGTCAGGAACAGGAATAAGATCAGTTTACGCATAACAAATCAATATGGGGGGTGAAAGATCAGGGAACAAGCGGACCATTGAGACGGGCCAGACTGGCAGAAGCCGTGGCCTGCATACCGGTATAGGCTTTCTCCATATTGCGGGTGGCCTGCTGCGCGAAGAAATAGGTGATGAATACCAGTACGAACAGGACCGCTACAAGGAATTTTTCGGATAAGATGCGTCTCATAAAGCCATTAATAGGGCACAAATTAAGTGAATATTCCGAAACAAACTAATGGCCCGCACTGTGTACTAGAGCTTGCGGAAACCCTTATTCAGGTCATTGATATAATCCAGTATCTCTTTACGACCCGTCTTTTCCACTGCAGAAGTAACGAAATAAGGCGGCGGCACTTCCCACTGATCCGACAATGCACTCAGGAAAGCGTTCACATTCCGGGGCGTCACAGCCGGCTTATTTTTATCCGCTTTGGTAAATACAAGCACGAACGGGATCTGCCATTCACCCAGCTGATTGATGAAATCCAGATCGATCTGTTGCGGGTCATGCCGGCTATCGATCAGCACGAACAAACAAACCAGGTTCTCCCTTTTCCGGATATAGGACTCAATGATATTCGACCAGTTGTTCCGCGCCTTATGCGAAACCGTTGCATACCCGTATCCGGGCAGATCGACAAGGAACCAGCGTGTCTGCGATTTACCGCCGACTTCAAAATGATTGATCAGCTGTGTCTTTCCGGGCGTGGAAGATGTTTTGGCCAACCCCCGCTGGTTACAGATCATATTGATCAGGGATGATTTGCCCACATTACTGCGGCCGATAAAGGCATACTCAGGACGGTCAGGTGCCGGACACTGTTTATAAGTGGCACTGCTGATCACATATTTCGCTGACGTGATTTCCATAGGCTGCAAGTTAAACGGATGCATCGGATTTTAACTCCTTCCCTTCCTTTTGGGTGAAAAGACCGTACTGCCCTAACTTTGCCCTCCCATGTCAACACCGCTCCCGCACGATCATATCAGGCCCTTTGCAGCATCTGAAAAAGGAAAGAAAGAACAGGTGGCCGAAATGTTCGACCGCATCGCTCCGAAATATGACGCGCTGAACCGCTTTCTGTCCGCCCGGACCGATATCAACTGGCGCAAAAAAGCCATCCGGGGTCTCAAAAAATACAACCCCCGCCAGATCCTGGATGTAGCCACCGGCACCGCCGACATGGCCATCATGGCCACCCGGATCCTGAACCCGGAAAAAGTGACCGGCATCGATATTTCAGAAGGAATGCTGGAGCTGGGGAGGAAAAAGATTGAAAAAGAAGGACTTGTGGATAAGATCGAGCTCCTGAAGGGGGACTCTGAAACAATAAATTTTGCGGAAAATACGTTTGATGCCGTAATGGTTGCCTTCGGGGTGAGGAATTACGAGAACCTCGAAAAAGGACTCGCTGAGATGCTCAGGGTCCTGAAACCCGGCGGCCGCATCGTTATCCTCGAATTTTCAAAACCAAAGCGCACCGCGATCAAAGGATTCTACAACCTGTACATGGGCCTGTTCGCCCCGCAGGTGGCACGCTTGTTCAAACAAAATATGGAAGCCTACAGCTACCTGAACGAATCGGCCAAAGCATTCCCCGACCGCGAGGCATTCACGGATATATTAAAAAAAGTGGGTTACAACGATCCCGTTTGTAAACCGCTAAGCTTAGGAATATGTTGCATTTACACCGGACAAAAAAAGCAGAACTGAATTTGAGGCGCTGGATACTGGCTGGGATCCTGTTTTTTAACCTCTCCGTTTCAGCACAACGGGCGGACATCAACATGTTCGATCACGACAGCAAGCCTTATTATTTCGGTATCACGCTGGGCGTGAACAAAGCGCGCTTCCAGACCGACCTCCACCCCCGCTTCATGGCGGATGACAGCGTGTATGTAGCTGAACCCGTGAACTCCGGAGGCTTCACCCTCGGATTGTCAGCTACCGGCCGCATCTCCGACCGCTTTCAGGTGCGTTTCAACCCGCAGCTGATGTTCATCGAAAGGAATATCTATTACCATACCAAATTCCCTGATCTGGACGGTGCCACCACCGTGACCAAGAAAGTGGAATCCGTGATCATGACCTTCCCTATTCAGATGAAATTCCAGAGTGACCGTATCGGCAACTTCAGGGTCTATCTGATGGCAGGCATGAAAGGTGATATCGATATGGCCAGTAACGCACGCGCTAAACGCGCTGAGGACCTGGTAAAGATCAAGAAATACGATTATGGCCCGGAATTCGGTATCGGCTTCAACTTCTTTTTTGAAACTTTCATCTTCTCTCCCGAGATCAAGATCAGCAATGGCATGAGCAATATCCACTCGCGTGACCCCAACCTGATCTACTCCAGTGTTTTCGATAAGATACACTCACGCATGATCGTCTTCACCATCCATCTGGAAGGTTAACAGCATTACATTGATGAGGGAACGGGATCAGTAATCAAAATCCCTTCTGTGCATATTCCATCTTACCCCGAATGACAATACGGTGGAAGAAGCGGAACTGACCGGTGCGGTCTTCACATCCTGCTTTCTGTACAGTGCCTGCAATTCGAGGAAGAAATTCTGCTTCCATTCATAAGAGAGCAGGAACGACGCGGACATCACATTCGTTTGTTGCCCGCTGCCGATATTGTATCCGAAATCCCCCACCCGGTAAGGCGGTTCATTCGGTAATAAGATATTGCTGCCGAAATTACGCGCGCTGCTGTCACGCCCCTGCTGATAAAATATAAGCTTCGCAACGGCCATCCATTGCGGAACCGGCTGATAGCGGGCTACACCGATGAATTCCTTGAAATTCGCGCCCAGCGGGTGTGCCAGGGGTTGATTATAGTGTGTATAGTTAGCTACGGAATCACGGTGAGAATAGGTGAACGGACGCACGCGGTTATGCTCCACCTGCAGGTCCAGGTTCTTAATGCCGAATGCATCGATGTATTTCGCACCGAGTTGTATACCCCATTTATTGGCCCACCAGCCCCGGTTCTTCTTGATCTCTGATAACAGGAATTCATCCAGCATCAGCTGTCCGTACAACTGTACCCCATGCGGCAGGTTGGCTTTCGCATCCAGTCCGACAACGGAGTTGTCGAAACTACCATTCTGCTGTTCGATCGAACGATAGAAAATGACAGGATTCAGATATCCGAAATCGAAATGATCCTTCCTTCCGAAGATAACGCCCTCGAACAATCCTACATTCAGCCATTTGGTGAATGCCACATCCAGGTGGTGCATGGCCGCGTATTTCTTCGGCACCAGTTTATCACCCCCGGGGATATGCGCGCTCTGCAATTCCATGAAAAGATTCTGGTAATTGAATTTCCAGATGCGGGTATTGATCTTGAAGAACAAGGCGGGTGCCCCGCTCTCGCCCAGAAACATACTGCGGTAACCGTTGCCGATGGTATTCTTGTCATACCCGAATGCCATATGGATATACTTCGCGGCCGAGAAAGTGATATAACCTCTCGCATCGAAATAATCATATCCGTTCCCTTTGAACTGCTTGTAGAAGCCTACACCCGGCACGGCTTTGCGGACATTCGTCCAGTCGCGCACATAAGATGCGTCCCGCTCCTGATTATCGGTCACATACGCCGCGAATCCGATCTTATTGGAGATCTGTCCGCGTAAAGCGAGTCCGCGTGTATTGAGAAATAATTTCTCATCACTGCCTTTTTCTTTCGACAATACATATTGAATAACAGGATTGATGGAAAGATCGAAATCCTTCACATGCACCTCAAACAACGAAGCAGGTGTGGTATAGAAATTCTTGCCGATGGGTTTGCGGCTTACCAACGTGGCACGTTCTGCCGCGGTGAGGTATTCCAGGTTATTCAGTAAAAGACTCTGATAGTTGTACTTGTCGGATGCATGCTGAAGCGGATGCGTGCTGACATACCGCTTAGCCGCGAACACCAGGTCAGCTCGGTTCAGGGGACCGGTCTTGGAAAAATTGAAAGCGGAGTCCGTCCTTGCCAGGATCTCCCACCTTTCCGCGAGTATCTTTTGCTTATCCCCCTGGGCCAGAAAAGCCGACTGGCTTAAGCCCGTTACAGGTAAAAGAATCAGGGTTAGTCTTAGGACAGTTTGTTTAAATTGCATGCGCGCGGTTAATTTCCGGTAACAAAATATGCAAAAATATCTGATTAAATCGATACAGGTCGTAAACGAAGACCTTATTCAGACAGCGGATGTACTGATCTCCGGTGGTCGCATTGAAAAGGTCGCTCCGCAGATCAGCACAGCCCCCGGCGTTACAGAGATCAACGGAGAAGGCAAACACCTGCTTCCTGGTGTGATCGATGACCAGGTGCATTTCCGCGAACCGGGTTTAACGCACAAAGCAAATATTTACACAGAAAGTAAAGCAGCCGTTGCCGGTGGTGTTACGTCTTTTATGGAACAGCCGAATACCAATCCATCCGCTTTAACACAGGAATTGCTCGAACAGAAATACCAGATTGCGGCACAGACATCGCTGGCAAACTATACTTTTTTCATGGGTACGTCTAACAACAATTACGACGAAGTGATGCGCACAGATTTCAGTAAAGTTGGCGCATTGAAAATTTTTA